>NZ_JBXAWH010000007.1:0-320291 GCF_057291635.1 Pseudomonas sp. 1L-C-7-B-C1 | reverse complement strand
CCCCACAGCTACAACGGCTACTGTTCGCCTGTAGCTGCGGAGCGAGCGGCTGCTTGAAAACCTAAATGGGTGTCCAGAATCACTTGACCAGTTCAACCTCACTCCCACACGTCCAACGAACCGGCCGAGATCCTGAGGCGACCCACGATCCTGTGGGAGCGAGCTTGCTCGCGAAGACTGCATTCCTGCCGGTAGCAATTTAGCGGATGTACCGACTTCTTCGTGAGCAAGCTTGCTCCCACATGGACCGTGTTCGCCGTCCAACGGCGCGGTGTCTGCGCAATCGAGAGTCGGTCCATCCGCACCCGCCACGCGGCTCACAACCCCTCAAGCGTCTCCATCAACACCCGCACTTTGGTGAAGGTCTCCTGATATTCCGCCTCCCACTGCGAATCGGCGACGATGCCACCCCCACCCCAGCAGGCCATCTGGCCGTCTTTGGCCAGCAGGCTGCGGATGGCGATGGAACTGTCCATGCTGCCGCGCACGTCCAGGTACATCAACGAACCGCAATACAGCGCCCGACGATTGCGCTCCAGTTCGTCGATGATCTGCATCGCGCGGATCTTCGGTGCACCGGTGATCGAGCCGCCGGGAAAACTGCCACCAATCAGGTCCAGCGCGTCCTTGCCGTCGGCGAGTTCGCCGGTGACGGCGCTGACCAGATGATGCACGTTGGGATAGCTCTCGAGACTGAACAGCTCCGGCACCTTCACTGAACCGATGCGGCAGGTTCGCCCCAGATCGTTGCGCAGCAGGTCGACGATCATCAGGTTTTCGGCGCGGTCTTTGTCGCTGGCGAGCAATTCCCGAGCGAATGCGGCGTCCTCATCGGCATCCCGCCCGCGCGGCCGCGTGCCCTTGATCGGCCGGGTCTCGACCTGACGCTGACTGACTTTGACGAATCGCTCCGGTGACAGGCTCAACACTGCGTCGCCTCCTGGCAACGTTAAAAACCCGGCGAACGGCGTGGGGCAAGCCACTCGCAGCGCTTGATACGCCGCCCACGGATCACCGATGTACTGACCGCGAAAGCGCTGGGCGAAATTGACCTGATAGCAGTCGCCGGCCTGAATGTAGGCGTGAATCCGCTCGATGGCCTGCCGGTACTGCTCGGCATCGATGTCCGGTGCAAAGGGCGTTGTCAGCGTGAACGATGAGTCCGGTTGCGCCACCGGTTGCTCGAACAGCGCGATCAGGCGCTGGCGTTCGGCCTGATCAAGGGCTGGATGAAACACCAACTGGCTGGTGTGCTCGTGGTGATCGCTGATCAGTGCCCAGGCGTAGAGCCCCAGCCGGGCCGAGGGCAGGTGCAAGTCGTCGATGGCCTGATCGGGAAGAGGTTCGAACAGACGGCCGAAGTCGTACGCCAGATAACCGATCAACCCACCGGCGAACGGCAGTGCGCTGTGCTCGGGCAGGTCGGCTTCACCGAGGCGCGCCAGTGATTCACGCAGGCGCTGAAGAAAGGCCGGGCCGGATTCTTCCGCCACCGGCTGCAGGGTGTCCAGCGGCCAGGCGCTGAGCAGATCGAAGCGGCCACGATCCGCGGTTGGACGACCGCTGTCCAGCAGCACGGCGCCCGGGGCAACGCGCACGCGGGCGAAGTAACCGCTGGGGTCGGCGTGATAGGGCAATGGATGTACGGAGCAAGTTGGCATGCGAGGCGTGGATCAGTCAGTGCGCGAGGACGGCGATTGTAGTCTTCCCCAAGGGCGAGTCCTAGGGGGAAGGCGCAGTCACCGGCGGCTCGCCGTGCAGAATTCTGCGGGCGTCGTCAGGCGTGAGCAGGAAATCGAAAAAGCGCCGGTAAAAGTCCATTGTCTGAGCCGCCATGTCCACGTCCGGAAACAACGCGGGATGTAACTGCTGCGCGGCCCAGGCAACCTGAAGCGCCACTTCGGTGCCGTACCGATCCCACGGGAAAACCCCGGCCGGGTTACGCAGCACGCGCCCGTTGCGCACGGCCTCAAGCTGGTTCAGCAGTTGCGGTTGCGCGGCCTGATCCAGCCGGCCTGCGTTGGCTGCGAGAATGACGACATCCGGCTGCCAGGCGAGCAATTGCTCGGCCGACACAATCTGCAGATTGCCCTTGAGCCCCGTCGCGGCATTGCGGCCTCCGGCGATCTTGATCCAGTCGTCGATCAGCGTATCGGCGCCGTCCACTTTCAGCGGATTGACCGACGCGATGTGCAGCACTTTGGGCCTTTGCTCAGTCGGGATATCGGCGACTACGTGATTGACCGCTGCCAGCTGCTGATCCAGAAACCCGTTGTAGGCGAGGGCGCGCGCAGTGGGTTCCGCACCGCCGAGGGCCTTGGCGGTGTTCAGCATTGAGCGTTTCAGCCCGGCCAGGTCGGTGTAGCCCATCTGCATGACCGGCAGGCCGAGCTGGCGGTAGGCGACGGCCTGCCGATCGCCGAGGGCGGTGAACACCAGATCGACGTGCTCGGCCAGCAAGGTCTCGGCATTGAGCGCGGTGCCCTCGATGGCCGTGGCCTGGTTGAGCGCCGGAAGGACCTTGAACATCCACGGCTGGCTTTCGGGATGGTTGACCGTCGCGACAATGCGCGAACCGGCGCCCAGGGTCATCAGCAGCACATGATGGGCGTACCAGGCGTCGGCGATGCGCGCGGGTTCGGCCGACACGTTCGCCGGTTGACCGCTGTCGTCCTGCACCTGTCTGGATTCACGCGCGCTGGCCGGCGCGTTGTTGCCGCCATCGCCTGCCACGACGCTCGCACTCAGGCTGACAAGCAGCACACCGCTCAACAAACCGCGCATGCCGACCCGCCGCACGTTCACAGGTCCACCTGAATCGACGCCTGCACCATACGCGGCGCGGCCGGTGTGGCGCTGGCTTGTCCGGCACCGGTGTAGCCGTTCAGCCCGCCGGGGACGATGTTGGTCCAGTAGCGTTCGTTGGCCAGGTTGGTGACTTCGAGCCGGTAGACCGTGTCGCGCTTCATCAACCGGGTGCTGTAGCTGGCCCCGGCGTCGAAGGTCTTGTAGCTGCCCACCCAGTGATCGTTGCTGTCGTCAGTGGGGCGGGCGCTGGCGTAACGGGCGTTCAGGTTGACCGCGAGGCCCGGCACCTGATCGATGCGGTATTCGGTTAACAGGCTGGCGGTAACTCGCGACAACCCGACAATGCGCGTGTCTTCCGTGCTTTCGTTGCCAGTGGACAGCAGTTTCGGGTCCAGCCAGGTGATGCCGCCGAACATCTTGAGATTTTGAGTCAGGTCACCGTCGGCGAGGAATTCCACCCCGCGATTGCGCTGATCCCCCGCCACGGCATAGACGTTATCCGGCCGGGTGTAGGCGAAGGGGCGTTTAATCTGAAACGCCGCCAGCGACAGGTTGACCCCGCGCGCCACCCATTTACCGCCCAGCTCCCACATGCGGCTTCGGTACGGCGACAGGATCGCCCCGGCGTTGCTGCTGCCGGCCGCGGCGCTGTCGCCCTGTTGCAGGCTGTCGGCGTAGGTCAGGTACAGCGTCAGGTCGTCCACCGGCTTGTACATGACGCTGCTTGCCGTGCTGATGCCCGAGTCCCGGGATGACGTGTGGACGCCCGCTTGAGAATAGTTGTCGGCGGTCAGACGGCTCTGGCTGCCGCTGACCATCAGGCTCCATTTCGGTGTGAATGTCAGGGTGTCGCCCAGCACGAAGGAACGCTGGCGGGCGTTGGCGGAGTGGTAGCGGTCGGTGAAGTCGGGGAAGTCAGGCTCGTCGAAGGCGACCGGGTTGCTCAGTGACGCGCTGCCCAGGGTTTTCGTGCCGCCGGCCACTGGGTTGTAGTTGTCCCAGTCGAAGCCGGTGACACCGACGGTCAAATCATGGCGAATGCCGGCGGTGTAGACGCTGCCGTTGAGGTTGGCCAGATAGCTGTTGATTGTGAAGCGGCTGGCGGTGGCGCTCGCCACTGAGCCGCGATAGGTGCCCGCGTTGTTGATCAGCGTGTTGGTCACTGCGGTGGACTCGCGGTCGGCGATCTGCCGAAGCGCGCCGATGTCGAGTTTCCAGTTGCCGTCGAAGTCGTGCTTGAAGTGCGCGCTGGTGGTGTCCGTGGTGTTGTTGTCGCCAGAATAATTCTGCCCGAGGTTGCTGCGAGTCGGGTCCGGCGCGTGGGGCAGCGTCACGCCCGAGGCGACGGCAAACTTGCCCGGCAGGCCCTTGGACAGGTAGTTGTAGTGGCTGACGTTGGTTTCGATGACGCTGTCGTCACTGATCTGGAAGTCCGTGGCGAGGCTGACCAGCTGCCTGCGCAACGTGCTGCCGGGGGCATAACTGTGGCCCTGTTCGTCGGCCACGTTGAGGCGGTATTTGATCTTGCCGTCCGGGTCGAACGGGCCGCTCAGGTCGGCGGCCTTGAGCCAGGTCAGCCCGGTGCCTACGCCGATCGTCACCCGATTACGGGTGAAATCCGTCGGGCGTTTCGACAGCAGGTTGAAGGTGCCGGCCGGATTCGCCGGGCCATACAGCGACCCCGACAGCCCGCTCAGCACTTCGACGCCGCCCAGTTGCTCGGCCGGGTAGTCGGTGGTCGAGACCACATTGAGGCCGTCCAGCCGGCTGTTCTGCACCACGCTGCCCTGCAGCCCCCGGGTTTGCGGCCGGGCGCCGTCGGCCTGCACCGAGGGCATATAGCGGATGATGTCCTTGAAGCTTTTCAGCTGCTGGCTGTCGATCAGCTCCGACGACAGCACGCTGATGGAATAGGGCGTGTCCAGTAGCCTGCGTTCACCCATCGGGCCGAGGGTCGCCGACTTCTCCCGCGCCTGATCGGCAATCGACTGTTCGGCGCTGATGTCCAGGGGCGCCAGGGTCATTTCTTGCGCCAGGCTGACCTGAGCGAAGCCGCCAAACAACAGCGGCGCGAAGGCCAGGCGCGATGGGAAGAATCGGGTCATGTAAACACTCAGCAAGGAATAAAAAAGCGGTGGCCGTTGGTGTCGATCTGCTCGACGGCGACTTGGTAAAGACGCGCCATGAGGGCGCTGTCGATGACGTCGTGGGGCGCGCCGTCGGCGATGAGTCGGCCTTCGTGCAGGACCAGCACGCGATTGGCCGAGGCAAGGGCGTGTTCAGGGCGATGGGTGCTGGACAGAATGCTGATGCCTTGGGCGGCGAGGCGCTTGAGCAAGGCCAGCAGGCGCAACTGGTGGCCGTAGTCGAGCCCGGTGACCGGCTCGTCGAGCACGATGATATTGGCGCGCTGGACCATGGCCCGGGCGATCAGCACCAACTGACGCTCGCCACCGGACAGCTCGGTGTACGGCCGTTCACTCATTTGCAGGATGCCCAAGTCGGTCAGGGCCTGCTGCACAGAGGCCTTGTCGTCGCGGCTCGGCCCATGGCCCAGTCCGACCGTGGGCAATCGGCCCTGGCCGACGATGTGGGCGACGCGGAACGGGAAGCTCGGGACATGGCTCTGCGGCACGTAGGCAATCTGCCGGGCCACGGCGCGGCGCTTCATCGCGCGCATTGGTTGACCGTCGATCAGCACCTCGCCGGTGTGGGGCGCCAGCAACCCCAGCAGCAGTTTCATCAACGTGCTTTTTCCGGCGCCGTTGGCCCCCAGCAGCGCGATGTTGTCACCGGCTTTTATGTCCAGGCAGATGTTGTCGAGAATCACGCGGTCGCCGACTCGATAGCTGAGTTGGCGGGCCTGCAAGCGCTTCATAGCCAGCCCTTGCGCACGCGATGCAACACCAGCACAAAGGCGATCGCGCCGAACAGTTCGGTGATGATGCCGAGGGGAATTTCGCCCGCCGACACGCTGCGAGCGACGCCGTCAGCCGCCAGCAGGAAAATCCCGCCCAGGCAGGCGCTGAGGGGCAGGAGGCGCGTGTTGCCGGGGCCGACCAGCAGCCGCGCCAGGTGCGGGATCAACAGACCTATCCAGCCGACCATCCCCGCCAGACTCACAGTGAGTGCGCAGATCAGCGTGGTCAGCACGATCAGGCCGCCACGAATCTGCTCGACCGGCACGCCCAGGCTCAGCGCCTCGTCATCACTCAGGGACAGCGCATCGATGGCGCGCCCGGTCAGACTCAACAACACGATGGCCACGCTCAGAATCGGGCCGATGATCCACAGTGCTTGCACATCCACGGCGCTGAGGCTGCCGAGCAGCCAGTAGACGATGCTCGGCAACTGATCGACCGGATCGGCCATGTATTGGGCGATGGACAGCAGCGAGGTGAAGAGGGCGTTCGCTACGATACCGCCGAGCACCAGCAGCAGGATGGAGCGGGTCTGGAACATGTGGGCGATGCCAAGACCGACCGCCACGGCGATGAGCCCGGTCACGCACGCCACCAGCGCAATGGCCAGGGGCGGCAGGTGCCAGATGATCCCCAGCGCAGCGCCGAACGCACAACCGCTCAACACGCCGAGCAAACCCGGCGACACCAGCGGATTGCGGAACACGCCCTGATACGCGGCGCCCGAAACCGAAAGCCCGGCGCCCACCAGCACGGCGGCGATCACCCGGGGCAGGCGCGCCTCGATGACCAGGCTGTGCAGCAGGTCGTAGCGCTGGGCGGGCATGTCGCTGATGCCCAGCATCGTTGCGATGAACATCAGGAATTCGTGGATTGAGATTTGATAGCGACCCAGCAACAGCGCGCAGATGGCCGTTGCGATCAAGGCCAGCAGGCTGAGTAACAGAGTGGGGTGCAGCTTGGGAGAGGACATCTGTTGCTCATTGTTTCGGTATGTAAAAAACTATACAGCGATGGGCGAGGGTTCTCTAGGGACGGGATGCCGCATGGGGTGAATCTTCATGTGGCCGGGGGGTTGTGGGTGGCGACTTTCGGCTGGAGTTCTGCGGTGTGACGCCTGACGCCTTCCCGGCTAAAGCCGGTCCTACGAAATGCGCGCGGTGCCTGTAGGACTGGCTTCAGCCGGGAAGAGGCCGGTGTGAGCGCCAGCAATGGGTCAGGGGAGCATCAAATATCGTGATCAACAGAAATACGATCAAACGTGCCCAAACAACCCCTGGGCAAACTTGACTCGCTCTTCCGCGCTCTCCTGAGCACCGTCCGCCGCCAGCTCTTCGAGGCGCTTTTCCACCGCCAATGTCCGGTGAGTCAGCCCGCAGTCGTTGGCGATCTGGATGTTCAGCCCCGGCCGGGCGTTGAGCTCCAGAATCAGCGGCCCGCGGTCTTGGTCCAGCACCATGTCCACGCCGATATAACCCAGGCCACACAGCTCGTAGCACTCTGCCGCAAGCTTCATGAAACCGTCCCAGTTCGGCAGTTGCACGCCATCCACCGCATTGGTGGTGTCGGGGTGCTTGCTGATGATGTTGTTCAACCAGGTGCCGCGCAGCGTCAGGCCAGTGGCCAGATCGACGCCGACACCGATGGCGCCCTGGTGCAGGTTGGCCTTTCCGCCAGACTGCCGGGTGGGCAGGCGCAGCATGGCCATCACCGGATAACCCATCAGCACGATCACGCGAATGTCCGGGACGCCCTCGTAGCTGATGCTCTTGAAAATCTGATCCGGCGTGACCCGGTATTCGATCAGCGCCCGGTCGCGGTGGCCGCCCAGGGAATACAGCCCGGTGAGGATGCTGGAAATCTGGTGCTCGATTTCGTCGTGGCTGATGATGCGCCCGGAGACCGTGCGGAAGCGCTCTTCGAACCGGTCGGCAATCACCAGGATGCCGTCGCCGCCTGCGCCCTTGGCCGGCTTGACGACGAAATCACTGCGCCCGCCGATGATCGCGTCGAGCTTGTCGATTTCCTTTTCGGTGGAAATGATCCCGTACAGCTCGGGCACATGAATGCCGGCGGCGATGGCCCGCTCCTTGGTGATGATCTTGTCATCCACAATGGGGTAGAGGCTGCGCTTGTTGTACTTGAGCACGTAGTCGGCGTTACGCCGGTTGATGCCCATGATCCCCTTGGCTTCCAGCGCCTTCCAGGTTTTCCACCAGCCGATCATTTGGGGGTTTCCCGCTCGGCGTCTTCCTTGAGGAAGGCCTTGAAGCGAATCAGCTCGGTCAGCCTATACCCGCGATAACGCCCCATCGCCAGCATGAAGCCCACCAGAATCAGCAGGATGGCCGGGAAGGTAAACACGAAGTAGATGAACTCCGGAATGCTCATGATGACGTGCGCCAGCGACGCCGCGAACAGCGTGCCGATGGCGACTTTCATCGCATGGCCGCCGCCGCGCTCTTCCCAGGTGATCGACAGGCGTTCGATGGTCATGGTCAGAATCACCATCGGGAACAGCGCCACCGACAGCCCGCGCTCAAGGCCCAGCTTGTGGCTGAACAGGCTGATGGCGGCAATCAGCACCACCACGAAGGTCAGCACCACCGACAGCCTCGGCAGCATTTGCAGCTTGAGGTGTTCGAGGTACGAGCGCAGGGACAGGCCCAGCGCGGTGATGATGGTGAACAACACGATGCCGAAGCCCAGCTGTGTCTCGCGGAACGCCAGCGCGATCAGGACCGGGGTGAAGGTCCCGAGGGTCTGCAGGCCTACGAGGTTGCGCAGGATCAGGATCACCAGCACGCCGATCGGGATCATTACCATGATCATGAAGGTCTGCTGGGTTTGCAGCGGCAAGCTGTACAGCGAGTATTCGAGGAAGTCGGCGTCGGTGCTTTCGTCGGTCAGCTTGGCCAGGCGAATGGCGTTCATCTCGCTGTTGTTCAGGCTGAAGCTCACAGTGGCCTTCTTGCCACCCTCCACGGAGATCAGGTTGTCATTGCCGGTCCACCACAGCAGTCGGTCCTGGGGCAGGCCCGCCTCGCCGGTTTCCGGATTGAAATACAGCCAGTCCTTGCCATTGAAACTGCGCAGCCACAGTTCGGGTGACTGCGGCTGATCGGCAACCAGACGGATCGTGTGGACTTTCTCCACCGGCACGTGGGCGATGGACAGCAGCGTTTCGGTGATCCGCGCCTTGTTCTGCACCGACGTATCGCCGGCCAGCAGCAGCTTGACGTTGTCATCGCTCAGGTTATTGACGCGCTTGATGGCTTCGCTGACAAAAGTTTCGACGTCGGCCGAGTGCTGCCGGATCGGCGCGAGCAGTGCGTCGGCGGCGATTTTTTCCGGGCCTTCTACAACGATGCTGTCGCGGAAGATCGGGCCTTTGATCTTGGCTTTCTCGCCGCTGTAGCGCTTGGTCAATACCAGCCGGTAGTAAAGCGTCTGATTGCCGTTGGCCCGGCGTGCGGACCAGGTCACCTTGCGGTTGCCATCGGCGCGATTGACGTTCACGCCATAGTTGTTGGAGATGAAGCTTTCGTTGAGGCTGATGTAATCCCGCGAAAGGGGCGGCACGTACATTTGTACCTTGACCGTGTCCTTCGGGTTGGCGATGAACTCGACCTTGGCGTCGATGTTCCACAGGTCGTCGGTTTCGTCTTCGGTCACCGGAATGCCGAGTGCCAATATCTGATAAGCCGTGATCGCGATGCCCAGCGTGACGAGGGTCGCGATCAGGATTTTCAGATGGAGGGTAAGAGAGCGCATGTTGTTACTCTGCGGTTTGAGCATCGGTGACGCAGGCGGGCTTGCCTGCTGCGTATTTCAGGCTTGGATCGACCAGCGCATCGAAGTGCTTGAGGGCTTCGGAGCCAATCAAAAGCGGGTATTGGAATGCGCTGCGGTCGGTCAAGTTCACTTCTATGGTGCGCAGCGCGCTGCCCATGCACACACCCAGGCTGATGACCGGGCGGGCGGTGTATTTCCTGTCGTCATCGGCGTCGATATCCCCCGCACGCCGCTTGATCCTGCTGACCCGGGCCAGGGGGCGTTCAATGGGGTGTTCGTGGGCATCGTCGATGGCCAGGTAAAAACGCACCCAGGATTCGCCATTGCGCTTGAAACGCTTGATGTCGCGGGCACTCAGGGAGGCGGTTTTCGCGCCGGTGTCCAGCTTGGCGGCGACTTGCAGGTCGATGTCGGCCAGTTCTGCGTACTCGTTCAAGCCATACACCGTCTTTTCAGCGGCCAGGCTCAGGCCGGGCAGAAAAAGCCCGGAAAGAAAAAGTCCGGGCAGAAAGAAGCCTGGCAGGTACAGGGATAAGAGAACGAGAAGGGGGTGACGGCTCATAAGTCCAGGTGCGATGAAAAGGTGAAAGAGCTGCTTTGACGTCGAAATACGGTTTTGGTTTGAACCAAGGTGCCGCGCCTGGGCAAGCCGTCGGTTGCCTGCATGGGTGAACTTCAGCGGGCGGCATCTTAGCATGAAGCCTTTGTGACGCCAGCGAAGGGAGCAGCGGACAGGTACAGTCAGACGCTTCATCAGAGGGTGTCTACATTAGACGATTGTCGACAATCAGGCTTTTAGCTTTGACGGAACGGCCTTCATTCGCTAGATTTGCTGGCATTCGATCATCAGGTGTCAACAATGTTGGATGCCGCAGAAACTCTGCCTGCTACGTCGCTGGACGCCGAGACGCTGTCCGAGAACGTCTTTCGTCGCATTCAGGCGGCCATCGTCAAAGGCGACATTGCCCCTGGCAGCAAGATCTCCGAGCCTGAGCTGGCGCGCACTTACGGCATCAGCCGGGGGCCTTTGCGCGAAGCCATCCACCGGCTTGAAGGTCAGCGCCTGTTGGTGCGCGTTCCCCACGTCGGCGCTCGCGTGGTTTCCCTGAGCCATGCCGAACTGGTCGAGCTGTACGAAATTCGCGAATCCCTCGAAGGCATGGCCTGTCGTCTGGCCGCCGAGCGCATGACCGTCGAAGAAGTCGACGAGCTGCGCCGCGTGCTGGAAACCCACGAATGCGACAGCGCCTTTCAGGCCGGCGTCGGCTATTACCAGCAGGAAGGCGACTTCGACTTTCATTACCGGATCATCCAGGGCGCGCGTAACAGCACCCTGACCCAGATGCTCTGCGATGACCTGTACCAACTGGTGCGCATGTACCGCATCCAGTTCTCGACGACGCCCAATCGTCCGCGCCAGGCGTTCGCCGAGCACCACCGTATTCTCGACGCCATCGCCGAACGTGACGGCGAACTGGCCGAGCTGTTGATGCGCCGCCACATTGCCGCGTCCAAACGCAACATTGAGCAGCACTTTCACGCTGCAACTGCCCGAGGTGAACAATGACCACAAGATCCACTCCCGGCCAACGCTTCCGTGACGCCGTCGCCAGCGAGCATCCGCTGCAAGTGGTCGGTACGATCAACGCCAACCACGCGTTGCTGGCGCAACGGGCCGGCTTCAAGGCGATTTATCTGTCCGGCGGGGGTGTTGCGGCGGGTTCGCTGGGCGTGCCGGACCTCGGCATTACCGGCCTGGATGACGTCCTCACTGACGTGCGCCGCATCACCGACGTCTGCGATCTGCCGCTGCTGGTGGACGTCGACACCGGCTTCGGTGCCTCGGCGTTCAACGTGGCGCGCACGGTGAAGTCGATGATCAAGTTCGGCGCGGCGGCAATGCACATCGAAGACCAGGTCGGCGCCAAGCGCTGCGGCCACCGGCCCGGCAAGGAAATCGTTTCGCAGCAAGAGATGGTCGACCGCATCAAGGCGGCGGTGGATGCGCGAACCGATGACAGTTTCGTGATCATGGCGCGCACCGATGCGCTGGCAGTGGAAGGCCTTGAGTCTGCTCTGGACCGCGCCGCCGCGTGCATCGAGGCAGGCGCGGACATGGTCTTCCCGGAAGCGATCACCGAGCTTGAGATGTACAAGCTGTTTGCCTCGCGGGTGAAGGCGCCGATCCTCGCCAACATCACCGAGTTCGGCTCGACCCCGCTGTTCACCACCGACGAGCTGAAGTCCGCCGAAGTGGCGCTGGTGCTCTACCCGCTGTCGGCATTCCGGGCGATGAACAAGGCGGCGGAAAACGTCTACACGGCGATTCGTCGCGACGGCACGCAGAAGAACGTCATCGACACCATGCAAACGCGCATGGAGTTGTACGAGCGCATTGACTATCACGCGTTCGAGCAGAAGCTCGACGCGCTGTTTGCGCAGAAGAAATCGTAGAAAAGCCCGATCACTGTGGGAGTGAGCTTGCTCACGAAGAGGACGGTATATCCGAACCCCTTCTATTACCCGGACTATTGCCTTCGCGAGCAAGCTCGCTCCCACGGGCCTATTTGTTGTCCTGAAGGCTGCGTAAGACACAGAAAAGAATTGCCGATTCCCACACAACTACAAGACTGGAGACAGCAATGGCTGAAGCAAAAGTATTGAGCGGCGCAGGCCTGCGAGGCCAGGTGGCCGGACAGACCGCGTTGTCCACCGTCGGCCAGGCCGGCGCGGGATTGACCTACCGCGGCTATGACGTGCGTGAACTCGCCGCCGACGCCCGTTTTGAAGAAGTCGCGTACCTGCTGCTGTACGGCGATCTGCCGACCCAGGCGCAACTGGACGACTACCTGAAGAAACTCCAGGGCCTGCGCGATCTGCCTCAGGCGCTGAAAGAAGTGCTGGAGCGCATTCCGGCCGACACCCACCCGATGGACGTGATGCGCACCGGCTGCTCGATGCTCGGCAATCTCGAGCCCGAAGCCAGCTTCGCCCAGCAGCTCGATTCCACCGACCGGCTGCTCGCCGCGTTCCCGGCGATCATGTGCTATTGGTACCGCTTCAGCCATGAAGGCAAGCGCATCGACTGCGTCACCGACGAAGTGTCCATCGCCGGGCACTTTCTGAAACTGCTGCTGGACAAGGCGCCGAGCGAACTGCACCGCAAGGTCATGGACGTCTCGCTGATTCTTTACGCCGAGCACGAATTCAACGCGTCGACCTTCACCGCAAGAGTCTGCGCGTCGACGTTGTCCGACCTGTTTTCCTGCATCACGGCCGCCATCGGCACCTTGCGCGGTCCGTTGCACGGCGGCGCCAATGAAGCGGCGATGGAGATGATCCAGAAGTTTTCCTCCGCCGAAGAAGCGACGAAGGGCACGTTGGCGATGCTGGAGCGCAAGGACAAGATCATGGGCTTCGGCCACGCGATCTATAAGGACAACGACCCGCGTAACGAGGTGATCAAGGGCTGGTCGAAAAAGCTCGCGGAGGAGGTGGGCGACACGGTGTTGTTCCCGGTGTCCGAAGCCATCGACAAGACCATGTGGGAGCAGAAGAAGCTGTTCCCCAACGCCGACTTCTATCACGCCTCGGCGTACCACTTCATGGGCATCCCGACCCAGCTGTTCACCCCGATCTTCGTCTGCTCGCGCCTGACCGGTTGGGCTTCCCACGTGTTTGAACAGCGCGCCAACAACCGCATCATCCGACCGAGCGCCGAATACATCGGCGTCGAACAGCGCAAATTCGTGCCCATCGAACAGCGCTGATTGGGCAGGGCCACTGACTGAAGACCGATTCCTGTGGGAGTCGAGCTTGCTCGCGAAGGCGTCATTCCAGCCGCTGAAGATTTAGCGGATGCCCTTGCCTCTTCGCGAGCAAGCTCGCTCCCATGGATCGGGTACTCAAGTCAAAGCCAGTGCAATCCCCCTGCTTTTTGGAAACTACCGTGATCGAGTCCTGACGATGAACACTGAATACCGCAAAGCCCTGCCCGGCACTGCGCTGGATTACTTCGATGCCCGCGCGGCGGTCGATGCGATCAAGCCCGGCGCCTATGCCACGCTGCCGTACACTTCCCGCGTGCTCGCCGAAAACCTGGTGCGCCGTTGCCATCCGACCACGCTGACCGCCTCGCTCACGCAACTGATCGAACGCAGGCGCGACTTGGACTTCCCGTGGTTTCCGGCCCGCGTTGTTTGCCACGACATTCTCGGCCAGACCGCGCTGGTGGACCTGGCCGGCTTGCGCGATGCCATTGCCGACATGGGCGGCGACCCCGCGCAGGTCAACCCGGTGGTGCCGGTGCAGTTGATCGTCGATCACTCGCTGGCCGTCGAATGCGGGGGTTACGACCCGGACGCGTTCAGCAAGAACCGGGCGATTGAAGACCGCCGCAACGAAGACCGCTTCCACTTCATCAACTGGACCAAGCAGGCATTCAAAAACGTCGAAGTGATCCCGCCGGGCAACGGCATCATGCACCAGATCAATCTGGAGCGGATGTCACCGGTGATTCAGACGCTGAACGGCGTCGCTTTCCCCGACACCCTGGTCGGCACTGACAGCCATACGCCTCACGTGGATGCGCTGGGCGTCGTCGCTATTGGCGTCGGCGGCCTTGAAGCCGAGAACGTCATGCTCGGCCGCGCCTCGTGGATGCGCCTGCCGGACATCATCGGCGTTGAACTGTCGGGCCGTCCGCAGCCGGGCATTACCGCCACCGACGTGGTGCTGGCGCTCACCGAATACCTGCGCCAGCAAAAGGTCGTCGGCGCGTACCTGGAATTCTACGGCGAGGGCGCCCGCGCGCTGACCCTCGGCGACCGCGCGACCGTTTCGAACATGGCCCCCGAGTACGGCGCCACCGCTGCCATGTTCAGCATCGATCAACAGACCATCGATTACCTGCGGCTGACCGGTCGCGAAGACCAGCAAGTGCAACTGGTCGAAACATTCGCCCGCCACACCGGGCTCTGGGCCGACAGCCTGGTCACCGCCGAATACGAGCGGGTGCTGCGTTTCGACCTGTCCAGCGTGGTGCGCAATATGGCCGGCCCGTCCAACCCCCACGCACGGGTGGCGACCGCCGATCTGGCCGCCAAAGGCATCGCGGCGCCGTGGGAGGAAACCCCGGGCGAAATGCCGGACGGCGCGGTGATCATCGCCGCCATCACCAGTTGCACCAACACCAGCAACCCGCGCAACGTCATCGCCGCAGGTTTGCTGGCGCGCAATGCCAATCGCCTGGGCCTGACGCGCAAACCCTGGGTCAAGTCGTCCCTGGCGCCGGGCTCGAAAACCGTCGCCCTGTACCTGGACGAAGCAGGACTGACCGACGAGCTGGAGCAACTGGGTTTCGGCATCGTCGCGTTTGCCTGCACCACCTGCAATGGCATGTCCGGCGCGCTGGACCCCGTGATCCAGCAGGAAATCATCGACCGCGACCTTTACGCCACGGCGGTGTTGTCGGGCAACCGCAACTTCGACGGGCGCATTCACCCCTACGCCAAGCAGGCATTCCTCGCTTCGCCACCGCTGGTGGTGGCCTACGCCATCGCCGGAACGATCCGCTTCGATATCGAGAAAGACGTGCTGGGCCTTGGCCCGAATGGTGAGGAAATCCGCCTGAAAGACCTCTGGCCAAGCGACGCCGAGATCGATCAGGTGGTAAAAGCCTCGGTCAAGCCGGAGCAGTTCCGTCAGGTGTACATCCCGATGTTCGCCATCCACGAAGACACCGGGCCGAAAGTCGCGCCGCTGTACGACTGGCGCCCGATGAGCACCTACATTCGTCGACCGCCGTACTGGGAAGGCGCGCTTGCTGGTGAACGAACCCTGCGGGGCATGCGGCCGCTGGCAGTGCTGCCGGACAACATCACCACCGATCACCTGTCGCCGTCCAACGCGATCATGCTCGACAGTGCGGCCGGCGAATACCTGGACAAAATGGGCCTGCCGGAAGAGGACTTCAACTCCTACGCCACCCATCGCGGCGATCACCTGACCGCCCAACGCGCCACGTTCGCCAACCCCAAGCTGTTCAATGAAATGGTCGTGGTGAACGGCAAGGTCAAGCAGGGTTCCTACGCGCGGATCGAGCCAGAAGGTCAGGTCACGCGGATGTGGGAGGCCATCGAAACCTACATGGCGCGCAAGCAGCCACTGATCATCATCGCCGGCGCCGATTACGGCCAGGGTTCGTCCCGGGACTGGGCGGCCAAGGGCGTGCGCCTGGCAGGTGTCGAAGTCATCGTCGCCGAAGGCTTCGAGCGCATACACCGCACCAATCTGGTGGGCATGGGCGTGCTGCCGCTGGAATTCAAACCGGGCACCAATCGCCTGACCCTGGGCATTGATGGCAGTGAAACCTATGACGTGATCGGCGCCCGCACGCCGGGTGCCACGCTGACGCTGATCATCCAGCGCAAGAACGGCGAGCGTGTGGAGGTGCCGGTGACCTGCCGCCTCGACACGGGGGAAGAGGTGTTGATCTACGAGGCCGGCGGCGTGTTGCAACGCTTTGCCCAGGACTTCCTCGAATCCTCGGCCGTTGCCTGAGCCGACGCCCGCTCTGCTCTCTATATAAGAAAGAATCAGAAGGAACAGTTCCATGGCTTCCACAGCACAGATCAAGATTCCCGCGACCTATATGCGCGGCGGCACCAGCAAGGGCGTGTTTTTCCTCCGGGGCGACCTGCCCGAAGCTGCGCGGACTCCAGGCGCCGCCCGTGACGCCTTGCTGCTGCGGGTGATCGGCAGCCCCGACCCTTACGCTAAACAGATCGATGGCATGGGCGGCGCGACGTCGAGCACCAGCAAAACGGTGATCCTGTCAAAGAGTGAGAAAGCCGATCACGACGTCGATTACCTGTTTGGCCAGGTCGCCATCGACAAGCCCTTCGTCGACTGGAGCGGCAATTGCGGCAACCTGTCAGCGGCGGTCGGCCCGTTCGCCATCAGCAACGGTCTGGTCGACCCGGCGCGTATTCCGCAGAACGGCGTGGCGGTGGTGCGCATCTGGCAGGCCAACATCGGCAAAACCATCATCGCCCATGTACCAATGACTGACGGCGCGGTGCAGGAAACCGGCGATTTCGAGCTCGACGGCGTGACCTTTCCGGCGGCGGAAGTGCAGCTGGAATTCATGGACCCTGCCGCGGACGAGGAGGGCGCTGGCGGCTCGATGTTCCCCACCGGCAATCTGGTCGATGAGCTCGAAGTGCCGGGCGTGGGGACGTTCAAGGCGACGATGATCAATGCCGGCATCCCGACGATCTTCGTCAATGCCCAGGACATCGGCTACACCGGCAGCGAACTGCAGGACGCAATCAACAGCGACCCGAAGGCCCTGAGCATGTTCGAAACGATTCGGGCCTATGGCGCCGTGCGCATGGGGCTGATCGGCACGGTCGAGGAGGCAGCGACGCGTCAGCACACGCCCAAGGTGGCGTTCGTGGCTGCGCCTGCTGATTATCTGTCTTCCAGCGGCAAACGGGTCACCACCGCAGACACCGATCTGCTGGTCCGCGCCATGTCCATGGGCAAGCTGCACCACGCAATGATGGGCACGGCGGCAGTGGCCATAGGCACAGCGGCGGCGATACCGGGCACGCTGGTCAACCTGGCAGCGGGCGGCGGCGAGCGCAGTGCCGTGCGCTTCGGCCACCCCTCCGGAACCCTGCGTGTCGGCGCTGAAGCGGTATTGGTCGACGGCGAATGGCACGTCAAAAAAGCCATCATGAGCCGCAGCGCGCGGGTGTTGATGGAAGGCTGGGTCCGCGTGCCGGGCAACAGCTTCTGACCGGAGCGCATGGCCTGCTCCGGCCAGCTTGCAGCTTGCAGCTTGCAGCTTGCAGCTTGCAGCTTGCAGCTTGCAGCTTGCAGCTTGCAGCTTGCAGCTTGCAGCTTCAAACTTGCCGCTGCGCAGCTACTTAAACCGCCGCTCGACGCCTTTCTCCACCAGCACCTTCGCCGAGATTTCCTCGACCGAAAAATGCGTGGAGTTGATGTGCGGGATGTTCTCGCGGCGGAACAGGCCTTCGACTTCGCGCACTTCGAACTCGCACTGGGCGTAACTGGCGTAGCGGCTGTTGGGTTTGCGTTCGTGGCGGATCGCAGTCAGACGGTCGGGATCGATGGTCAGGCCGAACAGCTTGTCCCGGTGCAGTTTCAGTGCGGCGGGCAGCTGCAGACGCTCCATGTCGTCTTCGGTCAACGGGTAATTGGCGGCGCGGATGCCGAACTGCATGGCCATGTACAGGCAGGTCGGGGTCTTGCCGCAGCGCGACACGCCCACCAGGATGATGTCGGCCTTGTCGTAATAATGGGTTCTGGCGCCGTCGTCGTTGTCCAGCGCGAAGTTCACCGCCTCGATCCGCTCCATGTAATTGGAGTTGTGCCCGATGGAGTGGGATTTTCCCACCGAGTAGGAAGAGTGTGAACTAAGCTCCAGCTCCAACGGGGCGAGGAAGGTCGAAAAAATATCGATCATGAAGCCGTCGGAGGTCGCGAGAATCTCGCGGATGTCCTGGTTCACGATGGTGTCGAAAATGATCGGACGGGCTTCGTCCTTCTCGGCCGCCTTGTTGATTTGCTGCACCATGGCCCGCGCCTTCTCGACGCTGTCGATATAGGGGCGCGTGAACTTGTTGAATGTAATGTTTTCAAATTGCGCTAGCAGACTCTGGCCAAGGGTTTCGGCGGTAATGCCGGTGCCATCGGAGATGAAAAAAGCGGATCGTTTCATTTGCGCCCCGGGGCCTTAAGCTGAAGACAATTTGTGGATATGATAGGCCGGCTTGCGGGCCATGACTGGCCGCATTCTACCTGTTTTCAATCGCCGCGATTCCCGCACCAAAAGCGTTTCCAACAATAACCGGTTAGTGGAGAGATCACCTTGGTAGAGTACGTAGTTTCCCTCGATAAGCTCGGCAAACATGATGTTGAGCACGTGGGGGGCAAGAACGCATCCCTCGGCGAGATGATCAGCAACCTGGCGGGTGCGGGCGTGTCCGTCCCCGGTGGCTTTGCCACTACCGCTCAGGCCTACCGTGATTTCCTTGAGCAGAGTGGCCTGAACGATCAGATCCATCAGGCCCTCGACGCGCTGGATGTCGACGACGTCAACGAGCTGGCCAGAACCGGCGCCAAGATTCGTCAGTGGATCATGGAGGCTGAATTCCCCGAAAAGCTCAACGCCGAGATCCGCACCGCCTTCGCCGAGCTCTCGGCGGGCAACCCGGACATCGCCGTGGCCGTGCGCTCTTCCGCCACCGCAGAAGATTTGCCGGACGCTTCCTTCGCCGGCCAGCAGGAAACCTTCCTGAACATTCGTGGCGTCGAAAACGTCATCCGCGCGGCGAAAGAGGTGTTTGCGTCGCTGTTCAACGACCGCGCCATTTCCTACCGCGTGCACCAAGGGTTCGACCACAAGCTGGTGGCGCTGTCCGCTGGCGTGCAGCGCATGGTGCGTTCTGAAACCGGCACCGCAGGCGTCATGTTCACCCTGGACACCGAATCCGGTTTCCGCGATGTCGTCTTCATCACTGGTGCCTATGGCCTGGGCGAGACCGTCGTACAGGGCGCGGTCAACCCGGACGAATTCTACGTTCACAAAAACACCCTTGAAGCCGGTCGCCCGGCGATCCTGCGCCGAAACCTGGGCAGCAAGGCGATCAAGATGATCTACGGCGAAGAAGCCAAGGCCGGTAAATCGGTCAAGACCATCGACGTCGACCTGGCGGACCGCGCGCGTTTCTGCCTCAGCGACGAGGAAGTCAGCAACCTGGCCCGCCAGGCGATGATCATCGAAAAGCACTATCAGTGCCCGATGGATATCGAGTGGGCCAAAGACGGCGATGACGGCAAGCTGTACATCGTGCAGGCGCGTCCGGAAACCGTAAAAAGCCGCACCTCGTCCAATGTCATGGAACGCTACCTGCTGAAAGAGAAGGGCACCGTTCTGGTGGAAGGCCGCGCCATCGGCCAGCGCATCGGCGCCGGCAAGGTGCGGATCATCAAGGACGTGTCCGAGATGGACAAGGTTCAGCCGGGTGACGTGCTGGTCTCCGACATGACCGACCCGGACTGGGAACCGGTCATGAAACGCGCCAGCGCCATCGTCACCAACCGTGGCGGACGCACTTGCCACGCGGCGATCATCGCTCGCGAGTTGGGTATCCCGGCGGTAGTGGGTTGCGGTAACGCCACCGAGCTGTTGCAGGAAGGTCAGGGCGTCACCGTGTCCTGCGCCGAGGGCGACACCGGTTACATCTTCGAGGGCGAACTGGGCTTCGACATCAAGCAGAACTCTGTCGACGCCATGCCTGATCTGCCGTTTAAAATCATGATGAACGTCGGCAACCCGGATCGCGCCTTTGATTTCGCCCAGTTGCCCAACGCCGGTATCGGCCTGGCGCGCCTGGAATTCATCATCAACCGCATGATCGGCGTGCACCCCAAGGCGCTGCTGAACTACGCCAATCTGCCCCAGGACATCAAGGAAAGCGTCGACAAGCGCATCGCCGGTTACGACGATCCGGTCGGTTTCTACGTCGAGAAGCTGGTGGAAGGCATCAGCACCCTGGCGGCGGCGTTCTCGCCGAAGAAGGTCATCGTGCGTCTGTCGGACTTCAAGTCCAACGAATACGCCAACCTCATCGGCGGCAAGCTTTACGAGCCGGAAGAAGAAAACCCGATGCTGGGCTTCCGTGGCGCGTCGCGGTACATCAGCGAAAACTTCCGCGACTGCTTCGAGCTGGAATGCCGTGCCCTCAAGCGCGTGCGCAACGAGATGGGCCTGACCAACGTCGAAATCATGGTGCCGTTCGTCCGCACCCTGGGCGAAGCGAGCCAGGTCATCGACTTGCTCGCCGAAAACGGTCTGGCCCGTGGCGAGAACGGTCTGCGCGTGATCATGATGTGCGAACTGCCGTCCAACGCGCTGATGGCCGATGAATTCCTCGAATTCTTCGACGGTTTCTCCATCGGTTCCAACGACCTGACCCAGCTGACCCTGGGCCTGGACCGTGACTCCGGGATCATCGCCCACTTGTTCGACGAGCGTAATCCTGCGGTGAAGAAGCTGCTGTCCTACGCCATTCAGGCCTGCAACAAGGCCGGCAAGTACATCGGCATCTGCGGCCAGGGCCCGTCCGATCATCCGGATCTGGCGCGCTGGCTGATGGAGCAGGGTATCGAAAGCGTGTCTCTCAATCCTGATTCGGTACTGGAGACCTGGTTCTTCCTGTCCGAAGAGGACGCTCCGACCTGATGCAGATCGAGTAAGATGCCGGCCCGTTTCCATGGGCCGGCTTCCACAAAGGGCGGTTTTTGACGAATCCGCCCTTTTTTGTGGGTGATTTTTGGCGCGCTGGCAGCGTCAACCTGCTGTTCCGCCCAACCGCCATTTCCCCACCCACCTAGAGCGTCCAGCAAGAGCACCATGCAAAGCAGCAGTCATCTCTTTCCCGTGGCCCTGATCAGTGCCGAGCGTCGTGGCGACCTGACCGAGGACGTCTACCGTTTGAAACCCGGCAACAGCCCGGACTTTACCGTCGAAATCGCCGTCACCCGGCTGGGTCTCGTGGCTGCACCGGATGCCCGGGGCGTACCGGTGGTCTTGCTGCATGGCAGTTTTTCCAATCGACGATTCTGGTACTCCCCCAAAGGCATCGGCCTGGGCGCCTACCTGGCCCGTGCCGGGTTCGATGTGTGGATCCCGGAAATGCGCGGGCACGGTTTGTCGGCGCGCAACAGTGCGTACAAAACCAACTGTGTGGCCGATTACGCGCGCTTTGATTTGCCGGCCATCGCGGCGTTCGTGCGCGAGCAGACCGGCGAGGCGCCCCACTGGATCGGCCACTCCCTGGGCGGCACGACCCTGGCCGCAGCATTCGGCGGGCAGTACCTGACGGCGGACGATGCGGCCTCGGTGGCGCTGTTCGGCAGTCAGGTCACCCGAAGCCACTGGCCGCTGAAAGTGCCACCGCTGCAATGGGCTGCTCGGCTGCTGCTCAAGCGCTTCGAGCACGTGTCAGGCCCCCGCTTCAAGCGCGGCCCGGAAGATGAGCCCATGGGCGTCCTTCTGGAAAGCATGCGCTGGCATGGCCTGTTCGGCGGCTTCGGGCACAAGAAGGAGGACTGGTGGGCCGGGCTGCAACAGGTCACGGTCCCACTGCTGTGCGTGGCGGGCGCTGGCGATCATCAGGACCCGGAATGGGCCTGCCGCGAGCTCTTCGAGCGGTTCGGCAGCGACGACAAGGCATTTCTCGTCCTCGGCCGCGAGCACGGCTTCAGCGAAGATTTCGGCCATGTGCCGATGCTGGTCAGCAAAGCCGCGCAAACTCAGGTGTGGCCGCGCGTAGCCGACTGGCTGAACCGTCATGTCGCTGCGGTAAAGACTGAATCAACGCTGAACATGATCGCGACTCCGTGATTGTCACCGGCGCAGCCATTCCTTGGGCGCTGACTTGGCGCTAAGCTGCACCCATTCTCAACACCGGGACCGGATGGCCGGTGGCGACGTGCTGGTCAGAATGTTTTTGCTCTGTAGGTGCTATATAAGGAAGCGACGCGCGTGGAACGTCCGCCGTTCAGACAAGCTGTCTATCCTCGTAGCGGTTGACCCTCATCACAGAGCTTTCCTGACAGGAGTTACCCATGCATTACATCACCCCGGACTTGTGCGACGCCTACCCTGAACTGGTTGAGGTGGTGGAGCCGATGTTCAGCAACTTCGGTGGCCGTGATTCATTCGGCGGCGAGATCGTCACCCTCAAGTGCTTCGAAGACAATTCCCTGGTGCGCGAGCAGGCCGAGCAGGATGGACACGGCAAAGTATTGGTCGTGGACGGCGGAGGCTCGCTGCGCTGCGCACTGCTCGGCGACATGATCGCCGAAAAGGCAGCGAAAAACGGCTGGGAGGGCATGGTGATTTTTGGCTGCGTGCGCGATGTCGATGTCCTGGCACAGACCGACCTCGGTGTGCAGGCACTGGCCAGTCACCCGCTCAAGACCGAAAAGCGCGGCCTGGGTGATCTGAACAAGGCGGTGACCTTCGGCGGTGTGACGTTCAAGCCGGGCGAATTCATCTATGCCGACAACAACGGCATCATCGTCTCGCCCAGCGCGCTGACGATGCCCGACTGAGCGGCCTTCTTCGGGCTGCTGGCGATTCACTCAGCAAGGATACAAATGTTCGACGAAACAAACGCGCAGTGGGGGCTGGTTCACGCCCTCGTGTTGGACGGAAAGGGCGGGGCGCGTTCAATCCCCCGAACTGAACTGGATGGTCTGCAACTGGAGCCCCACGAAAGCGTGTGGCTCCACTGGGACCGCAGCCATCCGCAGACCCAGACGTGGTTGCGCAAGAGCAGCGGTCTGAGCGAGTTCGTCTGCGACCTGATGCTGGAAGAGAACACCCGGCCGCGGCTGCTGGCTTTGCCGGACAACGAATTGCTGCTGTTCCTGCGCGGGATCAACCTGAACCCGGGGGCCGAGCCGGAAGACATGGTGTCGGTGCGCATTTTTGCCGCCGCCCAGCGCGTTATCTCGTTGCGCCTGCGCTCGCTGCGGGCAACCGATGAGCTGATCTCGTCATTGAATGAAGGAAAGGGACCGAAAACGGCGTCGGAACTGCTGCTGTATCTGGCCCAGTTCCTGACTGACAAGGTTCAGGCAGTGGTCAGCGAGCTGACCGAACTGGTCGATGACATGGAAGAACGCATAGATGCCGACGAGCGGTATCTGCCCGAGCACGGCAACATGGTGCATATCCGCAGACGAGCGGCGGGACTGCGTCGGTTTCTGGCGCCTCAGCGCGAAATCTACGCCCAGCTGACGCGCAGCAAGATGCCGTGGTTCGTGGAGGACGATGCGGATTACTGGAACGAACTAAACAACAGCCTGACGCGTTATCTCGAAGAGCTGGAATTGACCCGAGAGCGAGTGGGGCTGGTGCTTGAGGCTGAAGACAGGCGCCTCAACGAGCGGATGAACAGGACCATGTATCGGTTTGGGGTCATCACCGGCATCTTCCTGCCGATGACCTTCCTGACAGGTTTGCTGGGCATCAACGTGGGGGGCATCCCCGGGTCGGAAAATCCCTATGGGTTTCTGTATGCCTGCGGCTTGATGCTCATCGTGGCCGTCGGCCAGACGTGGTTGTTCAAGCGGTTGCGGTGGGTGTGAGCGTAAAAAATCGGGAGGCGTTCGTGTGTGTCGTGTGACTCCGGCAGAATGGGATGCGTCTTTCAGTGACATTGCGTGAGGTGCCTATGCACGACCCGTTTGAAGAATCACTGCGAGACATGCTCAATGCTTCGTCCAGCAGCCGGGACGATGATGCCGTTCTGGGCCGAGTGTTGAAGACCGCCAACCGTCAGGTGGGCGCCGGTGATCTGTTCAGTCTTCTGGGTCGTTGCACGCAGGCTTTGATGATCGCCCTGAACAATGGCTCCGCTCACGTTTCACCTGTTTCCCGCCGCAAGGCGACCCGTGCCGGTACTACGTTTACCGGTACCGGTGCACAAGACAAGGCTGATTGAATATGGAATTGGATCTCTGGACGCAGAGCCTGGTTACTGCAATGACTGCGTTGTGGACCAAAGTCGCGAACTTCATCCCGAATCTGTTCGGCGCGCTGGTGGTAGTGCTTTTGGGTTTCGTGGTGGCAAAGCTGCTCGATACCCTGCTTTCCAAGTTGTTGGCCAAACTCGGTCTGGACCGCCTGATGGGTGGCACCGGGTTGACCAAGCTGATCAGTCGCGCGGGGGTTCAAGTCCCGATTTCGACGCTGATCGGCAAGATCGTGTATTGGTTCGTGCTCTTGATTTTTCTGGTGTCGGCGGCAGAATCGCTCGGGTTGGAGCGGGTGTCGGCAACGCTGGACATGCTGGCGCTGTACCTGCCGAAAGTTTTCGGCGCCGCGCTGGTGCTCCTAGTGGGTGTGTTGCTGGCGCAACTGGTCAACGGTATTGTGCGGGGCGCCGCCGAAGGGGTGGGGCTGGATTACTCGGCCGGCCTGGGGCGAATCGCCCAGTGGCTGGTGATCATCATCAGTATTTCGGTAGCGATCAGTCAGCTCGAGGTCAAAACCGACCTGCTGAACCATGTGATTGTTATCGCATTGATTACCGTTGGTCTGGCCGTTGCGCTGGCCATGGGACTCGGCAGCCGCGAAATCGCGAGCCAGATCCTCGCAGGAATTTATGTACGTGAGCTGTACCAGGTAGGGCAACAAGTGCGTGTGGGTGAGGTCGAAGGGCAGATCGAAGAAATTGGCACGGTGAAGACCACTCTGCTGACCGAGGAAGGGGAGTTGGTGTCTTTGTCCAACCGCATCCTCCTTGAGCAGCGAGTGAGCAGCCGTTGAGCCGGCGAATCTGCTAATGTATGCCGCCGCAAAACCCGGGCGATTCCCGGGTGCGGCGGACATCTATCCGACTGTCGGCACGACTTGTTTTGAATAACGCTCAATCGCCCTCTCTGCGCTACGACCCACGCGAGCTCTCCGATGAGGAGCTGGTTGCGCGTTCGCACGCCGAGCTGTTTCATGTGACGCGTGCCTATGAGGAGCTGATGCGTCGTTACCAGCGGACACTTTTTAACGTCTGCGCACGGTATCTGGGGAACGATCGCGATGCTGATGATGTCTGTCAGGAAGTGATGCTTAAGGTGTTGTATGGCTTGAAGAACTTCGAGGGTAAATCGAAGTTCAAAACCTGGCTCTACAGCATCACGTACAACGAATGCATCACGCAGTACAGGAAGGAGCGGCGAAAGCGTCGGTTGCTGGACGCTTTGAGTCTTGACCCCCTCGAGGAAGCGTCGGAAGAAAAGACGCCAAAACCAGAAGAAAAGGGCGGGCTTGATCGTTGGCTTGTGCATGTGAATCCGATTGACAGGGAAATTCTGGTGCTACGATTTGTCGCAGAGCTGGAATTTCAGGAGATCGCAGACATCATGCACATGGGCCTGAGTGCCACGAAAATGCGTTACAAGCGGGCACTTGATAAATTACGTGAGAAATTTGCAGGCGTTACCGAAACTTAACTCGGTGCAAATATCTCTAACGAGCAGGCAAGTTCTGATAGACTTGCCGACGAGTTGTCTCTCGCTAAGGGGGACTGCTTTACAATCACCAGATGGGGATTTAACGGATGAAACTGAAAAACACCTTGGGCTTGGCCATTGGTACTATTGTTGCCGCAACTTCGTTCGGCGCTCTGGCTCAAGGCCAAGGCGCAGTCGAAATCGAAGGCTTCGCCAAGAAAGAACAGTTCGACAGCGCTCGTAACTTCAAAAACGACGGCAACCTGTTCGGCGGTTCTGTTGGCTACTTCCTGACCGACGACGTTGAATTGCGTCTGGGCTATGACGAAGTGCACAACGTCCGTAGCGACAATGGCCAGAACATCAAGGGCGCGAACACCGCTCTGGACGCTCTGTACCACTTCAACAACCCAGGCGACATGCTGCGTCCGTACGTTTCGGCTGGTTTCTCCGATCAGAGCATCGATCAGAACGGCAGCAACGGTCGTAACCGCTCCACCTTCGCCAACATCGGCGGCGGTGCCAAGCTGTACTTCACTGACAACTTCTATGCCCGTGCTGGCGTTGAAGCTCAGTACAACATCGACCAGGGCGACACCGAGTGGGCGCCAAGCGTCGGTATCGGTGTGAACTTCGGCGGCGGTTCGAAGAAAGTTGAAGCAGCACCGGCTCCAGTAGCTGAAGTGTGCTCCGACAGCGACAACGACGGCGTTTGCGACAACGTTGACAAGTGCCCTGACACCCCTGCAAACGTGACTGTAGACGCTAACGGCTGCCCAGCTGTTGCTGAAGTCGTTCGCGTTGAGCTGGACGTTAAATTCGACTTCAACAAGTCGGTTGTGAAGCCAAACAGCTACGGCGACATCAAGAACCTGGCTGACTTCATGAAGCAGTACCCACAAACCACCACCACTGTTGAAGGTCACACTGACTCCGTCGGTCCTGACGCTTACAACCAGAAGCTGTCCGAGCGTCGTGCAAACGCCGTTAAGCAAGTTCTGGTTAACCAGTACGGTGTTGGCGCTAACCGCGTAAACTCGGTTGGCTACGGCGAATCCCGTCCAGTTGCTGACAACGCAACTGACGCTGGCCGCGCTGTAAACCGTCGCGTAGAAGCACAAGTAGAAGCCCAAGCTAAGTAATTAGCCTCGCTTCACGAAAAACCCGGCCTCGGCCGGGTTTTTCTTTGCCTGCGATTTAACCCTTGCTGCGATCCTTTCGTCTGAAAATTCGCTGTCTGGGTGCCTAAGCCAAGATAGTTGCATCAATGTGGATCCATCTAAGTCGGTGCCCTCAGACGACTAAGTCCGTACTAGCGTTTGAACAGCAACACCCACAAAACCAGATTGATCATCAGCGAGATCAGTGCGACTGCGCGCCAGACCTTGAGCGGCTCACGCTCCAGCAGCGGCGTAGTACGTTGGTTCCGCGGCGTCAGCTCGCCCTGTTTAAAGTGCACGAGCCAGTGCTCGGCGGTTTCGAAGCGCTTCAGCGGATCAGCCTGCAGGGCGCGTTGCAGATGCTGGTCCAGCCATTCCGGCATATCTGGACGGTAACGACTGGCGGGCGACGGATTGCCAAAGCGCCGGCGCTGGAAGGGCTCGACTTCGCCGTAGGGATAGTGACCGGTCAGCAGGAAATACAGCGTGACGCTGGCGGCATACAGGTCGAAACCAGGGCCGGGTTCTGCGCCTTCGAAGGCTTCAGGCGCCATGAAGCTGGGCGTGCCGGGCACGTCGCTGGCTTGATCCACTGACAGACCTGGGCTGTAGGCGAGCCCGAAATCCAGAATGCGCACACCTCCCGCCTCCTGAAGCAGCACATTCTCCGGCTTGATGTCACGGTGAATGATGTTGCGCCGGTGCAGCAGACCAACGGCAGCGATCAGTTCCCTGGCCAGATTCAACCACGGTGACAGCGCCATCGGCCCTTCCTGATCGAAGCTGTCAGCCAGGGTATGGCCGGCATGCTCGCGCATCACGTAGTACAGATGCTGGCGCTGACCGAGGGGGTGAAGCTCGGGAAAGAAGCGGCCGGCGACGCGACGCACGAACCACTCTTCGAGCAGCAAGGCCTCCGCCGCGCCGGCCTCGTCAACCCGGGAGGGCGGCAGCGTCTTCAGTAACCACGGTTGCTGTTGACTGTCGCGTAGGCGGTAGAGCAGCGATTGTCGCGAGTCGCTCAAACGCGTTTCGACCTGCCAGCCTTCAAACAGCTGGCCTGCCTTGAGAAGCGGTGGGACTGGCCACTGCTGCAGTTGCAACAGCGTCTCGCCCAAGCTGTCCGAGCCCACCTGATCGACCTGAATCATCAAGGCGCTGGCGTTATCGGCGCTGCCAGACAGATGCGCGGCGTTGACCAGCGTTCTGACGGCCGTGTCCAGATCGGCCTGTTCGTTGAGGATCGAGCCGATTCGGTCATCGCCCAACGTTGCCCACACGCCGTCGCTGACCAGCAGCAGCCGCTCGCCGATGCGCAGCTCACCGTCCCGATAATCCATGACCACGTATTGATCTAGGCCCAGCGCCCGTTTCAGCACATGCTGCATGTCCGGTTGTTCCCAGACATGGTCCTGGCTGATGCGCTGGAGCAGCCCTGCATGCCAGCGGTACACGCGGCAGTCGCCGACATGGGCGAGGGTGAAGCGACGCCCGCGCAGGATCAGCACGCTGAGGGTGGTCAACAAGCCGTTGGCCAGCAGCCAGCGGTTTTGTGCCAGCAGCAGGCGATCGAGGGCCTGGGCGACGCTCCAGGTTTCCGGCGTCGCGTAGTAGTCCATCGCCAACGCCTGAAGCGTGGCGCGGGATGCCAGGCCGCCGTCGGCGCACTGGCTGACGCCGTCAGCGAGGGCGAACAGATAACCCTTGCTGGCGGCCAGCGCCGGAGCAGGAGTGACCACGCGAATGGCATCCTGATTTTCCGCCCTGGGCCCGGTGGCGCTGAACTCGGCGACGCGGAGTTGCAAGCCGTTCGCTCTGGAAGCAACTGCCGGAATCGGCTGATTGAGGCTCACGGCCTAGACGCGGGCGGCGGTAACGGCGGCCGAGCCCCAAGTGGTTCTCCAGCGACGCTTGACGTTCATCAGGCCGAACCAGGCCAGCACGCCAAGGAATGCGAACAGCCACAGGCCCAGTTGGTACTCGCCGGTGTTCTGCTTGATCGCGCCGAGCCCGGCGGCCAGCAGGAAGCCACCGATGCCGCCGGCCATGCCGATCAGACCGGTCATGACGCCGATCTCTTTGCGAAAGCGTTGCGGTACCAGCTGGAACACCGCGCCGTTACCGGCACCAAGGCCGAGCATGGCCGCGACGAACAGCGCCAGTGCGGCCCATGAGCTGGGCAGGTTGAACCCCACGGCGGCGATGCAGATCGCGGCGACGGCGTACATGCCTGACAGCGTGCGAATCCCGCCGAAGCGGTCGGCGAGGGCGCCGCCCAGTGGCCGCATCATGCTGCCGCCGAAGACGCAGGCGGCGGTGTAGTAACCTGCGGTCACCGGGCTCAGGCCGTATTGATCGTTGAAATAGCCGGGCAGGGCGCTGGCCAGGCCAATGAAGCCGCCGAAGGTCACGCTGTAGAAGAACATGAACCACCAGCTGTCGCGGTCGCCCAGGGCCTTGAAATAGTCAGCCATGGATTTGGCTTTGGGCCGTTCGGGGGCGTTCTTTGCCATGAGCGAGAACGCGATGAGGGTCAACAGCAGCGGCGCCACGGCAAAGCCGAACACGTTGTTCCAGCCGAAGCTGGCCGCCAGTACGGGTGCGATAAGGGCCGCGAACACAGTGCCCGAATTGCCGGCACCGGCGATGCCCATCGCTTTGCCCTGGTGCTGCGGCGGATACCATTGGGAGGCCAGCGGAAGCGCCACGGCGAAGGACGCGCCGGCCATGCCAAGGAACACGCCCAGCAGCAGCGCCTGTTCATAGCTGTGAATACCCAACTGCCAGGCGCCCAGCAGCGCGGCGATGACGATGACCTGGCCGATGATCCCGGCGGTCTTGGGCGACAGCTGGTCGGCGAGCATGCCCATGATGAAACGCAGTACGGCGCCCGCCAGAATCGGCGTCGCGACCATCAGGCCGCGTTGCTGGGTGGTCAGGTGCAGATCGGCGGCGATTTGCACGGCCATGGGACCGAGCAGGTACCAGACCATGAAGCTCAGGTCGAAATACAGGAACGCTGCGAACAGTGTCGGTTTATGGCCGGCTTTCCAGAAACTCGTGTTCATCTAACACCTCATCTGCAGGGATTCGTGTTCGGTCGAGAGATTGCTCGCACCGCTACGGGTCAGGTCTTGCAGGTGAAGCACCATACCGGTACTCCACCCGCCCCGATGTGTTCAGGGCAAAAACGAAAAAACGCCGCAGCCCTGTGCGCTTTCGCGAAGGGGTGCGACGTCTTTGTCGTGAGTGGGCAACCGCCGTTGGCTACCTGTGATGTGTACGTAGCAATACATGGGCCAGATGCGCGCCAGACGCCTGGTCGGATCAACCGGGCCGGCCCTGCGCATTTTTCGTAGGCGCCGGCTTGCTGGCGAAAGCGGCGGGCCAGCGGCGCAGATCTCAGCTGACACAATGGGTTCGCCAGCAAGCGGGCTCCTACAGGAGTGGGTGTAGTCAGTTACGCCAAGGTCGTCCGGGACTGAATGCGATCAGCCCAGCAACTCGCTCATGGCAATGATCTGCTCCGCCACTTGAATCAGCTTCTGCTGTCGGCTCATGGCCTGGCGCCGCATCAGGGTGTAGGCCTCTTCTTCGTTGCACTGCTTCATTTTCATTAACAGCCCCTTGGCCGTTTCGATGCGTTTGCGTTCGGCCAATTGCTGATCGCGGGCCTGGAGTTGCGCGCGCAGGTCCTGATCGCTTTCGAAGCGCGCCATGGCCACGTCGAGAATCGGCTGCAGGCGTTGTGCGTGGATGCCTTCGACGATGTAGGCGCTGACCCCGGACTTGATCGCCTGGCGCATCACGACGGGGTCGTGCTCGTCGGTGAACATCACGATCGGCCGCGGCAGATCGCGGGTCACCAGCACCACTTGCTCCAGCACGTCACGGCCTGGCGATTCGGTGTCGATGAGAATCACGTCCGGCCGCACGGCCTGGACCCGGCCGGGCAGGTCGATGATCAGCCCGGATTCGTCGATCACCTCAAAACCGGCTTCGGTCAGCGCGGCCTTAAGGCGCCCGACCTTTTTGGGCGTGTCGTTGATCAGCAGGATTCGCAGCATGGTGGCGTCTCCTCAGCGATCAGCATGAACGGGGGCGGCATCGGCCAGCGCGTGCAGCTTGAAGCTGCGGGCGTAACGCGCCGGGTCGCTGCCGTCCCAGATTTTGCCGTCGATCAACTGGCTGCTGCGCATGGGCGAAGGCGGTACGGCAATGCCCAGCGCCTCGGCGGCCTGGCGGTACAGCCCCAATTGCTGGACGCCGCGGGCGACGCCGAGGTAATCCGGGTCTTCACGCAGCAAGCCCCAGCGGCGGAACTGGGTCATGAACCACATGCCGTCGGACAGCCAGGGCATGTTCACCTGGCCGTTGCCGTGGAAGCGGATCGCATGGTGGTCGTGCCACTGGTTGCCGAGCCCGTCGTCGTATTCGCCGAGCAGCCGCGATTCGATGGTGCCCACCGGTGCATTGACGTACTCGGCGGCGCTGAGCAGCTGCGCGGTGCTGCGCCGGTTGTCGGTGCTCTCTTCGATGAAACGGCTGGCTTCAAGCACCGCCATCACTAGCGCCCGCGCCGTGTTCGGGTACTGCTCGGCGAATTCCAGGCTGCACCCCAACACCTTTTCCGGGTGATCCGGCCAGATGGCCTGGGACGTCGCCAGGGTGAAGCCCAGGTTCTGCTGAACTGCGCTGGCGCCCCACGGCTCGCCGACGCAAAAGCCGTCGATGCGTCCGGCCTGCAAGTGCTCGACCATCTGCGGCGGCGGCACCACCACGCTGTCGACGTCGCGCAACGGATGGATGCTTTGGCTCGCGAGCCAGTAATAAAGCCACAAGGCGTGATTGCCGGTGGGGAAGGTCTGGGCAAAGGTCAGTTTTGAGTCGCTTTGGTGCGTGCGCCGGTCCAGTGCATCAGGAGTGGTCACGCCGGCGTCCTGCAGTGACCGCGACAGGTTGATGCTCTGGCCGTTCTGGTTCAGCCCCATCAGCACGGCCATGTCCTTCGCCGGTCCGGCCAGCCCCAGCTGGACGGCGTAGACCAGACCGTAGAGGCTGTGGGCCGCGTGCAATTCGCCGCTCACCAGTTTGTCGCGCAGGTTGGCCCACGACATCTGCCGGTGCAGGTTGATATGCAGGCCGTAGGGCTGGGCGAAGCCCTGGGTCGCGGCGACGATCAGCGAGGCGCTGTCGGTGAGCGCCATGAAGCCAAGGTCGACACTGGTCAGTTCCAGTGCATCGCTGCCGTTGACCCAGGCCAGCGAGGGGGTAAGCGTGTCATTCATGAGTGCCATTCCGCGTGGAGGCCGACGCGCTGGTCAGCGCTGCCGATCGTCCAAAAAAAACGCCGCCTCGCCCCGATTGAACCGGGGCGACAGCGACGTCATTGTCCTGTGTCTCGCTCCGCCATTGGATCGAGTCGATACAGGACGCCAAGCAAGCCATATGCCAGCGGGAGCCGAGGTTGTAAGCAAAGTTCTCGACATGCCTCGCGCTACCCTGCAGCGGCGTTTATAATCCGCCGCTGATCCCAGCCGCAAACGAGCCGCGCCCTCCCATGTATAACCTGGCCCGCCAGTTACTGTTCAAACTCTCCCCTGAAACCTCCCACGATCTGTCCATCGACCTGATCGGCGCGGGCGGGCGTCTGGGGCTCAACGGCCTGTTCAACAAGGCGCCGATGCAGTTGCCGGTGACCGTCATGGGCCTGCGCTTCCCCAACCCGGTCGGGCTGGCGGCGGGGCTGGACAAGAACGGCGCGGCCATTAATGGTTTTTCCCAGCTGGGCTTCGGTTTTGTCGAGATCGGCACCGTCACGCCGCGTCCGCAGCCGGGCAATCCGAAACCGCGCATTTTCCGTCTGCCCCAGGCGGATGCCATCATCAATCGCATGGGCTTCAACAACCTGGGCGTGGACAATCTGATCAGCCGGGTGCAGGCCGCGCAGTACAACGGCGTGCTGGGCATCAACATCGGCAAGAACGTCGATACGCCGGTCGAGCGCGCTGTCGACGACTACCTGATCTGCCTGGACAAGGTCTACGCCCACGCCAGTTACGTCACCGTCAACGTCAGCTCGCCCAACACACCGGGCCTGCGCAGCCTGCAGTTCGGTGATTCGCTCAAGCAACTGCTGGAAGCCCTGCGGGTGCGTCAGGATGCGCTGACTCAGATCCATGGCAAGCGCGTGCCACTGGCCATCAAGATTGCCCCGGACATGAGCGACGAAGAGACCGTGCTGGTGGCCAGCGCGTTGCTGGAGTCGGGGATGGACGCGGTGATTGCGACCAACACCACCCTCAGCCGCAAGGGCGTGGAAGGTCTGCCACACGGCGATGAAGCGGGTGGCCTGTCAGGCGCGCCAGTGCGCGAGCAGAGCACGCACATCGTCAAGGTGCTGGCCGCTGAGTTGGGTGGGCGCTTGCCGATCATTGCGGCCGGCGGCATCACCGAGGGCAGGCACGCGGCCGAGAAAATCGCCTCAGGGGCGAGTCTGGTGCAGATCTATTCGGGCTTCATCTACAAGGGGCCGGCGCTGATTCACCAGTCGGTGGACGCTATCGCAGCAATGTCTCGGTAATCATCCGAAACGAAAAGAGGGGTTCCGACTGGAACCCCTCTTGGGCCTTGGCCCGCCGCCCGGGTGGGACGTGCGTGGTTACGGTGAAGCGGTCAGATGTTTTAAAAGCGTTAGTTCAAGAAGCTTTAGGTCAGGCTGTAACGTGAGGGTTGCGTCAGCCGACCGCGTGAAGTTCGTTGAGTCTGTGAATGCCCGCAGTGCCGGTCATACCGTCCCAGTTGTCGCCGCGTCCTTCTCGCCAGCCATTGATCCAGGCTTGACGCACTGACGGTAGAGTAAATGGGCAAAGCTCACGGGATTTACCGGATACGCCGTACTGGTATCCGCGCGAAAATGCTCTTTCCATCGGATCACGCTTAAGTCTTCTCATAGGGTGTTGCCCTCGTTTGTTGACTGTAATGTCCCTGGAGACCTCAGGTTGAGGTCCGGCAGAAAATCTTCTGCCGTTAGCGGCCCGCTGCCGGCGTCGCGGGCTTGATGCCACCGCCGTTGCGGCGATGACCTTGGGTGATTTCTAACCAATGAGCGGTACGCTGTGAATGATCGTTTTGTCATAAGAACGTAACCATTCAGGCATTACGACCATAAGCGCTGATGCGTTTCAGCGGTGTTTTGACAGAGAGCCCCCTCAAAACGGGGCTTTCACGCGGCAGTGCAAGTGTTTCGCAATTGAGAGTGCTGGCCGTTTGTGGTCAGTGGAAAAACGACGAAGGGTCAGCGATGTGACTTTTTATTGCCGCCGCCGTCGTGCTGAATAGCGTTTGTTAATCATTTGTCGTCAGCCCTCACGTGCTGGCGGACCGTCGCACTCGAAATGTATCGGTGCGAGGGACAGGCACAAATTGTGTGCCGCGCAGGCGTCCTCCCTGAAAGGCGTCTGTTGCAATCGGGCCGGACAATGCGTTGTCCGGCCGCTATAGCCCAAGGCTCTGGAATACTCATGTCGGACCGTTACGAACTTTTCCTCACCTGCCCAAAAGGCCTCGAAGGCTTGCTGGCTGAGGAAGCCACCGCCCTTGGTCTCGAGGAAACCCGCGAACACACTTCCGCCATCCGTGGCACCGCCGATATGGAAACCGCCTACCGGCTGTGTCTGTGGTCGCGTCTGGCGAACCGGGTGCTGCTGGTGCTCAAGCGTTTCCCGATGAAAGACGCCGAGGACCTTTATCACGGGGTTCACGACATCGAGTGGGCGGACCATCTGGAGGCGGAAGGCACGCTGGCCGTTGAGTTCAGCGGTCACGGTTCGGGCATCGATAACACCCATTTCGGCGCCTTGAAGGTTAAAGACGGCATTGTTGACCGCCTGCGCACGGCAGACGGCGTACGCCCCTCGGTCGACAAACTCAATCCTGACCTGCGCGTGCACCTGCGTCTGGACCGGGGCGAAGCGATTCTGTCCCTGGACTTGTCCGGCCACAGCCTGCACCAGCGCGGCTACCGTTTGCAGCAGGGCGCCGCGCCGCTCAAGGAAAACCTGGCCGCCGCGATCCTCATCCGCTCGGGCTGGCCGCGCATTGCCGCTGAGGGTGGCGCGCTGGCTGACCCGATGTGCGGCGTGGGTACGTTCCTGGTCGAAGCGGCGATGATCGCTGCCGACATCGCGCCCAACCTCAAGCGCGAGCGCTGGGGCTTCTCGGCCTGGCTGGGCCACGTGCCGGCGATCTGGCGCAAGCTGCATGACGAAGCGCTGGAACGTGCGCAAGCGGGTCTGGCCAAGCCGCCGCTGTGGATTCGTGGTTATGAAGCCGATCCGCGTCTGATCCAGCCGGGCCGCAACAACGTCGAGCGCGCCGGCCTGAGCGAGTGGATCAAGATCTACCAGGGCGAAGTGGCAACCTTCGAGCCGCGTCCCGATCAGAACCAGACCGGTCTGGTCATCTGCAACCCGCCGTACGGCGAGCGTCTCGGTGACGAAGCCAGCCTGTTGTATCTCTACCAGAACCTCGGCGAGCGCCTGCGTCAGGCCTGCCTGAACTGGGAAGCGGCGGTGTTCACCGGTGCGCCTGACCTGGGCAAGCGCATGGGCATTCGCAGCCACAAGCAGTACGCGTTCTGGAACGGCGCACTGCCGTGCAAGCTGCTGTTGATCAAAGTGTTGCCGGATCAGTTCGTGACCGGCGAGCGTCGTACCCCGGAGCAGCGCCAGGCCGAGCGTGAGCAAGCCGCTTATGACCAGACGCCGGACGTCGCCCCGGAGCGCCAGTACAACAAGAACGGCAACCCGATCAAGCCGACGCCCGCACCTGCGCCGGTCATTGAGCAACCGCGCCTGAGCGAAGGCGGGCAAATGTTTGCCAACCGCCTGCAGAAGAACGTCAAGGCGCTGGGCAAATGGGTCAAGCGCGAGGGGATCGATTGCTACCGCGTCTACGATGCGGACATGCCCGAGTACGCCATGGCCATCGACCTGTACCACGATTGGGTACACGTCCAGGAGTACGTGGCGCCGAAGTCCATTGATCCGGAAAAGGCCTCGATCCGCATGTTCGACGCCCTGGCAGCCATTCCCCAGGCGCTGGGCATCGACAAGAGCCGCGTGGTGGTCAAGCGTCGCGAACGCCAGAGCGGCACCAAGCAGTACGAGCGCCAGAGCGCCCAGGGCAAGTTCAATGAGGTCAACGAAGGCGGCGTGAAGCTGCTGGTCAACCTCACCGATTACCTGGACACCGGTCTGTTCCTCGATCACCGGCCAATGCGCATGCGTATCCAGCGCGAAGCAGCGGGCAAGCGCTTCCTCAACCTTTACTGCTACACCGCGACCGCCAGCGTGCACGCGGCCAAGGGCGGTGCGCGCAGCACCACCAGCGTCGACCTGTCGAAAACCTATCTGGACTGGGCGCGTCGCAATTTGTCGCTGAACGGCTTCTCGGACAAGAACCGTCTGGAGCAGAGCGACGTGATGGTGTGGCTGGAGGCCAGTCGTGAAGAGTACGACCTGATCTTCATCGACCCGCCGACGTTCTCCAACTCCAAGCGCATGGAAGGCGTGTTTGACGTGCAGCGCGATCAGGTGCAACTGATCGACCTGGCCATGGCGCGCCTGGCGCCGGGCGGCGTGCTGTATTTCTCCAACAACTTCCGCAAATTCCAGCTCGAAGAGACGCTGGTGGAGCGTTACGCCGTGGAGGAAATCACTCAGCACACCGTCGACCCGGACTTTGCGCGCAACGGCAAGATCCACCGCGCGTGGAAAATCACCGCGCGTTAACCGCTTGGTAGGGCGGATACAGCCCTGTTACTGCAGGACTGTATCCGCCTCTTCGCGAGCAAGCTCGCTCTCACGAGGGTCGTGTCCGACGCGGTCATTCGGTCGTACGCGCCTCCTCTGTTCGCTCCCACCCATCTCGCTTCCAATGCAGGCATTCAGGTGTCTGCACTTAACGCCGCCCAGCCCGGGTACTGACATCGACCCACACCGCCAGCACCAGAATGCTGCCCTTGACGATCATCTGCCAGTAGCTGTCAACGTCGAGCATGGACATACCGTTGTCGAGGCTGGTGATGACGAGGGCCCCGAGCAAGGCGCCGTAGACGGTGCCCGAGCCGCCTCGCATGGAGGTCCCGCCGATGAAGCAGGCAGCGATGGCATCGAGCTCACCCATGTTGCCCGCCGACGGCGAGCCCGCGGCCAGGCGTGCGGTGTTGACCAGGCCGGCGAGGGCGCACATGACACCCATGATGCCGAAGATCCACAACTTCACGGCCTGCACGTTGATGCCGGAGAGGCGCGTGGCCTCCATGTTGCTGCCCACCGAGTAGATGCGTCGGCCGAACACGGTCTGGCTGGTGATGTAGCTGAACACCCCAAGCAGGACCAACAGCAGCAGCACCGGCACCGGAATCCCGTCGTAGCTGTTCAGGGTGTAGACGAACCCGGCCAGGACGGCACCGATGGCAACCACCCGCACTGCATCCCGTGCCAGCGAGTGGGCGGCCAGCCCGTGCAATGCGCGGTTGCTGCGCTGACGCCAGGTCAGGAACAGCGTCAGGGCGAAGAGCAGCACGCCAAGCACGATGCCCACCATTGGCGGCAGATAACCTTGGCCGATGTAGACCAGTTCCGGCGACACAGGTGCGATGGTGGTGCCGCCGGTGATCCCCAGCAGAATCCCGCGAAACGCCAGCATGCCGCCCAGGCCGACGATGAATGACGGGATGCGCAGGTACGCGGTCATGCAGCCGTTGGCCAGACCGATCAACAGCCCGCAGCCGGCGACGATGCACAGGTTCAGCGGCAGCGGCACGTGGTAAACGACGTCGAGAATCGCCGCCACGCCGCCGAGCAGGCCGAGCAACGACCCCACCGACAGATCGATCTCACCGCTGATGATCACCAGCACCATCCCGCAGGCGAGAATCCCGGTAATCGACATCTGCCGCAGCAGGTTGGACAGGTTGCGCGGCGTCAGAAAGCCCCCGTCGGTTTCCCAACTGAAGAACAGCCAGATGACCGCGATGGCGATCACCAGCGCGAGCATTTTGTAGCGGGTGAACAGTTGCTTGAGTTGATTCATTGACGCGCGTCTCCCACAGCATCGGGCCGGTCGTTATTGTTTTTGTTGTAGGCAGTGTCCCCAGACTGGCTGAGTGCGGCCGCGAGCACCTGTTCCTGGGTCAGGCCTTGGTTGATGAAATTCCCGCGCAGCTGGCCGTCGCCGATCACCAGCACCCGGTCGGACACGCCCAGCACTTCGGCCAGCTCCGACGACACCATGATGATCGACACGCCGCTGGCCGCCAGCGCGCCCATCAGTTTGTAGATCTCGTATTTGGCGCCAACGTCCACGCCGCGGGTGGGCTCGTCGAGAATCAACACTCGCGGCTGAGTCAGCAGCATTTTCGCTAGCACAGCCTTCTGCTGATTGCCGCCGGACAGGCTGGTGATCGGCAGGAACGGGCTCGCGGTCTTCAGGTGCATGCGCGCGATTTCCTTGTCGATGCTGCCCAGCTCGGCTTCGGCGTCAATGCGCGTCAGGTGGGCGAAGCTGTCGAGCACGGCGAGGGTGATGTTCTGGCCCACGCCCAGGTCGGGAATGATGCCCTGACGCTTGCGGTCCTCGGGGACCATGCACAGCCCTGCGCGGATGGATTTGAGCGGGGTGCGGGTGTCGATGGCTTTGCCGTCCAGCCACACTTCACCGGTGTAGCGCCCTGGGTAGGCCCCGAACAGCGCCGAGACCAGTTCGGTGCGCCCGGCGCCGACCAGGCCAGCGATGCCGAGGATTTCCCCGCGCCTGAGCACGAATGAAATGTCATCCACGCGCTTGCGTTTCGGGTTGTCGACGTCGTAGCAGGTGACATGGCGCGCTTCGAAAATCACCTCGCCGACGGCGTGCGGTTCGGTGGGGTAGAGGTTGCTCATCTCGCGGCCGACCATCTGCGTGATGATTCTGGGGATGTCCATGTCGGACATGGCCGTGGTTGCGATGTGCTTGCCATCGCGGATCACCGAGATCGTGTCGCAGACGGCGGCGACTTCATCGAGCTTGTGGGAGATGTAGACGCAGGCGACGCCCTTGGCTTTGAGCTCGCGAATGATGTCCAGCAGGACTTCGATTTCCGAGCGGGTCAGGGCCGAAGAGGGCTCGTCGAGGATCAGCAGGCGCGCCTGTTTGTTCAGCGCCTTGGCGATTTCCACCAATTGCTGATAGCCGCCGCCGTATTGCGAGACCGGCAGGGCCACGTTCATGTCCGGCACTTTCAGTTCGCGCATGAGGGCTTCGGCGCGGTGGATCATCGCCGGGTAATTCATGCGCCCGCCTGGCAGGGTCAGTTCGTGGCCCATGAAAATGTTTTCGGCCACCGACAGGTCGGGGACGAGGGTGAGTTCCTGGTGGATGATGACGATCCCGGCGGCCTCGGTTTCGCTGATGGATTGCGCCTTCAGCGGCTGGCCGTCCCAGAGGATTTCGCCCTCCCAGGTGCCGTGGGGATAGACCGCCGAGAGGACTTTCATCAGCGTCGATTTGCCAGCGCCGTTCTCGCCGCACAGGCCGACGCATTCGCCGGCCCGCACCTTGATGTCGATGCCATTGAGCGCCTTGACGCCGCCAAAGGATTTGACGATGCCGTTCATTTGCAGCAGGTAATCGGACATTTCGGGATCTCGCGCAGAAGCAAGCCAGTGAGGGATCAAGCTTCGCCCGCACTGGTTTTTACACAGCAGCTCTCACGGCAGATGAGCGTTGGTGGGAGCGAGCTTGCTCGCGAAGAGGTCAGACAGCCTTAACGGATAGGTAGACTGAAACACCGCATTCGCGAGCAAGCTCGCTCCCACACGGCCTGTGTTGGCTGGGGATTCGTACAGTCTGAGCCGCGAGCTTACTTACCCGCGATCTGATCCTTGGTGTAGAACCCGTCCTTTTCCAGCAGATCGATATTGTCCTTGGTCAGCGGCGTCGGGGTCAGAAGGATAGTGTCGACCTTCTTGGTGCCGTTGTCGTACTGCGAGCTGTAGGTAGGCTTCTCGTTGCGCGCCAGTTGCACCGACAGTTTTGCCGCTTCCGAGGCGATCAGTTTCAGCGGTTTGTAGACGGTCATGGTCTGGGTGCCGTCGATCACCCGTTTGACGGCTGCCAGGTCGGCGTCTTGCCCGGAGATCGGCACCTTGCCGGCCAGCTTCTGCGCGGCGAGGGCCTGAATCGCGCCGCCGGCGGTGGCGTCGTTGGAGGCGACGATGCCGTCGATCTTGTTGCTGTTTTTGGTCAGGGCGTTTTCGACGATGCTCAGGGCTTCGGTCGGGTTCCATTCCTTGACCCATTGCTGGCCGACGATCTTGATGTCGCCCTTGTCGATGGCCGGCTGCAGCACTTTCATCTGGCCTTCGCGCAGGACCTTGGCGTTGTTGTCGGTGGGCGCGCCGCCGAGCAGAAAGTAATTGCCTTTGGGCGCGGCCTTGAGCACGCCGGCCGCCTGCATTTCGCCGACCTTTTCGTTATCGAAGGAAATGTAGGCGTCGATGTCGGCATTGAGGATCAGCCGGTCGTAAGACACCACTTTGATGCCGGCCTTCTTGGCTTCGGCGACGGCATTGGTCAGCACGGTGGCGTTGAACGGCACGATGACGATCACATCGACGCCGCGGGAGATCAGGTTTTCGATCTGGGAAATCTGTTTGCCTTCGTTGGCATCAGCGGACTGGACGTACACCTTGGCGTCCATTTTCTCTGCCGCTGCGACGAAGTAGTCGCGGTCCCGGGACCAGCGTTCGAGGCGCAGGTCATCAATGGAAAAGCCGATTTTCGGATGGGCCGAATCGGCCATGACGGGCAGGCTGAGCAGGGCCAGGGCACTGGCGAGCAGGGTGGTCTTGAAACTCTTCATGGGGTTGCGTCCTGTTATTTTTGTTTAGAGACACTTTTCGAGCATGTAGGGGTTTGCCGGTGGAACTGTAGATACTGGCCGCGCGCCGCGAGCAGGGAATTGTCGTGAGAATGTAACCAACGCTATTCCCTTAGTAGGACCGGCTTTAGCCGGGAAGCTGTTGGCGTCACACCGCAAGATGGATGTTGCACGCGTTGGCCTCTTCCCGGCTAAAGCCGGTCCTACGAAAAGCATCGCGTCCATCCAGCGAATTTGGTGATGACCTCGCCGGTCCTGCATGGGAATCGCGGGCGCCTGCTGTCAGGGATAGATAAAACGGTTCACCACGCCTTCGAGCATTTCCTGGCGACCGCTCACGGCTTGCGGGTTGAGTTCGTTGTCCATGGCGTGCTGCGCCAGGGCATCCAGGCTGAAATCCCCCGACAGGACGGCTCGCCCGAACGGCTGGTCCCAGCCCGCATAGCGCTGGTCCTTGAACGCCTGCAATTTGTCGTCCTGAATCATCGCCGCCGCCCGTTCCAGCGACAGCGCGAGCACGTCCATGGCCGCGACGTGGCCGTAGAACAGGTCGACCTCATCGAGACTCTGCCGGCGTACCTTGGAATCGAAGTTGTAGCCGCCATTTTTGAAACCGCCGGCCTTGAGGATCTCGTAGGTGGCCAAAGTCAGCTCTTCAACGCTGTTGGGAAACTGATCGGTGTCCCAGCCGTTTTGCGGATCGCCGCGGTTGGCGTCGATGCTGCCGAAGATGCCGAGGGACGCCGCCGTGGCGATTTCATGGTGAAAACTGTGGCCGGCGAGGGTGGCGTGGTTGGCCTCGATATTGACCTTGATCTCCTTCTCCAGACCGAACTGTTGCAGAAAGCCGAACACCGTGGCCGTGTCGTAATCGTACTGGTGCTTGGTCGGCTCCTGGGGTTTAGGCTCGATCAGCAGGTCGCCAGTAAAACCGATCTTGTGTTTGTGCTCGACCACCATGGCCATGAAGCGCCCCAGTTGCTCGCGCTCGCGCTTCAGGTCGGTGTTGAGCAGCGTCTCGTAACCCTCGCGACCGCCCCACAGCACGTAGTTCGAGCCCTTGAGCCGATGGGTCGCGTTCATCGCGCTGAACACCTGGGCGGCGGCGAAGGCGAACACTTCCGGGTCCGGATTGCTCGCGGCACCGGCTGCGAAGCGCGGGTTGCTGAAGCAGTTGGCGGTGCCCCACAGCAGCTGAATGCCGCTCTGTTCCTGATGGCGCTCGAGTTCGTCGACCATCTGCGCGAAGTTGTGGCTGTACTCTTTCAGGCTGGCGCCTTCGGGGGCGACGTCGGTGTCGTGGAAGCTGTAATAGTCGATGCCCAGTTTGGAGAAAAACTCGAAGGCCGCGTCGGCTTTCAAACGCGCCAGCTCCATGGCGTCCCCCGGTTTGACCCATGGCCGCTTGAAGGTGCCGACGCCGAACATGTCGGCCCCCGGCCAGACGAAGGTGTGCCAGTAGCACGCGGCCATGCGCAGGTGTTCGCGCATGGGCTTGCCGAGGATGATTTTGTCGGCGTCGTAATGGCGGAAGGCGAGGGGTGACTCGCTGCCGGGGCCTTCGTAGCGGATGGTGTCGATATCGGGGAAGCAGGGCATCGGGGTTTCCTTATCGTTCTTCGTATTTTTGTTCTTGGCTGATGCCGATACTAGCAACGGCCCCGGCGGCGCCGATTGCGAAAATCACCAACTCGGTGTTCGATTTTGAGTATTGAGATTCCCCCGGCGCAGGCCTAGTCTGTGCCGACTCGTTTCACAGGCCCGGGGAACAATAATGAAAACCGTCCCGCCCGCTCACCGCATCGCGCTGTTGTTCAACGGCGGCAAGGTCTACGACCGCGGCATCATCACCGGCATCGGCAACTACCTGAGCAGCACCCGGGCCTCCTGGGATCTGTTTCTGGAAGAAGATTTTCTGTGCCGGCTCAAAGGCATCGAGCGCTGGCAGGGCGACGGGATCATTGCCGACTTCGATGATCCGCTGATCGGCGAGGCGCTGGCCGGAAGTACTTTGCCGGTGGTGGCCGTGGGCGGTTCCTACGAGGACGAGCGCGCCTATCCGAAACACATTCCCTATGTCGCCACGGACAATTTCGCGCTGATCAAACTGGCCTATGAGCACCTGATCGAAGCCGGACTGACGCGCTTCGCCTGTTTCAGCCTGCCGGAAGCCCAGAGCAATCGCTGGGCTCAGGAACGTGAGAAAGCCTTTCGCCGGCTGTTGCAGCGTGATGGTTTGCACGGCGAGGTCTATCGCGGCCTGAGCACCAGCGCGCCGATGTGGGACAGCGCCGTGGAGCAGCAAATTACCTGGCTGCAAAGCCTGCCCAAACCCATCGGCATCATCGCCGTCAGCGACGCCCGCGCGCGTCAGTTGCTGCAGGCGTGCCTGACGGCGGGCATTGCGGTGCCCGAGCAAGTGGCGCTGATCGGCATCGACAATGACCCGCTGACCCGCACCCTCACGCGTGTGCCCCTCAGTTCGGTGACCCAGGGCACGCAAAGCATGGGGCGAACGGCGGCGCAGTTGCTGCACCAGATGCTCCACGGCATGCCCTCGACCGCCCGCCAGATTCTGGTGCCGCCGGAGGCCATCAACGTTCAGGCCTCCAGCCTGCATCAGCCGCTGGGCAACCCCTACGTCATGCAAGCGCTGCACTTCATTCGCCAGTACGCCTGCCAGGGCATCAAAACCGCCCAGGTCGCGGGCTACGTCGGCATTTCCCGTTCTTCGCTGGAATCGCACTTTCGCAAGGAGCGCGGCTGCAGCGTGCACGACGAGATTCTGAGTTTCAAACTCACGGCCGCCGCGTCAGGGCTGAAACACGGTGACGCGGCCATCGCCGAGATCGCGCAGAACTGCGGCTTCAAATCCGCGCAATACCTGCACACGGTGTTCCGCCGGGAATTCGGCTGCACTCCCCGCGAATTTCAGCAGGGCGAAGCCGCACCGATTCATTGATTTGCTTTAGGGCGCCCCGTTTGGGACGCGTCTGTCATAACAACGACAACATCACAGGAGTCATCGATGCATCCGATTCGTTTAGGGCTGGTGGGTTACGGCAAGATCGCCCAGGACCAGCACGTGCCGGCCATCCACGGCAGTGACCGCTTTGAGCTGGTGGCGGTGGCGACGCTGGGTCAGCACTGTCCGGGCGTGCCCAATTTCAGCTCTCTGGATGAACTGCTCACAAAAGGCCCGGCGGTGGACGCCATCGCCTTTTGCACCCCGCCCCAAGGGCGTTTTGCGCTGGTTGAACAGGCGCTGAAGGCTGGCAAACACGTGCTGGTGGAAAAACCGCCGTGCTCGACCCTGGGCGAAGCCCTTGCCTTGATCGATGAGGTTAATTCGGCGGGTGTCAGCGGGTTGTTCGCCTGGCATTCACGCTTCGCCCCGGGCGTGCGCAACGCGGTGCAGTGGCTTGAAGGCAAGACCCTCAAGCAGGTGCGGATCGACTGGAAAGAGCAGGTGCGCAAATGGCACCCGGGCCAGGCGTGGATCTGGCAGGCGGGCGGGCTGGGCGTGTTCGATCCGGGGATCAATGCGTTGTCGATCGTCACCGAATTGCTGCCCCGCGCGTTGTTCGTTGAAAGCGCCAACCTGAGCGTGCCGAGCAACTGCCAGTCGCCAATTGCGGCGTCATTGCAGATGCGCTCCGATGAGAACGTTCAGGTGGTTGCCGAACTGGATTTCGATCACAGCGTCAACGAGCAGTGGAGCATTGAGTTGCACTGCGACGAAGGCATGATGCGTCTGGACGCCGGCGGCGCGCAGGTCAGCATCGACGGCGTGGTGCAGTGCGTGTCGGTGGAGGGCGAGTACCCGGCCATGTACGGGCACTTCGCGCGCCTGATCGACGCGGGCAAAAGCGATCTGGACCTGCAGCCGCTGCGCATCGTCGCCGACAGCTTTTTTGTTGGCAGCAATGAGACGGTGGCGGCTTTTCACGAATAAAAAAGTGCCGATCGATGGCCCGGTCTGGCGTGCCGGATCGGGCCTCAGCGCTTACTGCACGGCGAACGCCTTGTCAGATATGCACCACACCGGCCAGGGCGATGGAAAACGAAACGATGAGGGTCAACAGAATGGTCATGTTGATGGACATTGCGGGCAAATCCTTGTCTGGTTAATCAGTGTCGCCATCATCCGGATTTGCACGGGCAAACAGAACGGCGTTCGTGACTATGTTGGCAATCGATGGAAACAATAGTTCGGGGTTTTGCCAGGAACGCAGATGAAGTGGCGCATGCAGGTAATGTGGGAGTGAGCTTGCTCGCGAAGACGGCATTTCAGGCGCTGAAGATGCGGCGGATGTACCCAGGCCTTCGCGAGCAAGCTCGCTCCCACAGGATTTGCGGCAACTGATACATCTCTGGTGTGGTCATGATTGAGCAGAGCCCATCTTTCTGACGCGCTGCTTTCGCAAGGCAAACGCTGCCCTTGTGGGAGTGAGCTTGCTCACGAAGATGGCATTCCAGCCGCGGAAGATGTGGCGGATGTACCGGCCTCTTCGCGAGCAAGCTCGCTCCCACAGGATTTGCGGCAACTGCTACATCTCTGGTGTGGTCATGATTGAGCAGAGCCCATCTTTCTGACGCGCTGCTTTCGCAAGGCAAACGCTGCCCTTGTGGGAGTGAGCTTGCTCGCGAAGACGGCATTTCAGGCGCTGAAGATGCGGCGGATGTACCCAGGCCTTCGCGAGCAAGCTCGCTCCCCCAGGATTTGCGGCAACCGATACATCTCTGGTGTGGTCATGATTGAGCAGAGCCCATCTTTCTGACGCGCTGCTTTCGCAAGGCAAACGCTGCCCTTGTGGGAGTGAGCTTGCTCGCGAAGACGGCATTTCAGGCGCTGAAGATGCGGCGGATGTACCCAGGCCTTCGCGAGCAAGCTCGCTCCCCCAGGATTTGCGGCAACCGATACATCTCTGGTGTGGTCATGATTGAGCAGAGCCCATCTTTCTGACGCGCTGCTTTCGCAAGGCAAACGCTGCCCTTGTGGGAGTGAGCTTGCTCACGAAGATGGCATTCCAGCCGCGGAAGATGTGGCGGATGTACCGGCCTCTTCGCGAGCAAGCTCACTCCTACAAGGTTTGCGTCATTGCCTAATCCTCGGTAGCTGCCCCAGTCCAAGCCCAATCCAGCTAACCTCCTACCCATAAGGACCACCATGCCTTCCACCCCCATCCGCATCACCGACGAACAACTCCTCTCCGACAACTGGTACGTGCTGAAGAAATACAGCTTTGAGCTGCAACGCCGTGACGGCAGTTGGCAGCCGCAAACCCGCGAGGTGTACGACCGGGGTAATGGCGCGACGATTCTGTTGTACAACCTCGAGCGCCGCACCGTGGTGCTGACCCGGCAGTTCCGCATGCCGGCCTTCGTCAACGGCCACGATGGCTACTTGATCGAGGCCGCCGCGGGCTTGCTGGACAATGCCAGCCCCGAAGAGCGCATTCGACTGGAAGCCGAGGAAGAAACCGGCTACGTCGTGCGTTCGGTGAAGAAGATCTTCGATGCGTTCATGAGCCCGGGTTCGGTGACCGAGCGGATTCACTTTTTCATCGGCGAATACCAGCCCGGGGATCGGGTCAGCGACGGCGGCGGGCTGGAAGAGGAGGGCGAGGACATCGAGGTCCTGGAGCTGAATTTCGAGCGGGCCATCGCCATGGTAGAGAGCGGTGAAATCAACGACGGCAAGACCATCATGCTCCTGCAATACCTGGAGCTGCGCCTGATGAAATGAAGACTGCAGGGCTGAAACGACTCGGGGTACGGCGATAAAGTTTCACCAATCGGTAAACTTTCTTACGTTGCAATGAGAATCGTTTGCGTTATCCTTCGCGTTCCTTTGTAACCAGGGATGTCGAACAAGATGGATTTTCGCCCTGCAATGGGCCACCCCACCCGGGTCGGCTCACCCTGTGTTGGCGCCACCCGTGGCGCGAGAGACCCGCGCCTCGACGCGCTGATGGGCACCTACAACACCCACCGCGAAGCGCTGTTGCGGCTGGCGGCAAAATTCCTCGGCTGTCGCGCTCGCGCCGAAGACGTGGTGCAGGACGCTTTCGTGAAGATGCTCGAAAGCGACCTCGCATCGGCGGAGCCTGCGCGCTACATGTTTCGCGTCGTGCGTAATCTGTCCATCGACCGTCTTCGCCGCCAGCGTCTCGAACGCAACCACGGCGCTGAAGCCGAGCAGGAAGAGCAGATACGTTTCGAGGTGTCCCCCGAGCGTGTATTGGCGGGCCGCGAGTCCCTCGATCAACTGGTCGGGGCGCTCAACGAATTGCCCAAGCGCATGCGCATCGTCTTCGACCTCAGCCAGATCCAGGGCTACACCCAGCGCGACGTGGCCAAGGTCATCGGCACCTCGCCGACCATGGTCAATTTCCTCCTGCGCGACACCCTCTCTCACTGCCGCGCGCGGCTCGGCGAGCTCTAGGCATCGCCGCGTCATGTCTTTCGTTTTCACTGCCCGGAGTCATTCATGAAATTAGTTCGTCTGGTCTTCCAGCAATACCGCTGGCCGCTTGCGATGGTGCTGCTGCTGAGCGTCAGCAGCGGGCTGTTGAGCGTCGGCGTGATTGCCTTCGTCAACCAACGCATGATCAGCAGTCACGACGGCCTCGGCACCGCGCTGTGGCAATTCGGCCTGATGCTCGCCGTGCTGCTGGCGCTGGCGTCCGGGGCGTCGTTGTCGCTGACGGCGCTGGGTCACCGGTTCGTTTATGGCCTGCGCCGGGTGATGGTCAAGCGCCTGCTGGACACCAACATCGAGCGCATCGAATCCATCGGCGGGGCGAAGATCTTCGCCAGCCTGTCCAGCGACATTCGCGCGGTGACCATGGCCTTTGTGCAGCTGCCGGACCTGATCTACGGCTCGGTGCTCAGCGTCGCGTCGTTCAGTTACCTGGCCTGGCTGTCGCCGTCGCTGTTCATCACCACGCTGTGCTGGATGGCGTTCACGTTGGGGGTCGGCTGGCTGCTGGTGGGTAAACTCAACGCCCACATCCGCGCGCTGCGTGAGTCCGAAGACAAGCTCTATCAGAGCTACCAGGGAGTGATTGACGGGCGCAAGGAGCTGACCCTCAACCGCGACCGCGCGCGCCGTCTGTACGAAGAAACCTTCGACGTCGCCGCCCAGCGCTACCGCGAGCATTTCACCCTGGCCGACCGTTATCACGGCCTGGCCAGCAACTGGGCCAACATCATGGTCCTCGGCACCATTGGCCTGGCGTTTTACCTGGCCAACGGCCTGGGCTGGGCGCCGACGGAAGTGGCGGCCACCTACGCGCTGACCGTCCTGTTCATGCGCACGCCGCTGGTGCTGGCGGTGGCGGCGATCCCGGCGCAGATCTCCGGGCGCGTGGCGCTGGATAAAGTCGAGTCGCTGGCCCTGGCCGACCATCACGAAAGCTTCGACGTCGCTCCGAGCCACATCGCCGGTCACTGGCAGACCCTCGAACTGCGTGACGTTGAATACCACTATGCGCCCCAGGGCGACGAGCCCGGGTTCGACGTCGGCCCGGTCAACCTGACCCTGCGTCGGGGCGAAACCGTGTTCCTGATGGGCGGCAACGGCAGCGGCAAATCCAGCCTGGCGCGCTTGCTCAGCGGCCTGTATCGACCGTCGGCAGGGGCGATTCTGATCGATGGCCAGGTCATCGGCTCGAACGACTGGCTGGCCTATCGTCAGCTGTTCGCCAGCGTGTTCACGGACTTTCACCTGTTTGCCCAACTGCTCGGGCCCGATGGGCAAAACGCCGATGTGGCTGACGTCGAGCACTGGCTGGAAAAACTGCACATGAAGCACAAAGTGCAGCTCGCCGACGGGCACTTGCTCGACACGCGCTTCTCTCAGGGGCAACGCAAACGCCTGGCGCTGATGCTGGCACTGCTGGAGAAGCGCGACATCCTGCTGCTGGACGAATGGGCCGCCGACCAAGACCCGTTGTTCCGCCGCTTCTTCTACCGTGAGCTGTTGCCGATGTTCAAAAAGGCCGGCGTCACGGTGTTTGCCATCAGCCACGACGACCAGTACTTCGACCTCGCCGACCGCCTGGTGAAGATGGAGTCGGGGCAGCTCAGCGAGCTGCAGGGTGATCGTCGCGAAAACGCCAGCCGCGACGCGGTGGAAGAGATCGGCGCCGCGTATCAGATGAAAACTGTAAAGGCTTTGTAAGTTTTTCGGCGACCGGGACTAAACAGCCGTCAGCCTCAGTCGTCATGTTAATGAGAATCAGTCTTAAACATTTTTGATGCGCGTGAACGGCCATCCGGCGCCAGCGACCTGGTCGTTCGGCCTGCCGGAGTCGATCGCGCATCGCGCCTTACGAGAGGGAAGCATGGAACTCGTCTACGACTTCATCGGCATCGGTTTCGGCCCGTCGAACCTGGCTTTGGCCATCGCCACCCAGGAGCATGCCCAGCGCAGCGGTCTGGCGCCCCACGTGTGTTTCCTCGAGAAAAAGCCGGCGTTCAACTGGCACGAAGGCATGCTGATCGACGGTTCTACCATGCAGATTTCCTTCCTCAAGGACCTGGTGACCCTGCGCAATCCGGCCAGCCGTTTCACCTTCGTCAACTACCTCAACGAGCGCGGCCGCCTGCAGGACTTCATCAACCTCAAGACCTTCTTTCCTACCCGCGAGGAATACACCGATTACCTGACCTGGGCGGCCTCGCACTTCACCGAGCAAGCCCATTACGGCGCCGAGGTGATGTCGGTGGAGCCGCATTTCGAAGACGGCCGCTTTGTCGCCATGGACGTGCTGTCCCGCGATGCGAACGGTGAAGTCTCCCGCCGCCGCGCGCGCAATCTGGTGTTCGGCATCGGCGGCATTCCCCAGGCGCCGGCGGCCTTCGACGGCCTTGAAGATGCGCGCGTGCTGCACTCTGCGGGCTATCGCGGCGGCATCGAAAAGCTCCTCGCCAATCGCCCCGGCCCGGTGCGCGTGGCGGTGGTCGGCGGCGGTCAGAGCGCGGCGGAAATCTTCGAAGACCTGGCCTCGCGTTTCGACAACGTCGAGGCCACCCTGGTGATTCGAGGCAGCGCGCTGAAGCCCTCCGATGACAGCCCCTTCGTCAATCAGATCTTCAACCCGTCGTTCACCGACACGATCTTCAATCACAGCCAGGAGCGTCGCGTCGCGCTGTTCGACGAGTTTCGCAACACCAACTATTCGGTGGTCGACACCGACCTGATCGAGACGATTTTCCAACGCATGTACCAACAGAAGGTGCGCGGCGAAGAGCGCCACCGCATGCTCACCAACCGCGAAGTGGTGCATGCCGAAGTAGCCGCCGACGGCATCGAGCTGTTCCTGCGCGACGCGCCCCATGACCAGATGCACAGCGAGTCCTTCGACGTCGTCGTGCTCGCCACCGGTTACCGCCGCGACTACCACCTGGAACTGCTCTCGGGCATTCAGGAATACATCCAGGGCGCCAATGTCGACCGTCACTATCGCTTGCCCCTGAGCCCCGGCAGCGAGGCCGGCATTTTTCTCCAGGGTTGCTGCGAAGACAGCCACGGTTTGAGCGACACGCTGTTGTCGGTGCTGGCGATCCGCTCCCAGGAGGTCGTCGAGTCGATCTTCGGCGATCAGGCGCAACCGTGTTCGGCGCGCTCTGGGCATGGGTCGCCGCAGGCGCAGACCGAGCCGCGCGTGGCACTGAAGCTGGCGCGCTAAGCCCGGGCCGATAAACAAAGCCCGTCACAGCGGTGGTCGTCAGCGGCCACCCACTCTTTTCTCACAACGTTGTGGGCCGCCTTTGCGCTGCCTGCGGGTTGAGCCTTGCCGATACAAACAGGTGAAAGAATGAAATCCATACGAGATCAGGCCGCGCATTTTCCCGAACTGGTGGGCTTTTATGCGCAGACCCAGCCGGACCGGATTGCCCTTCGACACATCGTCCACGAGGACCAGCCGCCGCGGCTGACCACCTACGCCCAGCTGGATGCCAAGGCGCGCTCGATTGCCGCCCACCTGCAGCAACACCTGAGCGTGCAGGGCGGCGAGCGTTGCGTGCTGATCCTGCCGACCGGCGCCGATTACGCGGCGGCGTTCCTCGGCTGTTTGTATGCCAAAGTCATCGCCGTGCCGGCCTTCGCCCCCGAATACAACCGCCAGACCCACCTTGATCGGCTCACCGGCATCCTCCAGGACGCCGCGCCGCAAATGGTCCTTGGCCGTCGCGAAGACCTGGATAAATTCCAGCACCTGTTGCAACCCTTCATGCCCGCTGGCGGGCGTTTCGCTGCAGTGGAAGAAATCGGCGAAGGCCACGCAAGGTTTCAGGCGCCGCTGATCGACACCGCCTCGCTGGCCTTCCTGCAATACACCTCGGGCTCCACCAGCGCACCGAAAGGCGTGATGGTCTCCCACGACAACCTCATGGCCAACGAAGTCGCCATGGCCCGGCATTTTGTCTCCGATTCAGGGCTGGAAAGCTGGGTCAGCTGGCTGCCGCTGTACCACGACATGGGCCTGATGTGCGGCCTGCTGTTGCCGCTGTACTACGGCGGCACGCTGACGCTGATGTCGCCGAACTATTTCCTCGGCCGCCCGGCGCGCTGGCTGGAAGCGATGAGTCAGTACGGCGGGACCTTCTCCGGCGGCCCGGATTTCGCCTATCGCCTGTGCGTCGAGCGCATCAAACCCAGCGCCGTGAAAAGCCTGAAGCTGGACCCTTGGAGCCTGGCGTTTTCCGGCTCCGAGCCGATCCGCATCGCCACCCTGGATGCCTTCAGCGAGCATTTTGCGCCGGCCGGCTTCGACCGCCGCGCCCTGACGCCGAGTTATGGCCTGGCCGAAGCGACCCTGTACGTGAGCGCCGCCGAGCGCGACAGGCCGTTCGGCATCAAGCATTTTGACGGCAGCCAACTCGCCGCCGGGGACGCGTCTGAGGCGGTGTTCGCCAATCAGAACGCCAAAAGTCGTCTGCCGGGGTGCGGCTGGTGTCGGCCCGATCACGGCCTGAAGATTGTCGATCCGGCCACGCTGCAGCCCCTCGCGTCGGGCAATGTTGGCGAGATCTGGATTGCCGGGCCGAGTGTCGCCCAGGGCTACTGGCAGAACGCAGAAGCCACCGCCCAGACCTTCGTCGAGAAAGACGGCCAGCGCTGGTTGCGCAGCGGCGATCTGGGCATTGCCCGCGACAACGAGCTGTTTATCACCGGCCGCTTGAAGGATCTGATCATCCTCAACGGCCAGAACCTGTACCCCCAGGACATCGAGCAGGCGCTGGAGAAAAGCGTCGAGCTGCTGCGTCGCGGGCGCATCGCCGCCTTCCCGGTGACGGACGAGCAGGGCGTCGAAGGCGTCGGCCTGGCCCTGGAAATCAGCCGCAACGTGCGCCGCCTGATGAAACCGCAGATGATTTGCGAAGCGGTGCGCGACGCGGTGTCCGATCTGTTTCTGGTGGCGCCGAAAGTCATCGTGCTGCTGGAGCCGGGCGCTCTGCCGCGCACCACCAGCGGCAAACTGCAGCGTTCCGCCTGCCGCAGCGGCTGGCAGAACGGCAGCCTCGACAGCTTCGCGATCTGGCAGGACGGCCGCGTGCTCGATGCTGACAGCGCGGACGTCTCGGTTGAGGCTTCGCCGTTGCTGCCGGAAGTCGTCGCCGCGTGGCAGGAAATCCTCGGCAAAAGCGACCTGAATGCCGCCGACCACTTCTTCGCCCGTGGCGGTGATTCGGTGGGCGTGGTGCAAGTGCTGTCGCGCCTGAACAGCGAGCTGGGCCTGAGGCTTGAGCCCGCCCACTTGTTCGAGCACCCGACCCTCGGCGCCTTCAACGCCCACGTTACCGCGCACGTCTCCGCCCACGGCCGCAGCACTGAACGCCCTGCTGGCGTACCGCTGATTTCCCGCGACACCGATCCGGAGCAGTCCTTTGCCCAGCAGCGCCTGTGGTTCCTCGCGCAGCTTGAGCCGGACAGCAGCGCCTATCACCTCTGCGGCCAGTTGAGCCTCAACGGCGCGCTGGATGATGCCGCCCTGCAACGCAGTTTCGACGATCTGGCGGCCCGCCACGAAAGCCTGCGCACCACCTTCGCCATCGACGCCAACGAACAACTGGTGCAGCGCATTCACGCCCCGAGCCCGGTCCTGATCGAACGCCATTACCTGAGTGAGGACACCGATCCGCAGCAAGCGTTGGCCGAACTGGCCAGAGCGGCCGTCGAGCAGCCAATGGATTTGCAGAACGGCCCGTTGTGGCGCGTGCTCAACGTGCGACTGGCCCCAGACCGGCAGCAACTGGTGCTGGTGCTGCATCACATCATCGCTGACGGCTGGTCGGTGCAGGTCATGCTCAAGGAGTTCGCCGCGCTGTACAGCGCTCACATTCAAGGGGCTGAGCCGGCATTGCCGCCGCTGCCGATTCAATACGCCGACTTCGCCGCGTGGCAGCGCGAGCGTCTGGCCGGAGGGGAAGGGCAGCGTCAACTGGCCTACTGGCGTGAGCAGTTGGGTGAGGCCCAGACCATTTTGAATCTGCCTGCCGACCGCCCGCGTCCGGCCCAGCAAAGCCATCGCGGCGCCCGTTACGCCATCGCCCTCGACCGTGACTTGAGCCAAGGCCTGCGCGACCTCGCCAGCCGCCACGGCGCGACCTTGTTCATGGTCATGCTGGCCGCCTACAAAACCCTGTTGCAGCGTTACAGCAGCCAGACCGATTTGCGCGTCGGCGTGCCGGTGGCGGGGCGGACCTGCACCGAATCCGAAGGGCTGATCGGGCTCTTCGTCAACACCCTGGTGCTGCGCAGCGAGCTGTCGCCGCAGCAGTCGTTCAGCACGCTGATTGAGGCCGTGCGCCACACCGCGCTGGGCGCGCAACACCATCAGGACCTGCCGTTCGAGCAACTGGTCGAAGCCCTCGGCGTGTCGCGCAACCTCAGCCACAACCCGCTGTGCCAGGTGAAATTCACCCAGCAGTTCCCGCTGCCACAGAACGTTGAAATGGCCGGCGTGCGCATGGACGTCAGCCAGCTCGACGACTACTCGGCGCACTTCGATTTGGGGCTGGACATCACCGACGACGCCGACGGTATTCAGGCGGTGTTCACCTACGCTTGCGACCTGTTCGACGAACCGAGCATCGCCGGTCTGGCGGGTGATCTGCTGCGGATCTGCGCCCAAGTGGTGGCTCAACCTCAGGTGCATCTGGCTGATCTGCAGATCGGTGCCGAGCCGTCATCCATCGCTGCCGAAACCGCGGTGTTCCCGGCCACCGATGTGCTGAGCCTGTGGAATACCAGCGTCCATGCACAGCCGAATTGTCTGGCCCTGCAAGACGAACAGCGCAGCGCCACTTTTGCCGAGCTCGATGCCCAGGCCAATCAACTGGCGCAGCATTTGCGCCAGGCCGGTGTGGGCGAGGAAAGCCGCGTGGGCATTCTGTTGGAGCGCTCGCTGGAGTTCGTCGTCGGCCTGCTGGCGGTGCTCAAGAGTGGTGCCGCGTTTGTGCCGATGGACCCGAAATGGCCGGCCGAACGTCAGGCGTTTGTGCTGGCGGACAGTGGCGCAAGCGGGTTGATCAGCGATGTGGCGGCGCCGGGCGACTTCATTGGCGACGTTATCAATGTGGCTGCCGATGCCGCGTGGCGTTCGCTGCCGGCGACAAAACTGGACGTGCCCGTACACCTCGATCAGGCCGCGTACCTGATCTACACCTCCGGCACCAGCGGCACGCCGAAAGGGGTTGTCATCAGCCACGGCGCCCTGGCCGATTACGTCCAGGGCTTGCTCGCACGGCTTGATCTGGCGCCCGAGGCGAGCATGGCGATGGTCTCCACCGTCGGCGCCGACCTGGGCCACACCGTGCTGTTTGGCGCGCTGTGCTCGGCGCGTTCGCTGCACCTGATCAGCCCCGACCGCACCAACGACGCCGACCGCTTTGCCGCCTACATGGCCGAGCACAAGGTGGGCGTGCTGAAGATCGTGCCGACCCATCTGAACGGCCTGTTGCAGGCAACGAATGCGGCCGATGTGCTGCCCGACCACGCGCTGATCCTTGGAGGTGATGCGCTGCCGTGGGAGCTGGTGGCGCAGGTGAAACGCCTGAAGCCCGGCTGCCGGGTCATCAATCACTACGGCCCGACCGAAACCACCGTCGGCGTGCTGAGCAATGAGGCGTTTGAAGAGTCGATGGGCGACAGCGTGCCCGTCGGCCGGCCGCTGCCCAATGCCGTGGCGCTGATTCTCAACGACCAACTGCAGCCGGTGGTGCAGGGCGACGTCGGTGAGCTTTACATCGGCGGGCCGGGGCTGGCGCGCGGGTATCACCAGCGTCCGGCCATGACCGCTGCGGCGTTTATTCCTGATCCGAGCGGCAACGGCACGCGGTTGTACCGCAGTGGCGACCGCGCGCGCTTGCTGGCCAACGGGCAGATTCAGTTCCTCGGCCGCGCCGACGATCAGGTCAAAGTGCGCGGCTACCGCGTGGCCCTGGGTGAAATCGCCCAGCGCCTGCGCCAGCTGGACGGCGTGCGTGACGCCCATGTGCGCGTCGACGATCGCGGCCAGTTGATTGCTTATGCGCTGGTGGCGAGTGGTGCAACGGTGGGCGGCGAGACGCTGCGCACACAGCTGGCCCAGAGCCTGCCGGACTACATGGTGCCGAGCCACATCCTGACCCTCGATGCTTTCCCGCTGACCGCCAACGGCAAGCTTGACGCCGGCGCGCTGCCGACGCCGACCACAACCTCCGACGATTTCGAAGCGCCCCACGAAGGGGTCGAAGCCGCACTCGCCGCACTCTGGCAAGCGGCGCTGAACGTCGAGGCGGTGGGCCGTCACGACAACTTCTTCACCCTCGGCGGCGACTCGATCCTCAGCCTGCAGATCATTGCCCGCGCCCGCCGTCAGGGCATTCGCCTGACGCCCAAGCAACTGTTCGAAAAACAGACCATCGCCGAACTCGCCCAGGTCGCCACGGTGGCCGAAGCCAAACCTGTCGCCGCGCCCGTCACGGCGGCGGTCGCACCCCGCGAGTTTGCCCTGACGCCGATTCAGGCGCGCTTCTTCAGCCTGCCCATCGCCCAGCGTCAGCACTGGAACCAGTCGTTGCTGCTCGACGTGCCCGAGGCGCTGGACACCGCGCGGTTGCAGCAGGCCCTCGCGGCCGTACTGGCCCATCACGATAGCTTGCGCCTGAGCTTCCATCAGAACGATGCAGGCCAGTGGCAGCAGCGTTACCGCGACAGCGAAAGTGCCGAGCGCGTGCTGTGGACCTGTGAACTGAGCCGCGAAGACGACCTCGATTCGCTTAACGACGAGGCCCAGCGCAGCCTGAACATCGACACCGGTCCGCTGCTGCGGGTGGTCCATGCGCGCCTGGCGTCGGGCGAGGCTCGGTTGCTGCTGGCGATCCATCACCTGGCCGTGGACGGCGTGTCGTGGCGGGTGCTGCTGGAAGACCTGCAACTGGCTTACAGCCAACTGGCGGCTAGAGAGAGCGTGGCCCTGGCCGACAAAACCGCCAGTTTCCAGGCCTGGTCGCAGTCGCTGAGCACCTTGGCGCACAGCCCGGACCTGCAAAAGCAACTGCCGTACTGGCAAGGGCTGAACGCTGCCGATGCCATCCTGCCGGGCGATGCGTCGGTGCAAAGCCGGGTCGGCGACAGTGAAACCCTGCACCTGACCCTCGACGCAGCCAACACCCGTCGCCTGCTCAGCGAAGCGCCGGCGGCGTATCGCACGCGCATCGACGACCTGCTGCTGGCGGCGCTGTCCCAGGCGCTGTGGCAGTGGAGCGGTCGGCGTCGGCAGGTCATCAGCGTCGAGGGTCACGGCCGCGAGGACGCCACCGGCACCCTGGACCTGAGCCGCAGCGTCGGCTGGTTCACCAGCCTGTACCCGCTGGCGCTGGACGCCGCGGATGACGCAATCGCGACACTCAAGTCGGTAAAGGAAGCCGTGCGCGCGGTACCGGAAAAAGGCCTCGGCTACGGAATACTGAAGCACTTGGCCGGCGCCGATTTGCCCGAGCTGATCGGCCAGGGCGTGACCTTCAACTACCTCGGCCGTTTCGACGACAGCGAGGGCGCGCTGTTCTCCCTGTCGAGCCGCACGCCGGGGAATCTGCGTGACCCCCAAGGGCCGCTGGCCAATGCCCTGGTGGTCGACGGCCAGGTCCGTGACGGCCAGTTGCAGTTGGACTGGACCTTCAGCCGCAAGCGCTTCAGCCGCGACAGCATCGAGCAACTGGTGGCGCTGTATGAAGCACAGTTGCTGCAGCTGATCGCCCATTGCGGCGATGAATCCAACGCTGGCCTGACGCCCTCGGATTTCCCTCTCGCGGCGTTGAGTCAAACGCAGCTCGACGCGCTGGGTATCCCTGCGCGGGAGATCGAAGACATCCTGCCGCTGGCGCCGATGCAACAGGGCATTTTGCTGCACAGCCTGCTGGAGCAGGGCAACGGCATCTACCTGATGCAGGACCAGTACGACGTCGGCAGCCACGTGGATTTCGACGCGTTCAAATTCGCCTGGCAGCAAGTGGTGCAGCGCCACCCTGCGTTGCGCACGGCGTTTCACGGCCTGGAGAGCGGCGTGCAGCGTCAGATTGTCATGCGTCGCGTGCCGTCGCCGGTGCAACTGATCGACCTCAGTCATCTGTCTCGCGCCGCCGCCGAAGCCGAGCTTGATGACTTGCTGAAAAGCGAGCGCGAACAGGGCTTCGATTTCGCCCGGGCGCCGTTGCTGCGCCTGCGGCTGATCAAGTTCGGCGAGGCGGATTTCCGCATCGTTCAGAGCCACCACCACGCCTTGATCGACGCTTGGTGCCGCGGCCTGATGCTCACTGAATTCTTTGCCCATTACCGCGGGTTCCTCGAAGGTCGTCAGGTCAGCCTGCCGCCGGCGCGGCCGTACCGCGACTTCCTCGCCTGGCTCGCCGAGCAGGACGAAGCGGTGAGCCGCGATTACTGGCGCAACGCATTGGCGGGCTTCACCGACGTCACGCCGCTGCCGTACCGCCACAGTGTGCAGCGTAACCAGCAGGGTGAAACGCAGATGCGCGACGTCACCCTGGCGCTGGGTGTCGAGCAGACTGCGAAGCTGGCCGAACAAGCCCGTCAGCATCGCCTGACCGCCAACACCTTCGTGCAGGCCGCCTGGGCCTTGTTGCTGATGGGCCATGCCGACCGCGACGAAGTGCTGTTCGGGGTCACCGTGGCCGGTCGTCCGACCGAGCTGGAAGGCATCGAAGGCGCGCTGGGGCTGTTCATCAACACTTTGCCGCTGCGCATCCGGCGGCCGGGCATGGGCGCGTCGGCGCTGGAGCTGCTCAATGCATTGCAGGGGCAGAACGCCGACATGCGCCAGCACGAACACCTGTCCCTGGCCGATATTCAGCTGCTCGCCGACACCCCGCGCGGCCAGCCGCTGTTCGACAGCCTGTTTGTTTTCGAGAACGTTCCGTTGGGCGCCGAGGTGCAGCAGGCCGTGAACGAATACCGCATCAATCCGCTGGCCAACCGCACCCACACCAACTACCCGCTGACCGTGGTGTTGCTGCCGGGCGAGTCGCTGCAATTGCAGCTGACCTATGACACCCGGCACTTCAACGACGCCGACATGGCCACGCTGGTCAGCCATTTCCGCCGCTTGCTGACCCAGTTGATCGACAACCCGCAGCAGACCCTGAGCCAGTTGCAGGTCCTCGAGCACAACGAGCGCGAGCAGTTGCTCGCCCAGGGTCTCGGCCCGGTGCAACCGCATTGGTACGACATCAGCTACCTGGAGCGTTTCGAGGCGCGGGTGCTGGCCCATCCGGCCCAGGAAGTGGCCCGCTGTCAGGGTCAAAGCCTGAGCTACCGCGAACTCAATCGTCAGGCCAACCGCGTTGGTCACGGCCTGATCGCCGCGGGCGTGCAGGGCGACGATGTGGTGGCATTGTTCGCACCGCGCGGCCTGCCGTTGTTGAGCATGATCGTCGGCGCGTTCAAGGCCGGTGCGGCCTATCTGGCGCTGGATGAACGTCATCCGGCCGGACGCAGTGCGCGCATGCTGGTGAGCAGCGCCGCCCCGGTGTTGCTGACGCCGCGGGAGTGTTTGCCTCAGGTCGAGGCGATCGTTGCCCTGGCTGAGCGCAAACCCCGTGTGCTGGTGCTCGAAGAATTGTTGACTGGCGCCGATGAGGCCGCCGATGAGAACCCGGGCCGCTACGCGACGGCCGAGCAACTGGCCTACGTCATCTACACCTCCGGCTCCACCGGCGAGCCGAAAGGGGTGATGGTCAACCAGCGCGGCATGCTCAACAACCAGATGTCCAAGCTGCCGTATCTGCGCCTGGGCGAGGGCGATGTTATTGCCCAGACCGCCGCCACCGGCTTCGACATTTCCGTGTGGCAGTTCCTGACCGCGCCGCTGTTCGGCGGGCGCGTGGAAATCCTGCCGGACGCCGTGGTGCAGGACCCGCAGCGCCTGCTGGAAGAAGTCGCGGCCAATCAGGTCAGCGTGCTGGAATGCGTGCCGGCGGTGATCGACGCCATGCTCGCGGTCGCGCCCCAGCGGCTCGATGCCTTGCGCTGGCTGCTGCCGACCGGCGAAGCGCTGACCACCGACCTCGCCGCGCGCTGGTTTGCGCGCTACCCCGAAGTGCCGCTGGTCAACGCCTACGGCCCGGCGGAGTGCGCCGACGATGTCGCGCTGCACACCCTGACCGCCGCGCCGGCCCTCAACGCCAACATGCCGATTGGCCGGCCTACCGATAACAACGGCCTGTACGTGCTGGATTCCAACCTGCAACTGGCCGCGCCCGGTGTGGTGGGCGAGCTGTACATCGGCGGCGTCGGCGTCGGTCGTGGCTATGCCGCGCGGCCTGGCCTGACCGCCGAGCGCTTCTTGCCTGACCCGTTTGGCGACACCGGTGCGCGGCTGTACCGCAGCGGCGACCTGGCCCGCTGGAACGCCGACGGCGCGCTGGAATACGTCGGCCGTGCGGACTTCCAGGTGAAGATTCGCGGCCAACGCATCGAGCTGGGCGAAATCGAAAACCTGCTGTTGGCGCAACCCTCGGTGCACGACGCCGTGGTCAGTGCGCAACCGACGGCCCACGGCCCGCAACTGGTGGCCTACGTGGTCGCCGAGGCGCAGCAGGCGTTGTCCAGCGACGTGCTGAAAACCGCGCTGTCGCAGACGCTGCCGGCGTTCATGGTGCCGGCGCACATCGTCGTGCTGGCGCAGATGCCGCGCAACGCCAACGGCAAGCTCGACCGCAAGGCGCTGCCGGCGCCGAGCCTGGAAGAGCGCGAGTTCGAAGCGCCACAGGGCGAGCGCGAGGAAGTCCTCGCCGAGCTCTGGCAGAGCCTGCTCAAGGTCGAGCAGGTCGGTCGTCACGACAACTTTTTTGAACTCGGTGGCCATTCGTTGCTGGCGACGCGACTGCTGTCGCGGATTCGCGAGCGCCTCGGGGTGAGCATCCCGCTGGCCCAGGCCTTCGAAGCCACCACCGTCGCCGCCCAGGCGGCGCTGATCGACACCTTGCAGGGGCAGACCCTGACACTCGACCGGCTCGATGCCCTGGACGAGTTAATGAATGAGCTGGAGGAAAGCAACTGATGTCGCAACCGAGCATGACTTCACAGAGCAAGCTGCTGGCCCTGGCCACGCGTTTCCTCAGCCTTGGCAGCGCTCAGCGTCGGGTGTTTCTGAATAAGCTGCGCGAGCAGGGCCTGGACGCGTCGTCGCTGCCGGTGCCGCCGGGCGTGGCGGGCGAGCGCAGCCCGGCGTCGTTTTCCCAGCAACGGCTGTGGTTTCTGGAGCAACTGGAACCGGACAACAGCACGTATCACCTGCCGGGTGCGTTGCGCCTGAAGGGCGAGCTGAATGTTGCAGCCGTGGGAACGGCGTTCGAGCGCGTGGCCGAGCGACATGCCAGCCTGCGCACGGTGTTCGTCACTGCGGAAGACGGTACGCCCGAACAGGTGATTTGCGGTGCTCAAGGTTTGCCATTTGAACGGCTGCACGCAGGTGACGAAGCCGAGGTGCAGGCACTGGCCGATGCCTTCGCCCGACGCCCGTTCGACCTGGCCCAGGGCCCGCTGTGGCGCGTGGCGTTGATCGAGCGCGCGGCAGACGATCACGTGCTGTTGGTGTGCCTGCACCACATCATCGCTGACGGTTGGTCGATTCAAATGTTGCTGCTGGACTTCGTCGAGGCCTATCGCGCCGCCATTCAAAACGATACTGACTCACTGCCACCGCTGCCGCTCAGCTACGCCGATGTCGCCCTGTGGCAGCGTGCCTGCCTGGACGCGGGCGAGGGTGATCGGCAGCTCGCCTACTGGCAGCAACAACTGGGCGACGAGCCGCCGGTGCTGGAACTGCCGGCGGACCGTCCGCGTCCCGCGCGCCAGAGTTTCCGCGGCGCGCGCCTGCCGTTCAGCTTCGACGCCACATTGTCCGGGCGGATGCGTGAACTGGCCCGCCAGCGCGGCGTGACGCTGTTCACCGTCCTGCTCGCGGCCTATCAAGTGCTGTTGCAACGGCTGAGCGGGCAGACGGATCTGCGCATCGGCGTGCCGATTGCCGGGCGTCAGCGCGCCGAAACCGAGGGACTGATCGGCTTCTTCGTCAACACTCAGATCCTGCGCGGCGAGGTCCAGGCCGACGCCAGTTTCAACCAGATCATCGACGGCGTTCGCCTGGCCTCCCAAGGCGCACAAGCCCATCAGGACCTGCCGTTCGAGCAACTGGTGGACGCCCTGGCGCCGGAACGCAGCCTGAGCCACAACCCGCTGTTTCAGGTGCTCTACAACCACCAGCAACGCCAGGACGAAGCGCTGCAATTGATGCCCGGCCTCAACGCGACGCTGATGCCACTGGACAACGGCAGCGCCCAGTTTGACCTGGCGCTGCACACCTGGGAAAACGCGGCGGGTGAACTGGCGGGTAACTGGAATTACGCCACGGATCTGTTTGATCACGGCAGCATCGAGCGACTGCATGGGCGTTTTGAGCAACTGTTCGCCGAGTTGCTGGAGCGGCCGGATGCAGCGGTTGGCGACTTCGAGTTGCTGGATGCTGAAGACCGCGCGCAACTGGCGTTGGTCAATGACACGGCACGGGAGTGGGATTCCGAACCCTTTGTTCATCGCCACTTTGAGCGTTTGGTGCAGGTGCATCCCGAGCGGGAGGCAGTGCGCTTTGGCGATGAGGTATTGAGTTATCGCGAGCTGGATCAGCGGGCAAACCAGCTGGCCCATTACCTGCGTGAGCAGGGCGTGGGGCGGGAATCCCTGGTGGGCGTAGCGGCGTTGCGCTCGGTGGAAATGGTCGTTGCGCTGTATGCGGTGCTCAAGGCAGCCGCTGCGTATGTGCCACTGGACCCGGAATATCCGGCGGACCGTCTGCGTTACATGCTCGAAGACGCCGGCATTGGCTTGCTGCTGAGCCACGATGCCGTGATCAATGACCTGCCGATTGTTGAAGGGCTGCGGGTGCTGAATCTGGATCAGCTTGATCTCTCCGCGCAACCCGTCACGGCGCCCGTAGTAGAGCTGCACCCCGAGCAACTGGCCTACATGATTTACACCTCCGGCTCGACGGGCAAACCGAAAGGCGCGGGCAACACCCACGCAGCGCTGTTCAACCGCCTGGCCTGGATGCAGGAGGCTTACGCCCTCGACGCATCCGACGCGGTACTGCAAAAAACACCGTTCAGTTTCGACGTGTCGGTCTGGGAGTTCTTCTGGCCGTTGATGGTGGGCGCGCGTCTGGTGGTCGCTCAACCGGGCGATCACCGCGATCCGCTGGTGTTGAAGACGCTGATCGATCAGCAGCAGATCACCACGCTGCACTTCGTCCCGTCGATGCTCGGTGCCTTCATGGCTCAGGACGATCTGAGCGGCTGCGCCTCCCTGAAACGCATCGTCTGCAGCGGCGAAGCGTTGCCTGCCGATCTGGCGCGGGAAACCCTGCAGCGCCTGCCCAACGCCGGCCTGTTCAATCTGTATGGCCCGACCGAAGCGGCGATCGACGTCACCCACTGGACCTGCGTTGATGAACCGGGCGCTTCCGTACCCATCGGCGCCCCCATCGCCAATCTGCAGATCCACATTCTCGACAGCCGCCTCAACCCGCAACCCATCGGCGTACCGGGCGAGCTGTACATCGGCGGCGACGGTCTGGCTCGCGGCTATCACCTGCGTCCGGGGCTGACTGCCGAGCGTTTCGTTGCCAGCCCGTTCGGCAGCGGCGAGCGGCTGTATCGCACCGGTGACCTGGCCCGCTGGCGTGCCGACGGCGTGGTGGAATACCTCGGCCGTCTCGATCACCAGATCAAACTGCGCGGCCTGCGGGTTGAAATCGGCGAGATCGAAGCGGCGTTGCTGGATCACCCGGCGGTCAGCGAAGCCGTGGTCATCGCCCGTGAACTCGCCACCGGCATGCAGCTGGTCGGCTATCTGGTCGCCGACGATTTTGACGAAGAACACCTGCGCAACCAACTGAAACAACGCCTGCCGGATTACATGGTCCCGGCGCACTTCGTCACCCTGGAAAGCCTGCCGCTGTCGGCCAACGGCAAGCTCGACCGCAAGGCGCTGCCCGACCCACAGATCCAGCAGCGTGCCTTCGAAGCGCCGCTGTCTGGGGTCGAAACCCAACTGGCGGCGTTGTGGCAAGACCTGCTCGGCGTCGCGCAAATCGGTCGCCAGGACAACTTCTTTGCCCTCGGCGGCGACTCGATTCTCAGCCTGCAAATCATTTCCCGCGCCCGCAAGGCCGGCATCGTGCTGTCGCCGCGGCAGATGTTCGAACGCCAGACCATCGCCGAGCTGGCTCAGGTCGCGCAGGTGGTCATTCAGGACGCCGCCCCTGTCGAGCGCATCGAGCTGAACCGCGACATCCCGCTGACCCCGATTCAGCACTGGTTCTTCCAGCAGCCAATGCGCAATCGCAGTCACTGGAACCAGTCGCTGCTGTTGAACCCGAGCGAAGCCCTGGACCTTCCGGCGCTGACCCAGGCCCTGGCTGCGGTGCTCAACCATCACGACGCCCTGCGGATGCGCTTTGTGCAGCAGGACAGCGGCCAGTGGCAGCAACGCTATCGTGCAGAGCTTTCTACGGACGAGCAGACCCAAAACGGCTTGATCTGGCAGCGTGAAATCCCCCTGAACGAGCTGACCGCAGCCGGCGACGAAGCCCAGGCCAGCCTCGATTTGAGGGACGGCCCGTTGCTGCGCGCCGTGCATTTCACCCTGGCCGAAGGCGGTGAGCGTCTGTTGCTGGTGGTGCATCACCTGGTGGTCGACGGCGTGTCGTGGCGCACCCTGCTGGAAGACCTGCAAAACGCCTACACCCAGGCGCAAGCGGGCCTCGCTATCGACCTCGGTGACAAAACCGCGTCGTTCCAGCGCTGGGCCAACCGCCTGCTCGATTTCGCCTACAGCGACGCTGTGCTGGACGAAGCCGATTACTGGCGCAACCTGACGCCAGCACCTGCGTTGCCCTGCGCCAATCCCGAGGGCGAAGCGCGACAAGGCAACCTGCTTCAGCTGCATTTGCAACTGGACGCTGCTCGTACCGAAAAGCTGATCAGCGAGGCGCCGGCGGCGTACCGCACGCAGATCAACGACCTGCTGTTGACCGCACTGGTCCGCGCGATGAAGCGTTGGAGCGGCGAATCACAGGTGATGATCGCTCTGGAAGGCCATGGCCGCGAAGACCTGTTCAACGGGATTGATCCGGCGCGCACCGTCGGCTGGTTCACCAGCCTGTACCCGGTCAGCCTGCACGCCCACGACGACCTCGACGCCGCCCTCAAACACACCAAAGAAACCCTGCGAGCCGTGCCCAACGGCGGCCTCGGTTATGGCCTGTTGCGCCACCTGCGTGGCGAAGCCTTGCCGGCGCTGGACGGCTGCGTGCTGTTCAATTACATGGGCCGGCTGCAAAACAGCAGCGGGCTTTTCAGCCTGGCCGAGGAGGGCAGCGGTGCCCAGCGCGCCGCCGATGCGCCGCTCAATGGCGAACTGTCCATGGATGCGCGAATCCGTGACGGCCAGTTCAGCCTGACCTGTAGTTTCAGCGGCGAGCGCCATGAGTCGGCGTCGATTCAACGCCTGCTTGATGCCTACGGCGAAGCGCTGGACGAGGTGATCGAACACTGCCGTCGCCACGCTGCGGTCACCCCGTCGGACTTCCCGGCGTTGGCGTTGACTCAGGTGCAACTCGACGCACTGCCGGTCGCCGCCTGGGACATCGAACAACTGTACCCGCTGACCCCGATGCAACAAGGCCTGCTGTTTCACACCGAGTTGAGCGGCAGCGAGGTCGTCGATCCCGGCAGCGCCCGCGATCTGTACATCAATCAGGTGGCGCTGGACATCGAACACCTGCCGGTGGCCCGCTTCAAATCGGCGTGGGCGGCGGCGGTTCAGCGGCATCCGATCCTGCGTGCGGCGTTCCTGCGCGTCCCCGGCAGCGAACAGCCGGTGCAACTGATTCGTCGCGATGCGGCGCTGGTGGTGCGTGAACTTGATCTGCGCGGCAGCGATCAGGTACTGGTCGACGTATTGGCGAACGAGCGTGAAACCCCCTTCGACCTGCACGCCGCGCCGCTGATGCGCGTGCTGCTGGTTCGCCAAAGCGAGACGCTGTGGAAACTGGTCTGGACCTTCCACCACATTCTGCTGGACGGCTGGAGCAGTGCCGCAGTGCTGGGCGAAGTGATTCAGGCGGCAATGTCCGACGCCACGCCGCAACCCGCCGGGCATTACGGCGACTACGTGGAGTGGCTGCTGAGCCGCGACGCCGAGGGCAGCAAGATGTTCTGGCAGAACCATCTCGCCGGCTTCGACCAGCCGACGATGATGGCCGCAGCGCTGACCGCGCCGACGTCGAGCACCGGCGCGCCGTTGCCGAACCAGGTGCGGGTGACTTCCATGCACCTCAACAGCGAACTGCTGAACAGCGCCGCCCGCCGTCAGCGCGTGACCGTCAACACGCTGATTCAAGCGGTGTGGGTGTTGCTGTTGCAGCGCTACACCGGGCAGCAGCGGGTCGCGTTCGGCGCCACCGTGTCCGGCCGTTCCGCCCAAGTGCCGGGCATCGAACGCATGCTCGGGCTGTTCATCAACACCCTGCCACTGGTGCAGGCGCCGCAAGCGCAGCAGAAGGTCGGCGACTGGCTGAATGACCTGCAAGCCCACAACCTGGAGCTGCGCGAGCACGAACACACGCCGCTGTTCGAGGCCCAGCGCTACGCGGGTCATGCCGGTCGCGACCTGTTCGACAGCCTGCTGGTGTTCGAAAACTACCCGGTGGACGCGGTGCTGCGGGACAAGCAGGCCAACGGCGTCAACCTGGGTTCCGTCGAACTCAGCGACAAGACTCACTACCCGCTGAGCCTGGCGGTGGTGGCGGGCGAGCACGCCCACGTTCACGTCAACTACCACAGCAACGTGTTCAGCGCCGAACAGATCTCGCGTCTGTGCGGGCATTTTCAGGCGTTGCTGGACGGGATCTGCCGCTTCCCCGAGGCGCGCATCGGCGAGCTGTCGATGCTCACCGAAGGCGACATCAATGCCATGCACGCCTGGAACACGCCGCCGTTTTCGCCTTACGTGGATCGGCCGATTCATGAGCTGATCGCCGACCACGCGCGCATCCGACCTGACGCCATCGCGCTGGTCCATGGCGAACAGCGCCTGACCTTCGCCGAGTTCGACCGTCGTGCCAACCAACTGGCCCACGCCTTGCGCGCCCGGGGCATTGGCACCGAAGTGCGCGTGGCGATTGCCATGGAGCGCGGGATTGATCTGTGGCTGGCGTTCTACGCCGTGCTGAAATCCGGCGGCGCCTACATCCCGCTGGACCCGGATTACCCGACCGAGCGCCTGCGTTACATGCTGGAAGACGGCGGCGTGAAGCTGCTGATCAGCCACGATGCGGCGCTGGGTCGTGTGCCGGTGGGCGATGTGCCCTTGCTCAATATCGACGAACTGGACTGCTCGTCCGAGCCGGTGACAGCGCCGAATGTGGTGATTCATCCGCAGCAACTGGCGTACCTGATTTACACCTCGGGCTCGACCGGCAAACCCAAGGGCGCCGCCATCGCCCACGCTGACATCTCGATGCACATCCAGACCATCGGCGAGCGTTACCGCTTCACCCCGGAGGATCGCAAGTTCCACTTCCTCTCGATCAGCTTCGACGGCGCCCATGAAGGCTGGATGATGCCGCTGTGTTACGGCGCTCGCGTCGTGCTCCGCGATCAGGAATTGTGGAGCGTCGAGCAAACCTACGACACGCTGATCCGCGAAGGCATCACCGTCGCCTCATTCCCGCCGAGCTACCTGCGTCAGCTCTCTGACTGGGCTGGGGTGCAGGGCAAGGGGCCGGGGGTGAAGACCTACTGCTTCGCCGGCGAAGCCTTCAGCCGCGAAATGCTCCACGACGTGATACGCAACTTGCAACCGCTGTGGATCATCAACGGTTACGGACCCACAGAAACCGTGGTCACGCCAACGCTGTGGCTGGCGTCTGCCGAGACCGCTGATTTCACCACGGCCTACGCGCCGATTGGTGATCTGGTGGGTGATCGTCAGGGCTACGTCATGGACGCGGACCTCAATCCGCTACCCCAGGGCATCGCCGGTGAGCTGTACCTCGGCGGTGCCGTGGCGCGGGGTTATCTGGATCGTCCCGGTGCGACCGCCGAGCGCTTCTTGCCGCACCCGTTCCGCGCGGGTGAACGCCTCTACCGCAGCGGCGACCGCGTGCGGCTGAACAGCGAAGGGCTGCTGGAATACCTCGGCCGTATCGACCACCAGATCAAGATTCGCGGCTTCCGCATCGAAGCCGGTGAAATCGAAGCGGCGCTCAAGGCTTGCGACGGCGTGCGTGAAGCACTGGTGATCGTGCGCCACAAAGGCAATGGCAAGCAGTTGCTCGGCTACGTCGGTGGTAATGACCTGGCAGAAGACAGCCTCAAGCAGCAGCTGAAAAACACCCTGCCGGAATACATGGTGCCGGCGCACATCGTGGTCATGGAGCGCCTGCCGCAGTTGCCCAACGGCAAACTGGACCGCAACGCGCTGCCCGACCCGCAGGTGATCTCCAGTGACTATCAGGCGCCGCAAACGCTCCTTGAACAGCAATTGGTGGCGCTGTGGCAGCCGTTGCTGGGCATCGACGCCGTGGGCCGCAACGATCACTTCTTCGAACTCGGCGGCCACTCGCTGCTGGCGATGCAGCTGATCTCCCGTCTGCGTCATGAGCATCAATTGAGCGTGCCGTTGCGGGCGCTGTTCGACGCGCCGCGCCTCAGTGACTTCGCCCAGCGCATCGCCGGGCTGACAGGCTCCGATGCGCTCCAGCTTGAGCTGACTTCACGCCAGCAGGACCGCGCCGTGCAGTCATTTTCCCAGCAGCGCTTGTGGTTCCTCGACCAGCTGCAACCCGGCGGCCACGCCTACAACCTGCCGGGCGCCGTGCGCTTGTGCGGCGACCTGAACGAGGCTGCGTTGCAGGCGGCCTTCGACGGCCTGGCCGCGCGCCATGAAGTGCTGCGCACGCGGTTCCTGGCGGTCGACGGCGTGCCGATGCAACAGATCGAGTCCGCCCAGTCCGTGCAGATTGAGCGGATGGATATCCGTGATGAAGGGGATGTCGACGCCGCGTTCAACACCCTGGCCCAAAACTTCGTCAGGCGCCCCTTCGATCTGTCGAGCAGCCCGGTCTGGCGGCTGGCACTGGTGCGTGTTGCAGACGACGAACAGCGCTTGCTGCTGTGCCTGCACCACATGATTTCGGACGGTTGGTCGGTGCGCGTGCTGCTGCAGGAATTCTGCGAGTTGTACCGCGCGGCCGTGGAAAACCGCGCGCCGCAGCTGGCGCCATTGCCGGTGCAATACGCCGACTTTGCCGCCTGGCAGCGCGAATGGCTGGCGGCGGGCGAGGGCGAGCGGCAGTTGAACTACTGGCGCGAGCAACTGGGCGACGAGCATCCGGTGCTGGAACTGCCGACCGATCGACCGCGTCCGCCCCAGCAGAGCTATCGCGGCGATCGCGTGCTGTTCGCCTTCGATGCCGCGTTCAGTCAGCGCCTGCGCGAGTTCGCCAGACAGCAGGGCGTTACGCCGTTCATGGCGATTCTGTCGGCCTACCAAGTGTTGCTGCATCGCCTGAGCGGGCAGGACGACCTGCGCATTGGCGTGCCGATTGCCGGCCGTTCGCGGCTGGAAGTCGAAGGGCTGATCGGCTTTTTCGTCAGCACCCAAGTCCTGCGCGCCGAGGTGTCTGCCGAGCTGAGCTATTGCGAGGTGCTGGAGCAGGCCAAGGCGCGGACCCTCGGCGCGCAAGCCCATCAGGACTTGCCGTTCGAGCAATTGGTCGAAGCGCTGCAACCTGCGCGCAGCCTGAGCCACAACCCGTTGTTTCAGGTGGCCTACGACCATCAGCAGCAGAACTTTGAATCCCTGTCAGGTCTGCCCGGCCTGCGCGCCGAGGTGCTGCCGCTCGACGACGGCAGCAGCCAGTTCGACCTGGCGCTGAACACCCATGAAGACGCCGAGGGCGGGGTGGGTGGGTCGTGGACTTACGCCACGGATCTGTTTGATCACGGCAGCATCGAGCGTTTGCATGCCCGCTTTGAGCAACTGTTCGCCGAGTTGATCGAGCGGCCGGACGCGGCGATTGGTGACTTCGAGTTGCTGGATGCTGAAGACCGCGCGCAACTGGCGTTGGTCAATGACACGGCGCGGGATTGGGCTGCCGATGAGCCGTTTGTTCATCGCCAGTTTGAGGGTCTGGCGCGGGAGCATCCGGAGCGGGAAGCCTTGCGTTTTGGCGAGGAGGTGTTGAGTTATCGCGAGCTGGATCAACGGGCCAATCAGTTGGCCCATTACCTGCGCGAGCAGGGTGTCGGGCGTGAATCGCTGGTAGGCGTGGCGGCGTTGCGTTCGCTGGAAATGGTGGTTGCGCTCTACGGCGTGTTCAAAGCCGGTGCTGCGTATGTGCCGTTGGATCCTGAGTACCCGGCCGATCGTCTGCGCTACATGCTCGAAGACGCCGGTATCGGTCTGCTGCTGAGCCACGACGCGGTGATCAATGATTTGCCGGTTGTGGAAGGCCTGCGGGTACTGAATCTGGACCATCTGGCGTTGGCGGGTTACCCCGTCACGGCGCCTGTCGTAGAGCTGCACCCCGAACAACTGGCGTACATGATTTACACCTCCGGCTCGACCGGCAAACCGAAAGGCGCGGGCAACACCCACGCAGCGCTGTTAAACCGCCTGGCCTGGATGCAGGACGCCTACGCACTCGACGTATCGGACGCCGTGCTGCAAAAAACGCCGTTCAGTTTCGATGTGTCGGTCTGGGAGTTCTTCTGGCCGTTGATGGTGGGTGCGCGCCTGGTTGTCGCCCAGCCGGGGGATCATCGCGATCCGCTGGTATTGAAAACGCTGATCGATCAGCAGCAGATCACCACGCTGCATTTTGTGCCGTCGATGCTTGGGGCCTTCATGGCTCAGGACGATCTCACCGGCTGTGCGTCCCTGAAACGCATCGTCTGCAGCGGCGAAGCCTTGCCTGCCGATCTGGCCCGGGAAACCCTGCAGCGCCTGCCGAATGCCGGTTTGTTCAATCTCTACGGCCCGACCGAAGCGGCCATCGACGTGACCCACTGGACCTGCGTTGATGAACCGGGTGCTTCAGTGCCCATCGGCCGCCCGATAAACAACCTGCAGATCCACATCCTCGACAGCCGCCTGAATCCTCAGCTCATCGGCGTGCCCGGCGAGCTGTACATTGGCGGAGACGGCCTCGCTCGCGGCTACCACTTGCGTCCGGGCCTGACCGCCGAGCGCTTCGTTGCCAGCCCGTTCGGCACCGGCGAGCGGCTGTATCGCACCGGTGACCTGGCGCGCTGGCGTGCCGACGGCGTGGTGGAATACCTCGGCCGTCTCGATCACCAGATCAAATTGCGCGGCCTGCGGGTTGAAATCGGCGAGATCGAAGCGGCGTTGCTGGATCACCCAGCGGTCAGCGAAGCGGTGGTTGTCGCCCGCGAACTGGCCACCGGCATGCAACTGGTGGGCTATCTGGTCGCCGAGGACTTCGACGAAGAACACCTGCGCACCGAGCTGAAACAACGCCTGCCGGACTACATGGTCCCGGCCCACTTCGTCACCCTGGACAGCCTGCCGCTGTCGGCCAACGGCAAGCTCGACCGCAAAGCCCTGCCAGACCCACACATCCAGCAACGGGCCTTCGAAGCGCCGCAGGCGGGCGTCGAAACCCAGCTGGCCGCGCTGTGGCAAGACCTGCTTGGCGTCGCGCAGATCGGCCGTCAGGACAACTTCTTCGCCCTGGGCGGGCATTCGCTGATGGGCATTCAACTGGTGGCGCAGATCCGCCGCGACCTGAAGGTAGAATTGCCCCTGCGAGCGTTGTTCGAGTCGCCGGTCCTCGCCGACTTGGCCCACTACCTCAACACCCAGGCACTCGCCACGGCGATGCCGGTTCTGCAGCGTCGCACTGACCGGGAGTTCGCGCCGCAGTCCTTCGCCCAGCAACGCCTGTGGTTCCTCGCGCAGCTGGAGCCCGAGAGCGTCGCGTACAACCTCCCGTGCGTGCTGAACCTCAGAGGCGCGCTGAAACTCGACGCCCTGCAGCATACCTTCGATGCCCTCGCGGCCCGTCACGAAACCCTGCGCACCTGTTTCCGCCCGTCGCCGATGCACAGCGGCGAAGCGGTGCCCCAGCAACGGATTCTGCCGGTCAGCAGCGTGCACATTGCCCGCCACGACCTGCGTGACAGCGATACGCCGGACGCTGCATTCGATGCCCTGGCCGAGGGGTTCATGAACCAGCCATTCGACCTCGACGCCGAGCGCGCGCCGTGGCGGGTGGCGCTGGCGCGGGTGGCGGACGATCAATGGCGCCTGCTGCTGTGCATGCACCACATCATCTCCGACGGCTGGTCGGTGCAGGTCATGCTCGAAGACTTCGCCGCGCTGTACCGCCGCTTCGCCCAGGGCAGCGACGTGCAATTGGCTGGGCCGCAACTTACGGAGCTAAGCGTGCACTACGCCGACTACGCCAGTTGGCAGCGCGAACACCTGAGCGGTGCCGAGCGCGAGCGCCAGTTGAACTGGTGGCGGGAGGCGCTGGGCGACGAGCAACCGGTGCTGGAACTGCCGGCGGACCGGTCGCGTCCCGCCGAACGCGATGGCAAGGGCGGGCGCCACGCCTTCGTACTGCCGCAAGAGCTGGCCGACACGCTGGGCCAGACCGCAAAAAACCACGACGCCACGCTGTTCATGCTGTTCCTGGCCGCGTTCGACACCCTGCTGTATCGCCTCAGCGGCCAGCGCGACCTGCGCATCGGCGTGCCGGTGGCCGGCCGCGCCGACGTACAGACCCAAGGCCTGATCGGCTTCTTCGTCAACACCCTGGTGCTGCGCGCCCAGGTCAGCGGCGACCAGCCGTTCACCGCGCTGCTGGCCCAGGTCAAGGACAATCTGCTCGGCGCCCATGCCCATCAGGACCTGCCGTTCGAGCAACTGGTGGAAGCGCTGCAACCGGCGCGCAGCCTCAGCGTCAACCCGCTGTTCCAGGTCAGCTACAACCATCAGCAGCAGCCGGACCTGTCGCTGCTGCAGTTCGACGACCTGAGCTGCGAAGCCCGCCAATGGGACATCAAGGGCGCGCAGTTCGATCTGGTGCTGGGCACCTTCGAGCACCGCGACGGCACGATCAGTGGCTACCTCGATTACGCCACCGACCTGTTCGACGCCTCGACCGTGGCACGTTTGTTCGAGCAACTGGTCACGCTGCTGCGGGCGATTTGCGACCGGCCCGACGCCGCCATCGGTGACCTGCCGCTGCTGGGCGAGACCGACCTGGCCGCGCTGGATCAATGGAACACGCCGCCGTTTTCGCCTTACGTTGATCGCCCGATCCATGAGCTGATCGCCGACCATGCGCGTATTCGGCCCGACGCCATTGCGCTGGTCCATGGCGAACAGCGCCTGACCTTTGCCGAGTTCGATCGTCGCGCCAACCAACTGGCCCATGCCTTGCGGGCCCGGGGCATCGGCACCGAAGTGCGCGTGGCGATTGCCATGGAGCGCGGGATTGATCTGTGGCTGGCGTTTTATGCCGTACTCAAGGCGGGTGGGGCGTATATCCCGCTCGACCCGGATTACCCGACCGAACGCCTGCGCTACATGCTCGAAGACGGCGGCGTGAAGCTGTTGATCAGCCACGATGCCGCGCTGGACCGTGTGCCGGTCGGCGATGTGCCGTTGCTGAACATCGATCAGCTCGATTGCTCGTCCGAGCCGGTGACAGCGCCGGATGTGGTGATTCATCCGCAGCAACTGGCGTACCTGATTTACACCTCGGGCTCCACCGGCAAACCCAAAGGCGCGGCCATCGCCCACGCTGACATTTCGATGCACATCCAGACCATCGGCGAGCGTTATCGGTTTACCCCTGAAGACCGCAAGTTCCACTTCCTCTCGATCAGCTTCGACGGCGCCCACGAAGGCTGGATGATGCCGCTGTGTTATGGCGCCCGAGTGGTCTTGCGCGATCAGGAATTGTGGAGCGTCGAGCAGACCTACGACACGCTGATTCGCGAAGGCATCACCGTGGCCTCGTTCCCGCCGAGTTACTTGCGTCAGCTGTCCGATTGGGCCGGTGTGCAGGGCAAGGGGCCGGGGGTGAAGACCTACTGCTTCGCCGGCGAAGCCTTCAGCCGCGAAATGCTCCACGACGTGATTCGCAATTTGCAGCCGCTGTGGATCATCAACGGTTACGGACCCACAGAAACCGTGGTCACGCCAACGCTATGGCTGGCCTCCGCTGAAACCGCCGACTTCACTACGGCCTACGCGCCGATTGGTGATCTGGTGGGGGATCGTCAGGGCTATGTGATGGACGCGGATTTGAACCCGCTGCCCCAGGGCATTGCCGGTGAGCTGTACCTCGGCGGTGCCGTGGCGCGGGGTTATCTGGACCGTCCGGGCGCAACGGCTGAACGCTTCCTGCCGCACCCGTTCCGCGCCGGTGAACGCCTCTACCGCAGTGGCGACCGCGTGCGCCTGAACAGCGAAGGGCTGCTGGAGTACCTCGGCCGTATCGACCATCAGATCAAAATCCGTGGCTTCCGCATCGAGGCCGGCGAGATTGAAGCGGCGCTCAAGGCTTGCGACGGCGTGCGTGAAGCGCTGGTGATCGTCCGTGACAAAGGCAACGGCAAGCAGTTGCTCGGCTACGTCGGCGGCAATGACCTGTCTGAAGACAGCCTCAAGCAGCAGCTGAAAAACACCCTGCCGGAGTACATGGTGCCGGCGCACATCGTGGTCATGGCGCGCTTGCCGCAGTTGCCCAACGGCAAGCTTGATCGCAACGCGCTGCCTGATCCGCAGCTCGGCAGTCAGGCCTTCGAAGCGCCGGAAGGTGAGCGCGAAGTCGAGCTGGCGCGGGTCTGGCAGCAGTTGCTGGGCGTAGAGAGCATCGGCCGGCAGGACAGCTTCTTCGAGCTGGGCGGCGACTCGATCCAGTCGCTGGCAGTGATCACCCGTTTGCGTCAGGTCGGTTTCAAGCTGCTGCCCAAGGACGTGTTCAGCCATCCGCGGCTCAAGGATCTAGCTTTGCGCTTGACGGTCATTGAGGCCAGCGCAGCGCTGTTGATTGAAGACGCGCCGACGGGCGAGCTGCCGTTGACGCCGATTCAGGCGCACTTCTTCGAGCAACCGATGGCCAACCGCGCGCACTTCAACCAGGCGTTGTTGCTGGACGTGCAGCGTCCTCTGGAAGCGACGCTGTTGAGCCAGGCGCTGGCCGCGCTGCTGAGTCACCACGACGCCCTGAACCTGAGTTTCCATCAGCACGCTGACGGGCGCTGGCAGCAGCAATACCGAGCAACGCCTGCCGCCGACAGCCTCTGGCTGCGTGACGTGGCCGACGACCGCGCCATGACTGCGCTGTGCGAACAGGCCCAGCGCAGCCTTGATCTGCAAAACGGCCCGCTGCTGCGCGTGGTGCTGGCGCAGATGCCGGAAGGGCAAAAACTGTTGCTGGTCGCCCATCACCTGGTGGTCGATGGCGTGTCGTGGCGGGTGCTGCTGGAGGATCTGCCGCGGGCGTACGCCCAGGTCGCTTCGGGCAGTGCGGTCGATCTCGGACCGAAATCCAGCAGCTTCCAGCGGTGGGCGCGGCATCTGGTCGACGCGGCACAAGCGCCTGAGCGCCAAACCGAAGTGCGGCACTGGCGGGAGCAGATCGGCAGCACCGAGCCGCTCTGGCCGGTGGACCACCCGAAAGGCCGCGCCACGCAACAGGACCTTGAGCAGTGCGAGCTGCTGCTGGACGCCGGGCTGACCCGTCGCTTGCTGCGCGAAGCTCCGGCGGCACTGGCGGCGCGCACCGATGAAATCCTGTTGGCGGTGCTCGCCGACGCGCTAAAGGGTTGGAGTGGCCAGCCCGACACGCTCATCGCGCTGGAGGGCCACGGCCGCGAAGCCCTGGCTGACGGCCTGGATGTGGGCCGCACGGTGGGCTGGTTCACCAGTCTGTTCCCGCTGCGGGTGCGTGCCGCTGCCGATATCCGCCAGACCCTCATTGACGTGCGCGACAGCCTGCGCGGCTTACCGGACAAGGGCGTCGGCTTCGGCCTGCTGCGCTATCTGGGCGACGATTCGGCGCGGCAGTCACTGGCCACGCTGCCGGAACCCAAGGTGGTGTTCAACTACCTCGGTCAGTTCGATCAGGACCTGGGCGATGGCCGCTTCTCGCCGTCGAAGCTGTCGGCCGGGGCGCTGGTGGACCCGTCCACGCCGCTGAACCGCGAGCTGGAAATCAACGGTCAGGTCTTCGCCGGGCAACTGGGGCTGACCTTCCGTTTCAGTGGTCAGCGTTACCAGCGCCAGACCATCGAACGCCTGCAAACGGCGTATCGCGACGCATTGGTCGCGTTGTTGGACGGCTTGCCTTCATCAAAACCTGCCGCGCCGCAAAGCGTGGTCGTCAGCCGCGACGGCGCGCCGAATCCGCTGATCCGCCTGAGCAGCGGCGCCAGCGACAAGCCGCCGGTGTTTTGCGTGCACCCGGTCAGCGGCACGGTGGTCGGCTACTACGCACTGGCCCGGCGTCTGTCCGCGCAGTGGGACGTCTGGGGCATCCAGAACCGCCAGGTGCTGGACGGCCAGTGGCGCGACAGTTCCATCGAGCAAATGGCCCGGGACTACGTCAAGGCGCTGCTTGAACAGCAACCGTCCGGCCCCTACCGGCTGATCGGCTGGTCCATGGGCGGAACCATGGTCCTGGAAATGGCGCGGCTACTGACCCGACTCGGCAAGCGTGTCGAGTTCGTCGGCCTGATCGACGGCTACGTGCCGGGCGCCGGCCAGCCGCGTCCTGCGGTGCCGGAAAGCGTGGCCCTTGACGCTGTTGACGGCGATGAAGGCCTGGAAGCCGACGCCCACTGGCAACAGTTGCTCGGCGTTGAGCGGCATATGCGCCAGTTGGCCAATCAATGCCGCGAGATCCACGCCCTCAGGGTGCCGGTCTACGCCTGGTGGGCCGAGCGCTCGCCGGAAAATAACGATAACGCACCGGCTCTTCTGGAGCAGGGCATGGGTGTTCGCTTGCAGGTTTCGGCCTGGATCGACGCCGACCACCTTTCGATCGTCCGTGATCAGCTGTTCATCACTCAGCTTGCCGAGGCCCTCGCGCAGGTCAACGAACGCCCTCATTCCCACGATTTCCAGGAGCACGAACATGCATAGCCAACACAACGTGACGCCGATTGCCGCCCGCCACAGCGAGGCGCTGTCGAGCAGCCCGGACGCCGCCGTGGCCAACGCCGACTACCGCTTTGCGCCGACGCCGCGACTGGAGCGCCAGGCCGCCGTGGAATCCAACGCGCGCAGCTACCCGCGGCGCATCCCCCTGGAACTCAAGCGCGCCCAGGGCATTCACGTGCAGGACAGCGAAGGGCGCTGGTTCATCGATTGCCTGGCCGGCGCCGGCACCCTCGCGCTGGGGCATAACCACCCCGAAGTGATCCAGGCCATGCGCGCCACCCTCGACGGCCAGCGTCCGCTGCACACCCTGGACCTGATGACCGAAGCCAAGGACGACTTCATCAACGAGCTGTTCGCCCTGCTGCCGGCGGAATTCGCCAAGGACGCGCGCATTCAGTTCTGCGGCCCGGCCGGCACCGATGCGGTGGAAGCGGCGCTAAAACTGGTGCGCACCGCCACCGGACGCAGCAACCTGATGGCCTACCACGGCGCCTACCACGGCATGACCCAGGGCGCGCTGGCGCTGATGGGCAACCTCGGGCCGAAAACCTACCTGGACGGCATGGCCGGCGGCGCGCAGTTCCTGCCGTTTCCCTACGACTACCGCTGCCCGTTCGGCGTCGGTGGCGAAGCGGGCGAGCGCATCGGCCTGCACTACATCGAGAACCAGCTGACTGACCCGGAGAGCGGCGTGTTGCCGCCGGCCGGGATGATTCTGGAAACCCTGCAGGGGGAGGGTGGCGTGGTGCCGACCTCGGCGAACTGGCTGCGGGAAATCCGCCGCATCACCCGCGACGCCGGGGTGCCGCTGATTCTCGACGAGATCCAGTGTGGTGTGGGCCGCACCGGCAAGCCGTTCGCTTTCGAACACGCGGGCATCGTCCCGGACGTACTGGTGCTGTCCAAAGCCATCGGCGGCAGCCAGCCGATGGCGGTGGTGGTCTACAACAAGTCCCTGGACGTGTGGAAACCGGGCTCCCACGCCGGCACCTTCCGTGGCAATCAACTGGCGATGGTGGCCGGTTCCACCACGCTGCGCATCGTTCGCGAACAGCAGCTGGACCTGCACGCCGCCGCCATGGGCGAGCGCCTGATCGGGCACCTGCGCTCGTTGCAGAAGGACTTCCCGCAGATGGGCGATGTGCGCGGCATGGGCTTGATGCTGGGAGTGGAAATGGTCGATCTCGAGGGACGTCCCGACGCCCTTGGCCACTTCCCCCACAGCGGTGCGCTGGCCTCGACCATCCAGCGTGAATGCCTGCAGCGCGGTTTGATCATCGAAGTGGGCGGGCGGCACTCGTCGGTCATCCGCTTCCTGCCGCCGCTGATCGTCACCGCCGCGCAGATCGACCAGATCGGCGACATCTTTGCCGCCGCCGTTTCAGCGGCCGTCAAGCAACGCTGAACCTCTCTGTATCACCCGTGAAACAACGCGAAAGGCCAGGGATGGCCTTTCGCCAATTTGGAAGAATAATAATGGTAATGAGAAACGTTCTTTGTTACATTTTCACGCTTTTTTGACATAAGCGGTCAATTTTGGGGCGTTGCCCCGTGTGATATCAAAGGGAGGGGGAGTTCGGATGGCGAGCAATAACAAGGGTCAATTCAAGGTCAATGCCTTGGCAGCACTGGTCGCAACGGTCGCCTGCCATGGCGCGGCCTGGGCCGCGGATGCCCCGGCCAAGGCCGAGCAGGGCGCCACCATCGAACTGCAGAATTCGATGGTCACCGGGGAAGCGCCCGAAGGGGAGCAAACCGTCGGCTATCAGGTGAAAAACAGCACGGCCGGCACCAAGACCAGCACACCGCTGTCGGAAACCCCGCGCTCGGTGTCAGTGGTGACACGCCAGCGCATTCAGGATCAGGGCTCGCAAACCCTGACCGACATTCTCGGTTATGTCCCCGGCATCTTCGCCCCGCCATTCGCCGTCGGCGACGGACTCGCCGGCGACCTGTTCTCCATTCGCGGCTACAACGCCACTGACTACGGTTACGGCCTGCTCAAGGACGGCCTGCGTCTGCAAGGCAACCGCTACGACACCACTACCGAACCCTACGGCCTGGAGCGCACCGAAGTGTTCCGTGGCCCGAGCTCGATCCTTTACGGCGAAAACGCACCGGGCGGGCTGGTCAACCTGGTCAGCAAGCGCCCGACCGAAACCGCCCAGGGCGAAGCCAAATTCACCTATGGCAGCAACAACCGCCGCCAGCTGTCCCTCGACGTCTCCGGCCCGCTGACCGACGACAACCGCGTCCTCGGCCGCGTGGTCATGCTCGGCCGCAACGCCGACACCCAAGTGGATTCAGTACCGGACGACCGCATTTATATCGCGCCGTCGATGACCTTCAACTTCGACGAAGACACCGCGCTGACCCTGCTCTCGTCCTACCAGCGCGACCGCACCAAGCTGCTGCTCGGCTACCCCGCCGCAGGCACCTTGCTGAACAACGTCAACGGCAAGATCGGCAAGGACCAGTTCAACGGCAACCCGAACTGGGACGACTTCGAGCGCGAAACCTGGACCCTGGGTTACGAGTTCAAGCACCAGCTCAACGACACCTGGCAGTTCCGCCAGAACTCACGGTTCATGGAATCGCGTCTGGACCGTCACGAGACCTGGCCGAATAACCTGAACAATCGTGGCTTCGGCAGCACGCTGAGCAGCACGGCGTACGACCGCGACAATAAATCGGTCACTTACTCGGTAGACAACCAGTTTGAAGGCCACTTCACGTCCGGTGCCCTGGATAACACCCTGTTGTTGGGCGTGAGCTACGACCGCACCTCGTTCAATCAGGACTGGAATGCAGGGCTCGGCGGAACCTACAACGTCTTCAATCCGGTGTTTTCGTCGGTTCCTCCGAGAACCACGCAATACGTGCAGAACTCGCAACTCGACCAGCACATGTATGGCACCTACACGCAGCTGCAAAGCAAGTATGACAACTGGATTTTCCTGCTGGGCGGCCGCCAGGACTGGGTTCACAGCGAATACCGTAACCGCGCCAGCGCCGCGCGTGCGGGCAGTGCTGCCGTTGCCGGCACCGATCTGGATGGATGGGATAACGAGTTCAGCTGGCAAACCGGATTGATGTACCAGTTTGAAAACGGCTTGTCGCCGTATGTCAGTTATTCCACTGCGTTTACCCCGGCACAGCAGTCGTCGAGTCCGACCGGAGGGCTGTTCGATCCGATCAAGAGCGAGCAGTACGAGATGGGTCTGAAGTATGAGCCGAGGGGCTGGAACACGACCTTCAGCGCGGCGGTGTTCAATCTCACCAAAACCGATGACGTCGTGCCCGATAGCACCGGTTTCAGCCGTCAGGTCGGCAAGAGCGAGTCCAAGGGCGTCGAGCTTGAGATGAACAGTGATGTGACGAAGAACCTCAGTTTGACGGCGTCGTATACGTACACCGATGCCCGCGTGACCAAGGACACAGCGGGTTCTCTGTTCAAGGATCATCAGTTGACCGGCATACCGCGTAATCAGGCGAGTACGTGGGCGACGTATCGGTTCCTGGATGGTCCGATGAGCGGTTTCCATGTGGGTGGCGGGGTGCGTTATTTCGATAATACGTTCGCGTATACCGCGCCGACGCTGTACGGGAAGTTGAAGACGGGTGATGTGACGCTGGTGGATGCGTTGGTGGGGTATGACATCGATAAGCATTGGTCGGTGGATGTGAATGCGAAGAATCTGTTCGACAAGGAGTATGTGAGCGGCTGCAATAACGCGGGTCGGTGTTATTGGGGCGAAGAGCGTACGGTGCTGGGCACTGTGGCGTTCCGCTGGTGATTTGCCAGTCATGGCATCGCTAAAATCAAAGTCGTCTGCCTGGGGGCAGACTGTTTCGCCTTCGGCGACTTACTTTTGAAAAGCACCAAAAGTAAGCAAAAGTGCCTGCTCCTGGTTGGGCCCGACTTCGTCGGGTTCCTTCACTCCGGTCCCGCTCCGTGGGCCCGCTGCCATCCGCCATCCATGGCGGGGGGCAGCTCTCGCCGCATCCCTGCGGCTCGGCCCACTGCGCGAGACCTCCGTTCAGCCTGCACCCAAGTCGCGATGGGTGTCGTTTGGACTTCCTGCGTATGAAGATCAAAAGCAACGGCAACGGCAACGGCAACGGCCTACCGGCTGAAGCCGGTCCCTCAGTCGAGGTCGCCGCGATGCTTGCTGACTGCACGCGCTGCTTTTAGTGGGGCCGGCTTCAGCCGGGAAGGCGTCGGCAGTCACACTGCGAGATTGATGGCGACCTTGCTGATCATTGAATACAGCCCTCACCGGTTGTATCCATCTAACAGTCGAGGTCGCCGCGATGCTTGCTGACTGCACGCGCTGCTTTTGTGGGACCGGCTTTAGCCGGGAAGGCGTCGGCAGTCACACTGCGAGATTGATGGCGACTTTGCTGATCATTGAGCTGCGGCCCAACGCCCGATCTATGGAAGCTTGCCGCCTGAATTGCACTTTTTGGCCGTGAGCCGTTCTGACCTTGGCCGGGACGCGGCGATTCACGCGGCGTCCAGTTCGTTGAAGCTTGGGATTGATGCTCGCCGTGTTCACTGTTTTTTCCGTTTGCCGACGCCTTCGAGCGCTGTTCGCCCTGTGCATTTTTGGGCTCGGCGCGGCAGGTTGTACCCGCCAGGACGGTCAGGATGTCGCCACGCAGTTCAGCGAGACGCGCCCCCAGGAGTTTTTCCAGACCAGCGTGGACCGCATGGCAACACTGGCCATGCGCGATAACCTCGACAGCCTCTATTTGCTGATGAACAAGCTCTACCTGCGCAACCCTGGTGAGTGGCGCAAGTCCGGCTTTGTTGACGCCGCCGCCGCAGAGCGCAACGTGCGCGAGGCCATTGAGCAGCGAAAGCCGTTGCCGCAGCTGGGCACCCGGCGCGACCTTGCGGCGCTGAGCTACGCCCTGAGCCCGGAGTTTCTCGGCGATCGCGTGGGCGCCTTCATTTATGCCATTGGCAGCATGCTGGTCACGGCCCACGGCGGGCGCTTTGAATTCTTCATGACCGACCAGATCAACCCGACCTTCGTCAGCAACGCCGCGCGCAATATCGAGAAGGCGACCTGGCTGCTGAGCCAGCGCCAGAACGCCAATGGCGAGCTGTTGCTGTTCTCCAACGAGATTTCGGAGGAGGGCAGCAACCTCAGCTTCGCCACCGAATTTGGCAAGATCGTGGCGCGCCTTGATCTGCTCACCCAGATGCTCGACGAGCGATATAGACGCATCGGCTTGAATTACGCCCAGAGCCTGCTGTTCCTGAACTTCCTGCCAGTGCAATGACGCCCCGCTGCGCGGTGAAAAAACCTTTCCGCAGCCCCTCATCCTTGTCGACTTCCGGTCGATAGCTCATCAGGAGTACGCAAAACAATTACAAAATATTTGGCATGGGGTCGACGATGTTTAAAACAGTGCAGGCGCGCTACACGGTCATATTTGTGGCCTTGATTGTGGTGATCGCGGTGATCACCGAGCAGGGCATCGTGCATCTGGTCACGCCCAAGGTCCGCGCGACCCAGGAGCAGGTGGTGCTGAGCCAGGTCGACCAGATCGGTTCGCGCATCCTCTCGGACCTGGCCCGCGTCGAGGCCCAGTCCCGGGCGATCACCCAGGCGGTGCCACTGCTGGACAGCGATGGCATCGACAAGGTGCTGCCAGGGCTGGTCGATCAATATGGCGATCAGAAAGTCTTTGGTGGCGGCGTCTGGCCGATGCCGGACAAGCGCACCCCGGGGCGCAACAAGCACAGCTCGTTTGTCCACCGCGACGGCAGCGGCCAGTTGGTGGTGAGCACGTTCTGGAACTCCGACCCTGCACCCAACTACTGGGAACAGCCGTGGCACCGTGCCGGGCAGAACGCACCCAAAGGCAAATGCGCCTGGGCCGCTGCCTATCAGGACGAAGCCAGCCCGCAGCCGCGCACCAACTGCGCGATGGGCATCTACAAAGACGGCGCGCTGTACGGCGTTTCGACCATCGACGTTACCCTGGGCTTCTTCAACGGCCTGATCCAGGAGAAGGAAAAAGACATTCAGGGTCAGGTGATGATCGTCGAGCGTGACGGCAAGATCCTCACCAACCAGAGCCGCATCCCCGGCGAAATCATCCTCAAGAACATTTCCGGCTTCAGCGGCCAGTCGATGTTCGCCAAGGCCATTCAGGAGGGGCTGGGCAAGATCTCCGGCGACGCTGTGTATTCCCAGGAATACATTGACCCGCAACTGGGTGACCTGACCTTCTTCCTGCGACCGGTCGCGGGCACGCCGTGGGTCATCGCCACGTCGCTGCCGACGGCCATGCTCACCGCCAGCAGCACCGAAGTGCTGAAGACCCTGGGCTGGTTGCAGATCCCGCTGGTCATTCTGCTGCTGGTGGTGCTGGGCTTCGCCTTCCACCGTCTGCTGGCACGCCTGACCGTGCTGCGCACCAACATCGACGCGCTGTCTTCGGGTGAAGCCGACCTGACCCGCCGTATTCCCATCAAGGGCCAGGACGAGCTCGACGCTGTCGGCCATTCGGTCAACAAGTTCATTGCCTTCCAGCAAGCCATGATTGTCGAGGTGCGCAGCGGCACCGAGCAGATCTCGGCCGGGCTGGTGCAGTTGCAGGACCAGTCGCGCAACATCAACCAGATCCTCAACCGTCACGCCTCGGAAACCGATCAGGCCGTGACCGCAATCAACGAGATGAGCGCCACCGCCGACAGCGTCGCCGAGAGCGCTACGCAGACGGCGAGCTTTACTCAATCGGCGAACGATGCCGCCCAGCGTTCCCGTGACGTCGTCGACGAAGCGTCGGTCAGCGTGCGGGCGTTGGTGGCGGAAGTCGAAGACGCCACCAAATACGTGCAGGAAATGCAGGTTGACGCCAAACGCATCACTGACGTGCTCGGGGTCATCGGCGGCATCGCCCAGCAAACCAACCTGCTGGCCCTGAACGCAGCCATCGAAGCCGCGCGGGCCGGCGAGCAGGGCCGAGGCTTTGCGGTGGTGGCCGATGAGGTGCGGGCGCTGGCCGGTCGCACTCAGCAGAGCACGTCGGAGATCAACGAGATGCTCGCGCGGCTGGAGCAGGGCGTGAGCACCGCCGTGGGCGCCATGGAAAAAACCAAGGTCAGCTGCCAGTCGACCGCGGACCGCACGTCGCGGGTCAACGAAGGCCTGGATGGCATGGCCGGTTCGGTGCTGCGCATCCATGACCTGAGCGCGCATATTGCAACCGCGGCGGAGGAGCAAAGCGCGGTGACCGAGGAGATCAACCAGAACATGATCGCCATTCGGCACATGGTCGGTGAACTGGTGGGCTGTGGTCAGCAGACCGACACGAGCGTTGACGCGCTGATGGCCTCCAACGAGCGGCTGGTGGCGATGATCGATCGCTTCAAGGTTCGCTAAGCAGCGACCCATTCACTGCGCAAAACAAAGCCGGAGCCCATGAAGCTCCGGCTTTTTCGTCTGAGGGCTCAGTAGCTTTCGCCGCGAATGTATTCCTGCATTTTTTCGATCAGCCTAGCCTGCTCGGCGATGGCCGCCTTGACCAGGTCGCCAATGGACAGCAGACCGATCAGCCGGCCTTCGTCCACCACCGGCAAATGGCGCAGCCGGCGGTCGGTCATGATGTTCATGCAGTGCTCGATCGTGTGCTGCGAACCCACGGTCAGCACCTCGTGGGTCATGATGTCACTGACCGGCGTGCCGACCGAGGCGCGGCCCTTGAGCTCCATCTTGCGGGCGTAGTCCCGCTCGCTGACGATGCCGACCACCTTGCCGGCCCGGACCACGGGCACGGCGCCGATGTTTTTCTCGGCCATCAATTTGATCGCCTCGATGACCATCTGTTCGGGCCCGACGGTATGGACGTCAGCGTGGTGTGAGTCTTTCAACTTCAGTAGTTCGGCTACGGTCGTCATGCTGGCCTCTCCGGCGCGTTTCTTGTGAGCACGGCCCGTCTGGCCGTGCATAGAGAATCGTCGAGAGATGGCATTCCGGCAAGTTTGAAAGCGCCATGCAGCGCCCCAAACGCGCCATGCCGGCGCGGGGAGTCGATGCCGGAAAGATCAGACAGGCCCGTCAGAGGGCTTGCGCCGGGGGCGGGAGATCACTGATTCGATGTTCTTGCGTCCGATCAGCAGCGGGCTTTTGGCTTTGCGCGAGGCCGGCATGTCGGCCAGCCATTTGTACATCACCAGGCAATCCACCAGCCCGAGCCGGGCATGGCGGTAAGCGCGGGGCAGGCGACCCACCACCTCGAAACCGAGTTTCTGCCAGAGTGCGACGGCGACTTCGTTGGTGGCAACGACGGAGTTGAACTGCATGGCCGAAAAGCCGCTGTCCAGCGCCAACTGCTGGGAGTGCTCACACATCAGGCGCGCGACGCCACGACCCCTCGCTGCCGGGGTGACCATGTAGCCGCAATTGCTGACATGACCGCCAGGGCCGGCGGCGTTGGCCTTGAGGTAAAAACTGCCGAGCAGCACGCCGTCTTCTTCAGCGATCAGGGTGTGCAGCGGGTACTCCAGCCACAGGTGCCGGGCTTGCTCGACGGTCAGGTCGGGGGCGTAGGCGTAGGTTTCCTGCGCCCGGATCACGGTCTGGAAGGTGGGCCAGAAGACCTCGAAGTCGTCGGCGGTCATGGGGCGGATGTGGATCATGGGTGGGTTCCGGAATTTCGGGGAGAGGCTGGTGTGGAAATAACTCTTCCAGGCACAACGTTGTTCTGCAGCGAACGGAATACCTGTGGGAGCGAGCTTGCTCGCGAAGAGGCACGTTCGGCCTGCGCATCTCTGGCGGCAGTGATGCCGCCTTCGCGAGCAAGCTCGCTCCCACAATTGGGCGCCCACAGGGCGTGGTGCAGTGTCATGCCTGAAGTATGACCACAGGCGGATACAGTGTTATGAAACAACCCGATAGCAGGGCACATACGCCGCGCCGCCCGGCAGTTTCATCCGGTGCTGTTCGACGAAAGCCTGCAGCAGCTTGTCCAGGGGCTGCATCACTTCGGCGTCGCCGTGGATTTCATACGGGCCGTGTTCCTCGATCAGGCGAATGCCCTTGTCCTTGACGTTCCCCGCCACAATCCCGGAGAACGCGCGGCGCAGGTTGGCCGCCAGTTCGTGGGGCGGCAGGTCGCGACGCAGTTGCAGGCTGGCCATGTTGGCGTGGGTCGGGTCGAACGGACGCTGGAAGCTCTCTTCGATCTTCAGCAGCCAGTTGAAGTGGAACGCGTCGGCGCGGTCGCGGCGGAACTGGCGCACCGACGCAAGGCCCAGGGTCATCTGCCGCGCCACTTCCGACGGGTTGTCGATGATGATCTGGTAATGCTTGTGCGCTTCTTCGCCCAGCGTGGCGCTGACGAACGCGTGCAATTGCTCCAGGTACGGCGCGGTGCTTTTCGGGCCGGTGAGAATGACCGGGAACGGCAGGTCCTGGTTGTCGGGGTGCATGAGGATGCCGAGCAGGTAGAGGAATTCCTCCGCCGTGCCTGCGCCCCCCGGGAAAATGATGATGCCGTGGCCGACCCGCACGAAGGCTTCCAGGCGCTTTTCGATGTCCGGCAGGATCACCAGCTCGTTGACGATCGGGTTCGGCGCTTCGGCCGCGATGATGCCCGGCTCGGTCAGGCCCAGATACCGGCCGCCGGTGATGCGCTGCTTGGCGTGGGCAATGGTGGCGCCCTTCATCGGGCCTTTCATGACGCCGGGGCCGCAGCCGGTGCAGATGTCCAGCTTGCGCAGGCCCAGCTCGTGGCCGACCTTCTTGGTGTATTTGTATTCTTCGGTGTTGATCGAGTGGCCGCCCCAGCACACCACCATCTTCGGTTCGACGCCGGGGCGCAGGGTGCGGGCATTGCGCAGCAGGTGGAAAACGTAATCGGTGATGCCCTGGGAGCTGCTCAGGTCAATGCGCTGGCTGTCGAGCTCGCTCTCGGTGTAGACGATGTCGCGCAGGGCGCTGAAGAGCATTTCCCGGGTGCTGGCGATCATCTCGCCGTCGACGAAGGCGTCGGCCGGGGCGTTCAGCAGTTCGAGGCGCACGCCACGGTCTTGCTGGTGAATGCGCACTTCGAAGTCCTGGTAGGCCTCTAAAATGGTTTTCGCGTTATCGACATGGGCGCCGGTGTTGAGGATGGCCAGGGCGCACTGGCGGAACAGGGTGTAGATGCTGCCGGAGCCTGCGGCACTGAGCTGTTGGACTTCGCGTTGCGACAGGGTTTCCAGGCTGCCTTTCGGGCTGACCGAAGCGTTGATGACGTGTCTTGGAGCCATTCTTGATTCCTTGAAAGCGGTGCCGGGCGCCGCGAAGGGGCAGGGCACGAATACAGTGAACGTCCGGGACGCTCACCCATGGGGCCATTTTTTACATCGGTTGGTCAGGAAAGCAAACGTTGTGAGCGTGAATCTGGAAATTTCCCGTGACCCCGGTATGCTGCTCCTCGACGCCCAGACCCATCGGCCTTCCCGACGCTATGATCTTCAACTTCACGATTTTTCTCCTCACACTTGTCGCCATGGAAGGTGTCGGCTTTCTCGCCCACAAGTACGTCATGCACGGCTGGGGCTGGTTCCTGCACAAGTCCCACCACGAAGAACACCTCGGCGCGTTCGAAACGAACGACCTTTATCTGCTGGCGCTGGGCCTGGTGGCGGTCGCGCTCATCGTGGCCGGCAACAGCGGCCATGATCCATTGCAATGGATGGGCGCCGGCGTCGCGGCGTTCGGCCTGATCTACGTGCTGGTTCACGACGGCATGGTCCATCGCCACTGGCCTGCGCGACCACGGCCGCGCAGTCGCTACCTAAAACGCCTCTACCACGCGCACTTGATGCACCACGCGGTGAAAGGCCGACGCAACAGTGTGTCGTTCGGCTTTCTCTACGCGCCCTCGGCGGCCACCCTGAAAAGGCAGTTGCGCGAGCATCGCTCCGCCCCACGTGACGAGCGTGGCCGAGACATGACCGGCGCTGCCATGGGCACGGATTTGCAGAACGGTTGAACGGCGCCCACGCCGAACCTGTCATTAATTTCATGGGCGTCACGCTGTTCACCGGCGTGTTGCTGTCGTAGAACTGACGGTCAGTCGTCTCACGCTGCTAATCCAACTGAATTTTCTATCCGGAGAACCCCATGACTCAAGCATCGACCCAGGCAACGGGCAAGACCATCACGTTCAAGCGCCCGGACGGCAAAGAACTGAGTGGCTACCTGGCCAGCCCGGCCAAGACCGAAGGCGCACCGGCCGTGGTGGTGATTCAGGAATGGTGGGGCCTGAACGATCAGATCCGTGGCGTGGCTGATCGGCTGGCGGCGTGCGGTTATCTGGCGCTGGTGCCTGATCTTTATCGCGGCGAAATGACGGTCGAGGAAGAAGAAGCCCACCATCTGATGGACAAACTCGACTTCGCCGATGCCGCCAACCAGGACATCCGCGGCGCCGTGCAGTACCTCAAGGGCCACAGCCAGAAAGTCGGTGTCACCGGTTTCTGCATGGGCGGCGCGCTGACCCTGCTGGCACTCAACTTCATCCCCGAGCTGTCCGCCGGCGTGGTGTTCTACGGCATGCCGCCGCTGGAATTCCTCGACCCTGCCGCGATCAAGGTGCCGGTGATGGCGCACTGGGGCACCCAGGATGAATTCTTCCCGGCGGACGGCGTCGATCAGCTCGAAGCCAAGCTCAGCGAAGGCGGCGTTGACATCGAATTCCATCGCTACCTGGCGCACCACGCCTTTGCCAACGAAACCGCCGTCGGCCCTGGCCGGATTCCGGGCACGCAATACGATCCGGTCTGGGCGCAACTGGCCATGGATCGCACGCTGACGTTCTTCGGCCGCACATTGTGGGGCTGAGCGGGGCTTTAGGCGCGGGCATCAGCCTGCGCTGAAACCGCCATCCACGGTCAGGGTCACGCCGTTGATCATGGCGGCGTCGTCGCTGAGTAAAAAGGCGATGGTCGCGGCGATTTCCCCGGGCTGAACGAAGCGGCCCAGGGGAATCCGCGATAGCATCGCGCCGGCCTTGACCGGGTCGCTCCAGGCCTTGTCCGCCATCGGCGTCAATGTCACCACAGGGTTGACGCTGTTGACCCGTATGCCGTGGGGCCCTAGCTCGATCGCCATTACCCGAGTCATGGCATCCAGCGCGGCTTTCGACGCGCAATACGCCAGATGGTCCCGTGTACCGACCGCGGCCGCCAGGCTTGAGACGTTGACGATGGCGCCCGGCACACCGCGGGCGATCAGGTCGCGGGCGACGACTTGCGCCACGACCATGGGCGCCCGGGTGTTTACCGCCATCAAGTGATCGAAAGTCTCGACCGATGTGTCGAGAAACGATTCCAGCTCGACCACCCCCGCGCAGTTGACCAACAAGTCGATGGGCAGCACCGATGCCACGGCCGCGCGGGTGGCGTTTACGTCGGCCAGATCCGCCACCGCCGAGTGTGCGCAAGAGGCCAGGTCCTCCGGATTGCGCCCCATGGCGATCACCTCTGCACCGCATCGCTCCAGCCACTGCACGGTTTCCCGGCCAATGCCCTTGCCCGCGCCGGTGACCAGAATCCGCTTGCCGGCAAAGTCATAATGGGCCATCGCGATCGCTCCAGAAGGGGATTTATTTGTCCTGATCGAGCAGTTGCCGGGCCGCGCTTTCGTCGATGACCAGCTCGTGGACGAAATTGCGCAGCAGCACCGCGCGAATGATGTCGGCCTTGTATGGCCCGCCAGAGACCAGCACGACTTTTTTGATTCGCCGCAGGTCTTCGAGATCCAGGGAGACGGCGCGACGATTCAGCGGGTGATCGACTTCGATGCCGTCGCGGTCCAGCCAGCGGCCGAGCAGGTCTCCGACGGCACCGGCGGCACGCAGCGAGCGCGCGTCCTCATCGTTGACCAGCCCCAGTTCCAGCATCAGTGAGCGCTCGCTCAAATCACCGACGGTGAGCAACGCCAGGTCGGCCTGCCGCGCCTTGCCGAGCACGGCTTGCACCGAGGCCTCTTCGAGGTACATGTCGCGGTACTGCTCTGAAGGTGCGAACACCGGCGCGGCGAGGTAGTACCAAGAGCCGCCAAACAGCCCGGCAAAACTTGAGGCGATCTCCACCGTGTTGTTGGCCGAGCCGTAATGCAGGCCGCCGAGCAGCGACAGCACGGTCAGGTTCGGCAACGCCCGCGCCGACAGTTCACGCACGGCCTGGCGCAGGGTGCGGCCCCAACCCACGGCGACGATGCTGCCGTCGACGAGGTATTCCTCGATGCTTGGCGCGATGCCGACGCCGAGCACACGGAAGATGCTCGACGGATCGTCCGGCGAGGGCACGACGGTGACGCGACGCAGGCCGAAGCGGTTCTGCAGATGCTCTTCCAGTTCGATGCAGGCCGCCAGCGGTGAGGTGATGCGAATCTGCACGACCCCGGTTTCCCGGCAGGTCGCCAGGGCCTTGTTGACCCGTACGCGGGTGATGCCCAGCCGGTCGGCGATCTGCTGCTGGGTCATGCTGTTGACGTAGTAGGACCAGGCGATGCGGATATTGAGCTGATCCTCGGCGCTCACCGTTTCGGTGGTGAAGGGGGTGTCCGGGTAAAGGTTCTGCACGGCGGTGTCCTTACTGTGGCCGGTAACGCGAGGCGTCTATTTCACGGCGCCCATGGTCAGCCCTTGTACCAGATGCTTGGAGACCATCAACGCGAAAATGATCACCGGGAACACGATCAGTGTGCCGGTGGCCATGATCTCGCCCCAGGGCAAGTCGTAGCCGCTCATGAAACTGGTGGCGGTTACCGGCGCGGTGCGGGCGGTATTGCGCGTCAGCACCAGCGCATAGAGCAGCTCGTTCCAGGAAAAGATGAACGAGAAGATCGCTGACACCGCCACCCCCGGCATCGCCAGCGGCAAGGCGATGCGCCAGAAGATGGTAAAGCGGGACGCGCCGGAAAGTCGCGCGGCCTCGTCCAGGTCCTTCGGCACGCCGCGAAACTGGTCAGTGCAGATCCACACGACGATGGGCAGGTTGAAGGTGAGGTAGATCAGGATCAGCACCAGATGGGTGTCGATCAGGCCCATATTGCGCGCCATCAGAAAGATCGGCAGCGCCACGACAATCGGACTGAGCATGCGGTTGGTGATGAACCAGAACCACAGGTCTTCCTTGCCCTTGAATTCGAACCGCGCCAGGGCGTAGGCCGCCGGTGTGCCGAGGCCCACGGCGAGCACGGTGGTGCAGACCGCGACGATCAGCGAGTTGCCAAGGCTGTGCAGCACGTCGCGCTCGAACAGCACTTTTACGTAGTTATCCAGGTGCGGGGTGAAGGCCCAGATCGGCGGCGAGGCGAGGGCTTCGGCCTGGGTCTTGAGGCTGGTGGCGACCATCCAGTAGAACGGAAACACCGCAAACAGAAAGATCGCCAGCAGGCCGACCAGATGCCAGGCATTGACCCTTTTGCGTGGGCGAGCGAAAGCGGGAGCGGCCGGGTGTTTTGCAGCGGGTACGGTGGCCATGTCAGATCTCCCGATAAACGAATTTGATGTACAGCCGGGCCAGCACGATGGTCAGGATCAGCATGAGGATCGCCTGCGCCGACGCGACGCCCTGATCGAACACCCGAAACCCGATGCGCTGGATGTACACGCTGACCAGTTCGGTTGCCGCGCCCGGCCCGCCGCGGGTCATGGTGAACACGGTGTCGAACATCTTGAGGATGTCAGCGGTGCGCAGAATCAGAATCACCGTCGCGCTTGGCAGCAGGAAAGGCAGCTGCACGTAGCGCACGATCTGCCAGCGGCTGCGGGTTTCCAGGCGCGCGGCCTCTTCAATCTCATTAGGCACCATGGTCAGCCCCGCCAGCAGCACCAGCGCGCAGAAGGGCGTCCATTGCCAGATGTCCATCAGCGCCACGGCAATGAACGCGTTGGTGGTGTCGCCCAGCCATTCGACCGGCCCGGCATTGACCACTGAGAGCAGGGCGTTGGCCACCCCAAAATCGCGGTTGAAGATCAGCCGGCCAATCAGCCCGGCTACGGCGGGCGCGGTGGCCAGCGGGATGACCAGGCTCATGCGTGCCAGCAGTTTGAAACCGGAAAGGCCAGGCTTGTGCAGCATCAGCGCGATGATCAGCCCCAGCGCCAGCTGGATCGGCACCACGGTGATGAGAAACAGCCCGGTTCGCCCCAGCGCGGCCCAGAACGACGCGTCGTTGAGCACATTGAGGTAGTTGTCGAAGCCGATGAAAGGCGTGGCGTCTTTTGGCCGGGCCAGGTTGTACTGGCGGAACGAGTTCACCAGGGCGAACACCGTCGGAAAGATGCCGATCAGCGCCAGGGCAACGGTCGCCGGGGCGAGAAAGGCGAAGGCCGCGCGGGTGTTATTCCACAGGGTCGGGAAGGGTGGTTTTTTCTTGTTGGTCATGGGAAGTCTCGAGGGTACGGACATCTCGCGGCGTTTTGCTGATTCACCGTGGGAATCGGCAGCAGCCGCCCCACGGTGGATGTTCAGCCCGTCACTTCAGCAATTTGACCTTGCCGTCGTAATACCCGGCCTTCTTCAGGATCTCCTCCATCCTGCTGCCGATTGCCTTGGCACCGTCTTCCACGCTGGTTTTGCCAAGCATGATCGCCGTGCCGTTTTCGCCGACCACTTCGGAAATTTCCGGCCATTGCGGGAAGCGCGGGCGGTAGTCAGGCACGCCGCCTTCCCACGAGGTCACCATCGGCTGCACGAACGGGTATTTCTTCTGCACGTCGGCGTCCTTGTACACCGACATCCGCCCGCTCACGCCACCGGCGTCCAGGTACGGCCGGGCCATCGCTTCGGAGGTGACCCACTGAATAAACAGCCATGCAGCGGCCTTCTGCTTGTCGTCGGACTTGGCGTTCACGCCCAGCGAGAACCCGCCAAGCGCCGGCTTCAGACCGGCCGGGCCCTTGGGCTCGGTGGCTACGGCCAGGCAGTCGGTGATTTTGGATTTGGTCGGGTCGGCCAAGGTGCCGTAGAACGCTGACCATTCGGTGATCATCGCGACCTTGCCTTGGGCGAGGGCGTTGACCGCTTCGTTGTGGTCGTAATCGACGATGCCCGGCGGCATGTATTTCATCAGGTCCTGACGAAATTGCAGCCCTTGCTGGGACGCCTTGGAATTGAGGTTGGATTTGAACTTGTCATCCAGCAGCGAACCGCCGAAAGGCCAGAGGAAACGCATGAAGCTGTCCGCTGATTGCGTTTCACCGCGCCGCGATTGCAGGGCGTAGGCGTAGCGGTCTTTGGTCTTGTCGGTGAGCTTGGGCGCGTAATCCTTGAGCAGCTCGTCCCACGTGGCCGGCGGTTGGTCGAAGCCGGCGTCCTTGAGCATGCACTTGTTGTAGAACAGCAGGCCGGAGTAGTTATCGAAGGGCAGGCCGTAGGTCTGTTTGTCCCAACTGCCGAAGGACTCCAGCAGGATCGGGAAGAAACCCTCCAGCTTGAGGTCCGGGTCGGCGAGCTTGGCGTCCTGGGTGAACGTGGTGACCGGTTCAAGCCAGCCGTTGCCGGCGAACTCGCCGATCCACACCACGTCCGTCAGCACAACGTCGAGCTGCTCGCCGGAGGTGAAACTCAGCACCTCGCGTTCGCGGCTATTCTCGTAGGGGACGGTTTCGTAGCTGACCTTGATGCCGGTTTTCTTTTCGAACTCCGGCAGCAGTTTGATGGCGGCGGCATAACCGGGGCGGTCGAGGAAAATCGCCTTGATTTCGGTGCCCTTGTATGGCGCGGCGGCCTCTTCCAGCGTCCAGGCCTGTGCGGCGCCGGAACCCAGCGCAATCGACAGGGCGAGGGCATTCCAAACCAGCTTCTTCATTTACGTGACCTCATTATTGTTGTGGGTGAGGGTTACGCGGGGACATGTGCGTGCGATGCCTGCAGGGGGTGCTGATGGTTATCTCTGGCCGGCATGCTTGGCGGGCCAGCCGCTTTTGATGAGCTCCTTGACATTTGTAATTTACGAATTACAAATGATCGTAGGACAAAATACATCGCTGTCAAATCACGGCGCCATTGCCGTAAAAGATGCCCAAACAACAATAATTCAGGGGATACGATTTTGACTGAGCTCAGTTTGAGTGGCGTCGAGAAAGCCTATGGCGAGATCAAGGTCTTGCACGACATCCACCTGAGTATCGAGAGCCGCGAGTTCGTGGTGTTCGTCGGGCCTTCGGGCTGCGGCAAGTCAACCTTGCTGCGCTGTATCGCTGGCCTGGAGAGCATCACCCAGGGTCAGATTCGCATCGGCGCCCGCGACGTGACCTACCTGGAGCCGGCCGATCGTGGCGTGGCCATGGTGTTCCAGTCCTACGCGCTGTACCCGCACATGTCGGTCTACGACAACATCGCCTTCGGGCTGAAGATGCAAAAGACCCCCAAGGAGCAGATCGAAGCCAAGGTGCGCAACGCCGCGCGCATCCTGCAGCTCGAACCGCTGCTCGACCGCAAGCCCAAGGCATTGTCGGGTGGCCAGCGTCAGCGCGTCGCCATCGGCCGGGCGATCGTCCATGAGCCGGAAGTCTTTCTGTTCGATGAACCCCTTTCCAATCTGGACGCCTCCCTGCGGGTGCAGATGCGTATCGAGATCGCCAAGCTGCACGCTGACCTCCAGGCGACCATGGTCTACGTCACCCATGACCAGGTCGAAGCCATGACCCTGGCCGACAAAATCGTCGTGCTCAACAAGGGTTGCATCGAACAGGTGGGCTCGCCGCTGGAGCTTTATCACCATCCGCGCAACCGCTTTGTCGCGGGCTTTATCGGCTCGCCGCAGATGAGTTTTCTACCCGTCACGGCGGCGGCCATCAGTGCCGAAGGCGTTCAGGTCAGCCTGCCGGGTGGCGAGCTGTTGTGGGTTCCGGTGACGGCCGAGCACGTTAAAGCGGGCGACCCATTGACCCTAGGCCTGCGCCCCGAGCATTTGTCGGATCGAGGCGAGGGCGATGCGCAGATTCCGGTTAAAACCCTGGTCGTCGAGCATTTGGGCGGGGAGACGTTTACCCACGCACAGACGGACGAGGGCCATGATCTGATGGTCAAAGGCGAGGGCATGTCGGCGGTCAAGGCGGGGCAATTGCTGCGCGTCGGTGTGCAGGGCCACCGTTGCCATCTGTTCGATGAGCAGGGTCAGGCGCTGGCGCACCGGCAGCATTACACCGAGGCGAACGTGAGTGGCGGGCAGGTTCCGGCGTCGGCGATCCAGGCGGGGTAATATGCCTGAGCTTCGATCAAGGCGCCTTGGGACGCCCGTTCCAGAGGGCCTTGCGCTGATTTTTCATTCAAGAGAAAAGTGTCAGCGCCGATACAGCCCCGGGCTCGATCCGTTTTCGGGCCGGATGTTTATCTCAAGGAGCTGTAAATGCGCATTACCCACCTTCTGGCGTTGGTCGGCACCGTACTGCTGACCGGCTGTTCGTCCATGATGAAACCTGCCGACAACCAGGTTATCGAAGCCAGTCCCCAGGACAGCGCACAGGTTGTTTTCATGCGCAGCGCGTTCATGGCCAAGGCTATCGATGCCTCCGTGTATGACGTGACCGGCGGCAAGACCCAGTTCATCGGCATTCTGGCCAACGGCACCAAGGTCGCCTACCCGACGACGCCGGGCCACCACACCTTCATGGTGGTCTCCGAAGCGGCGGACTTCATGGAAGCCGACCTCGCCCCGGGCAAGACCTACTATTCGATGGTCATCCCGCGCATGGGCATGTGGAAAGCGCGCTTCTCGCCATGGCCGGTCGCCCGCGATCCGAAGGCTGAATACAGCTCTCAGTCCAGCGACTTCAAGGACTGGATCGCCGACACCAAGTTGATGACCAACTCGCCGAAATCCCTGAGCTGGTTCGAGAGCAACAAAACCTCGGTCGAGTCCAAGCGGGTTGAGTACTGGCCGGTCTGGCAGAAGAAAAGCGCGGCGGACGTTGAACTGCGCACGTTGCACGCTGCTGATGGCCTCTGATCGCGGAGCCGCCTGCTAAAGCGGCTCGCACTCGGCATCAGTCTTCACTGCACCCCGAACAGCGCCGTCCAGTAAATGCCGGCGTCGCTTTTCGGGTCGGTGGCGTATGCAGCGCCGAGGTCATGAAACTGCGGGTTCATGAGGTTGGCGCAATGGCCGGGGCTGGCCAGCCAGCCTTCGACCACCTTGCGCGCGTTGTCCTGCCCGGCGGCGATGTTCTCGCCGATTTGCTGGCCGATGTACCCGGCCAGTTCCGCACGATCCCCCGGCGTCCCGCCGTTGCGGCCCTTGTGATCAAAGTAATTATTGTTGGCCATGGAGCGCGAATGGCTTTCGGCTGCGCTCATCAGGGTGTCGTTCCACACCAGCGGGGCAGCAGCGGAAAACGACTGAGCGCCGCATTGCTGAGGCTGCCTGCGCGCTTCATTGATCAGGCCCAGCAGTTTCTGTCCCTCGGCCTGCGCATTGCCCAGGCCGCCTGCCAGCAGTGGACGCGCCAGTACGATGCGCCAGTCACGTTCGTTGCGGCTGACGCCGATGTCGACGAACTGCGGATTGAGCACCACCTGACAAAAACTCTCCTGAATCGCCGCCATGGCCGCTTGCGCATCGCGCGGGCCCGAGAGGGTGATCGCCTGAACGCTGACCATCGGATACGACGCCCGGGCCAGCATGGGTTGCAGATCGACCGTGCCGCTGGCGGGCAGGTTGAGGCGCGGGTCGCTGTTCAGCGGCGGCAGCTCGTTCGACGCCACATTGGCGCAAGGCTGGGCCTGGCTGCGGTATGAATTGATCGACTGGATCAGCTGCGTTTCTTCGCTGGCCACGGCTGTCCCTGCCATCAGCAATGCCAGGGGCACAACGGCGAGACACTGGATGAATGATCTGAAACCCATGGAAAATCTCCCTCGAACTGACGCGCCCACGGTGCGCGATTTTACCTGTCGCGAATAGTCTGAGCCGCACAAACCGTGGAGGTTGCAGCGATCAGCAAGGATTTTGCAATAGCCGGCGCGAAAACCAGGTGAATCGGTCAGTGACGAGCGCTTCTGAGTGGAGGTCAGCCCACGCACTGCATTCATTTCAGCCGGCGCAGACCCTGATGAGTGCCGCGTGACCGGGCCGGCAGGTATGATGCAGCGCTCTACAGGTTACCGCTCTGTACGCTACCGCCATCGCCCGGATTCAGGATCACAATGCCCAGCCCCACGTTTACTGTCATGCGCCTCGACGCCACACCACCGGAATCGATCAAGAGCCAGATCATGCAGATGGTGATCGACTACGTCACCGAGCTCAGCATGGTCGCCATCGCCCCGAGCAATCCGTTGTACCCGCTGTATCAATACGGCGTCGGCCATGAGGTGCATCAGTACGTGCAGGCGATGGACGGATCGCGGGGGATTGCGGTGGAACTGATCGTGGCGCTGGATGCCGAGGACCCTTCGATCGTCATCGGCTTTTTGCTCTATCTGCCGGTCCAGCAGGACCCGCAGGCGTGCGCTGTGGCGTATATGGCGGTGCAGACGGCGCGCCGTCGTCAGGGCGTGGCGCGGGCCATGCTGGAGAAAATGACCGAATGCTACCCCCATGCCGAGCTGGCGTGCTTCGTCGCCAAGGTGCCGGTGTTCGAGGCGCTGGGCTTTCAAGTATTGGGCGCGCGCGGTCCACAGGTGCTGATGAACACCCGCGAGCAACAGACCGAGGGATTATTGGCCGTGCTCGACATTGCGCCGATCTACAACTCGCTGGAGGTGCGGCAAATCCACAGCTATCTGTTGAAACAGCACGGCAAGCGCGCGATGACCGACGCGGAAAAACAGCGTGATCGGCACATCGACCAGTTGACCCGCCAGGCGCGTCTGTTCGTGAACGGATTATTGGGCGAGTCGGGGGCGGACGCCTTTATCGGTCCGCGGCTGGTTTAACTCACGCTTCAGCGAACGGCCTCATTGAGGTCTATCCCGCGCGGGTCCTTGCTCCACATTTCCAGCAGGAAATCCCGCTCGGCGTGATGCAGCGTGCGTTCCATGGCCAGATGCCGCGCCAGGACCTGATGCACTTCGTGGCCTTCCATCGGGCAGCCTTCGATCGGGTGCAGCCAGTGGCAGGCGAGCACCGCGCCATCGGGGGTCAGGCTTTCGCGAATGCGCTCGATGATTTCCCCAAAGGCATCCGGCGTCAGGTAATAGGCCCATTCGCTGATGACCACGAGATCGAACTCCCCCGTCGGCCAGTCCTGGGGCAGACAGCCTTCCAGCACCTGAACATGGGCGTGCCCGCTCAAACGGTCGCGGGCCAGGGTGACGGCCCGGGGGCTGAGGTCCATGCACAGCAGCGCGTCGCAGCGTTCGGCCAGGCGCAGGCTCAATTCGCCATTGGCACAGCCCGGCTCAAAGATGCGTCCATAGCGCTGGCGCGGCAGGGCGGCGAGGGTCAGGTCGCGTTTGCGGTGTTCGTACCAGCGCGTGCGGAAGGCCCACGGGTCGTCGCTGTTGGCGAACAATGCGTCGAAATACTCACCGGAAACGCTCACAGAAACACCAGTTCGAAAGGTTGCAGCAGACGCTCCAGCGTCTGGGGGTTCAACACCGCAGGCGCGCCGGTGCTCGGGTCTTTTTCCAGCTGGCTCAAGTGGGCGCCGATGGCCTCGCGCTTGCGCCGCAGTTGCTCATCGCTGAGCCAGAATTTGCGGGCCTGCTCCCAGGGGATGCGCGGGTCGTTCGGTTCCGCCCAATGCCAGGCCCATACCGGAATTTCTACCAGCGTGGCGCCGGTGCTGGCGACCGCCTGGGCCGCGCAATGACCGACGGCTTCGTGGTCACAGTGGCCGTCGTGGCGCCAGGTGGTCAGCAAGACGTCCGAGGGACGCAGGTCTTCGCTGAGCAGGGCAATCAACGACTCGGCATGCTCGGCCACCTGGCCGTCACCCATTCCGAGGCGTTGCCAGGACAACCTCGACACGTCCAGTCCGAGGTGCGCGACGGCCTGCTCGCTTTCCCGCCGACGCTCGGTGCGCAGACGCTGCACGGGCCACAGCGGTGATTGCGGGTGGCTGCCTTCTCCGTCGGTGACGGCAACCAGCTGCACATCGTTCTGCCGCCTGGCCATCGCCGCGAGCAGGCCGCCGCAGGTCAGAATCTCATCGTCGGGGTGCGGCGCGAGCACGATCAGGCGCGCACCCGGTGGGACCAGTTCTTCCAGGGTGATGGTGCGTACACCGCGTAACGCCACGCTGTTTTGCCAAGCGCTCAGCGGTGTCCCGCTGACGCCGAATGGGTGTGCTTCGTTCATAGTGACCAATCCTCGGTTTCGCCCGTAGCGACGCGCTGGCCCAGATGCGCCAGATCACGTTCGGCGTGGCTTTGTCGGATAAACACCTGCAGGTCGGCGGCCAGGCGGGCAAAGTGCGGATCGCGGCAGAACGGCGTGGCACCCAGCGCCCGGCCGACATGCCGGCACACCTGTTCGACCGCCATTTCGACCTGCGCCCGCAGGCGCTGCACCGGCAGGCTCGCGTCATTGTGCGGATGCGCGTCGATCCATTCGGCGCATTCGCGCAAGGCCGCCGCCGCACCACACAGCGCTGCATCGACGCTGCCCAGATGAGCGTCGGCGTGGGGCTCGGGCCGTCCATTGTGTCGGTGCGCGCGCAAGGTCTTCGCCAGTGCCACTGCCGCGCCGTACCAGGCAGCAGCGATGCCGGCGCCGCCTTGCCAGAACCCTGGCCGGGAGAGGTACTCGCCGCTGTTGCCCACGCAAATGCCGACCGCGCCGTCGAAGTGCACGTCGCCGCTGGCGGTCCCGGCCATGCCCACGGCCTGCCAGGTCTCGCTGCTGAAGCGCACGCCCGGCTGCTTCAAATCGACGGCCACCAGTTGCGGCGCCTCATCGCTGGCCCAGGCGGTAAGCAGTGCGTAATCCAGCTGTTGGGCGCCGGAGCACCAGGCTTTTCGGCCATTGAGGCGCACTTTGTTGCCGTGTCGTTGACTGACGCCGACTTTGGCGTCAGGCGGCTCCGCGGCCCACACGCCCCAGATACCGGGTGCTTCGAAAGGCGCGGCATTGAGTTCATTGGCTCTCAATTCATGAAGAATCGCGAGGGCGTCGGTATGGCCTTCGTAGAGCTTGAGCAGCGCCAGATCGACGCCCGCCACCGTCGCCAATTGGCGCCAGCGTTCGAGGGTTTGACCGCCGCCCGGCAACGGCAGTCGGTCAAGGCCGCTGTTGAGGCAGCGCAGCATGGCATCACGCAGGGGAGCGGCCGATACCTGGGGATTGTCACGCTGGGCGAAATCCGCCAAAAGTGATTCAAGTCCTTGTGCATCGTCCCGCATGGCTGACTGCCTCCGTCCGTTGACGCCGACGCGAGGTGCGCGGGCTGTGGCATGGCCTGCTTGCGTGGCCTGCTGATGGCATTCGGCAGCGCCAGCGGGGCGGGGTTCAAACATTTCGTCTGCCGGACCGGTTGGATGATTTTCCACAGGGAGAATAGGCCAGCACGGTGCTCGACGGTAAACGCCCGGGTGCGCGGTTTTGTCGCAGTGGGCGTTTCTCGACCCATGGGCGTCAAGGGGTACAGCGCCATCGAGTGGTGTCGGCAAAATGCGCTCGTAACCCATTCAGCCCGGTTTTGCGCGACACTGTGGGGCACCTGTTTTTTTCGCTTCGTCCCTTGCTGCTGCATTGCGACTGCCAATGACGCCTGCGCTACTGCAAGGTGGACGAAAAAAGGGTTGGCGTGGGCGCCAGCCGCTGCTTTCGAGAGTTCGCCAGATGAATGAGTTTCTGACCCGCCGTCAGGTGGTCACCGGCATGGGCCTGTTGGGCTTGGGCCTGCTGGCCGGCTGTGACGGTTCGACCACTGCGCTGGATTTCAAGTACGGCAAAGATCTGAGCAACAAGATCATGGGCCGCACCTTCAAGCTGACCGACACCGACGGTGAGGTCAAAACCCTGTCGAGTTATCGCGGCTTGATGCCGATGGTGTTTTTCGGCTTCACCCAATGCCCGGCGGTATGCCCGACGGCACTGGCCCGCGCTGCGCAGATCAAAAAGCTGATGGGCGAAGACGGCAAGACGCTGCAGGTGATCTTCATCACCGTTGATCCCGAGCGCGACACGCCCCAGGTCCTCGACGCCTACGTTAAACAGTTCGATCCGACCTTCGTCGCCCTGCGCGGCACGCTGGAACAAACCGTTCACGTGGCCAAGGAATTCGGCGTGTTCTACGAGAAGGTCCCCGCGGGAAACACCTACACAATGTCCCACACCGCCACCAGCTTCGTTTTCGACTCCCGGGGTAACCTGCGCCTGGGGCTGTCGCCTTCGCTTTCCGCCAAGCAATGTGCGGAAGATTTGCTCACTGTCATGGAAGTCTGCTGATGAATGCTTTGTTGAATGCTGTCTCGCGCTCATTCGTTTCACGTGCCGTTGCGGTTGCTCTTCTGGCTGGGGTCAGCCTGACTGCTGCCGCGCAGACGCGGGTCGAGGATCCGTGGGTGCGTGCGACGGTGGCTGGTCAGCCGTCATCGGGGGCGTTCATGCGTATTACCGCTGACACCGACAGTACGCTGCTCAGCGTGAGCTCGCCGGTGGCCAAAGACGTGCAGATCCACGAAATGAGCATGACCAACGACGTCATGCGCATGGGCCCGGTCGACGCCGTGCCGCTGCCGGCAGGCAAGACCGTGGCCCTGGACCCGGATGGCTACCACGTGATGCTCATGGGCCTGAAGGGCCAGATCAAAGAGGGCGATCAGGTGCCACTGACCCTGACCGTGAAGAATGCCAGGGGCGAGACCGAAGTCGTGAATGTCACCGCCCCGGCGCGGGGAGCGATGGACATGAGTCATGATCATGGGATGACTCATTAAGCAGGACCCCCGACGTGTGGGACCGGCTTCAGCCGGGAAAGCGCGAGGTGCCACACCGCAAAAATGAGGGTGGCCACACCGACGTCTTCCCGGCTAAACCCAGTTCTACAAATGCACCGCGTAGGCTCAGTGGGACCTGACAGTTCCACCAACATCCAGTTTCCGGCCCTGACCGAATATCTGCATGAAATGAAAAACCGGTGGGAGTGAGCTTGCTCACGAAGACTTTAGTCCGGTCCCTGAAAATTCAGTGGATGTACCAGCGCCTTCGCGAGCAAGCTCGCTCCCACAAGACCGCATTCGCTATTGGGCATGCCTTAATCCCCAAACGCCCCCAGCAGCAACACCACGTTCAGCACGATGATCAGCAGTGCGATGCCCCAGGCCAGGGTCGTCAAGATTGGGCCGGTCACGAAATCCCCCATCAGCTTGCGGTCCGACACGAAGCGCACGAGCGGCACGATGGCGAAGGGCAGTTGCATCGACAGGATGACCTGGCTCAGCACCAGCAATTTCGCGGTGCCCTGGGCGCCATAAATGCTGGTCACCACAATCACCGGAATGATCGCCAGACCCCGGGTCAAAAGGCGGCGAATCCAGCCCGGCAGGCGCAGACGCAGAAAACCTTCCATGACGATCTGCCCGGCCAGGGTTGCCGTGACCGTGGAATTGATCCCCGACGCCAGCAACGCCACACCGAACAGCATCGACGCCATGCCCACCCCCAGCATCGGCGAAAGCAAATGGTAGGCCTGCTCGATTTCCACCACATCGGTCTTGCCCGCCTTGTGAAACACCGTGGCCGCGGTGATCAGAATCGCCGCATTGACGAACAGGGCCAGGGTCAGCGCGATGGTGCTGTCGGTCACCGCCCAGCGCAGGCCGATGCGCCGGCCTTCATCCGTGCGAGGGTAGGCGCGGGTCTGCACGATGGACGAATGCAGGTACAAGTTGTGCGGCATCACCGTCGCGCCAATGATGCCGATCGCCAGGTACAGCGCTTCGGGATTGGTGACCACCTCGGCCTTGGGGATGAAGCCGGCAAACAGCTCCGCCAGATCGGGCTGGGCCAGCACCATCTGGATCGCGAAGCAGCCAAAGATGACCAGCAGCAGCGCGATGACAAACGCCTCCAGCGCCCGAAACCCGCGGCCCATGAGGAGAAAGATAAGGAACACATCGACGGCCGATATCACCGCTCCCCAGATCAGCGGAATGCCGAACAGCAGGTTCAGCGCAATGGCGGTGCCGATCACCTCGGCCAGGTCGCAGGCGATGATCGCGATCTCGCAGGCCATCCACAGCGCGATGCACACCGGCCGGCTGCAGCGCTCGCGGCAGGCCCGCGCCAGATCCCAGCCGGTAACGATGCCCAGCCGAGCCGAGAGTGCCTGGAGCACGATGGCCATCAGGTTCGACAACAGGATCACGGACAGCAGCAGGTAGCCAAATTTCGAACCGCCGGCGATGTCGGTGGCCCAGTTGCCCGGGTCCATGTAACCCACGGCGACCATGTAGCCGGGGCCGGTGAACGCGAGCAGCCGCTTGAACCAGTTGCCGGTCTTGGGCATGGCGACACTGGCGCTGGGCATGCCCCCGCCGAGTGTGTCGTCGCCAGGGCTGGCAGGGTGATCGATGGGCGGCATCAAGGCATTCCGGCGTTAAGAGCAAAGAGTCAAAAGGGGTGGGGGAGGCAGTTCGCCTGGCGCCAATGAACGGTACCGCGGGAACCCGATAAGCCTCAGCGCGACAACGAGGTTGCTGCCAGGGAGTTTAGATAATCCCCAAAGCCTTCCTTGCAGCGGTAGTCCTTTCGAGCGCTGGTGGTGACGCTGTTCCCGGAAATCCACGCGATGGACGCCCCGATGCGCTGGAGGTCGGCGACCAGATGCACGTCCTCATGGGCGGCCAATGCCTTGAATCCGCCGGCGCGCCGATAGGCATCGGCACTCACCCCCAGATTGGCGCCGTGGATGTGCCGGTGGTCATCGACCGGGCGGTACAGCGAATCGTAACGTTGGCGCACGTGTTCCGGATGACCTGACCAGTCATCGACATCGACGATGCCGCAGACCGCGTCGACGTTCAGGCTGACCTGATGGGCCAGCCAGGCATAGGGCACCACGCTGTCGGCATCGGTGAATGCCAGCCAGCGAGCACCGCGCTCGAGCATCAGCCGTGCGCCCTCCGCGCGGGTCATGCCAACGTTGCGGTAGGCGCAAACGTGGGTCGTGATGCCATGGGCGGCGGCGACCCGGGCCGAGGCATCGGAGCAGTCGTCAAGCATGATGAGGATTTCCACGGGCTCGCCGCGAAGGTCTTCGTGGACGGAAGCGGCGATCAGGGATTTGATGCAGTCGTCCAGGAAATCTTCTTCGTTGTGCGCGGGGACAATAATTCCAATCATCGAAGTGTCTCGTCTCGGCACCTGCGCTGATCGCGGCGTCCTTCGATGTCGACCGAAGCGAGGGAAAATTGGTTTCAACTATTTTCGTTTGCGAAGACTAGCGTTTCGCTTGTCAGGGTCTGAGCCTTACCCCAAACGCACCGACGCCGCTGGTCAGCGGCGTCGGTGGCGTTACGTTATGGCGTCCGAATCAGGCTTCAGCCCGCCAGCAGCGCCTTGGCAATGGCCTCGTTGAACGCCGGCAGATCGTCCGGCGTGCGGGAGGTGATCAAGGTCCAGCCGTTGGCCGGGCATTCCTTGACCTCGGCGTCGACCCAATTGGCCGCGCCGGCATTGACCAGGTCAGTGCGCACGCTCGGGTATGAAGTCAAGGTCTTGCCTTCGATAACGCCGGCATCAATCAGCAGCCATGGACCATGGCAGATCGAGGCGACGGTTTTGCCGGCATCCGCGAACGCCTTGACCAGCTTCTGGGCATCGCTGTCCTGGCGCAGGGTGTCGGCGTTGACCGTGCCGCCGGGGATGACCAGTGCATCGAAATCATTGGCAGACAGGCCGGCCAGCTTGGTGTCGGACGTCACGACGGCGTCTTTGTCGGTGTCGTTCAGGAACAGTTGCGCGGTGCCGCCTTCGATGGAGGCGTGGGTGACTGCAGCCCCCTGACCCTTCAACGCTTCCAGCGGCTTGAGCAGTTCGTCGCGCTCGATGCCGGTATTGGACGTGATGATCAAAACCTTCTTGCCGTTCAATTGATTGCTCATGCTTACGCTTTCCTCTGAATTGAAGTGCTGAAGTTGAAACTGCACCTGCTGCGAGCAGGCGGTGTCACTTTCAGAGGAAGCCGGAAAAGCAAAAGTTCAGCCCGATTGCGTAACCGGGCTTAAGGATGGTGTCCCGGAATCCAGGCCGCGCACCCGAATTTCGGGGTCTGGGAACAATGTCGTGCGACGAAACGGCGCAGCGTGATCTACAACGTCGTCACAGGCATTCGCGAACGGCTTTTTCCAGCGCATTACGGCCGAAAGCTGACGACAGCGGGGTGCGTTGATACAGGAAAACCCGGGTATTGGGGTTGCCTTTGTAGACCTCGAGAATCTCATCGGACGCGATCTTCCCGGAGACCAGCAGTTTGTAGTGGCCCTTGCTCTCGGTCATCGTCGTGCCGGGCTTGAGTTGTTGCCACTTGGGGTAGATGCACTTGGCGTAATCGGACGGCGTCTTGGCGGTGTCGAAATTGAACGAGGGGTTGTTCGGTGTGGAGTTGCAACCCGTCAGTACCACGGCCATGGCGCAGCCCAGTAATGAGTACGGAAATAAACGGCGCATCAATTCATCCTGAATAAGAAAACGGAACAGTTCGACCGGGTCGATGGGCGCCTATGTTGACCAGCAACCGTGCAAATGAAAAGCACGGGTGATCAAAATTTTTCTCTCTCGTCCATGGCTGTTGGCCGCAGCGCGCGTCGAGCCTGTGAGGAATTTTTTCAGCGTTTTAGCCTCCACGCCACTGCGCCGTATGTTGCTCGTTTCGATTGACATTGCTCGTTTAAGGAATAAAGTGAGCATAAACGAGCAGTCGTAGTGTTGCGGCTTCTGCTCGTCATCGCCTGATCGACGGAGAGCACATGCCACACGATGAACTGCACAGGGCTGCGCGCTCAGTCCTCATGCCCGCGATTTCCGGACTGGCGCTGGATGAACCCCTGCGTCGCCATCTGCATGCCGGCGGGGTGGCGGTTTTACTGGGCGAGACCCGCGACGAATACCTGGCCCGGAGCATGAGTTTCGAGCGCCGCCGCGCAGAGACCCATGGGCATTTTTCCGTGATTGCCAGGGAGGCGGCGCTCTTCGCGGCGGCGCCTGTACTGATCGCTGTGGACCAGGAGCTCGGCGGTATCCAGCGCCTGCACGGTCTGGTCCCCGGCATGCCGAGCTCCACCGAACTGAAGCAGATGAGCAGCGAAGACATCGAGGCGCGCTGTTATGAAATGGCCAGCTCGGCGCGGATCATGGGCGTCAATCTCGTTCTGGCGCCCATTGTCGACGTGGTCACCGGGGTCAATCCCTGGCTGCATCAGCGCAATCTCGGTCCCGATCCCGTCGAAGTGGCGCGCATTGCCTGCGCATTCATCCGGGGTGTGCAGCGTGCCGGCGTGATCGCCACGGCCAAGCACTTTCCCGGTCATCACCGGCTCGAGCACGACCCGGCGACAGCGCGGGCATTCGTGCCCGATGACGCCGCCGCGCTCAGCGACGGAATGGACGTGTTCAGGCAGGTCATTGCAGCCGGCGTCGGGGCGATCATGCCCGGGCCTGCGGTGTTCCCGGCGCTGGATCCGCAGCAGTCGGCCAGCACCTCGGCGGCGGTGATCGGCATGCTGCGAGAGACCTTGGGTTTTGATGGGCTCATCGTGTCCGATGACCTCGACGCCGTGTCCATCCTGCGCGGCAACAGCATCGCCGACACCGCCATCGCAGCCCTGAATGCCGGCGCGCATCTGTTGCTGGTGTCAGCCGAAGCGGGCCTGGACGACCTCGCCCAAGCCATCGTCGATGCCGTGGCTCAGCGAGCACTTGATGCGCAACGCCTGCTGGCAGCGGCGCACACAGTCCGCGCCCACGCCCATGCATCCCGAGCCCAGGTGGAGGCAGGCCTGTACGTGTCCTACCCGGTCTCGGGCGGGCATCTGACCCGCCGAGTCATGATCTGAACCCCCGCTGCTTGCTGCCGACCACTTGCAGCTTGCAGCTTGTGGCTTGCCGCTCACCTCATTTGTACTCCCGGCCCGCGCGTTCTACTCTCGCCCTTCTGTACATCCCACTCTGTACACCCAAAAGGAAGGCCCGATGAGCTGGTCCGCCACGCAGTACTCCCTGTTCGAGCAGCAACGCACCCGACCGGTCCGCGACCTCGTCGCCGCCATTCCTCTGGCGTCCGCACAAATCGCCGTCGACCTCGGCTGCGGTCCCGGTAATTCAACCGAAGTCCTTGCCGAGCGTTTTCCCGATGCCACGGTGACGGGGCTGGACAGCTCCGACGACATGCTGCGTGAGGCCCGTCAGCGGCTGCCAAACGTGGCATTCGAGCTGGCCGACATCGGCGCCTGGAACCCGGCGCAGACCTACGACGTGATCCTTGCCAACGCCTCGCTGCAATGGGTGCCCGACCACGCGACGCTGTATCCGCGGCTGGTCAGCCGGCTGAATTCCGGTGGCGTGCTCGCGGTGCAGACGCCGGACAACCTGGAGGAACCCGCCCATCGTCTGGCACGGGAAATCGCCGCGAGCAGCGAGTGGGCGAGCAGGGTCGGCGACGTCAAACACCCGGACCGACACCCAGCGGCCTATTATTTCGAGCTGCTGCGACCCCATTGCGCTGAGGTCGATGTCTGGCGCACCACCTATCACCACCCGCTTGCCGGCGGGCACGGGGCGGTGGTCGAGTGGTTCAAGGGATCTGCGCTGCGGCCCTATTTGCAAAAGCTCGACGAGGCGGCGCAACAAGCGTTTCTTGAAACGTATCTGCGGGCGATCAGCCACGCCTACCCGGCGCTGGACGACGGCACGGTGCTGCTGCCGTTCCCGCGCTTGTTCATCGTTGCGACACGTTGAAGCGTGCGGCTTGCGCTAAGCCCCTGTTGTGCGAGCCGAGATCGATACCGCCGTTTCCTGATGGAGTGAGCATGAGCAATGACCCCGCCGAACTGGCCGCGCGCCTGATTCGCAATTTCAACGATGTGCCGCTGCAGCACGAGCGCCGCGACCCGCTGTACGAGAGCCACGCCGCACGCCTGGGCACCGACACCGCCGCGCAGAAGCTGGGCGCGTCGGTGGACATCGTCGCGCCGGGCAAGCGTTCTTGCCCCTATCATTTTCATTACGCTCAGGAAGAGATGTTCGTCATCCTCGACGGCGAGGGCACACTGCGGGTTGCGGGGCAAATGCTTCCGATCCGCAGCGGCGATGTGATCTTCATTCCGCCCGGTCCGGAGTACCCCCATCAGATCATCAACACCTCTGACGCGCCGCTGAAGTATTTATCCATCAGCACCCGCGAAACGCCTGAGGTGTGCGAATACCCGGACTCCGGCAAGTATCAGGCGATGGTCACCCTCAATGGAGCACGTGCGTTTGCGGCCGTGCAGCGCCCCGACGCGACACTGGATTACTGGGAGGGCGAGCCTTGATGCAAGGGTCATGTGTGCGCCGCTGGTTCGTTTGGTTATAACCATAGAACGTCTCGATCTAGGCTCGATATAAGAAAAACCGCAGTCCCTAGAGCAAAAATCGCTATCCTGCCCGCCGGCTTTTGAATGTGCAGTCAGGCAGAGCAATGGATTTTGGCAACGCAGGTTTCGTCGTCGCAGGGCTGGTGGTCGGTTTCATCGTTGGCATGACCGGGGTGGGCGGCGGATCGCTGATGACCCCGATTCTGCTGTGGTTCGGCATCAACCCCGCCACCGCGGTCGGCACTGACCTGCTGTACGCCGCCATCACCAAAAGTGGCGGCGTGCTGGTTCACAAAAAGAACGACAACATCGACTGGGGCATTACCGGCTGGCTGACCCTGGGCAGCGTGCCGGCTGCCGGGCTGACGCTGTGGTACCTGAACACCCTGCACACCGCACCGGACGCGATGAACCTGGTGATCAAACAGGCGTTGGGCGTGGTGCTGCTGCTGACGGCCCTGGCGATCTTTTTCAAGAAACGCCTGCTGGCATTTGCCCAGCGCCACGCCGGTGATCGTTACCGCCTCAGCAGCCGAAGCCTGAACGGGCTCACGGTGCTGACCGGCGTCATCCTCGGGACCATGGTCGCGCTGACGTCTATCGGCGCTGGCGCGCTCGGCACCGTGGCGCTGTTCCTGCTTTATCCCTTCCTCGAAACCCGGCGCCTGGTCGGCACCGAAATCGCCCATGCCGTGCCGCTCACCCTCGTCGCCGGCATCGGCCACGCCAGCATGGGCAACATGGACTGGTCGATGCTCGGCTACCTGCTGATGGGCTCGCTGCCGGGGATCTATATCGGCAGCCACCTGACCGGCCGCATCCCCGACGCCATCCTGCGTCCGTGCCTGGCGCTGATGCTGTTGGCGATCGGGTACAAATTGGCATTCTAAAAGCTCTTCAGAGGCGCCTGTCGACATAGCGGTCATGGGCGTCGGCCTGCTGGGGTGGGAACATCCGCGGGATCTTCAGCGGTCGGAACGCCACCTTGCTCGTTTCCGTGAGCAAGCTCATTCTCATCAAACGACAACGCGAATGTGGCGACGGATACACGAATTGTGGGAGCGAGCTTGCTCGCGAAGAGGCCGGTACATCCGCTAAATCTTCAATGACGGGAATGCCGTCTTCGTGAGCAAGGTGGAGCGCCACCCCGGTCACTCCCGCGGGGTATGTGTTTGCTGCAAGACATTCAGCGCCCGCACGCCCGGGCTCACTCCTTCTCCGCCCCCCAGTAACGCTGCATCTCGATGAACAGAAACGACGCGGTCCAGGTGATCAGAACCAGGCCCGTCAACGCTTCCAGCCCCGTCAGGTATTTCAGGTGCCCGCTGGGCGTGATGTCGCCAAAACCGATGGTGGTGTAGGTCGTGAACGAGAAGTACACCGAGTCCATGAAGCTGCCGTCGAAATTTCCTGTCAGACGGCCCAATGTGTCGGACCGGTTCATCAGGTAATAGCCCAGGGCAAAGATCCAGACTTCAACGGCGTGGGCGACCAGTGCACCGAGCACGCCGATGACGACCCTGAACCGATGCCGAACCCCAAGCCTGGGCATGAGCTGATTGAGGCGAATCAGGCATTCGTAGTGCACGAGCACCACCGTGGTGATGATCACGATATTGATGAGGGTGACGGCGAACATGACGCTCTCCCGATCAAAGCGTCGTCAGGCCTTTTTCGTAGCCGCTGATGAGGGTTCGCAGCCGCTCCAGGTCGAGGATGTCCACCGCGCGTCCGGAGATCCTGACGATTCCCTGACTGCGCAGCGAGCCGATGGCGCGGCAGATCGTCTCCAGGCGCAGGCCCAGATATCCGCCGATGTCCTCCCGGCTCATGCGCAAAACAAAGGCAGTGCCGGAGTAGCCCCGGTCCGCCATGCGGCAGGAAAGATCGAACAGAAAGGCGGCCATGCGTTCCTCGGCATTGAGTTGACCCATCATCAGCAGCATCTCGTGGTCCCTCACGATCTCCAGGCTGAGCGCCCGGTTAAGGTTGCGCTGCAGGGAAGGCAACTCGCGCGCCAGCCGCTCCAGCTGGCTGAAGTGGATGGGACAGACTTCGCTGTCCTCCAGCGCCATGGCGTCGCATTCATGACGATCATTGCTGATGGCATCGCAGCCCAGCAGTTCGCCGGACATTGGGAACCCGATCAGCCGTTCACGTCCATCCCGGGACGTAATGGTGGTTTTGAAATAGCCTGAGCGCACCGCATAGAGTGAGCGAAGGGGGTCGCCGGCACGGAACAGCACCGCACCTTTTTTGATTTTCAGCCGCTGCGGGATGATGGTGGACAAGCGATCGGTGTCATGCACGCTCATGCCAAGGGACAGGCAGAGCTCGCCGACGTTGAAGAACGCGCACTCTGCGTTGAGGAATAAACCGGGAACGGCAGCCAGATGGGCAGTCATGTGCATCTCCTTGAGCGGTCCAGCATAGGCGCCCGCGCGGGCCAGTGACAGCGGGCATCGTTGAAGTGGATGAGCGGGGGCGCTGACTCAGGGCTTCTTGATCCAGATCAATACCGGGCCACTTCAGACGAGCACACTGGTCGTCGGTTGATTCTGGTCAGCCACCGCCAAACCCATCGCGATCATGGGAGGCTCATGAGGCAACTCCATGACTGATCATTCGCGCCCGTCACTGCTGGTGCTGAACGTGGGTTCTTCCAGCGTCAAGTTTTCCCTCTACGACGCCGCCGCAGATGCCGCAGCGGACAACGCCTGTCTCGGCCACGGCAGTTTCGAGGTGCACGCCGACGCTGAGCACCTGACCTTCCGCCACGCCGACGGCACGCATCAACGCGCACAATGGCCACACGCCGACGGCCCAGCAGACACCGGCACGTTGCGAAACATGATGGGGTGGATTGAGCAACACACCGAAGGACGCCTTTGCGCGGCAGCCCACCGCGTGGTCCACGGCGGCGACCGCACGCTGACAGGCGCCCGCGTGGATTCGACCCTCATGCGCGAGCTTCACGCGCTCGTGCCCATGGCGCCCCTGCATCAGCCGCTGTGCCTGGCACCCATTCTCTATCTGGCTCGAGAGCACAGCGGCCTTGCTCAATATGCCTGCTTCGACACGGCCTTCCACCACACGCTCGATCCGCTGGAGACCTCATTCGGGCTGCCCCGCGAGATGACCGAACAGGGCCTGCGTCGCTACGGTTTTCACGGGCTGTCCTACGAATACATTGCCGGTGTCCTTCCCGAATACGATGAGCGCGCAGCGAAGGGCCGCACGATTGTGGCGCATCTGGGTAACGGCGCCAGTCTGTGTGGGATGCATAACCGGGTCAGCCGGGCCACGACCATGGGCTTCAGCACGCTGGACGGTTTGTTGATGGGCACGCGTCCCGGTCGGCTGGACCCTGGCGTTCTGCTGTACCTGATGCGCGAGCGGGGCATGAACGCCGAAGCCCTCGAAGACCTGCTGTATCACCAGTGCGGGTTGCTGGGTGTGTCCGGCGGCATCGCCAGTGACATGCGCGAACTGACAGCCAGCACGGCGCCAGCGGCGGAAGAGGCCGTTGCCTTGTTCGTGCGCAGCGTGGTGCGGGAGATCGGCGCGATGGCGGCGGTCTTGGGCGGGCTCGACGCGTTGGTCTTCACCGGCGGCATCGGCGAACACTCGACGCCGGTTCGTAACGCGATCCTTGATGGCTGCGCCTGGCTTGGCCTGGCGCACTCGTCTTCATCCGACGCGCCACCAGGCGCCTGCCTGTCGCTGCCCGGCAGCAAGGTTTCAGCATGGACCATTGCCACTGACGAAAACGCCGTCATCGCCCGCCACGCCCTCGAGCTGCTGCACAGCGTCGCGTGAATCGACCTGAGCGCATTCGTGCGCCGCACACCTTGCGAATTGCACCCAGCGGAGTCGCCATGTACAGCTTCAACCCGTCACTCTCCAGCGTCGATGAAACCAACGTCAGCCGTGTGTCCTGGATCGAGCCCGACACCTCGCCAGGCCCCTTGGCTCCCGAACTGCTCTCGCGCTTGCACCGCTACTGGAACGCCGCGAATTACCTGTGCGTCGGTCAGATCTACCTCAAGGCCAATCCCTTGCTGCGTGAACCGCTGCTGGCCGAACACATCAAGCCCAGGCTCCTGGGGCACTGGGGGACCTCGGTCGGGCAAAATTTCATCTATGTGCACTTGAACCGGCTGATCAGCGAGCGTCGCACCGAGACCCTCTTTATTTCAGGGCCCGGGCATGGCGGTCCGACCATGAACGCCTGCGCGTGGCTTGAAGGCACCTACAGCGAAGTGCACCCGGACATCTCTGCAGACGAAGCCGGCATGCTGCGCTTCTTTCGCAGCTTCTCCACCCCCGGCGGCGTGCCCAGTCACTGCGGGCCGCACACGCCCAACTCGCTCCACGAAGGGGGCGAGCTGGGCTATTCGCTCATGCATGCCTTTGGCGCGGTGTTCGACAACCCCTCATTGTTGGTGGCCTGCGTGATCGGCGACGGCGAAGCCGAAACCTGTCCGCTGGAAGGCAGCTGGAAAAGCGTGCATTTCCTCGACCCCCGCCGGGACGGCGCAGTGCTGCCGATTCTGCATCTCAACGGCTACAAGATTTCCGGGCCGACGGTCGAAGCACGGCTCGCCGATGACGATTTGCTCGAGCTCTATCGAGGCCGGGGTTACCAGCCGATCATCGTCGCCGGCGATGACCTGCCGGGCATGCACCAGCGCTTCGCCGCCGCGCTCAACCGCTGTGATGATCTCATCCGCGAGATCCAGGCCGCCGCCAGAGAAGGTGCCGGGGCGGTGCGCGCGCGCTGGCCGATGATTATTCTGCGCAGCCCCAAAGGCTGGACCGGCCCCAAGGTCGTCGACGGTCTGCCGGTGGAGGGCACGTTCCGCGCCCATCAGGTTCCCCTCGCCAACGTCATCGGTAACCCGGAGCACCTCCAGCAGCTGGAAGACTGGTTGCGCAGCTATGAACCGCAGACGCTGTTCGATGAACAGGGGCGTCTGGCGCCGGAACTGCAAGCGCTGACGCCGCCACCGGCGCTGCGCATGGGCGCAATTCCCTACGTGAACGGCGGCCGTATGCTGGTCGCGCTGGACCTGCCGAACTTCGCCGAATACGGCCTTGAAGTCCCGGGGCCGGGCCAGGTCATCGCCGAAGCGCCGCGCAAGCTCGGCGAGTACCTGCGCGACGTGATGCGCAACAACCCGCGCAATTTTCGCGTGTTCGGGCCGGACGAGACCAATTCCAACCGGCTCAATGCCGTGTTCGAAGCGAGCAACCGGACCGCCGCCGGGCCGTGTCTGGGCATCGATGACCACCTCGCCTCCGACGGGCGTGTCATGGAGGTGCTGAGTGAGCATCTCTGCGAAGGCTGGCTGGAAGGGTATCTGCTCACCGGGCGCCACGGCATGTGGTCAACCTACGAAGCGTTCGCGCAGGTGGTCGATTCCATGGTCACGCAGCACGCAAAGTGGTTGCAGCAGAGCCGTGAGTTTGCGTGGCGCCGGCCGCTGGCCTCGCTGAACATCCTGATCAGCAGTCACGCCTGGCGCAACGACCACAATGGTTTCAGCCATCAGTCCACCGGGTTCGTCGACAACGTGCTGCAGCGTCGCTCGGATGTGGTTCGCGTGTACTACCCGCCGGACTCGAACTGCCTGGTCAATGTCTTCGACCACTGCCTGCGCAGCCGCAACTACGTGAACGTCGTGACCTGTGGCAAGCAGCCGGATTTCCAGTGGCTGGACTTCGATGCGGCCCTCAGGCACTGCTCCCAGGGCGCGTCGATCTGGTCGTTTGCCGGCAGCGGTGATGACGAAGCCCCGGACGTGGTGCTCGGCTGTGCGGGGGATGTGCCCACCACCGAGGCCGTGGCCGCGGCGTGGTTGCTGCAAAAGTACGTGCCAGGCATTCGGGTGAGACTGGTGAACGTGGTCGACCTCGGCATTCTGAGTGCCCCCGAAGATCGGCCCCACGGCATGGATCACGCCTCCTTCGAGGCGCTGTTCACCCGGGACGCGCCCGTGATGTTCGCCTTCCACGGCTCGACCTGGGTCATTCACTCGATGGTCCACGGCCGCGCCAACGAGGCCCGTTTTCATGTGCGCGGTTTCAGCGACCGAGGCACCACCACCACGCCCTTCGACATGGTGGTGCTTAACCGCATGAGCCGCTACCACCTGGCGATCGACGCGTTGAGCCACGTCCCGCATCTGCGTGCCCACAGCCTGGATGCCGTGCACTTCTTCGAGAGCCAGCTACGCAAACATGATGCCTGGATTCGTGAGCACTTCGAGGACATGCCGGAGATCAGAAACTGGCGCTGGACAGCCGATTTCAGCGAGTCCGAAACGCCGCCGCCGTTGGCCAGGGGGCATGTCCGCGGGCAGACCTTTACGGACGCGTGACAGGCCGCCCGATCAATCGATTTCCCACCTGCAACGGAAGGCCGCCTACATGAACAGACTCAAAATCGTCGCCAGCGCAGAAGCGCGCAGTTGCTTTAACACCTCCCGCGTGCTGGTGGATTTCAGCGCGACCGACCTGACCGACGTTGCGGCAGTCGTACTCACTGCGCAGGACTGGCGCGAGGGCCGCGTTGATGATGTCTGCCGATCCGGCTTCGACATACCGGTGTTTTTCGCCGTGGCCAAAGAGGACGAGCTGACCCGGGAAGCGATTCTCGATGTGGAAAAGGTGCTGCTGCAAGTCAGCGGCGTGTTTGATCTGGGCGCTGACAATGCCGAGTTCTATGGCCACAAACTGGAGCGGGCGGCGACGCTGTATGAGGAAGCCTTGCTGCCGCCGTTCTTCGGCGCGCTGAAGCACTACGTTGAGCGCGGCAATACCACCTTTGCCTGCCCGGGCCATCAGGGTGGACAGTTCTTCCGCAAACACCCGTCGGGCCGGCAGTTTTTCGACTTCTTCGGGGAAACGCTGTTTCGCGCGGATCGCTGCAACGCCGACATCGAAATGGGCGACCTGTTGATTCACGAGGGCGCACCCCTGGAGGCGCAGAAGCGAGCGGCAAAAGTCTACAACGCCGACAAGACCTATTTCGTCCTCAACGGCACCTCGACCTCCAACAAGGTCGTGACTCAAGCCTTGCTGACCCCCGGCGATGTGGTGCTGTTCGACCGGAACAACCACAAGTCCATTCATCAGGGCGCGCTGTTTCAGGCGGGTGCGACGCCGCTGTATCTGGAAACGGCGCGCAACCCATATGGCTTGATCGGTGGTATCGATTCGCACTGCTTTGAAGAGCGCTACTTGCGTGAGCAATTGAGCCTCATTGCGCCGGCCAAAGCCGATGACGCGCGGCCGTTCCGCCTGGCGATCATTCAGCTGGGCACCTACGACGGCACGGTCTGCAATGCGCGGCAGATCGTTGATCGTATCGGCCACCTGTGCGATTACATCCTGTTTGATTCGGCGTGGCTGGGGTACGAGCAGTTCATCCCGATGATGAAAGACTGCTCGCCCTTGTTGCTGGAACTGGGCCCCGAGGATCCGGGGATCTTCGTCACGCAGTCGATTCACAAGCAGCAGGCCGGTTTTTCCCAGGCCTCGCAGATTCACAAGAAGGACCGTCACATCAAGGGCCAGGCACGTTACTGCAACCATCTGCGCCTGAACAATTCATTCATGGCCCAGGCCTCGACCAGCCCTTTCTATCCGCTGTTTGCGTGCCTGGATGTCAACGCGCGCATGCACAGCGGCCGCAGCGGCCATCGGTTGTGGGACGAATGCGTCCGGGCCGGTATCGAGGCGCGCAAACTGATGATGGACAACTGCACGCTGATCAAGCCCTTCGTGCCACCGACTATCGACGGTCGCTATTGGCAGGACTACCCCACGGACGAGATCGCCCGCGACCTGCGGTTCTTCCGCTTTCACCCGGACGAACGCTGGCATGCATTCGAGGGTTACACAGAAAACCAGTACTTCATCGACCCCTGCAAGCTGTTGTTCACCACTCCGGGAATCGATGCCGTCAGCGGGCAATACACTGACTTCGGCATTCACGCCGGCGTGCTGGCGACGTTCTTGCGCCAGTTCGAGATCGTCCCTGAAAAGAACGACCTGAACACGATTCTGTTTCTGCTGACACCGGCCGAGGGCAAAGCAAAAATGGAGCACTTGGTTGCACAAATCGGCCGCTTCGAGCGGTTCATCAAGGACGACGCGCCCCTGGCCGATGTGCTGCCAGCGGTCTATCAAGCCCATCAGGCCCGCTACCGCGACTACAGCATCCGCCAGCTGTGTCAGGAAATGCATTCGCTGTATGCCCGCCACGACGTTAAGCAGCTGCAAAAGGCCATGTTCCGCCAGGCGAGCATGCCCGTCGTGGCGATGGATCCCCGCGAGGCCAATCTGGAGTTCGTACGTGGCAAAGTCGAGCTGATTGCGCTGGAAGATGCGCATGGACGCGTGGCAGCCGAAGGCGCATTGCCGTATCCCCCGGGGGGCTTGTGCGTGGTGCCCGGCGAGATCTGGGACGGCGCGGTGCTGGCGTATTTTCTCGCGCTACAAGACGCCATCAACGAGTTTCCCGGGTTCAATCCAGAGCTTCAGGGCGTGTACCTGCGCACTGAAACAGATGGCCGCATCCGCGCGTATGGGCATGTGCTTCAGCAGTGAGCGGCACGCGTGCCCGTCGCCCGAACCTAATTTGTCCAAGCAAAGGAAAACGCCATGAACGGCACAATGAAAGCGGCAGTTGTAGAAGCGTTCGGCAGCCCCCTGGTGCTTCGCGAGTGGGACATCCCCACGCCGGGCCCCGGGCAGATCCTGATCAAGACCGAAGCGTGCGGGGTGTGTCACACCGACTTGCACGCGGCGCGGGGCGACTGGCCGGTGAAGCCGACGCTGCCTTTCATTCCGGGCCATGAAGGCATCGGCATTGTGGTCGCCCTGGGCGCTGGCGTGACCAGCGTAGGCGAGGGGGATCGCGTCGGCGTGCCGTGGCTGTATTCCGCCTGTGGTCATTGCGAGTATTGCCTGAGCGCCTGGGAAACGGTGTGCGCCAGCGCTGAGTTCGGCGGCTACACCCGCAATGGCGGGTTCGCCGAATACATCCTCGCTGACCCTGAATACGTCGCGCACATTCCGGCCGGACTTGCCCCCCATGAGGCCGCTCCGATCATCTGCGCCGGGGTGACCACCTACAAAGGCATAAAAGAGGCCGATGTGAGGCCGGGTCAGTGGATCGTGATCTCTGGGATTGGCGGGCTAGGGCATCTGGCGGTGCAGTACGCCAGGGCGATGGGCCTGCGCGTCTGTGCGGTGGACGTCGACGACGGCAAGCTGGCCCATGCCACCAGGCTGGGTGCGGATGCGGTGGTGAATGTCCGCCACGGCGATCCGGTGCAAGCTGTAAAGGACCTCACCAATGGCGGGGCCCATGGCGTGCTGATCACCGCGCCTTCGCTGGCGGCTTTCAAGCAAGGGGTGGGCATGACGCGTAAACGCGGCACCTGTGTGTTGGTGGGATTGCCACCGGGCGAGTTTCCCTTGTCGTTGTTCGAGGTGGTCGCCAATTGCATCACTGTGCGCGGATCGTTCGTCGGTACCCGGCAGGACATGGCCGAAGCGCTGGCGTTCGCCGCCGAGGGTAAGGTGAAGGCCGACATCGAGCTGCGACCGCTGGCAGACATCAATGAGGTGTTCAGGGAACTTGGCGACGGCGAAGTGCAGTCGAGGATCGTCATCGATTTTCGCGGGTGATCGACCCGGCCACTTCCCGGCTGAAGCCGGTCCCACTGATGTCCTGTATGCACCCAGTGAGACCTGACGCGACGCGAACCTGTGGGACCGGCTTTAGCCGGGAAGGCGATATGCGCGGAGTAGGTGAGATACGGTCAATGTGGGAGCGAGCTTGCTCGCGAATCAAGTATTCCAGCCGCTAGAGTTGCAGCGGATGTACCGGCCTCTTCGCGAGCAAGCTCGCTCCCACAGGGGTGAACGCCGTGGCAGATGGATCGGCTTTAGCCGGGAAGGGGTCATGCGTCACGCCGCAGAATCGAGGGTGCTCATGCAGGTCTCTTCCCGGCTGAAGCCGGTCCCACTCATGCAATGTATGCATTCAGCAAGAACCGGCACGCATCGCGCGCATTTAGATCAATTACCCGAGCGAAACGGAATGGGCTGGCGCGGCGCTTCGGGAGTGGTGTGCGGCTGCCCGACCATTTCGTCGTAGACCACCGGGTGGACGATGAACAGTTTGACTTCCTGGGTGGACGACAGGCATTTGCGCGCTTCGTCAACCGAGGCTACGTGCAGGACTTTGCCGTCCGGGCTGGTAACGGCATTGGATTTGCCGTCCATGAGCGCATGTATGGCATACGAGCCACCTTCGATCGACATGAGATTGATCTCGGTGATCTCGCCGGCTTTGACGTGTTTGCTGAGCTTGTCCAGATCCATTACGGCACCTTAATTACGCACACGGGCGTTGTCTGTTCCATGGATTGATGCGAAACCGTTGAAGCGGCCTGCATGCATTGGAAGAGCGCGGTGGTGCCAAGTTCAAGACAAAACGGGGGAGGCGGACGAGGGGGCTTGCAACGGGAGCAGCGTCGCGAGAACCGCCGTTGCCTGCCCATCGAAAACAGGCAGGCAACGGCGCTTCAGTCAGCAGAGCTTGTCGATGACGCGCAGGCCGGGCGCTTGCTGAACGGCGCCCCACTCACTGCTCAGGGTTTCCAGCACCTGACCGAGGAACTGCTTGTCCGCTGCGGCCTTCTTGCCCACGTAGCCGTGGCCCTTGCGGTACATCTTCAGCCGGGCACGCATGTGCGGGTGCTGACTCTCGAATTGTTCTTCCTCGGTGCAGGCACCCAGGCCGTCCATGTGCACGTTGCCTTCCTCGCACACCCAGAGGATGTGGCTATCAAGGGAATCCTTGCGTGCGGCGAACAGTCGAGCCAATTGATCAATGGTAGGTTGGTTGTTCAGGTTCATGGTTGTTACCCCTTTTTGACCACTGGTTAATCTATCGAGTGAGTTCAAACGCAATGGCGAATCGTCCGTCGATTCGCAGTCCTTCCAGTCGCTGACAAACAAGGTCCGTCGGTACACAGAGCCGGTGCCGGGCTGCGAGGGTGTGGGTATTAATGAGCGCAGACAAGGAAGGTCGAATCCGGGAGAGCAAGGGCGGACGCCTGAGGACACGTGCGACTGAGTGGTCGACCACAAGTGTCATGAGGACGTTTCGCCAGCACTCGGCCTGGTGGGTCGATCTTGCAGGTTCCGCTTCATCAATCTGCCTTGTGGGCAGCACACATCCAGAGGGTGTTCGACGGCTGTGTCGAACGGGCCCGGAATATTTTTGCCAGCTCTCCCGATCGGGGAGACGCCTGCACTATGCCGTCGGCAAAAGCCCTCGTCAACGGTTTTGTAGTGATTAATTTAACGCACTACATAATTTGTAGTTTAAGAACACGAAGGTCGATTCGTGACTACAAAGTCAATGAATCCGGGGGGCGCAGCACAGGGACGGAACGCAGAGGGGAAGCGGGGGGCTTGAAACGACACTTGCCCGCGACCGGGTCAGTCAGCCATTACATCTGGCTGACTGACCCCATCGCGGGCAAGCGGGTGTCGCTTGGGCTTCAGGCGAAACGCGTTACGCCTGTGGAGCCTTTTGCAGTTCAAACAGCAACAGCGATCGCGGCGTCACCGTGTACTCGCTGCCGAACTCGAACTGATCCGTGCCATCGATCTCTGGCTGATTGGTGTCAATCAGGCTGGTCCAGTTCAGACCTTCCGGCACCTCCGGCAGCGTGAAGTTGACGCCGTCGTGGTGGGAGTTGACCAGCAGCAGCAGCGTGGCTTCAGAGCCGCGACGACGGATACCGGTTTCCTGCGCGCGGCCATCCATCAGCATGCCCAGGCAGCGACCATTTGGATCTTCCCACTGCTCGATGCTCATCTCTTCGCCGCTTGGCGACAACCAGGTCACGTCTTTTACGCCCAGTGCCTCGTTGTAATCGCCTACCAGGAAGCGGCTACGACGCAGGATCGGGTACGACTGACGCAGCTTGATCAGGCGCTTGACGAAGGCCAGCAGGGCCTTGCCGTCTTCGTCCAGGTCCCAGTTGACCCAGCCGATCTCACTGTCCTGGCAGTAGGCGTTGTTGTTGCCGTGCTGAGTGCGGGCGAACTCGTCACCGGCGACCACCATCGGCGTGCCTTGGGCCAGCAGCAGCGTCGAGAAGAAGTTACGCATCTGACGCAGGCGCAGCGCGTTGATTTCCGGATCATCCGTCGGACCTTCGACGCCACAGTTCCATGAACGGTTGTCGTTGCTGCCGTCCTGGTTGTTCTCGTCGTTATCCTCGTTGTGCTTGTCGTTGTACGACACCAGGTCATGCAGCGTGAAGCCGTCGTGGGCGGTGATGAAGTTCACCGACGCGTACGGCCGACGGCCACGCTGGTTGAACAGGTTGCCCGACGCGGTCATGCGGTTGGCGAAGTCGGCCAGCTGGCCTTCGTCGCCTTTCCAGAACGCACGGATGTTGTCGCGGAACTTGTCGTTCCACTCCGCCCAGCCCGGCGCGAAGTTGCCGACCTGATAACCGCCCGGGCCGCAGTCCCATGGCTCGGCGATCAGTTTCACCGAACGCAGCACCGGGTCCTGGCGGCAGGCCACGAGGAAACTGTGGCGCTCGCTGAAACCATCGTGGTAACGGCCGAGGATGGTGGCCAGGTCGAAGCGGAAGCCGTCGACGTGCATTTCGGTCGCCCAGTAACGCAGTGAGTCGGTGACCATCTGCAGGACGCACGGGTGGCTCAGGTCGAGGGTGTTGCCGGTACCGGAATCGTTGATGTAGTAACGCTTGTCATCCGGCATCAGGCGGTAATACGAGGCGTTGTCGATACCCCGCATCGACAGGGTCGGGCCGCGCTCGTTGCCTTCGGCGGTGTGGTTGTAGACCACGTCCAGAATCACTTCCAGGTTGGCATGGTGCATGTGCGCAACCATTTCCTTGAACTCGGAAATCTTGCCGTGGGCCAGGTAGCGCGGGTCCGGTGCAAAGAACGCCAGGGTGTTGTAGCCCCAGTAGTTGGTCATGCCTTTTTCCAGCAGATGCTGGTCGTTGACGAAGGCGTGGATCGGCAGCAATTCGATCGAGGTCACGCCCAGACCTTTGATGTGCTTGATCACGTCATCGACCATCAGGCCGGCGAACGTGCCTTTGACTTCATCGGGCACGGACGGGTGACGCATGGTGAAACCGCGGGTGTGGGTCTCGTAGAAAATCGTTTTGTCCCACGGCACGTCGACGCGCTGTTCGCGGCCCCAGGTGTAGGCAGGGTCGATGACCTTGCACTTGGGCACGAAGGGCGCACTGTCACGCTCGTCGAAGCTCAGGTCGTCGTCCGGGTGGCCGATGGTGTAACCGAACAGCGCCTCGGACCACTTCAGCTCGCCGACCAGTTGCTTGGCATACGGGTCGATCAGCAGCTTGTTGTGGTTGAAACGATGGCCGTTCTTCGGATCGTACGGACCGTAAACCCGGTAGCCATACACCTGACCCGGGTGGGCGTCGGGCAGGTAACCGTGGTAGATCTCGTCGGTGTATTCCGGGAGCTCGATACGCTCAAGCTCGACTTCGCCGGCGGCGTCGAACAGGCACAGTTCGACCTTGGTGGCGTTGGCGGAGAAGATGGCGAAGTTGACGCCGAGGCCGTCCCAACTGGCGCCCAGCGGGAAGGGCAGGCCTTCCCGAATGCGCGAGGCCGTGACTTCGGGGCTGCCAGCGTTGCCGGATTCATTCTGTGTGGCGGATTTCTTATCTTGCGTGCTCATGTGTATTCCTGACGTGCGAATGAGTTCCTGAAGGCGAACAAAGCCGTGGCCTCAGTACAGGACTGCGCCATCGATGCAACAGGGTTGAAAGTTACCGCAGGGTGACGACGGTTGTGAGTCGGACCCTGCGGTAGGGGTGTTAGCTGCGCAGCAGTGACGCGTTACGGTGTGTCATCAAGATGCAGGCTTGGTCGCGGCAGGCTTCTTGGCAGAAGACTTGACCGCAGGCTTGGCCGGTTTGGCAGCATCGGCGCCGCTTGCAGCCGCCTTGGGCTTCGCAGGCGCCTTGGCTGCTGGCTTGGCATCAGCTTTTGCTTCGGGCTTGGCTGCAGCCTGATCAGCGGAGCTCTCTGCTGATTTTGCTGTTGATGCGGCTGCAGATTTGGCTGCAGGCTTTGCAGCAGACTTCGCAGCGGGTTTTGCAGCAGCCTTAGGGGCAGGTTTGGCGGCGGCAGCCTTGGGCTCCGCCTTGCCGTCAAGCTTGGACTTCGCCGTCTTTGCAGCAGCCGGTTTTTTAGGCGTTTTCGCCTCGGCGGCGGCCAGCTTGCGAGCCATTTCCCAGTGGCGGGCGTCCTGCCCATGTGGCTTGCCTTCCGTTTCCCAGATCTGGTGGGCAAGCTCGCTGATTCTTTTTTCGTCGGCACTCATCTCGACACTCCCGGTATCACAAGGTTTGTATAAGCAGGTTTACAGAAATTTCCTTGAGCGCTGCGCTGAGCAACATTTCCTTGCTGGATGTGACTGTAGCCTGTGAAAAAAGTCCCTTCCAATTTGGATGTGAATCAGCGAACGGCAGGTTGATTCGTGTATCGCCCCAATTTGCTGCATTGATGAATGGAGTTTGCGCAGTGCCCAATAGTTCAGCCGGCAAGCGCGGAACCACAACAATAGCCCGCATCTCTTTCGTTACCCGGGCAAAAGCGATGACGTGGTCGGCTTTTTCACCCACCACTTCAAGGGGTAGATATTCGCCCTCACAGAACAGCGCGGGATGCTCATTGCGCAAGTTAAGCACTTGGGCAATCAACGCCTGTTTGATCCGGCCGTCGTGCCACTGCTTCAACAGCTCGGCGACCGGCACGGACGCCTGCAACGCACGTTCGCGAGCGGGGTAATCCACCGGACGACGGTTGTCCGGATCCACCAGGCTGAAGTCCCAGAATTCGGTGCCCTGATACAGATCAGGCACACCGGGCGCGGTCATACGCAGCAAAGTTTGCGCCAGACTGTTGAGCGCGCCGGCCGCTGCGATGCGATTGGCCGTCGCACCGATGGATTGGCGCAGTGCCAGGCCGTCAGCGTTCAGCAGCACGTGCTGAAGAAACTCGCGGCAAGCGGTCTCGTAGGCTTCGTTGGGCGCGCTCCAGCTGCTGTGCAGTTTGGCTTCGCGCAGGGCCTTTTCCTGCCATTGAGTCAGGCGTTTTGCGTAGGCTTCGAAGGCCGGCTCCCCTTCGAGGTCCAGCGGCCAGCTGCCGATGATCGCCTGATACAGCATCAACTCGTCACCGGGGCTGATGTGGGTGTCGCCCGACTTCAGCGGTGCCGACAACTGCTGCCAACGCTCCACTTGCTCGGCATACCACGGCGCCAGCTCGCTGAGGACAGCTAGGCGGGTGCGGGTGTCTTCGCCGCGCTTGTGGTCGTGGGTCGCGGTGGTCAGCAGGTTGTTCGGGAAGCTCTTGTGCCGCTCGATGGAGACCTGATGAAACGCCTCGACCGGCGCACTGAAATGTTGCGGATGGAAGCCCACGTCGTTGCGTGAGAGCAGCACGGCAGAGCGATAGAACGAGGTGTCTTCTACCGACTTCGCCGCCACCGGGGAGGTCAGCTGCTGGAAACGGTTGCCAGCCTTGCGGCGCATTTCGCGCAGCGGGCCCGTCGGATAGTCGCGGAGCTTCTCGCCACCCAGCCACAGCTTGAGCGAGTCCAGCACAGGCCAGTCGCCTTCGCTGAGCATTTCGCGTGCACCGTCCATGGCCTGCTGAAAGAAACGCTCGTCTTCAGCAGAACGGCCGCAGGCGGTCAGGTAGGTGCGGTAAACCGGGAAGTTGCTGACCAGCGCCAGCAACGCACGGCGAATGGCACCGAGGGTCAGGTCGCGGGTCATCACGTCACTGCGGGACACCTGTAACAGCGCCTGGGCCAGGTTCTCGAAATCCCCCGCCAGGGTGCCGTGCAGGACCAGATCGCGGGCTTCCAGCACTTCCTTGTTGAAGTCGGCCGTGCGTCCGCTGATGCGGCTCCACAGCTCGCCCAGCACGGCTTCGCCTTTCGGGTCGTGCTGCAGCAACGACACCTGGTTCATGAATTCATAACCGGTGGTGCCGTCGACGTTCCAGTCAGTACGCAGCTGCTCATCAGGGCCGAGGATCTTCTCGACGAAGATCGGCAGGCGATCCACTTCAGTGCCCGCCGGGCGCAGCTTCATCAGGCTGTCGACGCGACGGCGCAGCTTGCGGCAGTAACCGCGCGGATCGGCCAGGCCATCGATGTGGTCAATGCGCAGGCCGTCCACGAGGCCTTTGGCAATGAGTTCGAAAATTTTCCCGTGGGTGGCCTCGAACACCTGGGAGCGCTCGACCTTCAGGCCGCCCAGCTCGTTGATGTCGAAGAAGCGCCGCCAGTTGATGTCGTCGCCCGCCGTACGCCAGCTGGCCAGACGGTAATCCTGCTGCTCAAGCAAACGGTGCAGGCGATCAAAGCCTTCCGGTTTGCTGGAATCAAAATCCGCCAGGCCTTCTTCCACGGCTTTGACCAGCTCGGGCTTGGCTTTGACCGCTTCGGCCAGCTCCGCCTTGGCCTGACGGGCACGCTCGTAGGCCTGAGGGTAGTGATCGAGCTCCGCGAAACGCTGGGCCAGGTCCTCCAGTTCGGGACGTTTCGCCGCCTTCAGCAGCGGCGCATACGTGGCCGGGTTGATCGGGAAGTGATGCTGATAGTGCTCGGCATGGAAGCTGCCATTTTCAGCATCGAAGCGCAGGGGCACTTCGCCATTCTGCAAGACGGTCCCGTAGTCGGTGCTCAGGAACGGCAGCAACAGTTGGCCCTTGAGCAGCGGGTCCGGGGAATTCCACTGAATGTCGAAAAACTTCGCGTAGGGACTGCGTTGACCCCATTCGAGCAGGTCAAGCCACCACGGGTTGTCATTGCCGCCGACCGCCATGTGGTTGGAGACGATGTCGAGAATCAGACCCATGCCGTGCTCGCGCAGCGCCGCAACCAGGCGCAGCAATGCTGGCTCACCGCCCAGTTCGGGGTTGATCACCCGTGGGTCGACCACGTCATAACCGTGCATGGAACCGGCGCGAGCTTTCAGCAGGGGCGAGGCGTAGATGTGGCTAATGCCGAGGCTGGCGAAGTACGGCACCAGCCTGGTGGCGTCGTCCAGCGTAAAGTCTTTGTGAAACTGCAGGCGCTGGGTGGCGCGCAGGGATTTAAGAGGGGTACTCATTTTTGATCACGCTCCGCGGCTTGTTGCCGTGCCGCTGCCAGAATTTTCAGACGTCGCGCTGCGTCGGCGTTGTCCAGCAGTGAACCGCTGTCGCCGTTGAGCCGACGTCGCCAGTTAGGGTGGCTGTCGATGGTGCCGGGGAAGTTCGCCTGCTCTTCGATACCGAGGGCGTCCTCGATAGGGAGCAGCACCAGCGGTGCCGGGGTGTGGCCGAGGTACGCAATGCTGTAATCGATGACGTCCTTCGCAGCATCGCTTGGCAGCGTGTAGTTCTGCTTGAGCGCTGTAATCAGCCCCTTGCGTTCCCTGTCGCGGCCGTCGCGCATTTTTTGCTCGGCTTCGTCATCGACAAGCCCAAGCTTCTTGTTCCAGCCCACATCCAGCTCGCTCAGCCAGCCGGTGAGGGTGGGCAGGTCGTGGGTGCTGGTGGTGGCCAGTGCGTCCCTGGACCACTTCGTGATGGGCTTGAACGTCGCGTCATCCTGTTCGAACAGCAACACGCGCATGCCGAGAATCTCGCGCTCGGACAGCTTCTCGTGCAGGCCCTCAGGCACGGTGCCGAGGTCTTCGCCGAGTACGATTGCCTCGTGACGCCAGGACTCCAGGCTCAACAGGCGCAGCATGTCGTCCAGCGGGTAGTTCAGGTAAGCGCCTTCGCTGGGCGGTGAGCCCATCGGAATCACCCACAGACGCTGGAGGCCCATCACATGGTCGATGCGCAGGCCACCGGCGTGGGCGAAATTGGCGCGGAGCATTTCAATGAACGCTTGAAAGCCGTTGCGCTTGAGGCCCGTCGGCGAGAACGCCGAGATGCCCCAGCTCTGACCAGAACGATTGAGAATGTCTGGCGGCGCGCCCACGGTCAGCGCCGAAAGCAGCTCGTCCTGACGACTCCAGGCCTGACTGCCGGCACCGTCGGCGCCTACCGCCAGATCGCCGATCAGGCCGACGCTCATGCCGCTTGTACGGGCAGCGGTCTGCGCGCGCTCAAGGCCGCGAGCGATCAGCCACTGGGCAAAAGCGTGGAAACCGATCTCTTTCTCGTGCTTGGCGGCGAAGGCGTCGAGAGCAGGGTTCTTTGGATTCTTGTACTGCTCCGGCCATTCATGCCAGTTGCCGCCAATGCCCAATTCGTCGCCCGCCACGCGCAAGGCTTCGAAACGGCAATGGTTTTCCAGGGCTTCACCGCCTGCACGGCGGAAGCTTTTGAAGTCCTCATGGAAGGGGTGATCGCTGCCGATGAAACCGGCATACAACTCACGCAGCAGGGCATATTTTGCTTTGGCCGCGGCGGGCCATTCGATGAGCTCAAGAGATTCCAGACGCTTGAACTCATCGGCCAATCCGGCTTTCTCGATTGCCAGCTCAACCGCGCGGTCACCGAGAATGGTGCCCGGCGCTGCGTACAGCGCATTGAGAAACAGACGGCTGGACGGCGAGTACGGGCTGTAGCGCTCGCTGTCATTGGAGAACATCGCGTGAACCGGGCTGATTGCCACGGCCGAGGCACCACTAGTGCCGGCGTCGCGAACGAAGGCTTCCAGCCCCTGGGTGTCGCCGATACCGCCATCGCCTTCGCGACGCAGGTAGTACAGCTGAGTGGTCAGGCCCCAGTCGCGGGCAATCGCTTTCTTGCCGGCCATGGTCAGGCTGAAGCAGGTCTTAGGCGCGACGGCGATGGTCAACTGCTGGCCATCGACTTCCAACTGGTGATAGCCGACGGCGGCCAACCCGGGCAGGGCGGCCTTGTCGGTGAGTTTCGCCTCAAGCAGCGAGCCGTCTTCCAGCGTCAGCTTGAATGCGGTGGCTGGCGCAAACCAGCTCGACAGGTCCAGATCCTTGCCATGGTCGACGGTCATCAACGGTGGCGGGGTGGCCGGCTGGCTTTCTTCGTTCAGGCGCTTAAGGCTCGCCTCGACGTCTTGTTCGGTATCGGCGGGGTAACCCAGACCGCCGAGCACCTTGCGCAGGACCTCGGGGCTTACGTGTTGCGGTTTGGCGTTGGCGTCCTTCCAGTCAACCGACAGGCCCGCCTGGGCTGCCAGCGTTTCCAGTTGCTCATTGCTCATCCTGTTCCTCCACAACGTCACTCGATTTCAGGCTGACAACGGCCGTGTAGGGATTGAGGGTGGCGGAGGGGGAAAGTTCTGCGGACTTGGCGTGTGATTGATGAAGCACTCGGTAAGCCGTGAAATCGTCAGTCTCGACCGATTCGGCGCTGAGGTTCAGGTCGATCCGCAGCTCGCTGCCGTCGCCCAGCGCCCAGCGTGCACTGACGGCTTTGTCGCCCAGCTCTTTGACGCCAAGCGCACTCGCGCCGTGCAGGCGAGGGAAGAGCTCGGTTTTGCGGACTTCCAGCAGCGTCCTGTAGAGCGCCAGCCAGGTGCGGTGGTCCTGACCCTTGTCGGTTTCCAGCAGTAACGCATCGAACGCCGGGCGCGACGCTTCGAACGTTTTCAGCGCGTTGGGATCAGGGATCTGCTCGCGCTTGGCCGGATCCTTGAACGAGGCGAAATCCTTGAACTCGCCCCGACGTCCTTCACGCACGGCGTCTGCCAGCTCGTCATGGAAGTCGGTGAAGAACAGGAACGGCTCGCTCGCGCCCCACTCATCGCCCATGAACATCAGCGGGATCATCGGTGAGAGCAGCAACAGCGCGGTTGCGGCCTGCAACGCCTGGGGCGGGCAGAGTTGCACCAGACGTTCGCCGAAGGCGCGGTTGCCGATCTGGTCGTGGTTCTGCAGAAACAACACGAAGGAGGTCGGCGGCAAGTGGCCGCTCGGTTCGCCCCGGGCGTGGCCATGACGGGTGGATTCGCCTTGATAGACAAAGCCTTCGCCCAGCAGCCGCGCAAGCTTTTGCGTGGGTTTTTCGGCGAAGTCGGTGTAGTACGCGTCAGTCTCGCCGGTCAGCAGGACGTGCAGCGTGTTGTGGCCGTCATCGTCCCACTGGGCGTCGTAGCCCTGATCCATGCGCTTGGCTTCGTTGAATTCGTTTTCCAGGGTCAGCCAGACGTGACGCTCCGACGGAATCGTCTCGCGTACGTGTCGGGCAAGGTCTTCGAGGAAGGTCGGGTCTTCGATGGCATGTACGGCGTCGAAGCGCAGGCCGTCGAACCGGTAATCCTGGAGCCACATCATCGTGTTGCCGATGAAGAAGTCGCGCACTTCGCTGCGACGGAAATCGATCGCATCGCCCCACGGCGTCTTCTTGTCGCTGCGGAAAAAATGCTTGGCGTAGGCGCCGAGGTAATTGCCGTCCGGGCCGAAGTGGTTGTAGACCACGTCGAGAATGACCGCCAGACCCAGACCGTGAGCGGTGTCGATCAAGTGCTTGAGTTGCTCGGGCGTGCCATAGGATGACTGCGCAGCGTAGGGCAATACGCCGTCGTAGCCCCAGTTGCGATCACCCGGGAATTGCGCGATGGGCATCAGCTCGATGGCCGTGATGCCTGTGTCCACCAAATGCTGCAGGCGCTGTTCAACGCCTTCAAAGCCACCCAGTGCGCCGACGTGCAGCTCATAAATGACCGCCTCGTGCCAGGGCCGTCCCTGCCACTCGGTGTTCTTCCATTGATAGGCGGCCTGGTCGACGACGATGCTGTAGCCGTGCACGTCGCCGTCCTGAGCCCGGGAAGCCGGGTCAGGAACGATGAGGTTGTTTTGTCCATCGAGGGCGACGTTGAAGCGATAGCGCGCGCCAGCGCCGCAGTCGGTGTCGAGGACGAACCAGCCGTCCTGCTCTGACTGAAGGGCCTGGGCAGGCCCGTTTTCGAATTCGATGCTGACGCTTTTGGCATCCGGCGCCCAGAGGGCGAACCGGGTGTGTTGTGAATCCAGCATGATGGCGCCGTGGCGCCAGTTTTGATCCGTGCGCGAAGGCATCCGTCATTCCTTAATCAGTTGTGCAATCAATAGTGCAGAGCCGCACCTGCGTTTTTCTTCAGCAGCTCCTGGTACAGATCAGCGTAGGGTTCTACCGCTTTGTGCCAATCGAACGGGGCGGCCATGGCGCGGCAACGCATGGCGTTGAGCAGCAATGGACTCTCGAAGACCTTGAACGCACGGGTCAGCGCTTCGCTGTAGCTCTCAACGGTAGATTCATCGAAGAGAAAACCGGTGCAGCCGTCTTCAATGGTGTCAGCCAGGCCGCCGGTGCGGCGTGCAATTGGCAGCGAGCCGAAGCGCTGCGCGTACATCTGGCTCAAGCCGCAGGGCTCGTAGCGCGACGGCATCAGCAGAAAATCACTGCCGGCAAACATGCGACGTGCGTCGGTTTCGTTGAAGCCCACCCGAACACTGACCTGGCCCGGGAAACGGGCGGCGAGTTCGCGCATGGCGTCTTCTTCTTCAGGCTCGCCGCGGCCGATGATCGCGATCTGCCCGCCGTTGTTGACGATGTGCTCGGCAACCCCGATGGTCAGGTCCAGACCCTTTTGGTAAACCAGGCGGGACACCACAGCGAACAGCGGGCCGGTGGACGGCTCCAGCTCGAACAGCTCGCGCACGTAGTCAGCGTTGATTTCCTTGCGGGTCCACTCGTTCGGAGCGAAGCGGCAGATCAGGTGCTCGTCGGTGGCAGCATCCCAGCTCTCGTCGATGCCGTTGGGGATGCCGCTGAGCTGACCGCGATCGGCTTTGCTCTGCAGGAAACCTTCCAGGCCACAGCCAAAATCAGGGGTGGTGATTTCTTTGGCGTAGGTCGCGCTCACGGTCGTGATATGGCTGGAGTACGCCATGCCGGCCTTGATGAACGACAGCTGGCCGTAAAACTCCATGCCTTCCGGGCTCAATGCCGAGTCGGGAATGCCCAGCTCACGGCTGGAAGCAATGCTCACAAAGCCCTGATACGCCAAGTTGTGAATGGTGAAAATCGACGGCGTGGTCTGCCCGCGCCATTTCATGTACGCCGGCGCCAGGCCCGCTGGCCAGTCGTGGGCGTGAACCAGCTCGGGGCACCATTGGGTCTTGACCGCGCCGGCTGCGAAGTCGGCAGCCGCCAGGCCCAGGCGGGCAAAGCGAATGTGGTTGTCGGACCAGTCGCGACCGTCATTGTCACCGTAGGGCGTGCCTTCACGCTCATACAACTCGGGACAGATCAGGACGTAGATGACCAGACCGTCTTTCATGTCCATCCGGCCGATCTTGCACGGAGGCAGCGCGGCATGGCCGGGCAGCTCACTGATGATGTGGATCGGGTTGCCACTGTTGATGACCTGTGGATAGCCGGGAATCAGCACGCGTACATCGTGCAGGTGGCGCATGGCGCGCGGCAGTGCGGCAGACACGTCGCCCAGGCCGCCGGTTTTCACCAGGTCGGCCATCTCTGAAGTCACGAACAGGATCTTCTTGCGGGTAACCGAAGAAATCACTGGTTGAACAGGAGGCAGTTGCAGCACAGGTGCGCTCGTCGTTGCGAAGACCGGCAGATGGGTCAGCTCGCTGGCCGGCTGATTAAAACTCTCTCCCTTCTGGGTTTTGACAGCGGCACTAATCATCGTTTTCTCCAGTTCGATATGCAGTGTTGGTACAGCACTTGGTTGTAAACGGCCATTCCCTATGGCCAGGCACACAAGACCTACGCAAGATCGATACCCATTTACCGACTGCACATTAAGGGACAAGGTGAAAGCGGACTCTGCTTCGATTTTTCTACAGCATAGTTGCTCTATTCACATGACCTCTGCGCCCACGCAGAAGTTTCGACTATTTTTGGGTGTCCATCTCTGGCCTGCGGGGTTGCGCCGGGGTGCATCGTCGATTCCGAGGCACTGCATCGATCTGCAACGCCCTGAATGCGCCGTTGTGGAGCATGGGGTCTGGGCCTTTATTCAGGGGTGCCGCCGGTCGGATTGTTGGACAATGAACGGGCCAATGGTCTACTCCCGACGGGCCCCTGCGCTTTTATGGGTCGAGGAAAGAACAATCTGGCCGAGTTGCCTTTTCTCGGTGCGTGCAGGATAAATTCCTGCCCCATCAGAGACATTTCCTACTTCCGTATAAGGATATTTTTTCGGCCAGGGCGTTAGAATCGCCGCCACGCGGCACGTCGGCACACTGAGTCGAGCGCCTGTTGAGGTTTCATCAGCGGTAGAGGAAGTCAATGCAAGCCCCTGAGGTTCTGGTACTGCAAGCCAGCTACAGCAATTCGGTACACGCCCAAGCCATCGGATTCCTGCTCAATCACTACGCCGAAGATGCCATGGGAGGCGGACAGTCTCTGTCTGCTGATACGCGTCAGCAACTGGCGATTGAACTGGCCAAGCGCCCCCATGCGTTCAGCGTGCTGGCGTTCATCGCTGGCGAGCCGGTTGGGCTGGTCAACTGCTTCGAGGGGTTCTCGACCTTCGCTTGCCGGCCATTGGTCAACGTTCATGATGTCGTGGTGATCGCCTCGGCGCGAGGCCAGGGCATCAGCCAGAAGATGTTGGCAAAGGTCGAGGAAATCGCCCGTCAGCGCGGCTGCTGTAAAATCACCCTCGAAGTGCTGGAAGGCAACGAAGCTGCCAAAGGCGCCTACCGCAAGCTCGGCTTCGCCGACTACCAGCTGGACCCGCAAATGGGCCGCGCGTTGTTCTGGCAGAAAACGCTCTAGCAAAGCGCTGTCAGTGGGACCGGCTTCAGCCGGGAAGAGGCCGTTTTGAACACCTTCAATTTTATGGTGTGACGCAATAAGCCTTCGCGGCTGAAGCCGGTCCCACTCAATACCCGCGGTGTTTCTGTTGTTGCCCAAGCAACACCTTCCAAACCATTTGTAACAGTTCTGTCCTGTAAGACGATTCCGGGAGCGCGATAGGATCGCCTCCCGTATTACTTTCAGGACTCACATGTCGCTCTCTCTGGAACCTCCCAGTCGCCGATTCCCTTCATACAGGGTTGCAGGTGTTCACCTCGCTTTATCCCGTCTAAACAATATTTCTGTCTTGCTCGACCTGCCCTCCGGCACGTCGGGCCTTTTCGTGTCTGTCCCATTGACTGTGAAGGGGCGCTGACCCATGGAATGGATCGCTGATCCCACGGCCTGGCTTGGCCTGTTGACCCTGATCGTGCTCGAACTGGTGCTGGGCATCGACAACCTGGTGCTCATCGCCATCCTCGCCGACAAGTTGCCGCCCGAGCAGCGTGACCGCGCGCGTGTCCTGGGTCTGTCGCTGGCCTTGATCATGCGTCTGGGCCTGCTCGCGAGCATTTCGTGGATGGTCACGCTGACCGAGCCGCTGTTCGAAATCTTCGGGAAGAGCTTCTCCGGGCGCGACTTGATCATGCTGTTCGGCGGTGTGTTCCTGCTGTTCAAGGCGACCATGGAATTGCACGAGCGCCTCGAAGGCCACGTTACTCAGCGCGCCGGCAGCACGACCTACGCGCTGTTCTGGCCCATCGTCGCGCAAATCGTCGTACTCGACGCGGTGTTCTCCCTGGACGCCGTGATCACCGCCGTGGGCATGGTCGATGAACTGTCGATCATGATGATCGCCGTGGTGTTCTCGATCGCCATCATGATCATTGCCAGCAAACCGCTGACCGCCTTCGTCAACGCCCATCCGACGGTGATCATGCTGTGCCTGGGCTTTCTGATGATGATCGGCTTCAGCCTGACCGCCGACGGACTGGGTTTCCATATTCCCAAGGGCTATCTGTACGCCGCTATCGGTTTCTCGATCCTGATCGAGGTGTTCAACCAGATCGCCCGGGCACGGCGTAAACGCAGCGTCAAAGGCGACCTTCCACGCCGCGAGCGCACCGCCCATGCCGTGTTGCGCCTGTTGGGTGGGCGCAGGCCGAGCGCAGAGGAGGTCGGCGAGGAAATCGCCGACATGCTCGAGGGCGACAGCGACGAGGTGGTGTTCGACCGCCGTGAGCGCGTGATGATCAGCGGCGTCCTGCAATTGGCGCAGCGGCCCATTCGCGGCGTGATGACGGTGCGCAGCGACGTCGACGTAATCGATCTGGACGACACGCCGGACGGCATTCGCCAGCGACTGGTCAGCTCGTCGTACTCACGGCTGCCGCTGATCCGCGGCGGGCGCATCGACGAGCCGCTGGGCTTCGTGCACAAGAAGGAAATGCTCAACGCATGGCTGTCCGGCGTCGAGCCGAACATCGAACACTTGGCCCGACCGACGCTCAACCTGCTTGAGAGCTTCTCGATCCTCAACGCCCTGGAACAGATGCGCGCGCAGTCCACGCACATTGCGTTCGTGATCAACGAATTCAGCGATTTCGCTGGCATCCTGACCATGACCGACATTCTCGAATTCATCGCCGGCGAACTGCCGGACGCCAGCGAGATCGAGGGGCCGGACTTGATCGAAGAAGGCGAGGGCGTGCTGGTCAATGCCGCCATGAACCTGAGTCATTTGCGCGAGCGCATCGGCTTCAAAGCGCGGGCGACGGATGACTATCAGACCCTGGCCGGACTGGTGGTGAGCCTGCTGGATCGATTGCCGGCAATCGGCGATGAGGTGCAGTGGCAGGGTTGGCGCATGAAGGTCGTGCACGTGCAGGAGCGGCGGGTGACCCGGGTGCTGTTGCGCCAGACGCCTTCTTCATGATCGTCGCTGACGCATAAGCTTCCCGACACCAAAACAAAAAAGGCCTGCATTGCGCAGGCCTTTTCGAACGCAGCGAACGCTCATTCGCTTCAGTTACTTCTGTACCACCTCGGGCATCGCGCCGGGCTGGCTGGCCGCTTTCTCCATGTGGGCAAAATCACTCAAGCCTTTCGGCGCGTAGGGGTCGCCGATCAAGCGGGGCCGTGCCTTGAAATCCAGGCTGACCAGGCTTTTCGTGGTGTCGAGTTCATCAAAGCTCAAACCCGCCAGTTGCGCCCATGTATGGATCAGGTTCGAGCTGGTGTAAGGCCGGTCGTGGATGCTCTCGAAGTTCCAGTCATGGGTCTGCTTCCACTTCGGCGAGGCGTAGGCAATGAAGGGTACGGTGTACATCGGGATGGTCGGCTTGTTCTCGTTGCGGCCCAGGGTGTTGCGGCCTGGCGAGTCATAGACGTCTTCGCCGTGGTCCGAGAGGTACAGCAGGAAGCCGTTCGGGTCGGCCTTGCCGTACTCCTTGATCAGGCTGGACACCACGAAATCGTTATACAGCACCGCGTTGTCGTAGCTGTTGTAGAACTCCAGCTTGCTGTCATCGATGTCCGACGGCACGCCTTCACGTCCGCTGAATTTCGCGAACTCCTCCGGGAAACGGTACTGGTAGGCCATGTGCGTACCGAGCAAATGCACCACGATCAGCTTGCGCGGCGCGGCATCGGTAAGGGCCTTGGCGAACGGCGCCAGCACGTCGCCGTCGTACTGGCGGGCGTTCTGGTTGCGGTTGTTGTTCAGATAGACCTGCTCGTCAGCCTGCTCGGAGAAGGTGGTCAACATCGTGTTGCGCTTGGTCATCGTCTGCTGGTTGGTGATCCAGAAGGTCTTGTAGCCCGCCTGTTTCATCACGCTGACGATGGACGGCGTCTTCAGATAAAGGTCCGGGTTCTCTTCGTCGGCGAAGGTCAATACCTGCTGCAGGGCCTCGATGGTGTACGGCCGTGGGGTGATGACATTGTTGAACACCTGCAGCTGATCCTTCATGGCGTCCAGGTTCGGTGTGGTCTGGCGCGGGTAGCCATATAGGTGCATCCGGCCGCGGTTGGTCGACTCGCCGATCACCAGCACCAGAGTGGTCGGCAGGTTGGCCTGCTGGTCCTTGAGGTTCTTCAGCGGCGCGATGTTGCTGCTGCTGGTCAGCATGTCCTGCATGCCGTCCAGTTGCTGGGTGTAGCGGTGATAGGCAACGATCATCTGCCATGGCACTGCCGGCTCGATGCGCGACTCGAATGCTTCTAGGGCCGAGGCGGTGTCGTCATGGCGGGCGAACTGTTTGGCCAGCGGGTAGCCGATGATGCCGATCAATAATGCGGCGGCCACGGCGTAGGCGCGGGGGCGCGGCATGTACACCGGACGCAGGCGTGTCCACAGGAAAATCGCAAAAGCGGTGTGGGCGATGAACGCCAGCACGATCCACCACGCAAAGTACTGGGTCATGTACTCGCCGGCTTCAGAAATGTTCGATTCGAACATGATGAAGATGACGCTCTGGGAAAACTCCTGCTGGTAAATGAAGAAGTAACCCAGGCTCGCCATGGAACAGGCCCACAGAATCACGCCGATGACGGCGGCCATGACGCGGGTCTTGTGGGGAAACAGCAGCATGGGTGCGAGCCAGATGCCGCTGATGACGAATGCCTGGCGGAAGCCGGCAAAACCGGTGATGCCGGTGAGCTGGATAAGCAGTTGGGTGATGCCGGAGAAGTACCAGAAAAACACAAACAGCCAGATCACGCCGGCCCAGTCGAACCCTTTCGGAGTCGCAGTGCTCCGTTTCATCGTTGCCATCAAGCGCTCCGCTACAGACCTTTCAGGCGACGAAACATCGCCCGAATTCATTCAGGTGCCAGCAATTGGCCAGCAACCTATACGTTGAGGGTCGGGATTATGTTTTCAGGCGAGTGAAAATTTTGTCAGGGGAGGGTGGTGAAACGGGAAAAAGCTGCTACAAACGCGCACGACAGAGCGGGGCGGGGAACGTAACAGCGTGTGTCGGGTCCGACGAAGGTCGAAATGCGTGCCAGGCGTGCGGCACTATAAGGACACGAGTCAGGACGCGAGCGGGATCGAACGTTGCGCCGGCAAGCCTGCAAATCGGGCTTGCCTGGTAATGCGTGGCGAAGGAGCGTCGCGGGTCAGGCGTGCAGGGCGGTGCCGCTGCCGATGAGCTGGGCGTGCTGCAGCATCGAAGTCAGCTGGGCGACTTTGTTCTGCAATACGGCGCGTTCTTCCCTGAGCTGGCGCAGCTCGTCACGACGGATGGTGACGTAAAGGGTCTGTGGAGCATTGGCTGTCAGTACTGTGCCCATTGCACACCTCGCAAATGGCGGGTTCAACTTCATAAGGTTCAAGCAAGGACGTCTGCTACTCGGCATGTCCTGCTCACTACCTTTATCGGCCGGGATTCTGATTTCTTTTGCGTAAAAAAGGAACTTTTTTATTTATGATTGTCGCGAACGTTTCTTGATCGCGAAAACCTGCTCCATAGGGCAGTCTTGCAGACCTCTGCGAACCTGCACATGAAACTTTTTTCACCGGGAAACCATAGTTTGCCTCCCCGGACTAACCCACTATGCGGCACTGGGCTATAAACTGAGGCACCTCTGAATTTGATTAAGGAGCACCTCTACATGCAACTCGGGATTGTTGGACTAGGCCGCATGGGCGGCAACATCGCACGTCGACTGATGCTCAATGGCCACACGACTGTGGTCTATGATCGCGATGAGAAGTCTCGCACCACGCTTGCCAACGAAGGTTCGACACCAGCCCACGACCTCGCGTCACTGGTCGCTGCCCTGGAAAAACCGCGAGCCGTCTGGGTGATGTTGCCTGCTGGCGCTCCAACCGAAGACACCATCAACGAGCTGGCGTCCTTGCTCGATGCCGACGACGTGATCATTGACGGCGGCAACACCTTCTACAAGGACGACGTCCGTCGCTCCCTCGCGTTGAAAGACAAAAATCTGCACTACGTCGATGTCGGCACCTCCGGCGGCGTCTGGGGTCTGGAACGCGGCTACTGCATGATGATCGGCGGCGAAACCGACGTCGTCACGCGCCTCGACCCGATCTTCAAGACCCTGGCCCCGGGCATCGGCGACATCCCGCGCACCAAAGATCGTTCCAAAGACGCCGATCCGCGCGCCGAGCACGGTTATATCCACGCCGGCCCGCCGGGCGCCGGGCACTTCGTCAAGATGATTCACAACGGCATCGAGTACGGCATGATGCAGGCCTTCGCCGAAGGCTTCGACATCCTCAAGACCAAGAATTCGGACAACCTCCCGGCTGAACAGCGCTTTGACCTGAACCTGGGCGACATCGCCGAAGTCTGGCGTCGCGGCAGCGTGGTGTCCTCCTGGCTGCTGGACCTGACCGCCGATGCGCTGGCCACCGACCCACAGCTCAACGCCTATTCCGGCTCCGTGGCCGACAGCGGTGAAGGCCGCTGGACCATCGAAGCGGCCATGGAGCAGGCGGTACCGGTTCCGGTCTTGTCCACTTCGCTGTTCGCCCGCTTCCGCTCCCGTCAACAAAGCACGTACGGCGACAAAATGCTGTCCGCCATGCGTTTCGGATTTGGTGGTCATAAGGAACCAAAATAATGGGTCTGTCCCGCAGCAAGCAGAATGCTCCGGTCGCTCCGGCGACCACGCTGTTTCTCTTCGGCGCCCATGGTGATCTGGTCAAACGGCTGCTGATGCCGGCCCTCTACAACCTGTTTCGCGACGGGTTGGTGGGGGAGGACCTGCACATTGTCGGCGTTGACCACAACACCGTCAGCGATGCCGATTTTGCCAAAAAGCTCGAGGATTTCATTCGTCAGGAGGCGGCCAGCAAGGTCGCCCAGGGCGGCGAAGAGCCTCTGGATCCGGCGCTGTGGGGCAGCCTGTCGAAGCGAATCACCTACATCACCGGCGATTTTCTCGACGATTCCACGTACACGGACATCAACGCAAAGATCAAGAGCACGGGCACCCGCAACGCCGTGTTCTACCTCGCGACCGCGCCGCGTTTCTTCAGTGAAGTGGCCCAGCGTCTGGGCTCCTCGGGGCTGATGGTCGAAGACGACGAGAGCTTCCGTCGCGTGGTGATCGAGAAGCCGTTCGGTCACGACCTGCCCAGCGCTGTGGCGCTGAACAACTGCTTGCTGAAGGTCATGAGCGAGAAGCAGATCTACCGGATCGACCATTATCTGGGCAAGGAAACGGTGCAGAACATTCTGGTCAGCCGGTTCTCCAACGGTCTGTTCGAGTCGTTCTGGAACAACCATTACATTGACCACGTGCAGATCACCGCGGCCGAAACCGTGGGCGTTGAAACCCGTGGCAGCTTTTACGAGACCACTGGCGCGCTGCGGGACATGGTGCCCAATCACCTGTTCCAGCTGCTGGCGATGGTGGCAATGGAACCGCCCGCTGCATTTGGCGCCGATGCCGTGCGCGGCGAGAAGGCCAAAGTGGTGGGTGCGATCCGGCCCTGGTCGGAAATGGAAGCGCTGGCCAACTCGGTGCGCGGTCAGTATTCCGAGAGCAGCGTCGACGGCAAGGCGGTCACAGGCTATCGCCAGGAAGACCGCGTTGATGCCGAGAGCAACACTGAAACCTACGTCGCCCTCAAGGTGATGATCGACAACTGGCGCTGGATGGGCGTGCCGTTCTACCTGCGCACTGGCAAGCGCATGAGCGTGCGCGACACCGAGATCGCCATCTGCTTCAAGCCGGCGCCGTACGCGCAGTTCCGTGACACCGATGTCGGCAGCGTCGCGCCAAACTTCCTCAAGATCCAGATCCAGCCTGACGAAGGCATGTGGTTTGATCTGCAGGCGAAGAAGCCCGGCCCGACCCTGGACATGCAGACCATCGAGCTGGGTTTTGCCTATAAGGACTTCTTCGAGATGCAGCCGTCGACCGGGTACGAGACCCTGATCTACGACTGCCTGACCGGCGACCAGACTCTGTTCCAGCGCGCCGACAACATCGAGAATGGCTGGCGTGCCGTGCAACCGTTCATTGATGCCTGGGCCAAGGATCCGCAAGTGGAGCTGTACCACGCGGGCGAAGACGGGCCGGCGGCGGCCGATGAGTTGCTGGCCCGTGACGGTCGCACGTGGCAGCGTCTGGGATGAGTGAGGTCTCGCAACCCCTCATCCAGTTCATGTTGTCCGACATCGACGGCACGCTGCTGCACCCCGATCACAGCCTGAGTCAGGCCAATATCGACGCGGTGCGCAAACTTCAGGAGGCCGGGATTCATTTCTCAGTCGCCAGCAGCCGTCCGCCGCGGGCCATGCGTCAACAGATCAAGGCCCTTGGCATCAAACTGCCGACCGTGGCGTTCAACGGCGCCAACATCATCAATCCGGACGGCAGCCTGTTGAAGGCTCACCGCATCCCTGCCACCGCGGCGCGCACCAGTCTCGAACTGTTCGCCAGCGAGGCGGTGGCGGTCTGGGTGTTTGCGGATGACCAGTGGCTGCTGCTCAATCCCGAAGGGGATTACGTGGAGCATGAGCGCAACACGCTGGGCTACGACTTCGTTCAGGTCGACAGCTTCGACGAGTACCTGGACCGCATCGACAAGATCGTCGCGGCGAGCAAGGACTTCGAGCTGCTCAAGCGCCTTGAGGTCCAGCTCAACCCGCTGATCGCCAAGTCTGCACTGGCAGCGCGTTCGCAATCCTACTACCTGGACGTCACCGCGCTGGACGCCAACAAGGGCACAGCCCTTGAGACGCTGGCCGATGCGTTGGGCGTGCCGCTGTCCCACACGGCTGCAATCGGTGATGCGGGCAACGACGTGGCGATGTTCCTGCGCGCCGGGCTTTCCATCGCGATGGGGCAGGCCGAAGTCGGCGTCAAGACTCAGGCCAATTACGTCACCGACAGCAATGTCGATGACGGGTTGGCCAAGGCCATCGACCGATACATCCTGCCTCGATGATTCGGGGCAGCGGTTGCGCTGCTACTCACGGGTACCGCTACTCGAGGGCGCGGCGGACAACAAAAATAAAGTGCTCACCAAGAGGGACAACCGCCCGATGGCTGTGTTGATTGAAGATTACGCGCTGCTCGGCAACTGTCGGACCGCAGCGCTGGTGGCCCGCCACGGGTCGCTGGACTGGCTGTGTTTCCCGCGCTTTGATGCGCCCGCCTGTTTTGCCGCGCTACTCGGCGACAGCAACAACGGGCGCTGGAAGCTGGCGCCTGTTGACGGCAGCGCCCGGTCACGCCGCAGCTACCGCGACGGCACACTGATTCTCGAAACCTTCTTCACCACCGACACCGGACAGGCGCTGCTCATCGATTTCATGCCCATGGAAATCGACAGCAGCGTGGTCCGGATCGTCGTCGGCGTGGAAGGGCGTGTGGATTTCTCCATGGACCTGGCAATTCGCTTCGACTACGGCAGCACCGTACCGTGGGTCGAGAAACGCGAGCCGCACACCATGACCGCTGTTGCAGGGCCGGACATGCTGGTGCTGCGCACGCCCGCCGAACTGCACCCGATGGACCATCACACCGAGAGCCTGTTCAGCGTTGAAGCCGGCCAGCGCCTGGGTTTCGCGCTGTCCTGGCAGGTCTCCCATGACCCGGTGCGCGGTGGCTTCGATGTTGAGAAGGCGCTGCAACAGACCGAAAGGTTCTGGCGTGAATTTTCCGACCGCTGTCCCGATGTCGGTCCCTGGACGGATCAGGTCAAGCGCTCGCTGATCACCCTCAAAGCCATGACCTACGCGCCAACCGGCGGGATTGTCGCGGCGGTGACCACCTCGTTACCGGAGCAACTGGGTGGCGAACGCAACTGGGATTACCGCTTCTGCTGGCTGCGCGATGCGACCATGACCCTGCTGGCGTTCATGAACCTGGGCTACTTCGAAGAAGCGACCGCGTGGCGCAACTGGCTGCTGCGCTCCATCGCCGGCAACCCGGAGCAGGTGCAAATCATGTACGGCCTGGCAGGCGAGCGGCGCTTGCTGGAGTATGAGTTGCCCTGGCTGGCCGGTTACGAGCAGTCGCGTCCCGTGCGGATCGGCAATGGCGCGGCCAGTCAGGTGCAGCTTGACGTGTACGGCGAAGTGGCCGACGCCATGACCCAGGCGCTCAAAAACGGTTTGCCGGCGTTGCCGCGCAGCACGGAAATCCAGAAAGTGATCATGCCGTTTCTGGAAAAGGTCTGGCACCAGCCGGACGCCGGTATCTGGGAAATCCGCTCGGCGCCACGGCATTTCACCCATTCCAAAGTCATGGCGTGGGTGTCGTTCGATCGTAATGCCGGTGTGCTGGCGCAAAGCGAGAACCCCGAAGACCGCGAGCGGGGACGGCATTATCGGGCGGTCGCCGATGAGATCCACGCCGACGTCTGCGCCAACGGGTACGACGCCGCGCTGGGCAGCTTCGTGCAGACCTACGGCGGTCAGGAAATGGACGCCAGTCTGCTGCAGATTGCGCTGACCGGCTTCCTCCCCGTCGACGACCCCCGGGTGACCGGGACGGTCACCCGGATTGAACAGGCGCTGATGAAGGACGGCCTGCTGCTGCGCTACGACAGCGAGCGTAGCACCGATGGCGTGTCGGGCAGCGAAGGGACGTTCCTGGTCTGTTCGTTCTGGCTGGCCGACGTCTACGTGCTGCAAGGCCGCGACGAAGAAGCCCAGGTTCTGTTCGAACGCCTGTGCGGTTTGTGCAACGACGTCGGCCTCCTCGCCGAACAATACGACCCCCGGCAAAACCGCATGCTCGGCAACTTCCCCCAGGCCTTCAGCCACATCGGCATCATCAACACAGCCCTGAATCTTCACCGCGTCATCTGCCCCGTGAAGAGCCGCGCGGCCACACCCTCCTAGCGGAAACGGCATCAGCCGGGAAGGCGTCATGAATCACACCGCTGGATTGAGGGCACCTGCACGGGCCTCTTCCCGGCTGAAGCCGGTCCTACCAAGAATTCGTGCAGCCAGCCGGATCGGCCTCAGCCTGAGATGGACGCGGAGCGTCCGAGGATGCATACCCACGCGGAGCGTGGGCACGATCAACATCTTTACCGAGTCGTCTGCCCCGTCAAGAGCCGCGCGGCCACACCGTCATAGCGGAAACGACATCAGCGGGGAAGGCGTCGGAATCACACCGCTGGATTGAGGGTGCCCGGGCCGGCCTCTTCCCGGCTAAAGCCGGTCCCACTAAAAAGCGACGCGGACACCCTGTGGGACCGGCTTCAGCTGGAAGCTTTTGATCTGCTTTTGATCTTCGACCACAAAAGGCCCAAACACCGCCAATCGCGACTTGGGTGCAGGCCGAACGTAGACGACGCGCAGTGGGCCGAGCCGCATGGATGCGGCGAGAGCGCCGTCAGGACATGGATGTCCGTTCGGCGCGGGCCCACGGAGCGTCGTCGGAGTGAGGGTATTCCGACGAAGGAGGAACCTAACCAGGAGCAAGCACCCTTGGTTACTTGGGGTGCTTTTCCAAGTAACTCGCCGAAGGCGAAACAGTCTGCCCCCAGGCAGACGCCCTTGATCTTGATCTTTAGACGTAAACCCCAATCACCGCGCCTTGCGAAACGTAAAATTGATCCGCTGCTCCCCCAACTGCGGATGCTCCGCCTGCCGAACCGGCATCACCCCATGAAAGCGCAACCGATCAACCCCGCCCCACACCACCACATCCCCATGAAACAACGGCACCCGCTCGGTTGGATCACTGCGCTGATGCCCGCCAAACAAAAACATCGCCGGCAACCCCAGCGACACCGACACCACCGGCCACTCCAAACCGCGCTCATCCTTATCCTGATGAAGCGACATCTTGGCCCCGGGAATGTATCGATTGATCAGGCACGCATCCGGCGCAAAGGCCGCAAACCCCGCCTCTGAAGCGGCCTCCACCGCCAGCTCCAGAAACGCTTCGGGCATCGCTGGCCACGGCTGGCTTGAAAGAGGATCGATCGGAGAATATTGATAGCCACTGCGATCAGTGGTCCAGCCGAACTCCCCGCAACTGCTCAAGGCCACCGACATCGTGTAACCGCCGGGCGTGACCATGTTGCGGAACGGCGCCTGAGTCAGAACCGACTCCAGCGCAGGCAGTAAACGCTTGATGAAGGGCAGGGCGAAGCCACGGAACACGAACGACTCCGGCCCGATCTGCTCCCGTGAGGGCGCTTGCGGCGTATCCTCCGCGAACAGATCGAACGTCGCCGGCGTCGTGCCTTTGCGCTGCATCACCATGGGCTTCCCCGGTTCAGATTTCGCTTACAGGGCCTTGCTGACCTTCACATCGCTGATGATATCGGCGCTGTCACCGTGCATCTTCTGCAGGGCCGCCAACGCCTCATCGGCGGAAGGCGACTGCAACAGGGCGAATTCAAAACGACGCTCGCCGTTGAGCTTGTAGCTGATGGCATATTTGACGACGGGGGCAGGGGTGCTCACATTTGACTCCTTGGAAACGCTGACCGGATGACCGCGAAAAAAACACGAAGCTTTCACGCCAGCCGGTGTTCAATGGTGCATCAGCTCAGACGCGAGGACGAGCGGCGGACGATTTTGATCGAATGGGTGAAGGCAGTCTTGCGACCGCCATGGCTGTCGAGTTTGCGGCCGGCGGTGTCGATGGTGATGTTCCAGAAGCCAGTGCTGGGCACCGCGATCTTGGCCGGGAAACGATCAAATGCGCCCCCGTGGTAGGTATGACGGCCGCCATTTTTGAAGCTGCGGAAGTTGGCATCACTCATCAGGCGTATGTTGCAAAGCTGGGAGCACTCGATGACGACCATGTCGTCTTCGTTAAGATGCTCGCGCTGGTGAACGAATTTCATGGGTGTCTCCGGAGACAGCGTTCTCGAAAACCCGAAACGATAGCACGGCGAGCCTGAGCATTGATCATCACGGCGGGTTTAATTAAGCAAGGACTCGCTTGATCGACGCGGCCTTGATAGCCAACTGGCAGTTAAAAAAGCTGACGCGCGGGATTTAATCCGGATCAGGCTTGTCGTAAGCACCTTTACTGGAGGGATTGTATGAAATTGGCGGTTGTTATTCTGGCACTGGCGATGACCGGTTGCGCCACAGTCACGGACATCGAACACACCCCGGCAACCATGAGCGTCATGTCCGGCAAGTCGCCGAAAGATTATGCCGCGTGCTTTGTCGGGCGCATCTCTGACAGCCGCAAGCCGCCGCAGATCGAGCCCCACAAAGAGGGCTTGCGCATCATCGTTCCACAGAAGTTGCTGACCAGTGACCCTGCTGCCATCGTCGACATCGAGACCCGCTCCAGCGGCAGCTCGATCAAGCTGTTCGAGCGCTTGTCGAACAACCCGCTGCGGCCCAAAGACGTGCAGCACGCCGTGACGGCCTGTATCTCGGGCGAGTGATGCGGCTGCGGGGCGGATCAAGCGTGACGCGTTTCAACGGTTAGACGGGTGATACGTTATTTGCAGACCACCAGCACCGTGCGGTTCTTGTAGTTGCCGACATCTACACCCAGGGTTTTGTCATCTTCCTTGGGTTGCGGCGTGCCGTTGGTGCTGACGATGTTGTAGCCGGTGCCCGCGCAGGAAGCGTCAGCCTTTTCGTAGCAGGCGGCCCAGGACATGGCTTCGCCGGAGCAGTCGATGCTCAACGCCTGCTTGCCGTCTTTGAGGTAGGTGTTCTGCGCAGTCGCGCAGCCGGTCAGGGCCAGTACAGCAATGACGGATAAGATCTTGATCATGGTGGAATGCTTCGCGATGAGGGCCGGTGTGGGAATTGCTAGTCTGAGACTGAAAGGCTGTGCCATCGTTCCGGCATCACCGTAGATTTTTTGCAGGCCTCCTGCAGCCACATTCGAGGCCGAAGCCGCGCAAGAAAGGCCTCGGCCGCACTCCATTGCAGAGCGGGCCGGGGCCGTCTGATCAGTCCTTCTTGTCAGCCCGACGACGCGGGGCTGGCGTGTCTTCAAACACGGCGGCGACTTCAATGGCGCTGCTCTCGCTTGCGAACGGGCCTGCCACGGCTTCACCGTCATGGCCTACCAGCCACCATTGGCCGTCCTGGAGCTTTTTGATCTGGTACCCGTTAACGCTTTTGACTTCAGACATCGACTCGTCTCGATTGATAATTCAGGCGCCCATGATAATCGGCAAATGCCAAAGGGCAATCGCACAATTTCCCACATGCGGTGGCGAACAGGGCTACGCTTGCGAGGGTCACCGAACGGCGGTTACGGGGCGCGGGATGCCCTCGTACGAAGGACAGCATGGAATTCCAATAATCAGTGGGTGAAGCGTTGCGAGGGAGCGACTTGCTGAGCTATTTGCAGAGCTATCTGCGGAACTATCTGCGTCAGCGTTCCTCTACCTAGGCAGCTAACGGCCAGTAGCGGCATTGTAAGGTTATCGCCGCCTCATTAGACTGCGCCGCAACACCCCCAGCTCATCAAGGATTTATATGATCAAGAAATGCTTGTTCCCTGCAGCCGGTTACGGCACTCGCTTTTTGCCAGCGACCAAGGCCATGCCCAAAGAGATGCTGGCAGTTGTCAACAAGCCGCTGATCCAATACGGCGTGGAAGAAGCACTGGCTGCGGGTTTGAACCAAATTTCCATCGTCACCGGCCGCGGCAAGCGCGCGCTGGAAGACCATTTCGATATCAGCTACGAGCTGGAGCACCAGATCAAGGGCACCGACAAGGAAAAGTACCTGGTCGGTATCCGCAGGCTGATCGACGAGTGCAGCTTTTCCTACACTCGCCAGACCGAAATGAAAGGTCTGGGGCACGCGATTCTCAGCGGTCGTCCGCTGATCGGTAACGAGGCATTTGCCGTGGTGTTGGCGGATGACTTGTGCGTAAACCTGGAAGGCGACGGCGTTCTGGCGCAGATGGTCAAACTGCACCAGCAGTACAAGTGCTCGATCGTTGCGATTCAGGAAGTCGACCCGAACGAGACCAACAAGTACGGCGTTATTGCTGGCGAAGAAATCAAGCCAGGCCTGTTCCGCGTCACCGACATGGTCGAGAAGCCGGCGCCGGACGTTGCTCCGTCCAACCTCGCCATCATCGGTCGTTACATCCTGACCCCGGACATTTTCGAGAAGATCGAAAACACTGAGCCGGGCAAAGGTGGTGAGATCCAGATCACCGACGCCCTGATGAAGCAAGCGGCTGAAGGCAACGTGCTGGCCTACAAATTCCAGGGCAAGCGCTTCGACTGCGGTGGCGCTGAAGGCTACGTTGAAGCCACCAACTTCTGCTTCGAGCACTTCTACAAGACCGGCAAATCGACTCAGTGATGCATCTGTATCGGTAGTCAGCGTTTAGCTGTGCTGTCAGACAAAGCCACCTCCGGGTGGCTTTGTCGTTTCTGCCCTGCGGAACTTGCCGAGCGCGCTCAAGCGGTTATGCTAGCGCATCGCTTAGGAGAGACACATGAGCTACGACTTTGACCTTTTTGTAATTGGCGCAGGCTCGGCCGGCGTTCGGGCGGCGCGGTTTTCCGCCGGTTTCGGCGCGCGCGTGGCGGTGGCCGAGAGCCGTTATCTGGGGGGCACGTGCGTCAACGTCGGTTGCGTACCGAAAAAGCTGATGGTCTACGGCGCGCACTATTCGGAAGACTTCGAACAGGCGAAAGGGTATGGCTGGAGCAGTGGCGAGGCGCATTTCGACTGGCCCACCCTGATCGCCAACAAGAACCGTGAAATCAGCCGCCTCAATGGCGTGTACCGCAAGTTGCTGGACAGCAGCGGCGTCACGTTGATGGAAGGCCACGCACGGCTGCGCGGCCCACACGAAGTCGAAATCAACGGCCAAGTCCACACCGCCGAGCACATCATGATCGCCACCGGTGGCTGGCCTCAGGTGCCGGAGATTCCGGGCCGCGAGCATGCCATCACCTCCAACGAAGTGTTCTTCCTCGAGCAAATGCCCAAGCGCGTCGTCGTGGTCGGCGGCGGCTACATCGCGGTGGAATTCGCCTCGATCTTCAACGGTCTGGGCGCTGACGTCTCGCTGATGTACCGCGGCGAATTGTTCCTGCGCGGCTTCGACGAAAGCGTGCGCACCCATCTCCACGAAGAGCTCGCCAAGCGCGAGATGGACATTCGCTTCAAGACCGAAATCAACAGCATCGAAAAGCTGGCCGACGGCACCTTGCAACTGAGCCTGAATGACGGCACCAGTTTCAACACCGATTGCGTGTTCTACGCCACCGGACGCCGTCCGATGCTGGACAACCTGGGCATGGACACCGTCAACGTCGAACTGGATGACAAGGGCTTCATCAAGGTCAACGGTGACTACCAGACCACCGAGCCTTCGATCATTGCCGTCGGCGATATCATCGGTCGCGTGCAGTTGACGCCGGTGGCCCTCGCCGAAGGCATGGCCGTCGCGCGGCGTCTGTTCAAACCCGAGCAGTACCGCCCCGTGGATTACCGCCACATTCCCACTGCCGTGTTCAGTCTGCCGAACATCGGCACGGTGGGCCTCACCGAGGCTGAAGCCATGAAGGACGGGTATGAGGTGCAGGTATTCGAAAGCAAGTTCCGGCCAATGAAGCTGTCGTTGACCGACAACCAGGAGCGCACCCTGATGAAGCTGGTGGTCGACGCCAAAACCGATCGCGTGCTGGGTTGCCACATGGTAGGCCCGGACGCCGGCGAGATCATCCAGAGCCTGGCGATCGCACTCAAGGCCGGCGCCACCAAACAGATTTTCGACGACACCATTGGCGTGCATCCTACGGCGGCGGAAGAATTCGTCACCATGCGCACGCCGACGCGCTAAGCCTTTCGCAGCAAGCGTCATTGAACATCGCACACAGCACAACGCACACGTGAACGGTCCGGCCTCCATGGAGGGAGCTGGACGAGCCATTGTTTTTAGGGACGGACCCACTCTTTGACCAGCACGAGTTTTTCGGCAGCCATGCCATTGAATCCAGCAGGACCTGACGACCAGGCGCTTTCCAGAACCGAAGCGCTCGAAGAAAGTGAGCGGCAGTTTCGCAGCCTCGCCGACAACATGAGTCAGTTGGCCTGGATCGCCGATCCCGCCGGGCGCATTCATTGGTACAACGAACGCTGGTACAGCTACACAGGTACCTCTCACGAGGCGATGATGGCGCTGGGCTGGCGATCACTGCATCACCCTGACCATGGCCAGCGCGTCGAGTCGCGTCTGAAGCGCTGCTTCGCGACCGGCTCGTTGTGGGAAGACACCTTCCCCCTGCGTGGCAAGGACGGCCAGTACCGCTGGTTCCTCTCCCGTGCGTTGCCGATCCGCGATGATCGCGGCAGCATCATCCATTGGCTGAGCACGAGCACGGACATCACGGCGCAGGTCAGTGCCGAGGACGCGCTGCGCGAGCTGAACGAGAGCCTCGAGCAACGCGTCGCCGCGCGTACCCGCGAACTGGCCGAAAGCAACCAGCGCCTGCAGGTCGAAATCAGTGAGCGCGCCCAGGCCGAAGAAGCGCTGCGCCATGCGCAGAAGATGGATGCCATCGGCCAGTTGACCGGTGGCATTGCACACGACTTCAACAACATGCTGACCGGGGTGCTCGGCGCGCTGGATCTGATTCAACGTCGTGTGGCGGCAGGGCGAGTGTCGGAAATCGATCGCTACATCGAGGCCGCGATGAGTTCCGCCAACCGCGCCGCGTCGCTCACCCACCGCCTGCTCGCGTTCGCCCGTCGGCAGTCGCTCAATCAGTGCCCCGTCGATGTCAACCACATGGTGATGTCCATGGAAGAACTGGTGCGCCGCACCATCGGTGAAAGCATCGAACTGGAAGTCGATCTGCACGCGACGTCGTGCCTGACCAACACCGATGAGCATCAGCTCGAAAACGCTTTGCTCAACCTGGTCATCAATGCCCGCGACGCGATGCCCGATGGCGGCCGGCTGCTGATCCAGACCGAACTCACCCACATCCCGTTGTTGCAGGACGCCCTGGCGCCGGGCGACTACGTTCGCCTTCGGGTGCAGGACACCGGGCTGGGCATGTCCAGCGAAGTGATTGCGCGAGCGTTCGATCCGTTTTTCACCACCAAACCGATCGGGCAGGGGACCGGCCTGGGTCTGTCGATGGTGTATGGCTTCATCAATCAGACCGGGGGGCGCGTCAGCATTACCAGCGAAGAGGGGCGCGGCACGCGGATCGATTTGCTGCTGCCCTGTCATCACGATGCGGCGGAGCAGGCGCCTGCCGTCGATCGCAGCATCGAGCCGCTGCGCGCCAGTCAGGGCGAGCGGGTCCTTGTGGTCGAAGACGAGCCCGATGTGCGCATGCTGGTGGTGGATGTGTTGAAGGATCTGGGCTATCGCGTCCAGGTGGCCTGCGACAGCCATGAAGCGCTGCTGGTCCTGCAGGGCGCCGAGCCCATCGATTTGCTGGTGACGGACGTTGGGCTACCGGGTTTGAATGGCCGCCAGTTGGCAGAAGTCGCCCGCCAGCATCGCCCCGGTCTGAAGGTGTTGTTCATGACCGGTTATGCGCGCGAGGCGCAAGTGCGCGGCGACTTTCTCGACGATGGCATGGAATTACTCACCAAGCCGTTCAGCATCGACGAACTTGCCCGGCGTGTGAGTCGGCTGATCGAGACCCCTGACTGCGCCCACAACGTCTTCTATTAATAATCTGCGTTTATAGTCAAAACCAATCGTAAGCATGAGCTTTGCCAATGAGTTCTTGCCGACGATTTTGCGTAGTATCCTCCCCATCGAATTTGTAGCACCTATTTTCACAACCCTCAGGAGATTCACCGATGCCTATCATCAACAGCCAAGTCAAACCGTTCAAAGCAACTGCTTACAAGAACGGCAACTTCGTAGAAGTGTCGGACGCCGACCTGAAAGGCAAATGGTCTGTGGTGTTCTTCTACCCGGCTGACTTCACCTTCGTTTGCCCGACCGAGCTGGAAGACCTGGCCGACAACTACGCTGCCTTCCAACAGCTGGGCGTCGAGATCTACAGCGTTTCCACCGACACCCACTTTGCCCACGCTGCCTGGCACAACACTTCGCCAGCCATTGGCAAAATCCAGTACACCATGATCGGCGACCCGACGCTGACCATCTCCCGCAACTTCGACGTACTGATCGAAGAAGCAGGTCTGGCTGACCGTGGCACTTTCGTGATCAACCCGGAAGGCGAAATCAAAATCGTCGAACTGAACGACGGTGGTGTTGGCCGTGACGCTTCCGAGCTGCTGCGCAAAATCAAGGCCGCTCAGTACGTTGCTGCACACCCGGGCGAAGTCTGCCCAGCCAAGTGGAAAGAAGGCGAGGCCACTCTGGCTCCGTCCCTGGACCTGGTTGGCAAGATCTAAGTCGTCATGACCGGATCGGGGGCGATGAGCCCGTAGGCACGTAAACCGCATCGCCCCCAAAAAACGCCCGGGCGGTTATCGCTCGGGCGTTTTTTTTGTAGAACTCGCTGGATTCTGAACAGGATCCGGACCCTGAAAGTGAAGAAGGAAGCCGAACCATGTTGGACGCCAATCTTAAAGCTCAGTTGAAATCTTACCTGGAGCGGATCACTCGCCCGATCGAGATCATTGCGTCCCTTGATGACGGCGCAAAATCTCAGGAAATGCTGGCCCTGCTCAATGACATCGTCAGCAGCTCCGACAAGATCACCCTGGACACCAATGGCAGCGATGCACGCACGCCGTCCTTCGCCCTGAACAGCCCGGGCCAGGACATCAAGCTGCGCTTTGCCGGCTTGCCAATGGGTCACGAATTCACCTCGCTGGTATTGGCGCTGCTGCAAGTTGGCGGCTACCCGTCCAAATCCTCCGAGGAAACTATCGAGCAGGCCCGCAGCCTGACCGGTGAGTTCAAGTTTGAAACCTACTTCTCGCTGACCTGCCAGAACTGCCCGGACGTGGTCCAGGCCTTGAATCTGCTGGCCGTGCTCAACCCGAACGTGCAGCACGTCGCCATCGAAGGCAGCCTGTTTCAGCAGGAAGTCACCGACCGCCAGATCATGTCCGTACCTAGCATCTACCTGAACGGCGAGTTGTTCGGCCAGGGCCGCATGAACCTGGAAGAGATTCTGGCGAAGATTGACACCAGCGCCGGTGATCGTCAGGCCGAGAAGCTCAATGGCAAAGAAGCGTTCGACGTGCTTGTCGTCGGCGGTGGCCCGGCCGGTTCAGCCGCAGCGATCTACGCTGCCCGTAAAGGTATCCGCACCGCAGTGGCGGCCGAGCGTTTTGGTGGTCAGGTGCTCGACACCATGGCGATCGAGAACTTCATTTCGATGCAGCACACCGAAGGGCCAAAGCTGGTGGTTGCGCTCGAAGAGCACGTCAAGCAGTACGAAGTCGACGTGATCAACTTGCAGCGCGGCGAGCAATTGATTCCTGGCAAGAACGGCGAGCTGCATCAGGTCAAGTTTGCCAGCGGCGGCGTGCTCAAAGGCAAGACCGTAATCCTGGCGACCGGTGCACGCTGGCGTGAAATGAACGTCCCGGGCGAACAGCAATACCGCAACAAGGGCGTGGCGTACTGCCCGCACTGTGACGGTCCGCTGTTCAAAGGCAAGCGCGTTGCGGTGATCGGCGGCGGCAACTCCGGTGTGGAAGCGGCGATCGACCTGGCCGGTATCGTATCCCACGTGACCCTGCTGGAATTCGACGCCAACCTGCGCGCCGATGCGGTCCTTCAACGCAAGCTGCACAGCCTGCCCAACGTGACGGTCTTGACCAGCGCGTTGACCAGCGAAGTGACCGGTGACGGCCAGAAGGTCAACGGCCTGCGCTACAAGAACCGCCTTACCGGTGAAGAAATCACCGTAGAGCTGGAAGGCATCTTCGTGCAGATCGGCCTGTTGCCGAACACCGAATGGCTCAAGGGCACCGTCGAGCTGTCGCCACGGGGTGAGATCATCATTGATCAACGCGGTGAGACGTCGATCCCGGGCATCTTCGCTGCCGGTGACGTGACCACCGTGCCGTACAAGCAGATCGTGATCGCGGTCGGCGAGGGCGCCAAAGCGTCGCTCAGCGCCTTCGACCACCTGATCCGCACCAGCGCCCCGGCGTAATGGTTTATTAGTGGGACCGGCTTCAGCCGGGAAGGCGTCATCCGCCATACCCTTGAACCCATGGCCAGAAACAAAAAAACCTCATGAGCGATCATGAGGTTTTTTTGGGTCTGGCACTTATGCGTTCATGAGATATCTGCCTTGTAGGGGCGGGCCTCCGTGCTATTCTCGCGCCCGTTTTTATTCACTGCCGTGGAAACCCCGTGAAATTCATCCATCAACGCGAACACCTGAATGAAGGCGACATCGTGGTGATCGAGTCCTCGAACGCCTGCAACATCCGCCTCATGAGTGACGCCAACTTCCGCAGCTTCAAGAACGGCGGTCGGCACACCTATCACGGCGGCGCCTTCGACCGTTTTCCGGCGAAGATCGTCGTGCCCAGCACCGGCTTCTGGAACATCACTCTGGACACGGTCACCCAGCGGGCGATCAGCGTGACGCGCAAGCCCAACCTCAAACACTCGATCAGGATCGTGCGTCGGTCAGGTTCGACGCTTCAGCACTGAAGTCTCTGATGATTGCGCATTCACCGGCGTGAACCGGGCCCGCCATTGCAGCGGACCCGGGACGTGTGGTCAGAGTTTCGGCAGCTGACCGATGCGGCCCATCATTTCGGTAACGATCTGCAGGTCCAGCAGGAACTGCTCGGTGGTCTTGAACTCGGCGTCGGTGTGACCGGTGTATTTGACGTCGGGTTTGGCCAGACCGAACTGCACCCCGTTGGGCAGCTCGTGCACTGACGTGGCGCCGGCGGACGTGCCGAACTTGTGCTCCATGCCCAGGTTCTCGGTGGCGACGGCCAATAGCGCCTTGACCCACTCGCCCTCGGGATTGCGGTACATCGGCTCGGCGATCGAGTAATCAAAGCCCGGCGTGATGTGGCTCTGCCGGGTCCAGGCCGTCAGCTTCTGAGCGATTTCCGCCTTCAGCGCTTCCGGTGTTTTGCCCCTTGGCACGCGCAGGTTGACCGCCAGCTTGAAGGCTTTGTCGTCCATCGCCACGTAGGTCAGCGAGGCCGTCAGCGGGCCCATGAACTCATCGCTGAAGCCAACGCCCAGTTTGGCGCCCAGGTAATCCAGGCCCCAGTTGTCAGCGGCGTAGTGCGCGGCATCGGTGATCGCGTTGTGCTTGAGCGCGACTTTGCCGTCCAGGCCGTTGATGAAATCGAGCATCCGCGCCACCGGGTTAACCCCTGATTCAGGCTCGGAGGAGTGGGCCGAGACGCCGGTGACCGTCAGCTTGACGTCCTTGCCGACGACTTCTGCGTCGACCTTGAAGTTACCGCCGTTGCGCTGGGCGTAATCGGCGCCGGCTTTCTGCAACTCGGCTGCCAGTTCAGCGGGGTGATCGCTGACCAGCGTCACGACTGATTTCGACGGGATCTGGTTGGTCGCCATGCCGCCGGTCATCGAGGTGATTTCCGCGCCAGTGCCTTCGGCGGTGCGACGGGGAAAGCTGGCCATGACCGTGCCGTAGCCTTTCTCCGCGATGACCACCGGGTAGCTGCCGTCGAGCGCCAGGTTGTAGGCCGGCGTCGGGTTGCGCTCGAAGTAATAGGGAATGGCGTCACCGGAGGTTTCTTCAGTGGTGTCGATCAGCAGCTTGAAATTGCGCGCCAGGGGCAGCTTTTCTTCCTTGATCACCTTCATGGCGTACAGCGCGACGACGATGCCGTTCTTGTCATCCTCGGTGCCGCGCCCGTACATGCGGTCGCCGATCAGGGTCACTTTGAACGGATCGAGGCGAGTGCCGTCGGCCAGCACCCAGTTTTCCGGGGTGACCGGCACGACGTCGGCGTGGGCGTGAATCCCCACCACCTCAGGGCTTGAGCCCTCAAGGGAGACTTCATACACGCGGTTGTCGATGTTGCGGAAGGTCAGGTTGAACAACTGAGCGAGGGTTTTGATTTTCTCGGCAATCTTGATGAACGCCGGGTTGTCGTGTTGCGCGACGCCCGCGGTCTGGAACGTGGGTATGGCCACCAGCTCGCGCAGGGTTTCGGTGGCGGCGCTGCCGTATTTCACCCGCGCGTAAATGCCCAGCAGGCGATGGATATCGTTCTGCTGATCGGCTGAAAGCTTCTTGTTGGCGAGGAAAGCGTTGATCGCCGGTTCGATGCCCGCAGCCTTGGCCACGTCGGTGGTGCTGACGGTCTTGAGGAACTGGCGGAAATCCGTAACGGCGTTTTCCTTGAAACTGCCGACAATCGTGCCGCTCTGTTGCGCGGTGAGATTGGCGAAAGCGGCGGGTGCGAAAGAGGATACGCCGGCCAGCATCAGTGCGGCGGCGATTTGCTTGAGCGAAAAGTCCATTGGGTGGGGCATTCCTTGGCAGGCATGTTGAGAGAAATGTCTGATCGTTCGATCAGAAACCACCGCACGCTACCATCGCCGGTGGAGCAGGGGGAGCCCTCAGTCGGATATCTGTCGCCTTGACGGGTAAAAGCGGCGCACAACCATAAATCACTCAGGCTGTTGAATGGCCTGAAAAAATAGGTGCGAATTGGCCTCACCCGTCTGACATTACCGGCTACGCTGATGGCGCAGCGCGACGGCATGGTGTTGATGTACATGGTTTTCCGTAGCCGCAAACCATTAAGGTCTTACCTCTAAGGAAATCCATGAAACTGCGTCAATACGCTGACCGGACGCTGTGTGCGTTGCTGGTTCTAATGAGTGTGGGCATTTGCCAGGGGGCAGAGCAGCAGCGCGTAAACATTGGCTCGGTGAACATGACCGGCGGCAAGATCTCGCGCTGTGACCTGGGTTATCGCACCTACGGCACCCTGGCAGAAGATCGCAATAACGTCGTGCTGGTGACCACCTGGCTGGCCGGACGGACGTCCGACCAGGCCGACATGATCGGCCCCGGCAAGTTGGTCGACACCAATCGCTGGTACGTGGTGGCGATGGACGCCATCGGCAACGGCGTGTCCTGCTCGCCGTCCAACAGCCCGTTTGCGCCGCGCCTGAAGTTTCCGCAGTTCGGCATCCGCGACATGGTCAAGGCGCAGCATCGCTTGCTCGCCCTGTACCTGGGCATCGACCACGCCCACGCCATCGTCGGCATTTCCATGGGCGGCATGCAGGCCCTGCAATGGGCGGTTATGTACCCGGACTTTGCCAGCAAAGTGGTGACCATCGTCGGCACGCCTCACCCAACCGAACGCGATTTGCAGGCCTGGAATGCAGAACTGGCCGCCATCGAACGCGCGCCTGGCTGGAACGATGGCAACTATGCGCCGGGCACGGTGTTCAAGCAGCTCACGGCGGTACATAACGGTTATCTGTGGACGCCGGAGCGTGCCGCAGCCAAGCCGCTGGGGAACAAGCCTGCGCCTGGCGGCAATGTCCCTGCCTCGACAGGTGGCCAGCCGTTCAGTACGGTCGACTGGTACCGGCAATTGCAGGCGATGACGTCCTTCGATCTGGTGCGCCAGGGCGACATGGCCACGCTGGCCAAGAAGATCAAGGCGCAACTGTTAGTCATCACTTCAGAACGGGACCGCATGGTAGACCCGGCACCTTCCAAGGCGCTGGCCGCTCAAAAGCGCGCTCAGTTGCTGGTGCTCAACAGCGATTGCGGGCACATGGCGCCGGCATGTGAAGCGGACAAGGTGAACGAGGCGGTGAAGGCGTTTCTTAAATAGGTCGGCGTTATCGGTGGCGGCCTGGCCAGTATGGCAACCCGGCGGCGAGAATCTGCCGCAGACGGCAAGCATTGTCGATTACGCGGCCCGTCACGGCGTGACGCGTGGTCTGCAAGCCGCTGCTGGCGTACGTTTCAGCTGGGTAACGCTGTATGGCATCGGTTTTGCTGCTGTCGGGGTACATCGGACAACCTGAACAGGAGGTGAAAGATGTTAATCGGCAACAGTGCCATCCAGCAGTTCGTGTCGAAGGCGGTGAGCCACACCCATTTCGCCACGGCGGACACGGATGCCTACACCAGCGCCATGGCCGGCGCTGCCACACCCGTGGCGGCGATTGCGAGCAATGGCGAAGGCGCGACGCAAAGCAGTAATGACGGCAAGCAGGGCTATGACGAGTCGTTTGCCAAGATGATGGTGAATCTGAAAGCGGCGGCCACCACCGCGTCGTCGGTGACGGATGATGACAAGGCGGCAGCGGCTGCGGCGTTTGTGTCCAGCGCTGACAAGCAGGTTGCCTCGTCTGACAGCGTCAGCAAGACCGTGTCCGATGAACTGGCGGCCAGTGATGGCGTGGCGGGGTCTGACGGCGTGGGTTCGGCGAAGGATCAGTTTTTGTCGTACATGAACCAGACCGACGCGGAGAAGGTGCGGCAGCGATTGACGGGGGTCAGCAAGGAGGAATACGACGCCATGACGCCGCAGGAGCAGGCGGCGGTGGACAAGCAGGTGACTGAGCTGCAGAAGCAGAAGAAGGATCAGCAGGTGGCTGAGCAGGAGGTGAAGACCAGGATCGCCATGGCAAAGGCGGAAATGGCCTGACGGCAGGGGGTTCGTAAGATCAAGAGCGTCTGCCTAAGGGCAGACGTTTCGCCTTCGGCGGTTTTCAGATCAAGAGCGTCTGCCTGGCGGCAGACATTTCGCCTTCGGCGAGTTACTTGGAAAAGCACCCCAAGTAACCAAGGGTGCCTGCTCCTGGTTTGGCTCCTCCTTCGTCGGAGTACCCTCACTTCGGTCTCGCTCCGTGGGCCCGCGCCGAACGGGCATCCATGCCCTGACGGCGCTCTCGCCGCATCCCTGCGGCTCGACCCACTCCGCGAGACCTCCTTTCAGCCTGCACCCAAGTCGCGATTGGCGGTGTTTGAACATTTTGCGTAGGAAGATCAAAAGCAAATCAAGAGCAGATCAAAGGCAGATCGAGGGTGGGCAGGCGCTAAGGACTTGTGGGAGTGAGCTTGCTCACGAAGGGGCCGGTACATGCATCTGATATCTGGTGTTCTGGATAAAGCATTCGCGAGCAAGCTCGCTCCCACAAGGAGGGGTGGGCGGTCAGCAAAAAATGTCGGCGCCTGAGCTGGCCTCTTCCCGGCTAAAGCCGGTCCCACTAACAGCAGCGCGTGCAATCAGTGGGACCAGCTCCGACTGTAGGACCGGCTTCAGCCGGGAAGCCTTTGATCTGCTTTAAAGCGCTTTTGATCTTCATACGCAAATGGCTCAAACACCGCAAAACGCGACTTGGGTGCAGGCCGAACGCAGACGACGCGGAGTGGGCCGAGCCGCATGGATGCGGCGAGAGCGCCGTCAGGACATGGATGTCCGTTCGGCGCGGGCCCACGGAGCGTCGTCGGAGTGAGGGTATTCCGACGAAGGAGGAACCTAGCCAGGAGCAAGCACCCTTGGTTACTTGGGGTGCTTTTCCAAGTAACTCGCCGAAGGCGAAACAGTCTGCCCCCAGGCAGACGCTGTTGATCTTGATCTTGATCTTGATCTGAAAAGGGCCAGACGCCTAGACCACCTCCGCCCGATAGGGCAAATCCGGCCCCTCACGCGTACAGGTCACCGCTGCCGCCGCCACCGCAAACTCCAGCATCTTCGTCAGCGTCTCGCGATCTACCCCCGCCAAAGCAGAGGGCACATCCAGACCCCGCTCCGTCAGAAACGCAATCAACGCCGCCTGAAACGTATCCCCGGCCCCCACCGTATCAACCGTCTCCACCTTGCGCGCCGCCACCGACCAAGTGCCCAGCGCCCGCGTAAACACGGTGGCGCCCTGACGACCGCGGGTCATGATCACCCACTGGCAATTGTCCTTCAGCCAACCCTCGGCCACCGCCGCCGCATCCTTCTGCGGATACAACAGCTCCAGATCCTCATCACTGACCTTGATGATGTGCGCATGCTCAGCAAACTTCGCCACCTGACTGCGCCACAGCTCGATGCTCGGCGCCGGATTCAGCCGTACGTTGGGATCGAAAGTAATCAGCCGCTTGCCGCTTTCGCGCCGCACCAGCGTCAGCAGCGCGTCGGCCACCGGCTGCACCACCAGCGAGAACGAACCCACGTGCAAGCCACGCACGCTCTCGTCCAGCGTCGGCAGATGCTCGACGCTCAGCATCCGGTCCGCGCAGCCTTCACCGCGAAAGATGTACTGAGGCGAGCCGTCCGCGCCCACGGCGACCATCGACAGGGTGGTCGGCGCGTCCACATGCACCAGAAAGTCCTCGCGCACGCCTTCTTCCGCCAATACCGTCATCAGACGCTTGCCCAGGTAATCGCTGGAAATCCCGGCGAAGAACCCGGCATCGACGCCTAGCCTGCGCAGCCCCACCGCGACGTTGAATGGCGAACCGCCGGCGATGGCTTGATAACCCACTTTGTTGCTTTGTCCGCTGTCGGGCTGACAGAAAAAATCAAACAGTGCTTCGCCACAGACCAGATACATAGTTGCTCCATAAAGGCCGACGGGGCTGTCCGTCAGAGGCCCTGTAATTGAGTGCGATAGTGCTGATACACCGCGTGATACGCCGCAACGTGTTCGGGAACCGGCCGGGTTTCGCTGGCCGGATCGAGGCTGACGCAACGCTCGGTCAGGGACTGCAGCGACTCACCGGCACCCTCGGCACGGGAATGACACCACGCCGCCTGGATCGCCGCGCCCAGGGCGGCCGCTTCGGTGCCGGTGGTGCAGATGACCGGCGTGTCCATGATGTCGGCCACGATCTGCCGCCAGACTGCGCTTTTGGCGCCGCCACCGATCAGGCGGATGTTATCGCTTTTAATGCCGCTGTCACGCAACAGGTCCAGACCGTAACGCAGCCCGAAGGTAGTGCCCTCGACCACCGCGCGGCACAGGTTGGCCTGGGTCAGATTAGTGCTGTCCAGCCCGAGGATGCTGCCGGTGGCGTGGGGCAGGGCGGGCACACGCTCACCGTTGAGGAATGGCAGCACAAGCACGCCCTGGGCGCCTATCGGTGACGACGCGACCGCTGCGTTGAAGGCGCCGATGTCCAGCGCGAAGAGCTCGCGGATGGCACTGGTGGCGTTGGTCAGGTTCATGGTGCAGATCAACGGCAGCCAGCCGCCCGACGAGGAACAGAAGGTCGCCACCGACGGCTGCGTGCTGACATTGCCGGCGTCGGCGAATGCGTAGACCGTGCCCGACGAACCCAGGCTCATGGTGATCGAGCCCGGCGCGATATTGCCGGTGCCGATCGCGCCCATCATGTTGTCGCCACCGCCGCTGGAGACGATGGCCTTCGGGTTGAGGCCCAGCCGCTCGGCGATGGCAGGAAGAATTGTGCCCACCGGCTGATGCGCCTCGATCAGCTCCGGCAGCGCCTTGACCAGCCGGCCGGTGGGGTCGATGTGCTGAAGAATGTCGAGATCCCACTGGCGGGTGCGCACGTTGAAATAGCCGGTGCCCGACGCGTCGCCGAACTCGCTGCAGCTGCGGCCGGTCAGCCAGTAATTGAGGTAGTCATGGGGCAGCAGAATCTTGTCGATGCGGGCAAACAGCTCGGGAAACTGCTCTTTGCTCCACAGCAGCTTGGAAACCGTGTAGCCCGGCGCGATGGCGATACCCAGACGCTCCAGCGACCCGGCTTCACCGCCCAGATACGCCAGCAGGCGATCATTTTCGGGCGAGGATTCGGTATCGCACCATAGCTTGGCGGGGCGCAGCACCTGGCCTGATTCATCGAGCATCACCAGGCCATGTTGCTGCCCGGAAACCCCGATCGCCTGGATGTCTGCGCCGGACACCCCGGCCTGCTTCAAGGCCGCCGCCGTCGCCTGCTCGAACGCATCGAGCCATTCCTGCACATCCTGCTCGCGGCGCCCGTTGGCGCCGCTGATCATGTGATGGGCCCCCGAGCCTTCGCCCAGGACCTTGCCGCTGACGGCATCCAGAACAATCGCCTTGGTGCCTTGGGTGCCGCAATCGATGCCGAGAAACATGTTCCACCTCAGACGGTTTTCGCCAACAGGTTTTCCAGGGTTTTGCTGACGCCCAGCTGCTTCAGGCTGTTCAGGTTGTGCTCGAACGATGCCACGAACTCAGGGGACTGGGGAATCGCCGCACCGAAGATTTCTTCGACTTCAAGCAGCCGCTGAGTGACCAGCACGTCATCGGCCACCAGCGCCTTGCAGAAGTCCGCGCGTGGGTCGACCACGGTGTACGCCACGCCGTTCTCGCCGGTGAAGTCGCCCGTGCGGTTGCCCTGCAGGTACAGCGCCCAGGCCGCTACCACCAGCGAGGCGCGGTCCATGTTGCCGCCGTCGAGGATCAGACGGTTGATGGTCGGCACGGTGAATTTCGGAAATTTCGACGAGCCGTCGGAGCACACCCGCTCCAACTGATCGGCGATGGCCTGATTGGAAAAGCGGTCGATCAGGGTCTGTTTGTAGTCGGCCAGGTCGATGCCCGGCACCGGCGCCAGTTGCGGGGTGACGTCCAGGTCCATGTAGGTGCGGATGTAATCGACGAACAGCGGGTCGTTCATGGTTTCGTGGACGAAACGATAGCCCTTCAGCGCGCCGAGATAGGTCAGCGCCAGGTGGCTGCCGTTGAGCAGCTTGATCTTCATTTCTTCGTACGGGGTCACGTCGTCGGTGAACTGCACGCCGACCTTTTCCCAGGCCGGACGACCGTTGACGAATTTGTCTTCCAGGACCCACTGCACGAAGGGTTCACAGACCACCGGCCAGGCGTCGTCGATGCCTTTCTGATCGTGCAGCTGCAGGCGGTGGGCGGTGCTGGTCATCGGTGTGATGCGGTCGACCATGGCGTTGGGGAAGCTGACGTTTGCAGCGATCCAGTCGTGCAGTTCCGGGTCGCGCAGTTTGGCGAACGCCAGCAGGGCCTTGCGTGTCACCGCGCCGTTGTGCGGCAGGTTATCGCAGGACATCAGGGTGAACGCCGGCGTGCCTTCCGCACGGCGTCGGGTCAGCGCCGCGCACAGATAACCGAACACGGTCTTTGGTGTGGCGGGGTGTTCGAGGTCGTACTGGATCTGTGGCAGGTGGCTCATGAATTCGCCGGTGCTGTCGTCGATGCAGTAACCGCCTTCGGTGATGGTCAGCGAGACGATGCGGATATCCGGGCTGGCCAGTTTGTCGATCAGCGTCAGGTCGCTGTCGGTGGACATGAGCATTTGGCTCATGGCGCCGATCACGCGGGTTTCGGTGTCCGGGGTGTCGCCCAGTTCGAACAGGGTGTAGAGGAAGTCCTGGCCCTTCAAAGCTTCAAAATTGCCGCGGTCTTCCTCGCGCAGGCTGACCCCGCAAATGGCCCAGTCCAGGCCTTCGCCACTGCGTTCATTCGCCCCGAGGGACATCAGCGCGTCGGTGTAAAACGACTGGTGGGCGCGGTGGAAACCGCCGACGCCAATGTGCGCGATGCCTTGGCGACGCTCATCGAGGGAGTAGGCAGGGATGGCGATGCCGGCGCCCAGGTTGGAGAGGTTCTGCTTGTTCAGTTTCATGAGGGTGTTCCCGAATGCTGTGGAGGGCGGTGACTCAGGCAGCGGCCTGCATCGCGCGGCGGATGACCTGGCCCTGAGCGTCGAACAGGTGGCAGTGCGCGCTGTTCAGATGGAGTTTCAGGGTTTCGCCGTACTGGCTGGCCAGGTCGCCGCGAATCCGCATGGTCAGCGGCTCGCCGGACGTGGTGCGTACGTGGCAATAGGTGTCGCTGCCCAGGCGTTCGCTGACGTCGGCGATGACGGTCAACTGGCAATCGCCGTCGTTGGCCAGCTCCAGGTGCTCGGGACGAATGCCCAGGGTCACTGCATCGCCCACGCTCTGTTGCGCGTTGGTGAAGGGCAGCAGCACTTTTGTTCCCGCGTCCAGAGTAACTTCACAGGCCGACGTTTCGACGCGACTGATGGTGCCCTTGAGGAAGCCCATTTTCGGCGTGCCGAGAAAGCCCGCGACGAACAGGTTGGCCGGATGATGGTACAGCTCCAGCGGCGAGCCCACCTGTTCGACGCGACCGCCGTTGAGCACGACCACCTTGTCGGCCAGGGTCATGGCTTCGACCTGATCGTGGGTGACGTAGATCATCGTGGCTTGCAGCTCTTTGTGCAGGCGCGACAGTTCCAGTCGGGTCTGCACCCGCAGGGCGGCGTCGAGGTTGGACAGGGGTTCGTCGAACAGGAAGATTTTCGGGTTGCGCACGATGGCGCGGCCGATCGCGACGCGCTGGCGCTGACCGCCGGACAGCTGTTTGGGTTTGCGTTCCAGCAGCGGGCCCAGCTCGAGGATGCGCGCGGCTTCGTCGACCTTTTTCTTGACCTCGGCCTTTGGCGTGCCGGCCAGGTCCAGGGCGAAGGACAGGTTTTTGCCGACGGTCATGTGCGGGTACAGGGCGTAGGTCTGAAACACCATCGCCAGGTCGCGCTTGGCCGGGGTCACTTGAGTGATCTCGCGGCCATCGAGTTCGATGCTGCCGCTGGTGACGTCTTCCAGGCCTGCGATCAGGCGCAGCAGGGTGGATTTGCCACAGCCCGACGGACCGACGAAGACCACAAACTCTCGGTCTTTCACGTCCAGGTCGATGCCTTTGATGATCTGGTGGCCGTCGAAGCCTTTTTGCAGATTTCTGATTGTCAGGTTAGCCATGATGGGCTCCGGTTTTATTCTTCAAAATGTCGAAATCATCAACGGCGGGATCGTCCCCACGCTCTGCGTGGACGCCGTCCTTGACGCTCTGCGTTATTTCACGGCACCAAACGACAGCCCGCGGACCAGTTGTTTCTGGCTGATCCAGCCGAAGATCAGGATCGGCGCGCAGGCCAGGGTCGACACCGCCGACAACTTGGCCCAGAACAAACCTTCAGGGCTCGAATACGAGGCGATCAGCGCAGTCAGCGGCGCGGCGTTCGAGGAGGTCAGGTTCAGCGACCAGAACGCTTCGTTCCAGCACAGGATCAGCGACAGCAGCGCCGTCGATGCCAGCCCGCCCTTGCAGATCGGGATCAGCACGCGAAAGATTTCCTGGCGCGTGGTGGCACCGTCCAGCCGCGAGGCCTCGAGAATCTCTCCGGGGATGTCCTTGAAGTAGGTGTAAATCATCCAGACCACGATCGGCAGGTTGATCAGCGTGTAGATCACGATCAGCGCAATGCGCGAATCCAGCAGGCCGAAGGTCTTGGCCAGCAGGTAGATCGGCATCAGCACGCCCACCGGGGGCAGCATCTTGGTCGAGAGCATCCACAGCAGCGTGCCCTTGGTCCGTTTGGTTTCGAAAAACGCCATGGAGTAGGCCGCCGGCACCGCGATCAGCAGGCACAGGATCGTCGCGCTGAAGGAGATCAGGATCGAGTTCCAGGCGAAGTGGAAGTAGTCACTGCGCTCCTGGATGTGCAGGTAGTTTTCCAGGGTCGGCGTGAAAATGAACTGCGGCGGCGTGGCGAACGCATCGATCTCGGTCTTGAAGCTGGTCAGGACCATCCAGAAGATCGGGAAGAAAATCAGCGCTGCGATCAGCCACGACAAGGTGCCGAGCAGGGCACTTTGCAGGCGACGGGATTGTTTGAGCGTCATCATGACCTTGCCCTCAAGACTTGTCGGTGAGGTTTTTGCCGATCATCCGTACCAGGATAATCGCGGCAATATTGGCGATCACGACGGCAATCAAACCGCCTGCCGATGCCATGCCCACGTCGAATTGCAGCAGTGCCTGGTTGTAGATCAGGTACGCCAGGTTGGTGGAAGCGAATCCCGGGCCGCCGTTGGTGGTGGTGAAAATTTCAGCGAACACCGAAAGCAGGAAGATCGTCTCGATCATCACCACCACGGCGATCGGGCGCGCCAGGTGGGGCAGGGTCAGGTGCCAGAAGATCGCGATCGGGCCGGCGCCATCCAGACGCGCCGCTTCCTTCTGCTCCTGATCCAGGGACTGCATGGCGGTCATCAGAATCAGGATCGCGAAGGGCAGCCACTGCCAAGACACAATGATGATGATCGACAGCATCGGGTAATTGGCCAGCCAGTCCACCGGCTGCGCGCCGAACAGCTTCCAGACCCAGGCGAGGATGCCGGACACCGGGTGGAAAATCAGGTTCTTCCAGATCAGCGCGCTGACCGTCGGCATGATGAAAAACGGCGAGATCAGCAGCACGCGCACGATGCCGCGGCCGAGAAACTCACTGGCTTCCAGCAGCGCCGAGATCAATACGCCGAGGATGACGCTGATGGCCAGCACGCTGCCGACCAGCAACAGGGTGTTCATCGCGCCGGGCAAAAAGCCTGCGTCGGTCACGAAGAATTCGAAATTCTCCAGCCCGACAAACTCGTTTTCGCCGGGGTTCAGGAGGTTGTAGCGGATCAGCGAGAAGTAAATGGTCATGCCCAGCGGCACAATCATCCAGACCAGCAGCAACAGCACCGAGGGGCTGACCAGAAACCAGCCGGGCTTGGTGACGCGGCCTTTGGCGGCTGATTGATCGTCGGCCGCTGTGGCGCGCGGGGTGAGGGTTGAGGTGTTCATGTTGACTCCGAACCGGGCAAACGCGTGAGCGTGAACGTGTGCGGCAGGCAATCGGCGCCTGCCGCCTCAAGCAGCGGGTGTCAGCCCTTTTTCGGGTAACCCGCGCGCTTCATTTCACGCTCGGCCACGCTTTGCGCGTTGGTCAACGCCTGATCCACGCTGGAGGTACCCACGAGTGCCGCGGAGAACTGCTGGCCGACCGAGGTGCCGATCGACTGGAACTCGGGGATGGTCACCAGCTGGATGCCCACGTACGGCACCGGCTTCAAGGTAGGCGCTTTCGGCGTCACGGCCTTGAGGGATTCCAGGGTGATGTTGGCAAACGGCGCGGCTTGTTTATACGCATCGGTGTAGGTCGATGCACGGGTGCCTGGCGGCACGTTGGAGACGCCGTCTTTCTCGGCGACCAGCGCGGCGTACTCTTTGGACGTGGCCCATTCGGTGAAGGCGCGCGCGTCCTTGTCGTTCTTCGCGCTGGTCGGGATCGCCAGTGCCCACGAGTACAGCCAAGCCGAGCCCTTGTCGGTCACTTCGTGCGGCGCATAGGTGAAGCCTACGCTGTCGGCCACTTTGCTTTGGGACTTGTCGGTGACGAACGAGCCGGCGACGCTGGCGTCGACCCAGATCGCGCATTTGCCGCTGTTGAACAGGGCGAGGTTTTCGTTGAAGCCGTTGCTGGAGGCGCCGGGCGGGCCGTCTTTTTTCATGACATTGGTGTAGAAGGTCAGCGCGTTCTTCCACTCAGGCTGGTCGAATTGCGGTTTCCATTGTTCGTCGAACCAGCGGGCGCCAAACGAGTTGGCGATGGTGGTAATCAACGCCATGTTCTCGCCCCAGCCGGCCTTGCCGCGCAGGCAGATGCCGTACTGTTCCTTGGACTTGTCGGTGAGCTTGTCGGCAAATTCGGAAATCTGCGTCCAGGTCGGACGCTCCGGCATGGTCAGGCCGGCTGCCTTGAACAGGTCTTTGCGGTAGTAGGTGATCGAGCTTTCTGCATAGAACGGCAGGGCGAAGAGTTTGCCGTCGACCGACAAGCCATCACGTACTGAAGGAAACACGTCGTCCAGCGCGTAGGACGCAGGCAGATCGTTCATTTCCTTGAGCCAGCCCTTGGCGCCCCAGAGTGAGGCTTCGTACATGCCGATGGTCAACACGTCGAACTGGCCGCCCTTGGTGGCGATGTCGGTGGTCAGGCGCTGACGCAGCACGTTCTCTTCCAGCACGACCCACTTGAGCTTGATGTCCTTGTGCTGTTCTTCAAAGGTCTTGGACAGCCGCTGCATGCGGATCATGTCGCTGTTGTTGACGGTGGCGATAGTGACTTCACCGGCGGTGGCGGTGGTGCACAGGGACAGGAGGGTCAGACAGGTACCGGCAAGGAGAACATTTGCAGAGGTCTTCATTTATCACTCCTCTTCTGCGCCCAGACGGACGTCAGAAGCTTGGTTATTGTTTTTGTTTCTTCCGGAGGCCAGGAAGAATGTGCGTTGATTACAGCCTTGTGGGCGCGGGTTGACAAATCCTGCGGCGCACTTGAACTGATACTTTTTTGCACCGGGAATTCCGACGGCCATGCCGTACAACTGCGCCAGCACATGGTGCGGGGCAGTTCCAGCGTAGTTGACGGGCGCGAAGGGGCAGCGAATCAGTACAGGTTTTGCTCAGTCAAGCGCTGTACGGCGAGACGACGGTAGTGCGAGGGGGTCATGCCCTTGAGCTTCTGGAAGCGTCGGTTGAAATTGGAGATGTTATTGAAACCCGACTCGAAACAGACGTCAGTCACCGGCCGGTCGCCATCGGCGAGCAGTTCGCAGGACTTGCTGATGCGCAAGCGGTTGACGAATTCCACAAAGCTGCGCCCGGTGGCTTGCTTGAACACGCGGGAAAAGTAGGTCGGCTTCATGCCCAGGTAGTCCGCCACTTCTTCCAGCGGCAGTTCGCGGGCGTAGTGGGTAAAGATGTATTCCACCGCCTTGTTGGTGCGCTCCACGGCGTGATCATCCGACAGTTGCGACGCAGTGGTACCGGACAACAGCTGGAAATCGTCACTGGCGGCCAGCAATTCCAACAGGATGAAGAAATGGCCCAGGCGCGTCATGCCAGTGGTGTCGGCAATCTTTTGCATCAATTTGGTGGCCTGGCGGACGGTGCGCTTGCAGCGAAATTCGATGCCGTATTGCGCACGCTCGAGCAACGGCGCGAGGGCCTTGAGTTCGGCGAACACCTGATTGCCGTTTTCGAGCAGCTCTTCGGTGAAATTCACCAGCATGTCGCGCTTGGGAATGACCTCGTCTTCTTCGATCTGACTGATCCAGTTGTGCGGAAGATTGGGGCCGGTGAGAAACAGTGTCTCAGGGTAGAAATTGCCGATGTAATCGCCGACGAAGACCTTGCCGGAACTGGCAACAATCAGGTGCAACTCGTATTCCTTGTGGAAATGCCAGCGCACCAGCGGGCAGGGAAAACCGTGCTCGCGGTAGATGATCGACAGCCCATTGTGGTCGTCCATCAACTCGTAGGAAGGGTCGGTGACTCTTGTTGTTCTGGTCATGCGGGGGTCGGCCTGGAGAGTGGCGTGGGAATAATGTGCACTATTTGATGGGCGGAATACAGAGAGAGGCTTTAAACCGATGCAGATGGACGCGTGGCTTCAGTAGGACCGGCTTCAGCCGGGAAGAGGCCGGTTTGAGCGCCATCAATGCTGCGCCATGACGCGCAGCTGCGCAGTGGACTAACCACACCCCTCAACAACCCGATACGCTGATGCACCTTCCGCGAACGCCTCCAGAGAACCGCCACCCATGAAAAAAATCCTCGTGATCGGCATCGGCGCAGGCAATCCCGAGCACATCACCGTTCAGGCGATCAAGGCGCTGAACAGCACCCAGGTGTTTTTCATCCTCGACAAGGGCTACGCCAATGATGACCTGCTGGCGTTGCGCCGGGACATTTGCGAGCGCTATATCGAGGGGCATGACTATCGTCTGGTGCAGGTGAGCGATCCCCGGCGCAAGGACGATTCGCCGTCCTATCGCAGCGGGATCGAGCATTGGCACGAGCAGCGCGCCGTGCTATTCGAGCAATTGATCGCCGATGAAGTAAAAGCCGGCCAGACCGGTGCGTTTCTGGTGTGGGGTGATCCGGCGCTGTACGACAGCACGATGCGGATTCTCGACCAGGTGCTGGCCCGCGGCCGGGAGGCATTTGGCTACGAAGTCATCCCCGGCATCACCAGCGTGCAGGCACTGGCCGCCGGGCATCGCATCGGCCTGAATCGGATTGGTGAGCCGATCCACATCACCACCGGGCGGGAGCTTGCGGCGGAGCAGGGTGCGCAGATCAGCAACAGCGTGGTGATGCTCGACGCCCACTGCACCTTCGAGCGGTTTATCGACGAAGGGCTGCACATCTATTGGGGGGCTTATCTCGGCACCCCTGACGAAATCCTCATTTCAGGCCCGCTGCGCGAAGTGAGCGCGCAGATACGTCAGGCGCGTGAAACAGCGCGGGCGCAGAAGGGGTGGATCATGGACACCTATCTGCTACGCCGCGCCGTCCCTTAGACAAAACGCTTCAGGTGTTCTTGTTCTTGGCTTCGATCCACTGCGACATGTACTGCGTGCTCTTGTGCTGATGATGGCGAAGCATGGTGCCCGTGAAGTTGGCCGTGCGATGGGCCGGTAGCGTCTCCCGCAGCGCAAGGATGCGTTCGATCAGCGCGGCGCAATGGCGATCATGGCTGTAACGCGCCGGCAGCAGGTGCCAGCCGTCCCGTTGCGCCCGTTCCCAGCGTGCCTGATCGGTGTAGAGGCTGACGGCGGCGTCGGCGAGCCCTTGCGCATCACAGGCCACCGCGCCGGGAAAGGACAGCTCGCCGTGCATGGCTTCGGCACCGATGGGCGTCGTCACGGTAGGTGTGCCGCAGACCATGGCGTCGATGATCTTGCCCTTGATCCCCGCGCCGAATCGCAGCGGCGCCAGGGAAACCCGCGCCGCACCCATCACCTCCAACGCGTCTTCAGCCCAGTTCATGATGTAGAACCCCTGGGCAGCATTATGCAGTGCTGCAGCCTTGGGCGGCGTATACGCGCCATACACACGAAGCTGAGCTGCCGGCAATTGCGCGCGGATCAGCGGCCAGACGGTGTTTTTCAGCCACAGCACCGCATCCCAGTTCGGTGCGTGGCGAAAGTTGCCGATGGTGATGAAGTGCGCACGTTCTTCGAATCCACGCGGGCTGGCGGGCGTTGTGTGGTTCTCTCGCACAAGCAACGGTGCCCAATGGAGCTGAGCAGCGGGCACTGAAAATGCCTGGGTCAGCAATTCGATTTCGACGTCGGACACCATCAGACTCAGGTCACTGCGGTGGATCGCGGCGACCTCGCGCTGGGCCAGGTCAGTGGACGCCATCCGCGTGAACAGTTGATCCCGCGGCGTCTGAAAATAACCGGTCAGATCAGCATCGGGCTTGCCGTCGAGCCGTTCCTTGACCGCCTGATGACGGGCGTGGCGCAGGCTCTGCAGGTCGGAAGTCTCAAGCAGGCGGATCGCGTTCGGGCAATGCTTCTCTGCCCGCCAGCCGAATTGCTCTTCCATCAGGAACTGGTCGAACAACACCACGTCAGGCTGCAGCTCACTGATAAAGGCATCAAAACTGCTGTGATTGAGGGTAATGGTGACTTCGGTTATCCCCAGCCCCGCAAGATCGGCCTTGTGCTCGCCTTCGGTGGCCGCGCTGGCGAAGGTGATCTGCCAGCCCTGTTCGAGAAAACAGTCGATCAGTTGCATGACGTGGCCACTGGCCGCAGACGATCGCGGCTCGGGCCAGACGTAGCCAATGATCAGCACATGGATCGGGGTGGGCTGCGCCGGTTGTTCAGTTGCCAAGAATGCCCTTTACCTTGTCACGCAGCTGATCAATGGAAAACGGCTTGCCGATGTTGTGCATGCCTTCTGGCACATCGACGGAATCCGCGTAGCCACTGGCGAACAGCACCGGGATGTCGGGGCGAATTTCACGCGCCCGATTCGCGAGATCTTTACCGTTCATGTCGGGCAGGCCCAGGTCGGTCATCATCAGGTCAATGGTCTGGTCAGCGTTGTTCAGAACCGCAAGCGCCTCGGCGGCGTCGGCCGCTTCCAGCACGGTGTACTCAAGCTCCTCGAGGACGTCGACAATCAACATCCGGACGATGTTGTCATCTTCGACCACCAGAATCGTGCGGGGTGAATCGGACATGGCAGGTTCCTTAATTGGGCAGGGAGCGCATCGCACGGCATTGGGTGTACAGCGTTTCGCTGGGGGCGCAATTGTGCCAACTTCCGCGCCGCAACAACACGATTCAAACGAGTGTAGTAGCTATCAAGCTGCACTCAAATGTACAGTTCCGGCCGAATTAGTCTCTCTGTAATGTGAGAAAATTCAACCTTGTACGTCGGAAGCTGGAGTTTTTGTCGAGATTTGCGGCAAACTCCGTCGTTTAGACGAATCCGCCTGAGCCCTCGCGATGATCACCAACTCTGCAGTCGATGAGCAACGTTTCCGCAAACTGTTAAGCCGCAACGTCAGTTTACCTTTGGCTGTCGGCGTGCTGAGTGCGGCTTTCTTCGTCATTTTGATTTCCTACCTGTTGTCGGCCATCCAGTGGGTCGAACACACCGACCGGGTGATCAACAACCTGAATCGCTCGCTCAAGCTCTCGGTGGACATGGAGACCGGGATGCGCGGCTTCCTGCTGACCGGCGATGAGCGTTTCCTCGACCCCTACGAAGTCGCCAAACCGGCCATCAGCACCGAACTCCAGGGCCTTGAAGAACTGGTCGCCGACAACCCGGAGCAGGTCGATCGCTTCAAACGACTGGCCGCGCTGCAATCCTCCTGGAACGAGTTCGCCCAAGAGATGATCACCCTGCGGCGCACCGGCGGCGATTACCAGACGCCGATCCAGAATCGTCGCGGCAAGCGCCTGGCTGACGAGATGCGTGAGCAATATGAGCAAGCGGCCAACGTCGAGCATCAGCTGCGTCTGACACGCAACACCGACGTGACCCACACCACTGTGTTGTCGGTCTCGCTGTATATCGCGTTCATTCTGTTGGTCAGCGGGATTCTGGCCTGGGTCGGGCGTCGGGACATGACCACGCTGTCCGATACCTACGCCGCCAACCTCAAGGCGCAACAGCTGGACGCCGAGCGCTTGTCCCACGTCGCCTGGCTGCGCAATGGCCAGAGCGAACTGGCCGAGCAGGTCATCGGCCAGCTCACCCTCAATCTACTGGGCCGCAACGTGCTGCATTTCTTCGCCCAATACCTGGGCGCGGTGGTCGCGGCGGTGTACGTGCGTCAGGAGCACGGCGGTCTGGTGCGCGTGGCTTCCTACGGTTTCTCCCGCGAGCAGGAGCAGCACGAGCAGTCGATCTACAGCGGTGAGGGCGTGGTTGGCAAAGCGGCCGAGCAGGATCAGATCATCACCCTGAACAACGTGCCCCAGGACTACTTCAAAGTCACCTCCGGCCTGGGCGAAGGCTCACCGCGCAGCGTCGTGGTGGTGCCCACCAGCAACGATGATCACGTCAACGGTGTGATCGAACTGGGCTTCCTTCGCGAACTGACCCCCCGTGACCTGGAGTTTCTCGAGCTGGTGGCCGAGAACGTCGGCACCTCCATCGAAGCCGCGCGCTACCGTCAACGCTTGCAGGAAGTGCTCGCCGAAACGCAGCAGCTCAACGAAGAGCTTCAGGTGCAGCAGGAAGAACTGCGCACGGCCAACGAAGAGCTGGAAGAGCAGTCGCGGATCCTCAAGGAATCCCAGGCCCACCTGGAAACCCAGCAGGCGGAGCTGGAGCAGACCAACGAGCAACTGGCCGAGCAGGGCAAGGCGCTGGCCGACCAACGTGATGCACTTGACCGCAATAACGAAGAATTGCACATTGCCCAGATTGAGCTGGAAGCCCGCGCCGACGAGTTGCAGCGCTCCAGCAAATACAAATCCGAATTCCTCGCCAATATGTCCCACGAGCTGCGCACGCCGCTGAACAGCTCGCTGATTCTGGCCAAGCTGCTGGCGGAAAACCCCCAGGACAACCTTTCCGAAGAGCAAGTCAAGTTCGCCGAGTCGATCTACTCGGCCGGCAACGATTTGCTCAACCTGATTAACGACATTCTGGATATTTCCAAAGTCGAGGCCGGCAAGCTGGACGTGCGTCCGGAAAACAGTAGCGTCAGCCGTCTGGTCGAAGGCTTGCGCATGACCTTCCAGCCTCTGGCGACCGAAAAGAAGCTGGAATTCTCGGTGGAGATCCAGTCGGGCACGCCGGTTTCGCTGTACACCGATCGCCAGCGCCTGGAGCAGATCCTCAAGAACCTGCTGTCCAACGCCGTCAAGTTCACCGAAAGCGGTACTGTCAGCCTGACCGTTTCCCGCCAGCCCGGCGAGGGCGTGGCGTTCACGGTTCGCGACTCCGGCATCGGCATCGCCGAGGAGCAGCAGGAAAGCATTTTCGAAGCGTTCCGTCAGGCCGATGGCACTACTAATCGCCGTTATGGCGGCACCGGCCTGGGCCTGTCGATTTCCCGGGATCTGGCGCGTCTGCTCGGCGGTTCGATCAGCGTCACCAGTGCGCCGGGACAGGGCAGTATTTTCACCCTCGTCCTGCCGGAAGAGTACGTTGAACAAGAGCCTTCGCAGTATGCCGAGGCGCCAGTAGTTGCCGTGCAGCCCCCGGCAGCTCCCGCCCGCGTCACGCCGCCCGCACCTGTTGCGGTGAGGGTTTCGCCGCCTGCCGAGCCGATTCCGCGCTTTGCCGACGACCGCGAAAAAGCGCCGTTCACCAAACGCTGCATTCTGGTCATCGAAGACGAAGTGCGATTTGCCCACATCCTCTACGACCTGGCCCACGAGCTCGGCTACAACTGTCTGGTGGCCCATGCCGCCGACGAAGGCTTCGATCTGGCCGCATCGTTCATCCCGGACGCGATCCTGCTAGACATGCGCCTGCCGGACCATTCCGGTCTGACGGTGCTGCAACGCTTGAAAGAACTGCCGAGCACCCGGCACATTCCGGTGCACGTCATTTCCGTCGAGGACCGTCAGGAAGCTGCGCTGCAAATGGGCGCCATCGGCTACGCGGTCAAGCCCACGACCCGCGAAGAGCTCAAGGACGTCTTCGCCCGGCTGGAAGCCAAGCTCACGCAGAAGGTCAAACGCATCCTGCTGGTGGAGGACGACGCCTTGCAGCGCGACAGCATCGCGCGGCTGATCGGCGATGACGACATCGAAATCACCGCCGTCGGTTTCGCCCAGGATGCCCTCGAGCTGCTGCGCGACAACGCCTACGACTGCATGATCATCGACCTGAAGCTGCCCGACATGCTCGGCAACGAACTGCTCAAGCGCATGTCCATCGATGACATCTGCGCGTTTCCGCCGGTCATCGTCTACACCGGCCGAAACCTGACCCGGGACGAAGAAGCCGAGCTGCTGAAGTACTCGCGCACCATCATCATCAAGGGCGCACGCTCGCCGGAGCGCCTGCTCGACGAGGTGACGCTGTTCCTGCACAAGGTCGAGTCGCAGCTGTCGAACGAGCGCCAGAAGATGCTCAAGACCGCGCGCAGTCGCGACCGGGTGTTCGAAGGACGCAAGATCCTGGTGGTCGACGACGACGTGCGCAACATCTTCGCCCTGACCAGTGCGCTGGAGCACAAAGGCGCCATCGTCGAGGTGGGGCGCAACGGCCTGGAAGCGATCGAGAAGCTCAACACCGTCGATGACATCGATCTGGTGCTGATGGACGTGATGATGCCGGAGATGGATGGCTACGAAGCCACCATCGAGATCCGCAAGAATCCGCGCTGGCGCAAGCTGCCGATCATTGCCGTGACGGCCAAAGCGATGAAGGACGATCAGGACCGCTGCCTGCAGGCCGGTTCCAACGACTACCTGGCCAAGCCGATTGACCTGGACCGGCTGTTCTCGCTGATTCGTGTGTGGCTGCCGAAGATGGAACGTATCTGAGTGAATCGGATCAATTGACCACGCCCGCTGCCCGACAGAGTTTTGCTGATGCACCTTGAGAGAGACGCCGATATCGAGTTGCGCTTGCTGATCGAAGCGATCTACTTGAAGTACAGCTACGATTTTCGCGATTACTCAGGCGCCTCGGTGAAGCGTCGGGTTGCCCATGCATTGCGCCAGTTTGAACTGAAGACCATTTCCGCGTTGCAGGAGCGGGTGCTGCATGACCCCTCTGCCTTTATGCAGCTTTTGCAGTTCCTCACGATTCCGGTCAGCGAGATGTTCCGCGACCCGACGCACTTCCTGGCGATCCGCGAGGAAGTCGTGCCGTTGCTGAAGACCTATCCGTCGTTGAAGATCTGGATTGCCGGCTGCAGCACCGGGGAGGAGGTCTATTCAATGGCTATCCTGCTGCGGGAGGAGGGCCTGCTCGAACGCACGATCATCTACGCCACTGACATCAATCCCAATTCCCTGGAAAAAGCCAAGCAAGGCATCTTCTCCATGGAAAACATGCGCGGCTACAACGAGAACTACCTCAAAGCCGGCGGCAAGCGGCTGTTTTCGGAGTACTACACCGCTGCCTACGATTACGCGATTTTCGACAAGACCCTGCGAGAGAATGTCACCTTCGCCGATCACAGCCTGGCGACCGACAGCGTGTTCTCCGAAACCCAGTTGATCTCCTGCCGCAACGTGCTGATCTATTTCAACAAGAAGCTGCAGGACCGCGCCTTCGGGCTGTTTCACGAGTCCCTGTGCCATCGCGGGTTTCTCGTGCTGGGCAGCAAGGAAACCCTGGACTTCTCCGGGTACAAGGGCCACTTCGACCCCTTGGTCAAACTCGAGCGGATCTACCGCAAATCATGAGAACGTCGTTCCCTGACACCACTCCGGAGCCGCCCGCGCTGCCGGCGGTGGACGCCATTGTGGTGGGCGCGTCGGCCGGTGGTGTCGAAGCGCTGCTGAAGATTTTTCGCACATTGCCCAGGGGATATCGGCTGCCTATCCTCGCGGTGCTGCACGTGCCGGATCAGCGTCGCAGCCATCTGGCCGAGGTGTTTGCGGCGAACCTGGCGATACCGGTCAAGGAAGCGGACGACAAAGAGACCATCAAGCCCGGTACGCTGTATTTTGCCGGGCCCAGTTATCACCTCTCCATCGAGAACGATCTGAGCCTGTCCCTAAGCCAGGAGGAACGGGTGCATCATTCGCGCCCGAGCATCGACATCCTGTTCGAATCGGCTGCAGACGCCTATGGTGATCGGCTGGCCGGTGTGTTGTTGACCGGTGCCAACAGCGACGGCGCGCGTGGCATTGCACGAATCAAGGAGTACGGTGGTCTGACCGTGGTCCAAGACCCGGCCCGGTCGCTCGCGCGGACCATGCCGGAAGCGGCGCTTGCTCTTCATACGCCGGATTTTCTATTGCCTTTGCCCGACATCGGGTCCTTGCTTGTCGAGCTGGAACGAATTGCATGCTGAGTGATATCAAAGCCAAACTGCTGATCGTGGATGATCTGCCGGAGAACCTGCTCGCCCTCGAAGCGCTGATCAAGCGTGAGGACCGTCAGGTGTTCAAGGCGTTGTCTGCGGACGAGGCCCTGTCGTTGCTGCTTGAACACGAGTTTGCGATGGCGATTCTCGACGTGCAGATGCCAGGGATGAACGGCTTCGAACTTGCCGAGCTGATGCGCAGCACCGAGAAGACCAAGAACATTCCCATCGTGTTTGTCAGTGCTGCCGGGCGCGAGCTGAATTACGCGTTCAAGGGTTATGAAAGCGGTGCAGTCGATTTCCTGCACAAGCCCCTCGATATTCATGCGGTAAAGAGCAAGGTCAACGTCTTCGTTGATTTGTACCGCCAGCGCAAGGCCCTCAAGCAGCAGCTCGAAGAGCTGGAACGCAGCCGCGCAGAGCAGGAAGCGCTGATGCGCGAGCTGAAATCGACGCAGAGCGAGCTGGAGCGTGCGGTCCGCATGCGCGATGACTTCATGTCGATCGTTTCCCATGAAGTGCGCACGCCGCTCAATGGGCTGATTCTGGAAACACAGCTGCGCAAGCTGCATCTGGCGAAGGACAATGCGTCGGCGTTCACCATGGAGAAACTCCGGGCCATGGTCGACCGCGATGAGCGGCAAATCCAGAGCCTGATCCGCCTGATCGAGGACATGCTTGACGTGTCGCGGATTCGAACGGGCAAGCTGTCGATTCGTACCAGCCCCTTCGATTTGTCGGAGCTGGTGGTTAATCTGGTGGAAAGCTATTCGGCGCAGATCGCTGCAGCCAGCAGTGTGGTGACGTTGCACGCCACGGCGCCGGTGATTGGCGTGTGGGACGAGTTTCGCATCGAGCAGGTGGTGGCGAATCTGCTCACCAATGCGTTGCGCTACGGCGCGCGCAAGCCGATCGAGTTGCGGGTGTACAGCGAGGCAGGCGAGGCGCGGATCGAGGTGCGCGATCACGGGATCGGGATCAGTCCGGAAAATCAGAAGCGCATTTTTCAGCAGTTCGAGCGTGTTGCTGCCAGTCATGCGGTGGCCGGCCTTGGCCTTGGGTTGTTCATTTCCGATCAGATCGTCAGTGCTCATGGCGGGCGGATCATTGTCGAGAGCGAGGAAGGGGCGGGGTCGATGTTTCGGGTATCGCTGCCGCTCTGATCGAGATCTCCAAGATCAAGATCACAAGCGTCTGCCTGGGGGCAGACTGTTTCGCCTTCGGCGACTTACTTTTGAAAAGTCGAAAGTCGCACCATCCAAAAGTAAGCAAAAGTGCCTGCTCCTGGCTTGGTTCCTCCTTCGTCGGAATCCCCTCACTCCGGTCCCGCTCCGTGGGCCCGCGCCGAACGGACATCCATGTCCTGACGGCGCTCTCGCCGCATCCATACGGCTCGGCCCACTGCGCGAGACCTGCGTTCAGCCTGCACCCAAGTCGCGATTGGCGGTGTTTGAGCCTTTTGCGTATGAAGATCAAAAGCAGATCAAAGGCTTCCCGGCTGAAACCGGTCCTACAGTCGGAGGCGATCCCATTGGATGCATGCGCTGCTCTTGGTGGGACCGGCTTTAGCCGGGAAGAGGCCCCTGATAGCACCAGAACTTTCGCGGTGTGACACCCGATCGCTTCCGCTCAAGCAGATATACCCCCCCCATGACCGGAGTGGCCTCATCGATGGCAGTTCCGGTCATTGCCGCCCAGTCCGGCGGTGCGCACAATCGCGGCTTGTTCTGGTTGCCCTGGATGCGTCGGCATGGCCCAACTTCTGTTTTTCGCTCACGCCAACGGCTTTCCGTCGGGTACGTACGGCAAGTTGTTTGCCGCGCTTGGGCCTGAGTTCGAGGTTCGGCATCTTGAGCAGCATGCTCATAACCCGCAATTTCCGGTAACGGACAACTGGCCGCAGCTGGTGGATGAGTTGATCCACCACTTGCGCGAGCAGCCTGAACCGGTGTGGGGCGTGGGCCATTCGCTGGGCGGCGTGCTGCATTACCACGCGGCGCTGCGTCATCCGGAGTTGTACCGGGGCGTTGTCATGCTGGATTCACCGGTGCTGACGCGGTTCGATCAATGGATGATTCGTGCCGCCAAGCGCTTCGGCTTCATCGATCGCATCACGCCCGCAGGCCGCACGTTGGGGCGTCGTGAAGTGTTCAGCAGTGTCGAGGCGGCCCGGGAGTACTTTGCCGGCAAGTCGCTGTTCCGGCGTTTCCATCCCGAGTGTTTCGAGGCGTATCTGCTTCATGGGCTGCAAGCCGAGGGCGACGGGTTGCGCTTGCGTTTCGATCCCGCCACCGAAATCAGCATCTATCGCAGCGTGCCCCACACCAGTCCGGGCCTTGCCCGTCAGTTGCGGGTGCCGTTGGCCATGGTGCGCGGCGAAAGCAGCGATGTGGTGCGGCGCCACCATGCGTTGTCGGTCAAGCGCATGCGCGAGGGCGTGTATCTTTGCGTGCCCGGCGGGCATATGTTCCCGCTCGAACATCCCGAGGACACCGCCCGCCTGCTCAAAACGCTGTTTTCACGCTGGACGGCCAGAGCCGACGCCGCCACCGCTGACGCTAACGCCGCGCTGCACCGAGCCGGCGCATGACCTGCTCGGTGGAAGAAATCCGTCTGAGTCTGCCCCATATTGAGCTGGCGGCTCATCTGTTCGGGCCCCAGGATGGCATTCCGGTGATCGCCCTGCATGGCTGGCTGGACAACGCCAACAGCTTCGCGCGGCTGGCGCCCAAGCTTGAAGGGCTGCGGATCCTGGCGCTGGACATGGCCGGGCATGGCCACTCCGACCATCGCCCGCCGGGATCAGCTTATGGTTTGCCGGACTACGCCCACGATGTTTTGCAGGTAGCGGGCCAGATGGGCTGGGAACGGTTTTCCCTGCTGGGGCATTCCCTGGGGGCGATCATTTCGGTGATCGTTGCGGCCGCGGTCCCCCAGCGAGTCAATCGTCTGGCCTTGATCGACGGTTTGGTTCCGCCAGTGGCCGAGCCGGAGTCTGTCGTCGAGCGCATGGGCGCGGCGCTGCAGGCGCAATTGACCCTGCAAAGCAAGCGCAAGCCGGTGTATGCGGACATGGACCGGGCGGTGGAGGCGCGGATGAAAGGCATGGTGGCGGTCAGTCGCGAGGCGGCGGAACTCCTGGCCCAGCGTGGCTTGATGCCGGTGCCGGGTGGTTACACCTGGCGCAGCGACAGCCGACTGACCTTGCCCTCGGCAATTCGTCTGACCCGCGCGCACGCGCTGGCTTTCGTCACGGCGGTGCGCTGTCCGGCGCAGTTGATCGTGGCCGAGGAGGGCATGCTCGCGCAGAACCGGGAGCTGCTCGCCAGCGTTCCTTTTACGGTGACGGCCTTGCCGGGCGGGCACCATCTGCACCTGAACGATGAGGCGGGTGCGCGCTCTGTTGCAGACTGTTTCAATCGCTTCTTCGCCGTTCCTTGACTTGCGACCTGCAACTGCCGAGGCTGGGGCAGTTGAAACAGGAGACTGCACGATGGACCACTGCCCACGCCTCACCGTTTTATTTTCATGTCTGCCGCGCGTTGTCGCGGCTTTGTTTTGCCTGCCGATTACGTTGCCTGGGGGTTTATCCGCCGGATCAATCCCCGCCTCGCCGATTGCCCTGCCATGAGCGCATCTCTAACGTTCAGCCACGCCTTCACCCGCACGCTCGCGCTCACGTTGCTGCTCACCGGCATCAGTACTGTCGCCCATGCAGCCGACGTTCCCGGTAGCCAGGATCTGCCCAATCTGCCGCGACTGGAAGACGCCGAAATCGTCGATTACCGGCCCTCCGTCGAGCTGGAACGCATCTACCCGCTCGGCTCGATTCGCAAGATCAGCGGTCAGTTGCGCTTCGACGGGCAGGTGTCCGGGCGCGGCAACGTCACCGGGATCACTTACCAGTTGCCGGTCGAGCACAGCGCCGACGAGGCCTTCACCGCCGCCCGTGAAGCCTTGCAGCAGCAGGGTGCGCAGTTGCTGTTCTGGTGCCAGGCCCGCGATTGCGGCGAAAGCAGCCTGTGGGCCAACGAGGTGTTCGGCAACGCCAAGCTGTATGGCGCCGACAACGGTCAGTCCTATCTGCTGCTGCGCCTCGCCGCCCCGGCGGACAACACGCTCGTGGCGTTGTACGGCATCACCCGGGGCAACCGTCGGGCGTTCCTTCACGTCGAGCAATTTCAGTCGAGCACCCCGCTGGGGGATTTGTTGCCGACCTCCGCCACCCTGTTGCGCGAGCTGAAAAGCACTGGCGAGCTGGAGCTGCCGATGCTGACCGCAGCACCGCAGGAGCCCTGGATCACGTTGCTGTCACGTGGCCTGAATCTGGACAGCACCTTGCGCGTTACCCTGTCCGGGGATCAGCGCGAGGCGTGGCGTCAGGCGCTGGTCGCCAAAGGCGTGCGCGCTGCCCGGCTGGAAGCGGGCGATCGGAAAAACCCCGGCCTGACCCTCGAACTCATTCGCTGAGGGCCGCAGAGCGCTTGTCAGGCCGCCTGGCGAAACGTCTCGGTCGGTGCAATCGTTGACGTCGATCTCGTTTCGCGCAGGGGCCACTGGGGTGCTATCCAGGTTTTGTCTGACTTCACGGTGTGTTTACAATGGCCTCCGCTAATCGTACCCGTGAGTCAGATGACAGAGCCAAGCGTGCTTCGCCTTTCCATTTTTGTGACGTTTGCTCTGGCTGTTTTTGGGGTGGTTTTCGGTCTGCTGACCGGATCTGCGTCGATTATTTTTGACGGTGTATACACCCTGATCGACGCAGTCATGACGAGCTTTGCTCTGCTCGTTGCCAAGCTGATTGCCGTCTCTCACAACGATTTCGGTCGAGCCCGCCTGACCAGGAATTTCACAATGGGGTTCTGGCACCTTGAGCCCATTGTGCTCGGGTTGTCCGGGACACTATTGGTGGGTACCGCTGGCTATGGCCTGATCATGGCCGTGGGAAGCCTGATGGCGGGCGGGCGACACCTGGACTTCGATCTCGCGCTCATTTTTGCGCTAGTGGCCCTTGTCAGCGCGGTTGGAATGATCATCTATGGCCGACGCGCCAACAAACGACTCAATTCAAGCTTCATTGCCCTGGACGTAAAGGCCTGGACGATATCTGCCGCAATGACCGGCGCTCTGTTACTCGCGTTCCTGACTGGCTGGATGATCAAGGGCACAGCGCTGGAATGGTTATCGCCTTATATAGATCCAGCGGTCCTGGCGCTTGTTTGCCTCATCGTTTTGCCCTTGCCGCTGCCGACGATTCGTGACGCTCTCGCCGATGTTCTGCTGGTGACCCCGCCAGAAATGAAGAAAAGAGTCGACGACGTTGCAAGCGATGCTGTCCAGCGACATGGCTTCCTTTCCTACCGTGCCTATGTGGCCCGTGTGGGGCGCGGGAGACAGATCGAGATTTACTTCATCGTTCCGCCGGGCTTGCCGCCACGATCCCTGGAGGCGTGGGATCTGATCCGGGATGAAATTGGCGAAGAGGTTGGCGGTACCGGCCCTGATCGTTGGCTGACAATAGCCTTTACCGTTAACAAAGAATGGGCTGAATGAGAGAAGGTCAATTCGCCCGCTGACATCACCGGTCAAGTCATCAGCACCCATAGAAATGGGCTCTGTTCCCGTCCTGAAGTCGGGCCCAGGTATCCGCGCAAGGCGGGTTGCTCGGTTCGACGGTATGCTTGTCGGATTCAACCCCTTTTGTTGCGGAATGACCGATGTTCAATAACGATCGCCTGTTGGTGCAGATTCTCCTGCTCGCGCTGCTCGGCGCCTGCCTATGGGTGATGGTGCCGTTCTGGTCGGCGCTGTTCTGGGGGGCGGTGCTGGCATTCGCCAGTTGGCCGCTGATGCGTCTGCTGACCCGCGCGCTCAAGGGGCGGGAGTCCCTCGCGGCCGCCATTCTGACCCTGGGCTGGATGGTGCTGGTGCTCGCGCCGCTGGTCTGGCTGGGCTTCAATCTGGCGGACCACGTGCGTGACGCAACCGCGTTCCTCAAGGACGTGCAAGTGGACGGCCTGCCCGATCCACCCACCTGGCTGGCGGGCGTTCCGCTGGTGGGCGAGCGGCTGGTGGGCTACTGGAACACCATCGATCAACAAGGCGCTGCGTTACTGGTCAGCGTCCGACCTTACCTGGGCCAGGTCGGCAACTGGCTGCTGGCGCGCAGTGCGCAGATTGGCGGTGGCATTCTCGAGCTGACCCTGAGCATCATCTTCGTGTTCTTTTTCTACCGCGACGGGCCGCGGGTGGCGGCGTTTGTGCTCAGTTTGCTGGAACGACTGATTGGCGATCGCGCCCAGTACTACCTCGATCTCGTGGCGGGCACGGTGCAGCGGGTGGTCAACGGCGTTATCGGCACGGCAGCGGCACAGGCGGTGCTGGCCTTGATCGGTTTCCTGATTGCCGGCGTGCCGGGAGCGCTGGTGCTGGGGATCGGCACTTTCCTGCTGAGCCTCGTGCCTATGGGCCCGCCGCTGATCTGGATACCGGCCACGGCGTGGCTGGCCTGGAGAGGCGATTACGGCATGGCGATTTTTCTCGGCCTGTGGGGGACGTTCATTGTCAGTGGCGTCGACAACGTACTGAAGCCGTACCTGATCAGTCGCGGCGGTAACCTGCCGTTGGTGATTGTGCTGCTCGGTGTGTTTGGCGGGTTGCTGGCATTCGGCTTTATCGGCCTGTTCATCGGCCCGACGTTGCTGGCAGTGGCTTACAGTTTATTGCTGGACTGGGTTGGAGACAGCCGCGCGCGGCAGCCGGTCAAGTAATTAAATTCAATAAAAAAACGCCGTCGTCCGGGGCACTCGGTCAATTTTGCGCGCGGGTTTGCCCCGGCCCAGTCATGACAGGTTTTGGTCACGGCGGGGGTCAGGTTCGCGGCAGATCCAGCACCGCGGTCAGGCCGCCGCCGGGGGTTTGTGCGAGGCGCAGGTCGCCGCCCATTCGGCGTGCGGCTTCCCGGGCGATGGTCATGCCGATGCCGACGCCGCCCGAGTTGCGATTGCGCGAGCTTTCGACGCGATAGAAGGGCTCGAACACCACTTCACGCAGGTCTTCGGGAATGCCAGGGCCGTGATCGACGACGCTGACGCGCAGGCGATCGCTGGCGTCTTCGATCTCCACGCGCGCATGCCCGGCGTACCGCAGGGCGTTGTCGATGAGGTTGTTCAGGCACGAGCGCAGGGCCATGGGCTGGGATTTCAGCGGCCGGCAAGTGCCGCTCGCCTGAATGTCATCGCCATTGTCCTGGGCGTTTTCCGCCAGGGATTCGATCAGCGCCTGCACGTCGAAATACTGCAGTGCTTCGCTGGTGCGCTGTTCGTTGAGGTAGGTCAGGGTCGCGTCGAGCATGCCGATCATGTCGTTGAGATCCTGGCTCATCTGCCCGTGCAGTCGCGGCTCGTCGATCTGCTCGACCCGCAGTTTCAGGCGCGCAAGGGGCGTGCGCAGGTCATGGGACACGGCAGCGAGCATGCGTCCGCGCTGTTGCACCTGTTCGCGAATGCGCTCCTGCATCAGGTTGAACGCCTGGGCCGCCTGACGTGCCTCGCGAGGGCCATTGGCGGCCAGGGGCGGGCTGTCGAGGTTCTCGCTGAGACGTTCGGCCGCCTCGCTCAATCGGCGTATCGGCCGGCTCAGGGCCTTGGCGCCGAACCAGGCAGCAAGCACCAGACTGATCAACTGGAACAGCAGGGGCACCAGCGGGATGCCGAGCATTGGCGGGCGGCAAGGCGGCCGGCGCCTGTCGTTCTGGTCTGCCTCGGCGGCAGGATCGCGGTCGGACGGCGCTTGCATCTGGCTGGCCGTCGGCCGATCGCAGCCGGGCGGGGGCGGCATTCTCGGGCCGTAGTAGTGAAACCAGACGAACGCCAGCAGGTGCGCGAGGACGATCGCCAGCAGCGCCCCGCCAAACAGCCGGGCAAACAGGGTGTCGGCCGAGCGGATCAACCAATCTCCCGGGCGTCGAACATATAGCCTTCGCCGCGCACGGTTTTGATCAGTTGCGGGGATTTCGGGTCGTCGCCCAGCTTCTGGCGCAGGCGCGAGACCAGCAGGTCGATGCTGCGATCAAACGCTTCGATGGAGCGACCGCGGGCGGCGTCGAGCAATTGTTCGCGGTTGAGCACGCGACGCGGCCGTTCGAGGAAGACCCGCAGCAGGCGGAATTCGGCGTTGGACAAGGGCACGACGAGGCCGTCCGGCGCGGTGAGTTGGCGCAGGACGCTGTTCAGGCGCCAGTTGTCGAAGCGCAGGGTGGTGCGTTCTTCGGTGCGGTCATCGCGGACGCGGCGCAGGATGGTCTGGATCCGCGCGACGAGTTCGCGGGGCTCGAAGGGTTTGGCCATGTAGTCGTCGGCGCCCAGTTCCAGGCCGATAATGCGGTCGGTGGGTTCGCAGCGGGCGGTGAGCATGAGGATGGGGATGTCGGAGGTGCTGCGCAGCCAGCGGCAGAGGGAGAGGCCGTCTTCGCCGGGGAGCATGAGGTCGAGGACGACGACGTCGTAGGTGTCTTCGGTGAGGGCCAGACGCATGGCGTTGCCGTCGGTGACGCCGGTACTGTGGATGTTGAAGCGGGCGAGGTAGTCGCAGAGCAGTTCGCGGATGGGGATGTCGTCATCGACGATGAGGGCGCGGGTGGTCCAGCGGCGCTCTGCGCTCGGTGCGGTGGCGGTGGGGCTGTCGGGTGTTGTCTGCATGGTACTGCCGCCGTGTGGTGCCGCCGATTGGGCCGCGGATAGGAGTCGACGCTGCCATGCTACTTCGCTGGCGAGCGGGGCGGAAGGGTGGGGTGGGGAGGTGTCGGTGGGTTGTCTTGAATGTATCAAGGTCGGTACACGGCTGACCTGCCGTGCTCCGTATCAAGATCAAGATCAAGATCAAGATCAAGATCAAGATCAAGGGCGTCTGCCTAAAGGCAGACTGTTTCGCCTTCGGCGAGTTACTTGGAAAAGTCGAAAGTCGCACCATCCCCAAGTAACCAAGGGTGCTTGCTCTCGGTTGGGCCCTTCCTTCGTCAGGGTTCCTTCACTCCGGTCCCGCTCCGTGGGCCCGCGCCGAACGGGCATCCATGCCCTGACGGCGCTCTCGCCGCATCCATGCGGCTCGGCCCACTGCGCGAGACCTGCGTTCAGCCTGCACCCAAGTCGCGATTGGCGGTGACTGGGCTTTTTGTGCATGGAGATCAAAAGCAGATCAAAAGCAGAACAAAAGCAGAGCAACGGCTTCCCGGCTGAAGCCGGTCCTACAAAAGCACCACGTACCCCCTGTAGGACCGGCTTTAGCCGGGAAGAGGCCAGCCCAGGCGGCGACAGTTTTGCTGATTGGACACCCCATCTGTGGGAGCGAGCTTGCTCGCGAATGCTTTATCTCAAACACCAGATATCCGGTGGATGTACCGACCCCTTCGTGAGCAAGCTCACTCCCACAAGTCCCTGGCGCTTGACCCGCCCTTGATCTGCCTCTGATTTGCTTTTGATCTTCTACGCGGTAGTTCAAACACCGGAAACGCGACTTGGGTGCAGGCCGAACGTAGACGACGCGCAGTGGGTCGAGCCGCATGGATGCGGCGAGAGCGCCGTCAGGACATGGATGTCCGTTCGGCGCGGGCCCACGGAGCGTCGTCGGAGTGAGGGAACCCGACGAAGTCGGGCCAAACCAGGAGCAGGGCCTTTTTGGTTACTTTTTCGGCTCTTGGAAAAAGTGACCCGCCGTAAGGGCGGAACCATAACAACTCCACACACAAATACCGGATATGCCCACGGTGTAAAGCTTCTAAACGCTCTGTTTTCTTCACTCTTTACGCTTTCTTTATGCCCCCCGACCCCCGTCGCTCTCGTTCCTTTACACCCCCACTGCAGACAATTGCCCCACACGGCAGTCGCCGTATGACGGAGAGTTTTTCATGAGCGTTCTGGATGGGGTGTCACTGCTGCTCGCAGCAGGGTTATTCGTTTACTTGCTGGTTGCGCTCCTGCGCGCCGGCCGGGTCGAGGAGTAACGGCCATGCACGGTTACGACTACCTGCTGATACTGGCGTTTTTCGCCCTGGTGCTACTGCCCGCGCCGCTGCTGGGACGGTTCTACTACAACGTCATGGAAGGCAAGCGCACCTTTCTGACCCCGGTCATGGGCCCGGTCGAGCGCATCTGCTATCGCCTGGCCGGCGTCGACCCCACGATCGAACAAAACTGGAAAACCTACACAGTCGCCCTGCTGGCGTTCAACCTGGCCGGGTTCGTCGTGCTGTTCGCCATCCTGCTCCTGCAAGGCTCGCTGCCGCTTAACCCACAGGGTCTGCCGGGCATGGAATGGTCGCTGGCGTTCAACACCACCATGAGCTTCGTCACCAACACCAACTGGCAGAGCTACAGCGGCGAATCGTCCCTGAGCTACCTGAGCCAGATGGCCGGCCTGACCGTGCAGAACTTCGTCAGCGCCGCCACCGGCATCGCCGTGCTGGTCGCGTTCTGCCGAGGCATCAGCCGTCGCTCGACGCAGCACCTGGGCAACTTCTGGGCGGACATGACCCGCGCGACCTTTTACGGTCTGCTGCCGCTGTGCCTGGTACTGGCGCTGCTGCTGGTCTGGCAGGGCGTGCCGCAAACCTTCGCCCATTACATGGACGCCGTCACCCTGCAAGGCACCGACCAGACCCTCCCGCTGGGCCCGGCCGCCAGCCAGATTGCGATCAAGCAACTGGGCACCAACGGCGGTGGCTTCTTCGGCGTCAACTCGGCGCATCCGTTCGAGAACCCGACCATCTGGAGCAACCTGTTCGAGCTGGTGTCGATCATCCTGATCCCGGTGGCGCTGGTGTTCACCTTCGGCCATTACGTCAAGGACATGCGCCAGAGCCGCGCGATCATCGCCTGCATGCTGGCGCTGTTCCTGATTGGCGGCGCTACCGCGATGTGGGCCGAGTACCAGCCGAACCCTGCGCTGAACATCGCGTCGGTCGAGCAGACCGCGCCGATGGAAGGCAAGGAAACGCGCTTCGGCACCACCGCCACTGTGCTCTGGGCGGCGACCACCACGGCGGCGTCCAACGGTTCGGTCAACGGCATGCATGACAGCCTCAACCCGCTCACCGGGATGATCGCCCTGGCCAACATGATGGTCGGCGAAGTGATCTTCGGCGGCGTCGGCGCAGGCCTCTACGGCATGTTGCTGAACGTATTGATCGCGGTGTTTCTCGCCGGGCTGATGATCGGCCGCACCCCGGAATACCTCGGCAAGAAGCTGCAGGCCCGTGAGGTCAAGTTGCTGGTGGCGACCTTGATCGTGATGCCGGTCGGCGTGCTGGTGTTCGGTGCGCTGGCGGCCTCGTTGCCCGGCCCGGCGGGGGCGGTGAGCAACCCCGGCGCCCACGGTTTCAGTCAGTTGCTTTATGCCTATACCTCGGCGACCGCCAACAACGGTTCGGCCTTCGGCGGCTTCAGCGCCAACACCACGTTCCATAACCTGATGTTGGGCCTGTCGATGTTCATCGGCCGCTTTGGCTACATCCTGCCGGTGCTGGCGCTGGCCGGCAGTCTGGCGGCGAAGAAGAGCTCGCCGCTGGGCCAGAACAGCTTCCCGACCCACGGCCCGCTGTTCGTCACCCTGCTGACCGTGACCATCCTGCTCGTGGGCGGCCTGACGTTCCTGCCGACCCTGGCACTGGGACCGATCGCCGAACACTTGAGCCTGGGCTTCTGAGGACCACACCATGAACATGCAAGCCCCCGTAACAAAGAGCGCGAACAGTAAAAGCCCGGCCAGCGAGACAGCACGCCATGACGCGCAGCCCGTAGCGGCCAAAACCGGTCTTGCTGCCCTGTGGCGACCGGCGCTGGTTCAGGCGTTCGTCAAGCTTGACCCGCGTCAGCTGTACCGTGCGCCGGTGATGCTGGTGGTCGAACTGACCGCGATCCCGACCACCGTGCTGTGCCTGATCCCCGATCCGGCCGTGCCAACCTCCGTCGCCGTGCAGATCGCGGTCTGGCTGTGGTTCACCGTGTTGTTCGCCAACTTCGCCGAAGCCTTGGCCGAGGGTCGCGGCAAGGCCCGCGCCGACAGCCTGAAAGCGGGCAGCGAAGGCCTGAAGGCGCGGAAGCAGAGCGCCAACGGCAGCCACGAAATGGTCAATGCTGCGACCCTGCGCAAGGGTGATGTGGTGCGCGTCGAAGCCGGTGAAATGATCCCCGGCGACGGCGAGGTGATCGAAGGCATCGCGGCGGTCAACGAAGCGGCAATTACCGGGGAGTCTGCGCCGGTGATTCGCGAGTCCGGCGGCGACCGTTCGGCTGTCACCGGCAACACGCGACTGGTGTCCGACTGGCTGCTGGTGCGCATCAGCGCCAACCCCGGCGAATCGACCCTGGACCGCATGATCGCGCTGGTCGAAGGGGCCAAGCGCCAGAAAACCCCCAACGAGGTGGCCCTCGATATTCTGCTCATCGGCCTGACGTTGATCTTCCTGCTGGTGGTCGTGACCCTGCAGCCGTTCGCGCATTTTGCCGGCGGTAACCTGCCGCTGGTGTTCCTCGTGGCGCTGCTGGTGACCCTGATTCCGACCACCATCGGCGGTTTGCTCTCGGCCATCGGTATTGCCGGTATGGACCGCCTGGTGCGCCTCAACGTGATCGCCAAATCCGGCCGTGCCGTGGAGGCAGCGGGTGACGTGCATGTGCTGCTGCTGGACAAGACCGGCACCATCACCTTCGGCAACCGTCGCTGTGCGGCGGTGTATGCCGCGCCGGGCGTGACGCCGAAAGAGCTGAGCGAAGGCACGCTGCTGGCTTCGCTCGCGGATGACACGGCTGAAGGCAAGTCCATCGTCGAATACCTGCGCGGTCTGCACCCGATGACCGAGCCTGCACCGAGCCAGTTGACGGCGGTGCCGTTCACGGCGGAAACCCGTCTGTCTGGCGTCGATTTCGAGGGCCGTGTGTACCGCAAGGGCGCCGTGGACTCGCTGCTGAAATTTCTCAGCCGCGACCGCAGCGACCTGCCACCGGTACTGGCGCGGGAGATCGACAAGATCGCCAAGACCGGCGGCACGCCGCTGCTGGTCTGCGGCGACGGCAAACTGCTGGGGGCGATTCACCTCAAGGACGTGGTCAAGCCGGGCATTCGCGAGCGCTTCGAAGAGCTGCGCAAACTGGGCATTCGCACCGTCATGGTCACCGGCGACAACCCGCTGACGGCGGCAGCAATCGCGGCAGAAGCAGGCGTTGATGACGTGCTGGCCGAAGCCACTCCCGAGAAGAAACTGGAGCGCATCCGTCAGGAACAGAACGACGGGCGATTGGTGGCGATGTGCGGCGACGGGGCCAATGACGCGCCGGCGCTGGCCCAGGCCGACGTCGGCATGGCGATGAACGATGGCACCCAGGCGGCACGGGAAGCGGCGAACATGGTCGATCTCGACAGCGACCCGACCAAGCTGCTGGACGTGGTGCAGATCGGCAAGGAATTGCTGGTGACCCGCGGCGCCCTGACGACCTTTTCCATCGCCAACGACGTGGCCAAATACTTCGCCATCCTGCCGGCACTGTTTGCGTCGATCTACCCGCAATTGGGCGTGCTCAACGTCATGCACCTGGCCAGCCCGCAGAGCGCGATCCTGTCGGCCATCGTCTTCAACGCGCTGATCATCGTCGTGCTGATCCCGCTGGCATTGCGCGGCGTGCGGGTGCAGGCCGCCAGCGCTGCGCATTTGCTGCGCCGCAACCTGCTGGTGTACGGACTGGGCGGGATTGTCGTGCCGTTCGTGGGGATCAAGGCCATCGACCTGCTGTTGACCGCCTTGCACCTGGTTTAACCCGCTGATCGTGCCGCGTGGTGACTGATCCCGCGCGGCGCTCACTTCGAAATGAGGAATGAATGATGTCCAGCGTATTGCGTCCGGCCCTGAGCCTGATCGTTCTGATGACCCTGATCACCGGCGTGGCTTACCCGCTGGTGGTGACCGGCGTCGCCCAGGTGGCGTTCCCGGATCAGGCCAATGGCAGCCTGGTCTACGACGACCATGAAAAGGTGATCGGTTCGGAGCTGATCGCCCAGAATTTCACCGGCGAAGAATGGTTTCATCCGCGTCCGTCTGCCGGCGCCTATGCCACCGTCGCCAGCGGCGCGAGTAACCTGGCGCCGAGCAATCCGGCGTTGGCAACGCGAGTGACCGAGGATGCCGCCAAGGAAAAAGTCGACAGCCAGGGTCCCGTGCCGCTGAACCTGCTGACCACGTCCGCCAGCGGTCTTGATCCGCATCTGTCGCCGGCTGCGGCGGAATATCAGGTGTCCCGCATCGCAGCGGCGCGTAACCTGCCGCGCGAATCGGTGCAGAAACTGGTGGCGGACAACACCCAGACCTCGCTGATCGGCCCGCCGGTGGTGAACGTACTGGACTTGAATCTGAGTCTGGATCGGTTACCGTCTGGCAAAGCCGTGAACTGACGCCAACGGGCGACGCCACACGCACACACATCACCCTGCACCAGGACAACTTTTCGTGAATTCAACCACCCGCGCCGACGCTTTGCTGGTCAATCTTCCTCGGGACGATCGCGGGCGGCTGAAGGTGTTTCTCGGTGCCGCGCCGGGCGTGGGCAAGACCTACGCCATGCTCCAGGCCGCGCACACCCAGATGCGCCAAGGCGTTTCGCTGCTGGCCGGGGTCGTCGAAACCCACGGCCGCGCGGAAACCGAGGCGCTGCTGGGTGGTTTGCCGCAGCAACCCATGGTTCGTTCCGAATACCGCGGGGTCATGCTCGAAGAAATGGACCTCGACGGTATTCTTGCGGCGAAACCCAAACTGGTGCTGGTCGACGAACTGGCCCATTCCAACGCGCCCGGCAGCCGTCACGCCAAACGCTGGCAGGATATTCAGGAACTGCTCTCGGCGGGGATCGACGTCTACACCACGGTCAACGTCCAGCACCTGGAAAGCCTCAACGATCAGGTGCGCGGCATCACTGGCGTACAAGTGCGCGAGACCCTGCCGGACTGGGTGTTGCAGGAAGCCTACGAACTGGTGCTGATTGACCTGCCGCCCCGGGAGCTGCTGGAGCGCCTGCGCGACGGCAAGGTCTACGTACCTGAGCAGGCGCGCGCGGCCATTGATGCGTTCTTCACCCAGACCAACCTTACCGCGCTGCGGGAAATGGCGATGCAGACCGCCGCCGCCCAGGTGGACAACGATCTGGCCCTGGGTTATCGGCAGTTGGGCCAGGCGGCGCCGGCGGTGCGGGGTCGTCTGCTGGTCGGCATCGACGGCGACGCCCAGGCCGAACGTCTGGTGCGCCACGCCAGCCGCGTCGCCCAGCGTCGGCATCTGCCGTGGAGTCTGGTGCATGTCGACAACGGGCGCTTTTTGGATGAACTGGCGCGCAGTCGTTTGCAGAATGCCCAGCAGCTCGCCGAACGCCTCGGCGGGGAGGTGGTAGTATTGCGCGCGCCGGAAGTGGCGAAGACGCTGATTCAGCACGCCACCGAGCGCCGCGCGAGTCTGGTGCTGGTGGGGCAGTCGCGGCCATCCCTGCGACGGCGGGTGTTGGGCGGCGGCCTGGCGTCGCGTTTGCTGCGCAATGCCCATGGCCTGGAAATCAACGTCCTCGACAGCGAGTCGCGCCCCGATCAGGCGCAATCCACCTCGCCGCGCAATCTGGTCTGGTTCGATTACGCCCTGGCGCTGTTTGCCACCCTTGGCGCCAGCGCGCTGGCCTGGGCGGTGTCCAGCTGGTTGGCGCTGCCGAACATTTCCCTGGTCTTTCTCGCCGCCGTTTTGCTGGTGGCCGTGCGCAGCAGCGTCGGCCCGGCGATGGTCTGCTCAGTGCTGTCATTCCTGGCCTATGACTTTTTGTTCATTCCGCCGAATTTTTCTTTGAGCATCCAGCGCGAAGAAGACGTGCTGACGCTGTTGTTCTTTCTGCTGATGGCGGCACTGACCGGCAATCTCGCCGCCCGCCAGCGTCGCCAGTTGCAAGCACTGCGCGACACCCAGGAGGAGACCAGCGAACTGCTCGATCTGTCCCGCCGCCTGACCGCCGCCACCGATCGCCAGGCGGTGCTCAGTGCAGCCGATCATCACTTGGCCGGCTGGAGCGAATTGCAGCTGTGCGTGCTGGACAACGACCGCGAGCAGGGCTGGAAGGTGGAGGTGGGTGGGCCGCTGGAGTTTTCCGAATTCGAGCGCGCGGCGGCGGACTGGGCCTGGCAGCACGGGCAACCGGCGGGCAGGGGCACCGGCACACTGCCGTCGGGGAGTTGGTGGTGGCTGCCGTTGTGGGTGGACGATGCGCCGCTGGCGTTGGTGGGGATTCGTGCGAAACAGGGCCAGACTTTCACCCCTCAGCGGCGACGTCTGCTCACGGCGCTGAGTCAGCCATTGGGTCAGGCCCTGGCGCGGGCCCGTCTTGCCGAAGACCTGGAAGCTGCGCGCTTGCATGGCGAGACCGAACAACTGCGCAGCGCCTTGCTGGCCTCGGTGTCCCACGATTTGCGCACGCCGCTGACGGCCATGCGCGGCAGCATCGACAGCCTGCTGGCGCTGGGCGAGGCGATTCCGCTGGAAGACCGTCGCGAGTTGCTCGAAGGCACCCGCGACGAGGCCGAGCGTCTGGATCGCTACATTCAGAACCTGCTGGACATGACGCGCCTCGGCCACGGCGCGCTGAAGCTGGCGCGGGACTGGGTCTCGCCGGGTGACATCGTCGGCAGCGCACTCAATCGCCTCCGCGCGGTCCTCGCGCCGCTGCAAGTCATGACCGATTTGCCGGCGCAATTGCCATTGCTGTATGTCCACGCCGCGCTGATCGAGCAGGCGCTGATCAACGTGATCGAAAACGCCGCGCGCTTCTCGCCGGTCCATGGCCGTCTGCAGATGGCGGTCACTGCGCAGAACGAGGAGATTGTCTTCGCCGTCAGCGATGAGGGGCCGGGAATACCCGAGGGTGAGCGGGCGAAGATTTTCGACATGTTCTACACCGCCGCGCGGGGTGACCGAGGCGGGCAGGGCACGGGGCTGGGTCTGGCGATCTGTCAGGGCATGGTCGGCGCCCATGGCGGGCGGATCAGCGTGGGCGATGGCATCGACGGTCGCGGCACCTGCATCAGTCTGCACCTGCCGCTGCAGGCGCAGCCCGAAGCGGAAATGGACCAGGCGGTCTGAACCGGCTTTGCGCTACGCTGACGGGCGTTTGTAACCGACCTTTTCTTTTATGACAGGACACCCATGAGCCAGACGGCGACCATTCTGGTGATCGATGACGAGCCGCAGATTCGTAAATTCCTGCGCATCAGCCTCGCGTCACAAGGCTACAAGGTGCTGGAAGCCGGCACCGGCAACGACGGCCTGACCCAGGCCGCATTGAATAAACCCGACTTGCTGGTGCTCGACCTGGGCCTGCCGGACATGGACGGACAGGACGTGCTCAGCCAGTTTCGCGAGTGGTCGGCGGTGCCGGTGCTGGTGCTCTCGGTGCGTGCCAGCGAGGGTGAGAAAGTCCGCGCGCTGGACGCCGGCGCCAACGATTACGTGACCAAGCCGTTCGGTATTCAGGAGTTTCTGGCGCGGATTCGTTCGCTGTTGCGCCAGGCGCCGGAGAGCGGTCAGGTGGAATCGGCAGTGGTCATTGGCCCGCTGAACATCGATCTGGCCTACCGCCGGGTGTCGCTGGGCGATGCCGAAGTCGCCCTGACCCGCAAGGAATACGCAGTGCTGGCGCAACTGGCGCGGCATCCCGGACGGGTCATCACCCAGCAGCAACTGCTCAAGGACATCTGGGGCCCGACCCACGTCGAGGACACCCATTACCTGCGCATCGTGGTAGGGCACCTGCGCCAGAAACTCGGCGACGACCCCGCCGCGCCGCAGTACATCGTCACCGAGGCGGGAGTCGGGTACCGGTTGATGAATGGGTGATGGATGGTGCTCCCAAGGACGGCCGCGTATACCTGCGGGACTGGCGTTGACCTCGACAGTGGGACCGGCTTTAGCCGGGAAGGCGTCGGATGTCACACCGCGTGATTGATGGTGATCATACGGGCCTCTTCCCGGCTGAAGCCGGTCCCACTAATCGATCGCATGCATCCAGTGGGTCTGGCTGGAACGCCGACTTGTAGGACTGGCTTTAGCCGGGAAGGCGTCGGATGTCACCCCTTTAGTGCTCCTGCTCATACCGATCCAGCGTTTCCCTGGCGATCTGCCGCCCGAGCGCGATCAGCTCTGGGGCTTTATAGAACTCGAAAAACCGGCACACCCGCTTCGGCACGTTGATCAGGATATCCGGCGGGTAGCCGGCGATCTTGTACTGCGCCAGGGAGGTCTGCATCACCTCGAAGCTCTGGTTGATCAGGTCCAGCAGTGAAGCCGGGCCGACGTTGTCGATGATGATTGAGCCGCTGGCCGATCTCGGCGCCCCGGCCTGGGTGGGCGCAGCGGAAGGTTGCTGACCCTGGGGGTCGGCGGATTCGATGTCGGCCATCAACCACGGATTGCCCGGCAGCACGGCGCCGCTGGGTTTCAGGCTTTCCTGCGCCAGACGCACACCGTCCTCGCCGGCCAGGTCCAGCTTGCGGCGGAACGGCAGGTGCGAGCCGATGGAATTCATCAGCCCGTCGAAACGCTTCTTCACCGCCGGCGGACGCTCGATCACCGGCAAGGTGTAATGCTTCTGGGTGGTGGAGTTGAGGTTGACCGCGACGATCAGGTCGCAATGGCTCGACACCACCGGCACGATCGGCAACGGGTTCAGCAGGCCGCCATCGACCAGCGTGCGATTGCCCTGAACCACCGGGGTGAACAGGCTCGGGATCGCCGCCGAGGCGCGCATCGCCGAATGCAGATTGCCTTCCTGAAACCAGATCTCCTGCTGGTTGGTCAGGTCCGTGGCCACGGCGGTGTAGGGGATCGGCAAGTCCTCGATGTTGATCTCGCCGACGATGTCGCGAATCTTGCCGAACACCTTTTCGCCGCGAATCGCCCCCAGCCGAAAGCTCACGTCCACCAGCCGCAGCACGTCCAGGTAATCCAGGCTTTCGATCCACGCCTTGTACTCGGGCAGCTTGCCCGCCGCGTAGATCCCGCCGATCACTGCGCCCATGGAACAGCCGGCAATGCACGCAATGTCGTAGCCGCGATGTTCGAGCTCTTCGATGACGCCGATGTGCGCATAACCTCGTGCGCCCCCGGAGCCGAGGACCAGCGCGATGCGTTTATTCATGTGCGGTTTCCCATTGTCAGCGTTCAGTCAGCCGATTCGTCACACACCAGCGTAACGCCAACGGCCCGAAACAGGTATCGTGCATCCCCCCTGTGTGGCACTTTTGCATCGCCGCACCGTCAAAGCCGCATCATTGATTTCCTTAGTTGAGGTAACACCCATGAAAGCCTGGATCTGCCTGCCCCTGTTGGCGCTGGTTCTCACCGGCTGCGCCGGCAAAACGGCCTATCGCGACAGCTGCGCCACCAACCTTGACGCGGCCTGGCACGAGCTTGATCTGGCCAAGGCCGAAGGTTTCGCCGGTACGGTCAGCTATTCCAAGGCCCTGTCGCTGCTGACCGGCGCCAAGACTCAGCAGCAGTTCGAGGCGTTCGAGGGTTGCTCCGAGAAAGCCGAGAAAGCCCGTTTCTACATCCGCGAATCACGCGCCGGTCGCTGAAATCGTTCCAAAGTCCGCAGCCATCAAGCGGTCTCCCTGTAGGAGTGAGCTTGCTCGCGAAGCATGCTGTCAGTCGCCATCCAGCTGACCGGGATAACGCCGATCGCGAGCAAGCTCACTCCTACCGTCCTGTTTAGCTCCACCCTGATGAATCCCTCCATCCCGCTCTGGCGAAAAGGCCTACGCTGACCTTACAGTGGCTGCACGTCTGGCATCGTCTGCAGTCCTATTAGCCATGAGCAGTCGCCTGGGGAGGCCTTCCGATGGGCAGAAAACTGGATGCGTGTCTCAACGCAATCAATGAAGTGGTGCTGGGCAAGGAGCCACAGGTGCGCCTGGCGCTCACCTGCCTGCTGGGCGGCGGGCATCTGTTGATCGAAGACTTGCCCGGCATGGGCAAAACCACCCTCAGCCACACCCTCGCGCGGGTCTTGGGCCTGAGCTTTCAGCGCATTCAATTCACCTCCGATCTGCTGCCGGGCGACATCCTCGGCACGTCGGTGTTTGATCGCGACACCGGGCAATTCACTTTTCACCCCGGGCCGATCTTCGCCGAGCTGGTGCTGGCCGACGAAATCAACCGCGCCACCCCCAAGAGCCAAAGCGCACTGCTGGAAGCCATGGAAGAGGGCCAGGTCACCATCGAGGGCGCGACTCGTTTGCTGCCCGACCCGTTTTTCGTCATCGCCACCCAGAACCCGTTCAGCCAGGGCGGCACCTTCGCTTTGCCAGAATCTCAACTGGACCGCTTCCTCATGCGCCTGTCCCTTGGCTACCCCGCGCGTTCGGCGGAAAAAGCTCTGCTGCTGGGTGAATCCCGCCGCGACCTGCTGCCGCGCCTCGAGCCGTTGCTGGACCACGCCGAGCTCGCGTCCCTCCAGCAGCAGGCGCGTCAGGTACGGGCCAGCGACGCTCTGGTCGATTACGTGCTGCGGCTGGTCGATGCCACCCGCAGCCAGCCGCAGTTCGCCTACGGCCTTTCACCCCGTGCGAGCCTGGCGATCCTCTCGGCCGCGCGGGCCTGGGCAATGCTTGCCGGTCGCGATTATGTGATTCCCGAAGACGTGCAGGCGATTCTGCCCGCCGTCATCGGCCACCGCCTGCGCGAGCGCACTGACCCGACCGGGCATGGCGGCGGGGCGCTGGTCCAGTGGCTACTGCGCGAGGTGCCGGTGCTGTGATCGAACGCTTCAAACCGGTCTGGCAGCGCTGGGTGGGACGCCGCATTCCCCCGGCGTCGCGGGTCGAACTGGATCACCGCCGAATCTTCATCCTGCCGACCCGGGTCGGCGGCACCTACGCGCTTATTCTGTTTTTGCTGCTGCTGGTCTCGATCAACTACCAGAACAGCCTCGCCTACGGCCTGACCTTTCTCATGCTGTCGGTGGGCGTGCTGGCCATTCTGCATACCTACCGCAACATCAGCGGGCTGATCCTCAGCGGCGGTCATGCGCGTTCGGTGTTCGTCGGCGAACCGGTGCAACTGCGCCTGCGTCTGGAAAGCACCGGCCATGGCCATCAGGCGATTGCCCTGGGCTGGGACAGCGAACAACTGGAGCAGACCGACGTCGAGGCCGAGCGGCTGGTCGACGTCAGCCTGACCTTGCCGGCGCTCAAACGCGGCTGGATGCGGGCGCCGCGCTTGCGCGTGGAAAGCGTGTTTCCGCTGGGGATCTTTCGTGCCTGGAGCTGGCTTGACCTGGAACAGACCGTGCTGATCTACCCGCAACCGCTGGCCGGCACGATGCCGCTGCTGCAAGGCGTGCAACCCCATGCCGAGGACGACGGCCACGCGACGACGGGGCCGGGCGTCGATGATTATCAGGGCCTGCGCCTGTGGCAACCGGGCGACTCGATGCGGCGCATGCACTGGAAGGCCTGGTCGCGGGGACAGGGGCTGATGGTCAAGGAGTTCAGCGACCTCAGCGGTCACGACTTGTGTCTGGACTTCATGGCCCTGGGTGGGGATATCGAAGAGCGGCTGTCGCGCCTGTGCTACTGGGTGCTGGAATTGTCCCAGCGCCAGCAGCCGTTCGCCCTGAAGCTGCCCGGTTTCCTTTCGGCGGTGGACAGTGGCGATGCGCACCGCGAAGCCTGCTTGCGCCAGTTGGCGCTGTACGGGGTGCGGGCATGAAAGGCGCGGCGCGATGACCTCCACAAGCCTCGCCAAACCGATCCCCCGGGTCAGCCTCAACTGGCTGCTGATCGCCCAGGCGCTGGTGATCGCGCCGTTTGCCTTGCACGTGCCGGTGGCGTTGATCGTGCTGTGGCTGGTCTGCTCGTTATGGCGCATCCAGATCTTCCGCATGCGCGTGAGGATGCCCGGCACCTGGATCAAGTCGGGACTGCTGGTCGGCACCGCCGGGGGCATTTATCTGGCGCGGGGCAGTTTTATCGGCCTGGATGCAGGGGCGGCGCTGCTGATCGCCGCCTTCATTCTGAAGATGCTGGAAATGCAGAACCGGCGCGACGCCCTGGTGCTGATCTTTCTCGGCTTCTTCTGCATCGCGGTCGGCTATCTGTTCGAAGACTCGCTGCTCTGGGGGCTGTTCACTCTGCTGCCCATCACCACGCTGCTGGCCGCGCTGATCGGCCTGCAACAGTCCGGCATCTCCAGCAAGCCGGGGGCCACGTTGCGACTGTCGGCCAAACTGCTGTTGCAGGCCGTGCCGCTGATGCTTCTGCTCTTTCTGTTCTTTCCGCGTCTTGAGCCGCTGTGGTCGTTGCCACAACCGAGCAACAAGGCGCTGACCGGGCTTTCCGACAGCATGGCGCCGGGGGACATCGCCGAGCTGAGCAAATCTGCGGAGCTGGTGTTTCGCGCGAGTTTTGAGGGCCCGCTGCCGCCGCGCAATCAGCTGTACTGGCGCGCGCTGACCCTGGAGCAGTTCGACGGCAGACGCTGGTCGCAATCCTCGCGGGCGCAAGTGCCTGACGCGCCGGTGTGGCGTCGGGAAGGCGAGCAGGTCAGCTACAGCGTGGTGCTGGAGCCGACCGGCAAGCCGTGGCTGATGACCCTCGACGTGGGCCAGATCGATCTGGCTGGCGTGCGCCAGATGAGCGATTTCCGCTGGCAACGTCGGCGACCGCTCGAACAATCGATGCTTTATAACGTCGAGTCCTGGCCTGAAGCCGTGCGGGAAACCGTGCTCAGCGACGGCGCCCGGTTGCAGGCCCTGCAACTGCCGGCCAAAGGCAATCCCCAGGTGCGCGAATGGGCAGCGGACCTGCATCGGCGCCATCCGGGCACCGACGCCGTGGTGGACGCGCTGCTGTCATATTTCACCTCGCAGCCGTTTCGTTACACCCTCAAACCTCCCGCGCTGGGGGCCAATAGCATCGATGATTTTCTGTTCGGCAGCCGTGCCGGTTTCTGCGCCCATTACGCCGGGGCCATGACCTTTGCGCTGCGGGCGGCAGGCGTGCCGGCGCGGGTGGTTGCCGGTTATCAGGGCGGCGAGCTGAATCCGGATGGCAATTACCTGACCGTGCGCCAGTTCGATGCCCACGCCTGGGTCGAATACTGGCAACCGAACGTGGGTTGGCGCAGTGTCGACCCGACCGCCGCGGTGGCACCCGCGCGGGTCGAGCAAGGGCTTGAACAGGCGCTCGCCGCTGACGAGGACTTCCTTGGCGATTCGCCAATGTCCCCGCTGCGCTATCGGCATCTGGCCTGGGTCAATTCGATCCGCATGAGCTGGGACACCCTCAATTACGGTTGGCAACGGTGGGTGCTGGGCTATCAGGGGCAGCAGCAACTGCAAGTGCTCGGCCGCTGGTTTTCAGGGTTTCAGGCGCCGGTGTTTGCTGGCGGCGCAGCGATAATTCTCGGCCTGCTGGCGCTGTGGCTGTTCAAGCCGTGGCGGCGCGAAGGTGATTCGCAGCTGCGCCTGTTCAACCATTTCGAACGTCTGCTGGCCCGGCAGGGTCTTAAACGTCAGCCGGGTGAAGGCGCTCAGGCGTTCGCGCAACGAGCTGCCGAGCAGCTTCCGGTGCACGCCGGGGCGATCAGGGATTTCGCCCACGAGTTCGAGGCTCGGCGCTATGCCGGGGCAGACGGCTCCGTCGGCGCTCTGCGCCAGCGCCTGAAATCCCTGCGCCGCAGCCTGCCGTGGCGTTTGTCCGCTGTGAAGGGCAAGCGGCCGTAAATCATCAGACATTCATCTTCAACCAAGGAGTGCTTCATGTCAGCGATGGTCGATCACCTGGTCGCCGAGATTATCGGTCTCAACATCAAACTGCTTGCCTGCCACGCGCGGCTGGAAGTCTCCACCGACAGCGAAGCGCTGCACGACCTGCGCACCAACGTCCGCCGCCTGCGCAGCGTTTTGCGCCCGCTGCGGGGTCTGCCGGGGCTGGATCAGGTGGAAGCGGCGGCGAAGGAGGTCGGTGCGCTGACCACGCCTTTGCGTGACATGCAGGTGCTGGCCGCATTCCTTGATGAGCAGGGTCTGCCCGAGGCGGCGGCCAAACGCGATCAGTACCTGAACACTGCGTGCCCGGAAGTGGCCGGTTCTGCAGAACTGAATCGGCTGTTTGGCGTGCTCGATCAATTGCCGGCGCTGCTGCGCACCCAGGAGCGCCATGGCTTGCTCGACACGCTGGAGCGGCGCATTGAAAAACGTCTGGACAAACAGTGGAAGCAACTGCGCGAAGCCATGGGCGACCCTGCCCACGACCGTCATCGTCTGCGCCTGCTGATCAAGCGCGTGCGTTACGCCGGCGAGGCCTACCCGGAACTGAGCCATCAGCCGAAAGACATGCAACGCCGTCTCAAAGCGGCCCAGGGCGCCCTGGGCGATTGGCATGATCATCTGCAATGGCTGGAACAGGCCCGGCATCAGGCGGATCTCGCGCCTTGCGTAGCAGGTTGGGAATTGGGCATTCATCGTGCCGAACAAAAGTCCGACAAAGTACTGGAGCGCTTGTACAAGGCCTGCTTTGGTAAACATTCTCCGCGCTGAGGCCGGCTGGCCCGCAGGGTTGTCGAGCCCGGCGGTTTTAAACAGTCTGGTCCGCAGGATTGGCGGTTATAAACCCTGTCCTGCGGCGGCTCACTCGCTACCATTCGCACATCCCGCCGCCACCCTGGAATGCGCATGAAATTTTCCGAGCTGCTCGACGCTGTCCGCACCCATCCCGAATCCGTCAGCATCCCTGCCTCGTGGGCCCAGGGCCGCGCCTGCTTCGGCGGGCTGATGGCGGCGTTGATGTATGAAGCGATGCGCGCGAAGGTGTCAACGGAGCGGCCGGTTCGCTCGTTGGCGATCTGTTTTGTAGCACCGCCGGCCATCGACTCGCCGATTTCCTTTGAAGTGGAGATCCTGCGCGAAGGCAAGGCCGTCAGTCAGGTCCTGGGCCGGGCGATGCAGAACGGCGAGGTCATGACCCTGATTCAGGGCAGCTTCGGCGCGCCCCGTGAGTCGGTGATTTCAGTGCAGGCCGAGCCTGCGCCCGTGTTCAAGCCGGTGGACGAGATTCAGCCGCTTCCGTTTGTCTCGGGTGTGATGCCGGAATACCTGCGCTTCATTGACCTGCGTTGGGCGCTGGGCGGCCTGCCGTTTTCCAACACGCCATCGGGGGCGATCGGCGGCTACGCGCGCTTGCGTGACGTGGAAGAGGAGCCGTTGACCGAAGCGCATCTGCTGGCGCTGGTCGACACCTGGCCACCGGCCGTGCTGCCGCATCTGAGCAAGCCGGCGCCGGGGAGTTCTTTAACCTGGACGATCGAGTTTGTGCAGCCGTTGCCCGCGATGACGACCCATGACTGGACGCAGTACCGAGCGGTGATCGAGCATGCACGCGACGGCTACGGTCATACCGCCGCAGCGCTGTGGACGCCGAATGGTGAGTTGGTGGCGATCAGTCGTCAGACGGTAACGGTCTTTGGCTGATCGGAAGCGAGGGCGCTCACGCAGGTCCACGCGACGCATACAGAGAGCGCTAAAAGCCTGAGGCCTTATTGGCCTCGGGCTTTTATGGCTTGGGCAGCGACGAGACCCAGCACGCCGATGGCGGCGGAGGTCAGGCTGCCGTTGAACGCGCCGTCCAGCAGCAACAGGCCGGAGACGATGGACAGCGGGAACGCCAGTGACGACAGCACCGCACTGGATGGCAGGCCTTCTGTGCGGGTTGAGTGAAAGAATTCGCCGATGTGAAGATCCGTGATGAACTTGGGCATGATGCTTACCTCGGTGAAACGTAAACAAGAAGTGTTTTCGATAGAGGTGAGAATAGGCCTGGAGGTTCACTTCGGCGAATCGAGGATTGCTATCAGCTCGATAGGCAGCATTTCAGCGTCTGAAGTTTTGACGGATGAGCCGACGCATTCGCGAGCGAGCTCGCTCCCACGATGTCAGGGCGTTCTTGCCAGGTCGCACGTTCAGGATGTTTGAACGAGGGCCGCAACCACCGGCAACGAAAAGAACCCCCGAGCGCAATCCGTGGTGTGGGCCGCAACGTCGTCGTGGCTTTCACCTCGGTGCAGCGCCACTTCGCGCAAGACCTCGGGCAGGTAGGCCGGCTCGTTGCGGCCGTTTTTCGGTTTGGGGCGCAAGGTGCGGGGCAGCAGGTAGGGCGCGTCGCTCTCCAGCATCAGCCGGCCGCGGGGAATCTCGCGGACCAGCGGGTGCAGGTGCGTGCCCCGGCGTTCGTCGCAGATCCACCCGGTGATGCCGATGTGCAGATCAAGGTCCAGATAGTTGAACAGCGCGCGTTTCTCGCCGGTGAAGCAGTGAACCACCGCCGCCGGGAGCTGATCACGAAAATCCCGCAAAATCGCGAGCAGGCGCTCGTCGGCGTCGCGCTCATGCAGAAACACTGGCAGCTGCAGCTCGACGGCCAGCGCCAGGTGCGCTTCAAGGACCTTTTCCTGCTGCGGGCGAGGGGAGAAGTCGCGATTGAAATCCAGCCCGCATTCACCCACGGCGCAAACGGTTTTTTCACGCAACAGCGCCCTGAGCTGGCGTTCGGTTTCGCCGGTCCAGGCACTTGCCGAATGGGGATGAATGCCGGCGGTGCTGAACAACCGCTCTGCGCTTTCGTCGAGCCTGCGGGATAAGGCCAGGGCCTGTTCGCTGCCTTCGACGTCGGTGCCGGTGAGGATCAACTGGCCGACGCCGGCGGCGTACGCGCGTTCCACCACCTCGCGTTCGCGGCCGGCGAAGCTGGGGTTGGTCAAGTTGACGCCAATGTCTATTAGTTGCATGGTGCTACCTCAGGCCAGAGGCCGAGAAGAATACCAGAGCGATTGAAGCGATAAAAAACAAGCAGGCTCAACTGCTTGGAATACCCAATCCTGTGACCCCGCTTTTGTTGACGCATGCCGCGATCCTTACGGCGAGCCGGTCAGCTGCGGGGCACAGACTTCAAGCCCGTTTTTTTCGGCCTTTCATCGGAGCGTCAATGATCCGCGCGTCCCTGTTTTCCCTGATGTGTGTCATGGCCGTGCCCAGCCATGCGTCGCCGCGCCCTGCCGGCCCGCCCGTGGTGATCAAAAAGAATCAGGTGCGCGACCTGCCGGCGATTCGCAGCGGCAAAGTCCTGCGGGTGCTGGTCAATCAGAGCCGCAATAGCTCCGCTGAAGTTCAGGGTGAGCCTATTGGCGTCGAGTGCCGTCGCTTGCAGGCGTTCGAAACCTACCTCAACAGCCACGCCCGCGACGGTCAGAAGATCTCCCTCAAACTCATTCCCAAAGCCAAGGACCAACTGCTGGCCGCGCTGCAGCGGGGCGAAGGTGACATGGTCGCGCCAGGCGAAATGCTCGATGCCAGTGCTGCGCGCTATGTCGACGCCTCTGAACCGGTGGTCGCCCAAGTGCCGCTGGTGGTGGTCGGTGTCAAGGGTGAGCGGGGCCTCAGGCATCCCGAACAGCTCTCCGGCCGCACGCTGATGCTGACCAGTGGCAGCGCCGCTGATCAAGCCATCCTGCAGCTGAATCAGAAACTGGCCCTGCGCAAGCTGCCGCCGGTGAAGATCGAATGGGTTGATCCGAGCCTGGCCGTGGAGGACGTGCTGGAAATGGTTCAGGCCGGGGTTTACCACTTGACCGTGGTCGAGCAACCCATTGCCGAGCGCTGGGCCAAAGTGATGCCGAAACTGCGCATCGACCGCACCGCCGCCCTGAGCGACCCGGGGGAGATGAACTGGTTCGTGCGCAAGGACGCGATCATGCTGCGCGGCGCTGTTGACCGTTTCCTGCAAACCTACGAACCGCCGCGCAATCAGGACGCGGCCTTCCAGACCGCCTACAAGGACCGCTATCAGATCCACAATCCGTTGGCCCGCGAAGACCGTCAACGCTTGGAAAAACTGCGCCCTACGCTGCAACTGCATGCCGACAAACAAAAGATGGACTGGCTCGACCTCGCCGCCGTGGCCTTCAAGGAGTCGGCGCTTAACCCGGTCGCCAAGGGTGGCAGCGGCGCCACCGGTCTGCTGCAGATCACCCCGTCGGCTGCCCAGCGCGTCGGCGTCGACAACATTCACGACCTCGACGGCAACGTGCAGGCGGCGAGCAAGTACATGGCGCTGCTACGGCGCAAGTTTTTCGCCAGCCCGAAAATCAATGAACGCGAGCGAATGGCCTTTACCCTGGCCGCCTACAACCTAGGCCCCGAGCGGGTGCAGGCCATGCGGATGGAAGCGAAGCGACAGGGACTCAACCCGAATCAGTGGTTTTTCCAGGTCGAGCGGGTTGCCATGGAGCAGGGCGGCAAAAATGTCGTGAGTTACGTCAACAGCGTCAACAAGTACTACCTGGCATTTGATCAGGCGCGCAGTTCATTGGAGCGTCCTGCGACCCGCTGATATATCTATCCATTCGATATGTATGGCGGGTATTTTGCGATTTTCATATTTGTAGAACCGATTATCATGGCGCCATTCTCCCCACTAAAACGGAATTAGCCGCCATGAATGCTCAGCTCAAATCGATTTTCAACACCCACGCCGGTTTCGGCATCACCGGCTTGCGGATTCTCATCGGCATCATCCTTATGGCCCATGGCAGCCAGAAACTGTTCGGTATGTTCGGCGGCTATGGCCTGGAAGGCACTGGCCAGTACATGGCGAGCCTGGGCCTGAACCCTGGCTACCTGATGGCGTTGATGTCCGGCAGCGCAGAATTCTTCGGCGGCCTGGCCCTGTTCCTTGGCTTGCTGGCACGGGCTGCTGCGTTGGTGGTAATCGTGATGCTCGTGGTGGCGATTCTCTCGGTGCACATCCACAACGGTCTGTTCATGGCCAACAACGGTTATGAGTTCGGCCTGGCGCTGATTGCCGGCGCGGTGGCGGTGCTGTTCGAGGGTGCGGGTCGCCTGTCCCTGGACCGGTTGATCGCCCGCGGCTGATTCTCCCCGTCACATGCGGCGCATCCAGATTCGTAGCACACAAGAAACCCGGCCTCTCAGGATGCCGGGTTTTTTTTGCGTTCGGTTCAATAGGCGATCGACAGGAGCCGCCGATTGACAATGCCCACGCCGCTTCTCTAGGATGCCGTTCATGCGCCGATTTAAACAGCTACTTGCGGGGCGCCGGGTGACGGTCATTCGTCATCGAAATTCCGCTAAAGCGCTGGTTCGGTGTTGCCTCTCACCGCTGCCCAGCGGATCAATGAGGCAGAGAAAACGACACTATGAGCAGTCATTCCCACCCGCGTCCCCTCGTACGTCTGGCCCCCATCGCCAGCCAGTTCAATCGTCGTAATCCACAAATTCTTCTGGGCGGTGCCCATCAGCCGACGCTGCTGCGTTATCTCGACGGCTGGCCGCGTCGCCAGGGCGGCCCACACGCCTTTCTCATTCAGTTCATCGAAACCGACGACGCCCTTGAGCGCTTCAGCAACGATCAGTTCGACCTGGCGGTGATTCAGGCGCCCGCTGCCGAGCGCGCGGAGGCGGTGATTCACCACCTGATCCGCGTCGCCCGACAGGGTTTGATCACGCGCTGCTGACGGCTCGCCGCTTGGGTTGCAGCGGCTGATCGGGGTTGCGCAGGTTGAAGCGGGCGCGCACACCATTGGCGTGACAGCACTGGGAGACCAGCGTGCTGCGCAGGGTCCAGTCGGTGTTGATGATGTAAAAGTTCTGGATAAAGCTGTTTTCATCCGTCGATGCGAACCACTGATCGATCTTCAGGCTCAAGTCACTGGGCGCGTGCAGCGGCAGTGAATACTTGGCGCATTGAATGGCAGTCAGGCTGAACTCGGGTTTGTTTTCCACCGCCACTTCGTTCACGAAAGCTTTCAAAGTGTTGGTGTTGAACAGGTTCTCTCCCGGCCAGCGCTGCTTGACGCCGTGCCACAGCAACTCGTCGCCCGAGCTGTGGTTGTAGGCGATTACGACGTTCTTGCCTGGATGATCACGCCAGATGTCTTCCAGGGTCAGCCTGCTCAGGCGCCGAGGGACCGCCCTCGGGCCGAGGGTGGTTGTCAGCAGGTTCTGAAACTCCCGGTGGACGATTTCGCTGAAATTCTTGAATCGGTGGAAGTCGAGAATGACTATTTCCCGGGCGGGCGAGCCGTTCTGCTCCAGTTCTTCAAAGAATGCATGGACGCACGCCAGAATGTCTCCGGCGACCGTGCGTCCTGACGAGGTCAGATGAAACAGCTGGAAACGCCGCGGGTCACCCTTTTCATACTTCGAATAAAACGCCACGCGCAAATCCAGCGCGCGCACTCCCTGGCGAAGTTGCTCCAGGGGCGCGACGTCCTGGGCCATCTCCTGGGGGACCGCGAAGTTGGGTGATAGCTTGTCGCTGCCGGCATTGTGGGCGCCGGGCAGGATGAGTTGGTCGATGCGCAACTGGGCGAGTTCGGGGATGTGCGCCATCCAGTCGAGATGGGGCGGACGGGGTGAAGCGGGTGCGATAGGGGGCATACAGTCATTCCTTGACGTGTCATGAAGCTCCGAGGGCGGAGCGGGTGAGCGGTCATTCGCTCGCAATTTCTTTTCTAAAGTCTGGCTGCCGCCTCGCGGGCGTCAACTAACAGTCGCAGCCCGACTGTTGCTTGATGTGAGGGGCGGCTCGAACGCAGGCGTCAAGTCGCCCTGCAGCCGCGCGTCGGGCAGCGTTGCCCGGCGCAGGGTTGCTCTGCACGTCGCTCATTTGACTTTGAGCACCACCCGCCCGCGCACCGGGTGTTCGTCGAGGTGGTTGTGCGCCTTGCCGAACTGCTCGAACGGCCAGGTGCGGTGAATGTCCGGCTTGAGCAGGCCCTTGGCGGTCAGCGCGTTGATCGCGTCCAGTGCACGCTCCAGCGCGGGGCCATTCTGCTCGATGCCCAGCTCCGGTTTTCCGGTGAAGTTTTCCAGGCAATGCACGTGAAAACGCATGTTTTTGCGGAATGCCTGCTGCGCCGGGAAAGGCGTTTTGTTGCCGCCCCGCAGGCCGTACAGCACCAGACTGCCGCGCGGGGCCAGCACGTCGCCGAGCATCGACATCTGCATCCCGCCCAGGCCGTCGAACACCGCTTCGATACCGTGGCCGTGGGTCAGGGATTCGATGCGCAGGCAGATGTCGTCCTCGTCGGTGACGATCACTCGTTCGGCGCCGTTCGCCATCAGGTATTCCCGGTCTTCCCCATGGGCCGTCGCGGCGATGACCCGCAGGCCCAACGCTTTGCCCAACTGCACAAAGGCAATCCCGGGGCTGTATGCCGCGTCGGTGATGAGCACGGTCTGGCCGGGTTGCACATTGGCCAGGTCGACGAAGGCAAACCAGGCCAGCAGCATCGGCGTGTAGTGAACGCTGGCTTGCACCGGCGTCAGTGCGTCCGGGTAGCGGGTCAGCGCATTGCGCGGCACCATGACATGATCGCCACACACCGGATACTGGTTGGCGCTCATGGCTTTGAAGCTCGCCACTTTGTCGCCCACTTGCAAGTCGGTCACGCCGGCGCCCACGGCTTCGACGACGCCGGCCATTTCGCTGCCCAGCCCCGCCGGCAACTGCACCGGTGCCAGTGACAGGTTCTGCCGCCACAACACGTCGTCCCAGCTGATGCCGATGGCTTCGGCACGAACCAGCACTTCCTGTGGGCCGGGGGACCGGTCAGGCTGCTCCTCGCAACTGAGCACATCGGCTTTGCCGAAGCGATGAAATTTGATGGCGCGTGACATTGTCGACCTCGATGCCTGTCGTTGAGTGTTGCAACGACTGTATCGACGGGGACCACGGGGCACTATTTCTGTCGGTCGATACCCGACATGCCTGCTATCAATTCGCGTTGACGACTTGGCTGACGTGAGCGCTTATTTGCCCCAGGCCCGCAACGCCTGTTCGACAAACTGGCGCACCTTGGGCAGGCGATAGCGGTCCTGGGGGTACATCAGCCACAGCGTGCGGCTGGGCGGCTGGTAATCCTGCAGCAACGGCACGAGTCTTCCGCTGGCGATGTCCTCGCTGATCAGCACGTCGGGCAGCATCGACACGCCCATCCCGGCGAGCACGGCCTGGCGCAGCGCCGGCGTGCTGTTGACGATCATCGAGCCTGATACCGGCACTTCCATCACGCCGTCGGGGCCGGTCAGTCGCCATAACTTGTCGGCGGCACGCCAGTCGTCACCGGCCGGGTAGGCGAACGCCAGGCAGTCGTGATCCCTCAGGTCATCGGCGGTCTGCGGCGTCCCTCGGCGTTTCAAGTACGCGGGCGCGGCGCAGATGGTCAAGGTGTAGTCCTGCAGCGGTCGGGCGATCAACGCCGATGATTCCGGGGTGCCAAGGCGGATGGCGGCGTCGAAGCCGTGCTCGATCAGGTCCATCGTCTGATTGCTGAGCACCACCTCGACCTTGATCTGCGGGTAGCGCTGAACAAAATCGCTCAGCATCGGGGACAGGCGTTCGGCGCCGAAGGCTGGCGGCGCGGTGACGCGCAAGGTGCCGCTGGGTTCGGTCTGTGCCTGTTCGGCCATGCGTTCGGAATCGTTGACCAGCCCCAGCACTTCGACGCAACGCCGGTAGTATTCGACGCCAAATTCAGTGAGGTTTTGCCGGCGGGTGGTGCGCTGCAACAGGCTTACCCCCAAGCGTTGCTCCAAAGCTTTCAAGTGATTGCCGACCATGGTCGTCGACATTTCGCACTGGCGCGCAGCCGCGGTCATGCTGCCGCCTTCCACCACTTTGACGAAAACCGTCATCGCCAGAAACACGTCCATTATCAAGCCCTGCTTTAAAGTCACTGAAGGATGGCGGTCTTTATACATCAGAACGGGCTAACGATACTGGCCTCACTGACCCGTGATGGAGCTACCGACATGACCGCCGCTTGCCTGATGAATACCTACAAACCGATGCCCTTGAGCTTCATTCGTGGCGAAGGCGCGCGGCTGTGGGATGACAGTGGCCGTCAGTACCTGGACGCTGTCGCGGGTGTCGCCGTGACCAACGTCGGCCACAGCCATCCCAAGATTGTCGCGGCGATCAGCGAGCAGGCCGGAATGCTCCTGCATACCTCCAACCATTACCGCATCGACTGGCAGCAGAAGCTGGCGCAACGGTTGACGCAGCTGTCCGGTCTGGAACAGGTGTTTTTCAATAATTCCGGCGCCGAGGCCAATGAAACCGCGCTCAAGCTGGCGCGTTTGTATGGCTGGGCGAAGGGCATCGAGCATCCGCTGGTGCTGGTGATGGACAACGCCTTTCACGGCCGCACTCTGGGTACGTTGTCGGCCAGCGACAACGGCACCGCGCGGCTGGGTTATCAACCCATGTCGGCTGAGTTCGTCAAGGTGGCGTTTGGTGACATCGTCGCGATTAAGCAGGCGACGCGGGTGTATGGCGAGCGCATCGTCGCGGTGCTGGTCGAGCCGGTTCAGGGCGAGGGTGGGGTGGCGTTGCCTCCACCGGGGTACCTGAAAGCACTGCGCGGGCATTGCACGCAGAATGGCTGGCTGATGATGCTCGACGAGATCCAGACCGGCATCGGTCGGACGGGGCGCTGGTTTGCGTTTCAGCACGAAGGGATCGTGCCTGATGTGATGACCCTGGCGAAGGCGCTGGGCAATGGCATTCCCATTGGTGCGTGTCTGGCAACGGCGGCGGTGGCGCGGTTGTTCACGCCGGGCAGTCATGGCAGTACGTTTGGCGGTAATCCGCTGGCGTGCCGGGTCGGCTGCACGGTGCTGGATATCGTTGAGGGGGAGGGGCTTTTGCACAATGCGGCAGTGCAGGGCGAGCGGCTGTTGGCGGGACTGCGCACTGCGCTGGCGGGACATCCCGATGTGGCACAGGTGCGGGGCATGGGGTTGATGATCGGGATTGAATTGACGCGGCCGATTCGGGAAGTGTGCCTGGTGGCGGCGCGGGAATATGGCGTGCTTATCAACGTCACTCGCGGGCAGACGATTCGGCTGTTGCCGCCGTTGGTGATTGATGCAACGGATGTCGACAGGATTGTGGCAGGGGTGGTGGGGGCGCTGAGCCAACGCGTAACGGGATGAGCCTTTGATCTGCCCCAGGCGATCTCATCACAGGGCAATTAACTTGAATATTAAACGCGTCAGTAAACAGTATGTTTATTGGCGCGTTTTGCTATTCGCCAGGTGTTGTCACGGTGCATCAATAAAACCTCTGGCGTCAGGTTTAAATGTCTTTGAATTTGGCTTCGGATGCCTATCGCGTAGCCTGTCGGACCCATCTGTCAGAAGCCTCCTGATATTTGTAAGAAGTTTCCTGATATGAAAACGAGGGTAGTATTTTAATTTTTCAGTGATTAGCCTTTCCCTCCCATGCCGGGCTCACCCCGGCGATGATCGTCACACGCGCCAATAAACTTGAGTCCCATCACGAATTGCGACGGATGTTTTGAATATATCTCGCAGCCGCGTCCCATGGGGTAGCTCTTCAATAACCTAATTATTCAACTGCTCGCGGTGTTTCCTATGACTTCAGTTAATCATGAGCGATCCGGTGTTGCCGCGATTGATATAGATCTAATATTCCAGGACACCTATTTGCTGGCCGTTGAGCTGCATCATGGTCCGGTAATGACCGACAGCAAGACATTGCGTCAGACCTGTATTGCGCAAGTCGAAAACGCGCGTGAAGCATTGCAGCAGGCGGGCATGGACTCACGCAGTGTCGACTTGATCACCCATGCGCAATGCGCGCTGCTCGACGAATCCGTTTTGGCCAATGTCGGGGACGGGGTCCGAGAGCTATGGATCACTGAATCCTTGCAGGCGCGGTTCTGCGGGCATCACCGAGCGGGTGAAATTCTGCATGAGCAAATGCGGGAAGTGCTGCGCGAGCCTGCGCCGGACATGCACGTCGTGACCCTGTTCCAGCGGGTGATGATGTTGGGCTTTCTGGGCGGTTATCGATCGCTGGATGACCAAGAACGCCTGGTCCTGAAAAACCGGCTGGACGCACTGGCAGGGCCGCACCTGTTCCCGGTGCGGCCGACCTGGATAGACGCCAGAGGGCCTGTCCGCACATTCCCCTGGTGGCTACGTTCTCCACGCCTGCACCTGGCAATCGCGGGGCTGGCGCTGGTCGTCCTGTGGTGGTTCCTGAATCGTACGCTCACCAACATGGTCGACGAGCTTGTCGTGAGGGGCGTCTGACCATGACGGACTCACTCCCGGCCTTTTTTGACCACAGCCGTCACACCCTGCGCGTCGATGAACTGGATGCCGACCTCGACGTGCTGACGTTCACGGGCGAAGAACAGCTCAGCCAGCCGTTCACCTACGTCATCGAGTTCACCTCGACGGTTCAGGATATAGGCGCCGGGCACATGCTTGGCAAAGAGGCGCAGTTCACGCTGCACACCGCGGCGCATCTGCTGCCCGGTGCGGCGCGCGGGTTGCCGCTGCCATCCACCGAGCCGCTGCGCACTGTTTGCGGCGTGGTCACGGGTTTCAAGTGCCTGTCAGCCTCCAGAGACGAGGCACGCTATGAAGTCACGCTGGAACCGCGCATGGCGTTGCTGTCCCGCGGCCATCAGTACCGGATCTACCAACAAAGGTCGGTGCCGGAGATTGTCGAGAGTATTCTGCGCAGTCGCCACGGCATGGAGGGGCAGGATTTCCGGTTCAACCTCGTTCGTGACTACCCTCGCCGAGAGCAAGTGATGCAGTTCGGTGAAAACGATCTGGCGTTCATTGCACGGCTGCTGGCCGAGGTGGGCATCTGGTTTCGGTTCGCCCACGACGCCCGTCTCGATATTGATGTGATCGAGTTTCACGACGACCAGCGCCACTACCAATGGCCTCAAATCAAGGTGCCGTATCGCTCGCCATCGGGGCTGGACAGCCAGGATCAGGACGCCGTGTGGCAGTTGCAATCCGATCATTGCGTGGTGGAAAAGCACATTCACTTTCGTGCCTATGACCCACGGGATGCCAACGCCTGGCTCGACGGCGAAGTCGACCAGAGCCGCCGCGCCACCACTACCTATGGCGAGGCCTATCACTACGCCGAGCCCTACACCGTGCTCGGCGACGCACGGGATCTGGACGAGGACCTTGAGAGCGAAAGCGGTTTTTTCTATGCGCGGTTGCGCCACGAACGTTATCTCAATGCCCAGACGCGACTCAGCGGCGTCAGCAGCAGTGCGACCCTGGCGCTGGGGCAGATGCTCAGCGTCACCGGCGATCCCCCCCATGCGTTCGAACCCGGTGCGGTGATCACCGGCCTGAGTCTGCACGCTGCCCGGGACCGCAGTTTCGAAGTCAGCTTCGTCGCCATTCCCTACAGCGAGAGCGTTTGCTTCCGGCCCCCGGTGCCGCGCAAGCCACAGCTTGCCGGCACCGTTGCCGCCCGTGTGACCAGCGTCATCGCCAATGACCCCTACAGCCACATCGATAAGGAAGGTCGCTACAAGGTTAACTTTCTGTTCGACCGGGACAGCTGGGAAACCGGTGAAGAAAGCGCGTGGCTGCGGCTGGCCCGCGCCTACGCCGGCGACACCCACGGCCTGCATCTGCCACTGATTGCCGGCACCGAGGTGGCCGTGGCCTTTGAGCACGGCGACCCCGACCGGCCCTACATCGCCCATGCCTTGCACGACGACCGGCACCCGGACCCGGTGACCCTGGCAGACCGGGACTTCACCCGCAACGTGCTGCGCACGCCGGCCAACAACAAACTGCGCATGGAAGACGAGCGCGGCAAGGAGCACGTCAAGCTCAGCACCGACCACAGCGGCAAGAGTCAGCTGAATCTGGGGCATCTGGTGGACGCCAGCAAGCAGAAGCGCGGCGAAGGCTTCGAACTGCGCACCGATGGCTGGGGGGCAATCCGCAGCGGCAAAGGGCTGTTCATCAGCGCCGATGAACAGGCCGGCGCCCAGGGGCAGCAACTTGAGATGGCAGCGGCGATTGCTCACCTGCAGCATGCGGTGGAGCAACTGCAAGGGCTGTCTCAGGATGCCCAGGCGAGCAGGGCCGAGCCCGCCGGGGTTCAGGCGCAAATGGACCTGCTTGAACAGAACCTCGAACAGCTCAAATCCGCCGTGCTGTTGCTCAGCGCCCCCCAAGGCATTGCCCTCACCAGCGGCAAGCACCTGCAACTGGCGGCACACGACAACCTGATGCTCAACGCTGGCGGCGAAGCCGACATCGGCGTGGTCAAGCGGATGTTCATCGGCGTCGGCAAAGGCTTGAGCTTGTTCGTGCGCCAGTTGGGCATCAAGCTGATCGCCAATCAAGGGCCGGTCACCGTGCAGGCGCAGAACGACACGCTGGAGCTGCTGGCCCGGCAAGGCCTTAGCATCACCAGCACCGAAGACGAGATCCACATTGTCGCCAAGAAGAAGATCGTGCTCAACGCTGCAGGCAGTTACCTGACGCTGGAGCAGGGTCTCATCGAATCCGGGACGGCGGGCGACCATCTCCTCAAGGCCGCGACTTTTCAGTTCCTCAAGGGCGGCGCGACCATGGCTGCCGACCATCCCGATTCCCCGAAACAGCTGACCCGTCAGCCCCTGCGCCTGAAGTTGGCTGCAACGCCCAACCTTGGCGGCAGCTGGACTCACATGCCCTACAAGCTTTATGCCGATGGCGGGCTGATCAGCGAGGGCGTCATGGACGGCAGCGGGCACGTCGAGGTTGATCATCAGCCGACGACGCAGGAATACCGGCTGGAAATGGCCAACGGCGTCAGCTACCGCATTCCCGCCGTGACCACTTACCGCCATCCCGAGCAGGGAAGGCTGGCCAATCAGGGCCTGCACCACCACCGTTCTGCGCCCGACACCCCGGTCAATCAGCCGGCTGCACACACCGACCACCGCACGCAGTATGCCGCCGTGCTGAATAACACCGCCGATCAGGAAGAGGAGGCTCCATGACGCAGCCCGAAATCGTCGCGCCCGTATCGTTTCAAGAAACCGACACCGTGACTCTGACGCCCCCCTGGTTCGTGCAGGACTCTGAGTACCCGCCAGCTTTGACGACGTACATGCCGCTGGTAAACGGCGAAGAGACCTTTGGTGCCGTGCACCGTGCCATTGCAAGCGCGACACGTTCGGTTGATATCATTTGTTGGGGCTTTCAGCCGTCGATGTATTTCATTCGTCAGCAATCCAATCCGGTTTGTTCTGCCGAAGTGCCGATGCCGTCCAGCAAGGATTGGGTGGCATGCCATGAGCCGTGCATCGGCGAACTGCTCATGCAAAAGGCCAGGCAGGGCGTAAAAGTACGCGTGCTGGGTTGGGAGTTACCATTCAACACCGCAGGCGTCGGCGGCGAAGCCAATCTGCCCGGCAAAGGCCGGGTACCCATTGACGATCGCAAGATGCAGAGCTCTACCGACGATCAGTACGCCTATGACCGCAAGTGGTTCGCGATGTGCTCCATCTCAGGCATTCCTATGCCGTTATGGCGTGATCTGGATAGGCCTGCCTTCGCCAGCCGCGGCTTCAGCCTGTTCGACCGCGCCGAGATCATTCACCAGGCCCGGTATCACAGCGCCGATCCGAACCTGAGCGCCATCACGTTCGCAGCCCTCGGTATTGCCGCCACCCACCATCAGAAAACCGTGCTTGTGGACTATGAAGCCCCCGAACAGGCGGTGGGTTTCGTCATGGGTCACAACACCCTCGACGAATATTGGGACACCGACGCTCATTCGGCGCTCAAGCGCGACAAAGCCAGTAAACTCGCGCCCAATGCCGGGCCTCGGGGTGACACGCCGCGTCAGGACATTTCCAGCCAGGTGGCCGGGCCGATTCTGGAACACCTGCATCACAACTTCGCCACCGCCTGGTTCGACGCGACGGGCGAAGACCTGATGACCACTCGCGACGCCATGGCCCTGGGCAAACGCTTGAAATGCCCGCCAAACGAGCAGCGGCATTTCGCCCAGATCCTGCGCACCCAGGCCCAGGAAGGCCGACGCGACATCGAGACGCTTTACCTGCAAGCGGTGAACAACGCCACGGGCTTCATCTACATCGAAAACCAGTATTTTCGCTGGCCGCCGCTGGCCGAAATAATCAAGAAGGCCGCCCTCGCCCAGACCCAGGGCGGACGCGACCCCGGCAAGCACGGCGCATTGCACCTGTTCGTGATCACCAACGTGACCGATGACGGCATCGGCAAAGGCACGGTCAACACCCACCGTATGCTCGACAGCCTGGGGCGCGCCGACACCATGCCGGAGATCACCCGACTGCAACGCATCGAGGCAGCCAAGGCACAGGCCGCTGCGCAAGAGCCGGACCTGAGCGAATTGATCGCAGACCAGGCGACAACCCTCGCTACCGAGCTGTTGTCCCTCTCGACGACCCTGCTGACCGGGGGCGACAGCGCGATCAGCGAGAAGGCCCGCGAAAAGCGACGCGACGCCGAAAGCGCGGCGGCCTTCCGGATGGCTGTGCTCGAAGACCAGATCAAGGCCATCCAGCAAGAAGTGTTCAAGCCCGAGGAAATTCCCAATCTGAAAGTGCACATCTGCTCGCTGGTGGCGCCCGACTCACCTGCCGGCAAATGGATGCCGGTGTACATCCATTCCAAGTTGATGATCGTCGACGACGTGTTTACCACCCATGGCTCCGCCAACATCAACACCCGCAGCATGCAGGTGGACAGCGAATTGAACATTGCCCATGAGTGGGCCAGTGAGACTCAGGCGTTGAGGAGAAGGCTGTGGGATCTGCATACGGCGGGGAAGGGGGTGCAGGATGATCCGAAGATGGCGTTTGAGGCTTGGCAAGACATCATCACGATAAACAAAGGCCTGAAGGATAAGAAGAAATCCTCTCCCCATGCGGCCCTTGTCGAGTTTCTTTACTGCCCCGCCAACCTGGTGAATCTCGACTGATGCGCCGCTTACTACTTCTCGCCTGCCTTATCCTGACCGCCTGTGATAACGGCAACGGGTTACGACCACCACTGGACAAGGACATCCCGATGAAATCCCTCGCTGCCATCAAGGACAACCTAGCCTTTACTTGCAAACATGAAACGCTTCCTCAGGCCAGTGCCGACAGTGATGTGCTGTTCCAATATGCCCGCTGGCTGCAGAAAAACAATCAGCTGAAGCAGGAGCCAAGTACCGACGTTGAAATCGAGCGGCTTTACCGTATTGCTGCCGAAAATGGCCATTACAAATCCAACATAAACCTCCAGAGCGGCAGCCTGCGCGGAAAGTTCAAGCTGCGGGGCCACGAACACCTGCGCTTCAGTCAAGACCTGATCGATGCCAACGTGGCCACGGGTTACTATTTCGTTTCGCTCATGGTGAAAAGCGGCATTGCCGACCTGAAAGCGGACATGGAGATGTCGCTGCGCTATCTGCGCAAGGCTGCCGATGAGGGAAGTGCCCAAGCCCAATACGAAATCGGCGATGCGCTGGCGCCGAGCGACAGGGCGCCGGATGTCGCGCGACAGATGCGGCGATGTGCAGCTGAGCAAGGTCAAGGATCGGCCGCACTGGCCCTGGCCGTCGACCTACAACTGGATAAGCAGTACCGAGATGCGGTTGAGGCTTATCAACTTGGTGTCGCCGCAGGCAATGAAAGCTCTGCGAGTTTTTTGCGCCACGGTTTTCGAGGGCCAGAACCCACCAACGAACTGTACTACCTCGCTCAGGAGACAGACCTCGAACGCGCTGACCGCTACGACAAAATCTGGAGCATCCTCGCCGATTATTCCTATGCCCACCCCAAAGTCCCCGAAATCAACGAAATCCTCCCTCTGCCCCCGGCCAAGCTGCCGCCGTGGGACGGCAAGCTACAGTGGCTGGAAGCCCGCGAAGCCAATGTCCCGCCTGAAAAACCATCGCCGGAGTTAATTCAGCGTCTGACTCAGGACCTGAAACTTGACCCCGCCACCGGCAGACCGATGCCGGGCGCCAAGGGCTTCAGCCAGGCAGACCTGTCGGCCGACCAATGCGTCGACGGGACCAAGTGCCCGGTCAGCGGTTGGTGGCAGGTGGTCGTTCACCGGGAGCTGCACACCCCCGACGGCCAGCCGATTGTTCGTCACTTCGAGCAAGGAGACGTTTTCCCTGTCGAGCGCATGCGCTATTACCGTGACCGAATTTGGCCGCTGCCCAAGAGCCAACATGAAGGCCCGGTGCGGGTCTGGTGGAGGCTGGCATGAAGAAGTGGTTTCTGAAAGCGTTCTTCCTGCTGTCCGCAACAATGCTGCTGACCACAGGGTTGTTTGAGCTCTACAGCAAAATGCCAGTCTGCCAAGAGCTGGAAAACGGGCGGGGCGCGCTGAACAATAGTTGTCTGCCCTATGATCAGGTACTTGCAGGTGACTACAGGATCAGAAAAGGCCTGGTGTATTGGGAAGACCGAGAATATGCACCTGAAAAAAACTGCGGATTTGGATATTTTTCGATACTTGCAAATATAACTAGTTTTAAGTGTTTGTTGGAGATGAAGGGATACATTCGAACAGTAGAGCATCGAACGTTAACCAAGCTAGAAAAGCTGTCGCCTGCGTTCAGGGTTTTAGAAGGCACAGAATCCGGACTGTTGGACTGGCAAAAAAAGCAATTCAACAAATATGCCGTAGGCGAACAGGGTGTGTATTTCGAAGGACGGTTGTTGGAAGGGGCCGACCCCAAAAACTTCTCGGTTATCTTCCCGCTGGGCGATTCTGAGGTGTGGAGCTTTTTCAACGTCTCCCGTGCTGGAAGTCTTACCTTTGTGAGCGGGAAAAGCTTGGGGAACGTCGATCCAGCTTTATATCATTTGCTCCCACCTGTTAAAGGTCCAAGCGTTCCCGCTGGTTGTGGGGCGAATACGCTGGCTGAGCCTCTTCAGGCTGAAGATGGCAGTTCATTCAATGGGGTAGCTAACTGTGGACTGGCTGTTTCTCATAGTCTGAACGTGTTGGCCCCCTGCGAAATGTCGGAGAAAGGTGTAAGGGGGGCGTGCTGGTCATTGAAGAAGATTTCGGATTCCGCCATCGACAAGGGGGTAGCGGCACAATCGGGCAAGGACGTTTTCTATTTTCATCGTTATGGAGTAAGTAAGTTTATAGGTGCGGCCTTGACTGACTACTTCGTGTTTGAGCGCAATGGAATGTTGTACATGAATAGCGGCGGTACAAACTTTAGAATGTTGTTGGGGCGGAGCAACTTTGCGACGCTTATATTGAGCAGAAAGTGAACCAACTAATGCGCTGGCGTAATTGTCTGTATGGTTTTATTTTTTAAAAAAAATAGGAATCTCATCTGGCTTGCTTATTTGGCTCGATGCATTACCCATGAATTTCAATCAAAAGGTATCCCTTATGAAAGGCATCATCCGCATCGGCGACAGCACCACCGGCGGCGGCATCGTCAAAACCGGCTCGGACGCAATGATCTTCGAAGGCATTGGCGCAGCGCGCGTAGGCGACATCGTCCTTTGCCCATTGCCAGGCCATGGCACCACCCGCATTGCCCAGGGCAACTCGGGCTGCAGCGATGACGGCGTGCCGATCGCGTTCCACGGCGACCTCTGTGAGTGTGGCTGCGCATTGATCACCTCGCTGCCGGAAGCCAGCGCCGGCTGACGAAGCATGATGTTTTTCAACACCCGAGACACCCAAGACAAGGACATCTGTCATGAACAAGGACAACCCGACGCTGGCGTACTTCGATGCCGAGATGCGCTACCTGCGCGAAGCCGCTAAAGAGTATGCCGAGGCATTTCCCGACCGCGCCAGCGCATTGAACCTGGACAAGCCCGGGGCTCAGGATCCCGCTGTCGAACAGCTGTTCCAGGGTTTTGCGTTCCTGATGGGCCGACTGCGGGAAAAGCTCGACGACGACCTGCCGGAGTTGACTGAGGGCTTGGTCGGGCTGGTCAGGCCGCAGTACCTGCGGATGATTCCGTCGCTGTCGATCGTCGAGTTCTCGCCTGACATCCATGAGATGAAGACCAGCGAGACGATCCGCAAAGGCTTCGAGGTGCGCTCACGACCTGTCGGCCCAGAGGGTACTCGCTGCCGTTACACCACCACGCAGGACCTGACATTGCGCGCGCTGTCGCTCGATGGCGTGGAGGTCGGGCAGCAGGCGGATGGCCGCTCCGTGATCAGGCTGCGGTTCTCCCTGGGGAAGTTGGTGCTGGCGGACACGATGGACTTGAGCAGCCTGCCGTTGTACCTGAACGCCAGCGCGCCCGTGGCCAGCGCCTTGCACCAGGCGCTGGCGCTCAATGCCCGCAAGGTCTACCTGCGCAAGGAAAGTTCGGAACGCGAGGAGGTCGCTGTCAAATTCAGCCCCAAGGGTTTCGGTGACGAAGATCGACTCTGGCCTCACGCCGATGACCGTTCCAGCGGCTGCCCGTTATTGCTGGAGTATTTCAGCTTCCCCGAGAAATTCATGTTCCTCACGATCAAGGGCCTGGAGCAGGTGAAACTGGACGCCAACACAAAGGCGTTCGAGCTTGAGGTGGTGCTGGGTCAACCCTGGCCCCGCGGGTTTGCGCTCAGTGCCGAGCATGTTCGTCTTCACGCCGTGCCGGTCATTAACCTGTTTGCCCTGGAGGCAGACCCTCTGGCCCTCGACCCTTTGCAGACCGATTACCGCGTGCGGCCGGCGCATGTGGAGGATGCCGACACGGAAATCTATTCCGTGGACAGCGTTATCGCGGGCAAGCGTGCTGCGCGGCACGAGTATGTGCCCTTCACCCATTTTCAGCACAGGGGCGGCATGCTGCGTGATGACGCTCCGGAGCGCTATTTCCATACCCGGCTCAAACCCGCGCCAGATGGGTCCCACGACACATGGCTGGTTCTGGGCGGCGACGGTTTCGAACAGGACCGCTTGAACCCGGCACACCGCCTGACGCTGCAGTTGACGGGCACCAACGGGCGGCTGCCGCGAATGGCGCTGGCCGAGACGGTGCTGGACCAGCCTGCGCAGTCGAGTCGGCGGACATTGACGGTGCGCAACCTGTGCGCGCCGACGATGCCCTGTTACGCCCCTGACAAAGACCGTTTTCATTGGCGTGTTCTCAGTCACCTGGGCTCGAGTTTTCTGCCGCTGCTCGACAACGCCGAGGTCTTGCGCAATACGCTGGCGCTTTACGACTGGACCGACAGTTCGCTGAACCGGCGCCGGTTACAGTCGATCATCGAGGTTCGTCATCATCTGATCCAACGTTTTGAGGGCGGTTTTCTGCTGCGCGGTGTGGACATTGAAGTCACGCTGGAGGCAGGCAATTTCGCGGGGGAAGGGGACATTTGCCTGTTTGGTGAACTGGTCAGTCGCTTCTTTGCGCAGTACGCCGACATTCATCTGTTCAACCAATTGACGTTGATCCTGCAACCGCAGGATAAACATCTGCGTTGGAGTGAGAATCATAGCCAGCGAGTGCCTGGGTGAGCCGTCAATTCGCAAGCGCCGCCGCAGATTGCCTTGCATTAAGGCACTAGGCTGCCGCGGAGCGCACTTAACCCAGTGGGAGCGAGCTGGCTTGCAATGGAGGCCGGCAAATCCGCTGACTATTTCAGCGCCTGGAATGCCGTATTCGCGAGCAAGCTCGCTCCCACAGGTTGTGTAATGCCCGAATGATCAAGTCGGCATAACACCTCTGCCGTGATTACTCGTCATACCCCAGGTTCGGCGCCAGCCAGCGTTCGGTCACGCTCAAATCCTGCTGTTTACGCGCCGTATAGCTTTCCACTTGATCTTTGTCCACCTTGCCGACGGCAAAATACTGGGCCTGCGGGTGGGCGAAGTACCAGCCGCTGACCGCCGCCGCCGGGAACATCGCATAGTGCTCGGTGAGGAACACGCCGCTGACGCCGGGTTTGCCGTCGCCCTGGGCCGGGTCGAGGAGGTCGAACAGCACGCCTTTCTCGGTATGGTCCGGGCAGGCCGGGTAGCCGGGGGCAGGGCGGATGCCGGTGTATTGCTCTTTGATCAGTTCGTCGTTGCCCAACTGCTCGTCACGGGCGTAGCCCCAATATTCTTTGCGCACCTGCTGGTGCAGCCACTCGGCGCAGGCCTCGGCCAGACGATCCGCCAACGCCTTGACCATGATCGCGTTGTAATCGTCGCCCTTGTCCTGATATGCCTTCGACACTTCTTCCGCGCCGATGCCGGCGGTGGTGATGAAGCCCCCGACGTAATCGGTCACGCCGCTGCCCTGGGGCGCCACGAAGTCGGCCAGGGAGAAGTTCGGCTTGCCGTCGGTCTTGATGATCTGCTGACGCAGGTGATGGAGCTTGGCCAGTGGCGCGCCGTTGTCGTCGAGCAGTTGAATGTCGTCGTGATCGACCTGATTGGCCGGCCAGAAGCCGAACACGGCGCGGCTGCGGATCAGCTTTTCGTCGATCAGTTTACGCAGCAGCTCCTGGGCGTCCTTGAACAGCGAGGTGGCCGCTTCGCCCACCACTTCGTCGGTCAGAATGCGCGGGTACTTGCCGGCCAGGTCCCAGGAAATAAAGAACGGCGTCCAGTCGATGTAATCCACCAGCACGTTCAGGTCGATGTCTTCCAGCACCTTGACCCCGGTGAACGTCGGCTTCACAGGCTGGTAGGCGGCCCAGTCGAACTGCGGCTTCTTGGCGATGGCCGCGCCGTAGCTCAGGCGCTCGGTGCGGGCGCTGCGGGCGGACGTGCGCTCGCGCACTTCGATGTATTCGGCGCGGGTCTTCTCGATGAAGCCGGCTTTCAGCTCCTTGGACAGCAACTGCGTCGCCACGCCTACGGCACGGGAAGCGTCGGTGACGTAGATCACCGCGTCGTTGCTGTACTTGGGCTCGATCTTCACCGCCGTGTGCGCTTTGGACGTGGTCGCGCCGCCGATCATCAGCGGCAGGTGGAAATCCTGACGCTGCATCTCGCGGGCGACGTGAACCATTTCGTCCAGCGACGGCGTAATCAGGCCCGACAACCCGATGATGTCGCACTTCTGTTCGCGGGCCACCTGCAGGATTTTCTCCGCTGGCACCATCACGCCGAGGTCGACGATGTCGTAGCCGTTGCAGCCCAGCACCACGCCGACGATGTTCTTGCCGATGTCGTGGACGTCGCCCTTGACCGTCGCCATGAGGATCTTGCCCTTGGCTTCGGGCTTGTCGCCTTTCTCCTCTTCAATGAAAGGGATCAAATGCGCCACGGCCTGTTTCATCACGCGGGCGGATTTAACCACTTGCGGCAAGAACATCTTGCCCGAGCCGAACAGGTCGCCGACCACGTTCATGCCGGCCATCAGCGGGCCTTCGATGACCTCGATAGGGCGCTTGAATGACTGGCGCGAGAGCTCGGTGTCTTCAACGATGTGCGTGGTGATGCCCTTGACCAGCGCGTGCTTGAGGCGCTCGTTGACCTCCCAGCCGCGCCATTCTTCGGTTTCCGCTTCCTTGACCGAGCCGTCGCCCTTGTATTTGTCGGCGAGGGCCAGCAGCGCGTCGGTGCCTTCCGGGTTGCGGTTGAGCACCACGTCTTCCACCGCGTCACGCAGTTCAGCCGGAATCTGGTCGTAGATCTCCAGCTGGCCGGCGTTGACGATGCCCATGGTCAGGCCGTTGCGAATCGCGTGCAGCAGGAACACCGAGTGGATCGCCTCGCGCACCGGGTTGTTGCCACGGAACGAAAACGACACGTTGGACACGCCACCCGAGGTCAGTGCATACGGCAGCTCATCGCGGATGTAGGCACAGGCGTTGATGAAGTCCACGGCGTAGTTGTTGTGCTCTTCGATGCCGGTGGCGATGGCGAAGATGTTCGGGTCGAAAATGATGTCTTCCGGCGGGAAGCCGACTTCGTTCACCAGAATGTCGTAGGAGCGCTTGCAGATTTCCTTCTTGCGCGCCTCGGTGTCCGCCTGGCCGGCTTCGTCGAAAGCCATGACCACCACCGCCGCGCCGTAGCGCTTGCACAACTTGGCGTGATGGATGAACTGCTCGACGCCTTCTTTCATGCTGATCGAGTTGACGATGCCCTTGCCCTGGATGCACTTGAGGCCGGCTTCGATGACTTCCCATTTCGAGGAGTCGATCATGATTGGCACGCGAGAGATGTCAGGCTCGCCGGCAATCAGGTTGAGGAAGGTCACCATGGCCTTCTTCGAGTCCAGCATGCCCTCGTCCATGTTGATGTCGATCACTTGGGCGCCGGCTTCGACCTGCTGCAGGGCGACTTCCAGCGCCTCGGTGTAGTTGTCTTCACGGATCAGGCGGGCGAAGCGGGCAGAACCGGTGATGTTGGTGCGCTCGCCGACGTTGACGAACAGCGAGCTGCGATCAATGGTAAACGGCTCCAGACCGGACAGGCGGCAAGCCTTCGGGATCTCCGGAATCGGGCGCGGCGCATAGGGCGCAACGGCGTTGGCGATGGCCTTGATGTGCGCCGGCGTGGTGCCGCAGCAACCGCCGACGATGTTCAGGAAGCCGCTCTGAGCGAACTCTTCGACCACTTTGGCCATTTCGGCCGGGGCTTCGTCGTACTCGCCGAATTCGTTGGGCAGGCCGGCGTTCGGGTGCGCCGACACATGGGTTTCCGCTTTATTGGACAGCTCTTCCAGGTACGGCCGCAGTTCGCTGGCGCCCAGCGCGCAGTTGAGGCCCACGGAGATCGGCTTGGCGTGACGCACGGAGTTCCAGAACGCTTCGGTGGTCTGTCCGGAGAGGGTGCGGCCGGAAGCGTCGGTGATGGTCCCGGAAATCATGATCGGCAGCTCGAAGCCCAGCTCGTCGAACACGCCCTGAACGGCAAAAATCGCCGCTTTGGCGTTGAGGGTGTCGAAGATGGTTTCGATGAGGATCATGTCCGCACCGCCTTCGATCAGGCCTTTGGTCGCCTCGGTGTAGTTCTCCACCAGTTCGTCGAAGGTCACGTTGCGGTAGCCGGGGTTGTTGACGTCCGGCGACAGCGAGCAGGTGCGGCTGGTCGGGCCGAGCACGCCGGCGACGAAGCGCGGCTTGTCGGGGGTTTCGAGAGTCTTGGCGTCGGCAACCTGGCGGGCCAGGCGCGCGCCTTCCACGTTCAGTTCGTAGACCAGCGCTTCCATGCCGTAGTCGGCCTGGGACACCTGGGTGGCGTTGAAGGTGTTGGTTTCGAGTATGTCCGCGCCGGCGTCGAGGTATTCCTTCTCGATCGCGCCAATCACGTCGGGCCGGGTCAGGATCAGCAGGTCGTTGTTGCCCTTGACGTCGCTCGGCCAGTCGGCAAAGCGCTTGCCGCGGTAGTCTTCTTCCTCCAGTCGATAGCTCTGGATCATCGTGCCCATGCCGCCATCGAGGATCAGGATTCGCTGTTGAAGAGCCTGCTGGAGTGCTTGAAGACGCGCGCTGCGATCTGACATGAGGTTACCCGGATGAAAAAGTACGAAATAAGATGGCGCTGAAAGGTGCGAAATAATAGCAAACCTGCGCGGATTTAAATCATTCCGGGATTTACATGAATTATGTTCATGTTGGAGGCCGTCGTCGGACCTGCAATCGCGTCCTGCGTGCAACTCCATCGTTAGCGCGGAATAGCCCCGCTGACACTGCCTCAAACGCTGAAACCCTTATAAAACATGGCGCGCAGCCATTATGCAGCCCGTCAGTGAAGCCGAACCTTTTTGCAACGTCTGAAGTCGGACGTTGGGAGTCGCTCTTCGGCACCCGCTCTTTTTGAGTGTGGGATTGAAGGTCAATCCAGACGAAGCAAGAGGTTGCAGATGTTGATTTCGGTTCAGGCCCTGCGGGCACTCGCCGCGTGGGCTGTTGTGTGTCACCACTTCATGCAGATTTTTTTCGACTTCCATCCGAGTGGGCCGGTCGGCCGTTTTTTCACTGAAAAAGGTGCTGTCGGCGTCGACGTCTTCTTCGTTATCAGCGGTCTGGTCATTTACCTTTCGACCGTGGACAAGGACATTCCTGCCGGCCGCTTCATGCTCAATCGGGTGATTCGCATCGTCCCCGCGTATTGGCTGTACACCCTGGTGATGGGCCTGCTCGTGGTCGTCGCACAGCCGCTGTTGCCCCATCAGGTGGTCGACTGGCAGAGCTTCGTCTTATCGCTGTTGTTTATCCCTTCGGAAAACCCTGGCGGTTACGGCCTCTATCCCACCCTGAACGTGGGCTGGACGCTGAATTACGAAATGTTGTTTTACGTGCTGTTCTCGATGGTCTTCCTGTTTCAGCAACGGCTGCGCCCGCTGATCCTGGCAGCGGCATTGTTTGCCATTACCGACGTGCTGGGTCGCTCCGGGCTGGTCAGCCGGTTCTATGCCAATGACATCGTGTATGAATTCCTGCTTGGCATCTTCGTGGGTGTGATCTACCGCCGGGGCTGGATCAGCGAAAGGCTGTGGTTGCCCTTGATCGCAATCGGCGCTGCGCTGTTCACCATCGACCACCTGCAACCGGCGCCACGCATCATCAATTGGGGCCTGCCGAGCGCGGTGATCGTCGTCGCCTGCATCTCCCTCGAACCCTATCTGCGCAATTACCGCCTGCTGAAAACCATGGGCGACTGTTCGTACTCGGTTTACCTGCTCCACGTGCTGGTGCTCTATGCGGGATGGCTGGTGAGCGAGCGCTACGGCGTTAACCCCTATCTGGTCTTCGCCGTCTGCGTGCCAGTCATCGCGCTCGGGGCGTGGCTCAGTTATGAGTGGATCGAGAAGGGGCTGTACCGGCGCATGAAGGGCTGGCTGGACCAGAGAAGGGCGAGCAAGGAGGCGGCGCTGTCGTGACAGGCGCCGGGCAGTCGATGGGTCGCTTACCCGACTAATTTACTAGGGCTTTGTCAGGCGCAGTTGATTGGCGTAAACTGCGCCCCACGTCTGCGAGGAATTTTCATGACCGCTATTACGATTACCGATGCCGCCCACGATTACCTGGCTGATCTGCTGGAAAAGCAGAACACGCCCGGCATCGGCATCCGCGTGTTTATTACCCAGCCTGGCACCCAATACGCTGAAACCTGCATTGCCTATTGCAAGCCAGGCGAAGAGAAACCCGAAGACACGGCCATTGGCCTGAAAAGCTTCACCGCCTGGATCGACGCATTCAGCGAAGCGTTTCTGGACGATGCCGTGGTCGATTACGCCACCGACCGCATGGGCGGACAGCTGACCATCAAGGCGCCGAACGCCAAGGTGCCGATGGTTAACGCCGACAGCCCGATCAACGAACGCATTAATTACTACCTGCAGACCGAGATCAACCCAGGGCTCGCCAGCCATGGCGGTCAGGTGACTTTGATCGAGGTTGTGGAAGAGGACGCGGCCAATGTCGCCATTCTGCAGTTCGGCGGTGGTTGCCAGGGTTGCGGCCAAGCGGATGTGACGCTCAAGGAAGGCATCGAGCGCACCCTGCTGGAACGCATCCCCGAGCTGACCGGTGTGCGTGACGTGACTGACCACACCCAGAAAGAAAACGCGTATTACTGAGAAGTGATGGCGTGGCAAGCAAGCCCCGACTGGTTCGGGGCTTTTTTGTGGGCGCTCGCCAAGGTCTAGAAGCGCACGCTAGGGCCTGAACACATGGGCGTGGCCCGCGCGATACAGCGATGATTCGCTAAACACATCGTTGCCCAGCACCCGTCCCACCAAAATCAGCGCGGTGCGGCGGAACCCCTTGATCCGCACCTTTTCCTCGATGTCCGCCAGCGTGCCGGTGACCCAGTCCTGATCCGGCCAGCTGGCCCGATGCACCACGGCAATCGGGCAATCGGCGCCGTAGTGTGGGGTCAGCTCGGCGACGATCTTGCCCAGATTATTCACTCCCAAGTGAATCGCCATGGTCGCCTGATGCTGCGCCAGATCACCGAGGGCTTCGCCTTCTGGCATGTCGGTTTTGTCGGCGTAGCGGGTCAGGATCACGCTCTGGGAAATGTCCGGCAGCGTCAGCTCCGTGCCAAGCAATGCAGCGCACGCCGCGGTGGCAGTGACGCCGGGAATGATTTCGAAGGGGATCTGCAGCTCGCGCAGGCAGCGGATCTGCTCGCCGATGGCGCCATACAGGCTCGGATCGCCCGAGTGAACACGCGCCACATCCTGGCCTTGCGCATGAGCGGATTTCATCAGATCGATGATCTGCTCAAGGTGCAACGAAGCGCTATTGGCGACCTGAACCGCCTGATGCCCTTCCAGCACCGCTTCAGGCACCAGGGAGCCGGCGTAAATGATCACCGGGCAATTGCGGATCAGCCGCTGACCTTTAACAGTGATCAGATCCGGATCTCCCGGCCCGGCGCCGATGAAATAAACAGTCATGGGGTGTCCTGATTGGAATTCATTGGAGCACTGACTCGTCGAATGCATTATCCCTGAGCGCACTCGGTCTGACTTTGTAGGACTCGCTTTAGCCGGGAAGGGGCCCTCGGGCACACCATCAAAATCTGCGGTGTGACCACTGACGCCTTCCCGGCTAAAGCCGGTCCTACAGTTTGAGCCGGTCCTACAAGGGTTGGCCGGTCCTACAAGATTGCGGTTGCCAGCGCAAATGTCGCATGGGGGCTTTTTCGGCGGGGGATGGCCAGGGTCACGGGCGCGCCGGTTAACCGGGTCGCCATCGCCAGCGCCGCGCTTTCCGCCACGCCGTAGCAGCCGGTGCGTTCAAAGGCGATGTCCGAACGGTACGTCAGCTGTGCCTCGTAAGCCGCCAGATCCCCCGCGCTGAAAAACCCGATCGTCAGCTCCAGCTCATGACCCAGTGCCAGCAATCCCGCCTCAGCCGACTTGCCGTCAATGGAGGCGAGGCCGGCAACGTCCTTTAGCTCAAGCTGACATTCGCGCAAACCATCCTCCATCAACTGCCGAAGCTCCAGCGCCGAACAGCCGCGCTGGCAGCCCAGACCGACCACCCACAGCGGCCGTTCGCGCAACTCGTTCACAGAGCAGGGTTCAAACCGGCTTGCGTCGCGGGCGTGTCACTGCGACGAAACAGCCAGGCGCTGATCCAGCCCAGGGCAATCCAGAAAACCGCATTGGTCAGCAGCGACGCAATCTTGAATTGCGCTTCAAGGGCTTCCGGGGCGAGTGCCGAATGCACCGCCGGCTGAGGGGCGCCGACGATATGCGGCACCACCAGAATCATTGCGCCCACAACCTTCAAAAGCCAGTGCCGGGCAAACACCAACAACGCCAACCCTGCAGCCGTGGAGGCAGCAGTGCCCACCCACCAGATCTGCCGTTGGGTCAGGTCCGCCGCGACGGTGCCGGGCAGTTCGGGCGGCAAACCAAGAGTGGGCGCCAGCACGAATACCGCATAACCGGCCAATCCCCACATCACGCCTTCGCGGGCACTGGTCGGCGTACGCAGGGTGTACAGCGCCGCCAGCATCAAGGCGAACCCGACCGCGACCACCAGATTACCGCCGGTGGTGGACAGCACGCGCTGCCAGCCGTCTTCCGGCTCCCAGGCTTCGGCGTCATGGACGTGGCCGGCTATCGCACCGTCGCCGTGCTCGTGCATCTCAGTAGCCGGGGCCTTTTCGTAGGTCTCCGCCTGCAGGATCAGTGGCGCCACCGAGAAGCTCTGCAGCAGTGTCAACAACAGGGCGGCGAGCAGTCCGGTGAACCCGGCCGTTTGCGCAATTCGCTTGAACATGGCGGCAGGTCTCAATGGCAAGGGAAGGCGGAGCTGTGACGGGTGTCGTGTGCCGCGTTGTGCACCGCATCGATGTGGGAGAAACCGGCGAAGTACACCAGAAATGCGCCGAGAAACATCGCGCTGACGGCGGCAACAAGGCGCTGGCTTTGCGTGGCAGTCACGGCCGTTGTGGTGTTGCCGGCGGTGCCGGACGTCTGGCGGGGTGTGCTGATGGACATGGCGCTTCCCTCTGAAGTGGTTTCAGCGGACGGAAAGGCGCAAGGGCACCGCAGGCGAATGCCGGCAGTGCTCAACAGCGCCCGCCCACCGCGGGTTGTTATGGTGTGTTGTCGGGCCGGTCTCCGGGCTCGCGAGGGGCACATGCATCAGCCGTTACAGCCATCGTGCCTTCAAGAATCGCCTTCCCATATCGATGCCGACACAGTGGATCTGACTCTTCACTCGCTTACCGTTGCGGGGGCAGCACCGGACTGATGCACACCCGAAGGTCTGCACGCACCGGTTTCCCGTTTCACCCTGTGAAGGGCACCCGTAACAAGGTGTGTAGAAGACCACGCACGGTTCGTGTCGTCAATCGTGGGGTCATTCGCTGCGTCAATCGGCGCGGCAATCACTGCAACGGCGCGATTGACCGGCCTGCGGTCACTGCGTAGCCTTGCGCACTTGAGGTTCGCCGGCCGCCTTTTCATGTATCAAGGCCACCGGCGCTAAGAAGGGAATGCGGTTTCAAGCCGCAGCTGCCCCCGCAACTGTAAACGGACAGGTTCATTGCACAGCCACTGCGCGAGCGGGAAGGCGCGATGAATGCCAGTCGCCTGACGATGCCTGTCAGCAACCGGCCGCCGTGAGCCAGGAGACCTGCCTCGAATCGGACCGCTTGCAAGCGGCCGAGGCATTCCACTACAACCGGGCGGGGTGATCCGGTGGCGAATCGAACCGCGCGCCTGCTTCCGCCGGCCTGCGCTGTTTTCGTCCTCGTTGCCCCGCCGCACGCCTGAGGGCAACCGATGAAAACACTGGCCAAACTTCCCGTCACCATCGTCACCGGCTTTCTCGGCTCGGGCAAAACCACCTTGCTGCGGCACATGCTCGACAACGCCGAAGGCCGACGCATCGCCGTCATCGTCAATGAATTCGGCGAGTTGGGCATCGACGGCGACATCCTCAAGCAGTGCACCATCGGCTGCACCGAAGAAGAGGCCGTCGGTCGCGTCTACGAACTGGCCAACGGCTGCCTGTGCTGCACCGTTCAGGAAGAGTTCTTCCCGGTGATGCAGGAGCTGGTCGCCCGCCGCGGCGATCTCGATCACATCCTCATCGAAACCTCGGGCCTGGCCCTGCCGAAGCCGCTGGTGCAAGCCTTTCAGTGGCCGGAAATTCGCAACGCCTGCACCGTCGACGCGGTGATCACCGTGGTCGACAGCCCGGCCGTGATCGCCGGCACCTTCGCCGCGTTCCCGGATCAGGTCGACGCTCAGCGCAAGCTCGACCCGAACCTGGACCACGAATCGCCGCTGCACGAGCTGTTCGCCGACCAACTGGCCAGCGCCGATCTGGTCGTGCTGAACAAGGCCGACATGCTCGACGCCGATGCGCTGGCAGCGGTGCGCGCGGAAGTTGCCGAAGAATTGCCGCCAGCAGTAAAAATCGTCGAAGCGAACCGAGGCCAGCTGCCGATCAGCGTGTTGCTGGGGCTCGGCGCCGAATCCGAGCTGCACATTGATGGCCGCAAGACCCATCACGATCACCACGAAGGCGACGATCACGATGATCACGACCATGACGCCTTCGACTCCATCTCCATTACGCTGCCCCAGGCGGATGAATCGCTGTTGCTCGACGCGCTGACCCAGGCCGTCGTCCAGCACGGCATCCTGCGCGTCAAAGGCTTCGCTGCAATTCCCGGCAAACCCATGCGCCTGCTGGTGCAAGGCGTCGGCACGCGCTTCGACAAGCATTTCGACCGCGCCTGGAAGCCTGACGAAGCCCGGGAAACCCACTTGGTGCTGATCGGCCAGGAACTGGACGCCGGCGTCCTCGAAGCGCAATTGCGCGCTGCACTCTCAGGGACCAAAGGCTAACCATGCACCTGCTGCGCACTCAGCCCGGCGGCTTCGTTCCCGACGACAGCATCGCTGACCTGGGCCAGACCCCCGCCGAGCTGGTGATCCTGTGCAGCGCCGACTCGAATCTGGCCCTGCTGGCTGAAACCGCGCATCAACTGCCGGGTGACTACCCGAGCCTGCGCCTGGCCAACCCGATGCAGGTGCAGAATCATGCATCGGTGGATTTGTACGTGGACGAGGTGCTGCGCCACGCCAAAGTCATCCTGATTTCCCTGCACGGCGGCATCGGCTATTGGCGTTACGGCGTCGAGCGGCTGGTGGAGCTGGCGGCCAAAGGGGTGAAGCTGATTCTGGTCCCGGGCTGTGATCGGCCAGACCCTGAGCTGAGCGGCCTGAGCACGGAATCTGCCGAAGACCGTGATCGGCTCTGGCATTACCTGCGTCAGGGCGGCAAGCACAACGCGCTGGCGCTGTTCAACTTCATCGCCACACGCTGGCTGGGCGGCGACTATCCCTGGGTCGAGCCGCAAACCCTGCTGCGCACCGTCATTTACCACCCGCGGAACACCAACGCCGATTTGGCCCGCTGGCAGGCCGACTGGCGCGAGGATCAGCCGGTCGCCGCCGTGCTGTTTTATCGCTCCCACCTGCAGGCGGCCAACACCGGCTTCATCGATGTGTTCTGCGAGCGCTTGTCGGCACAGGGCCTGAACCCGTTGCCGATCGCTGTTGCCAGCCTGAAGGAAGCCGGCTGCATGAGCGCGATACAGGACTGGCTCGACGAAGTGGACTGCGAGGTCATTATCAACACCACCGGGTTTGCTCAATCGAACCCGGAAGCGCCGGATGTGCGGCCGTTTCGCCGGGACATCCCGGTCATCCAGGCCATCTGTGCCCAGGACAACGAACCGGCCTGGCAGGCCAGCGCCCAAGGGCTGGGCCCCCGCGACCTGGCGATGCACATCGCGCTGCCGGAACTGGACGGTCGCATCATCAGTCGGCCGATCAGCTTTAAGGACCTGGCCTGGCACAGCGAGCGCAGCCAGTCCGACGTGGTCTGCTACCGCGCCCAGCCGGGGCGCATGGATTTCGTCGCCGAACTGGCCCGGCGCTGGGTGTTGCTGGCCCGCACGGCCAACGCCGACAAGCGCGTGGCGCTGATTCTCGCCAACTACCCGACCCGCGACGGGCGCATCGGCAACGGCGTCGGCCTCGACACGCCGGCGGCCGCGCTGAACATCCTCAAGGGCATGCAGGCCGAGGGATACCCGGTCGAGGAGTTGCCCGAGACCGGCACCGCATTGATTCACGCGCTGCTCGGCGGTGTCACCAATGACCCGGACAGCCTCGATCAGCGGCCGTGCCATCAGAGCATGGCCATGGACGAGTACCTGGCTGCTTTTCAGGCGTTGCCTGAGGCCAATCGCGACGCCGTGATGGCTCGGTGGGGCGCGCCGCAGACCGATCCCATGTGTCGCGACGGGAGGATGATGATCGCCGGCCTGCGTTTCGGCATGACCTTCGTCGGCATTCAACCGGCGCGGGGCTACAACGTCGATCACAGCGCGGTGTATCACGATCCTGATCTGGTGCCGCCCCACGGTTACCTGGCGTTCTACTTCTGGCTGCGCAAACGCTATGGCGCCCACGCCGTCATCCACGTCGGCAAGCACGGCAATCTGGAGTGGCTGCCAGGCAAAGGGGTCGGTTTGTCCGAGCACTGCTGGCCCGACGCGATCCTTGGCCCAATGCCGAATATCTACCCGTTCATCGTCAACGATCCGGGCGAGGGCGCACAGGCCAAGCGCCGCACCCAGGCGGTGATCATCGACCACTTGATGCCGCCGCTGACCCGCGCCGAAACCTACGGCCCGTTGCGCGACCTTGAACTGCTGGCCGACGAATATTACGAAGCGCAGCTGCTTGACCCGCGCCGTGCCCGGGAGCTGCAAAAGGACATTCTCAGGCTTGTGCGCGAAACCCATATCGACCGCGAACTGGCGATGGACGGGGACGCCAGCAGCGAGGCCGATGCCGCCGTGTGGTTGCCGCGCCTGGACACCTATTTGTGTGACCTCAAGGAATCGCAGATCCGCGACGGCCTGCACGTGTTCGGCGAGTCGCCCACTGGACGGCTGCGCATCGACACGCTGCTGGCGATGGTGCGCGTGCCTCGCGGCGATGGTCGCGGCGGTCAGGCGAGCCTGTTGCGCGTTTTGAGTCAGGCGCTGGCACTGGATTTCGACCCTTTGGACTGTGACCTCGGCGCGCCGTGGACCGGCGATAAACCTCAGGTATTACATGAGGTCAGCGCTGAACCGTGGCGCACCACGGGTGACACCCGCGAGCGGCTGGAGCTGCTGGCCGCGCAGATGATTGAGCAGATCGCCTTTGGAATCGAGGTGAGTAATCGCTTTGAAAACAAAGGTTTATCCGAAGTTGTTGATTCTCTGCATGAAGTCGTGATCCCGCGCCTCGACGCCTGTGGTCCTGCAGAGATGTCCAACCTGCTCGGCGCGCTAAGTGGGCGTTTCGTCCCGGCCGGGCCAAGCGGCGCCCCCAGTCGCGGACGGCTGGACGTGTTGCCCACCGGGCGCAACTTCTTCTCGGTGGACGTAAGAAACCTGCCGACCATGACCGCGTGGCGCATTGGTTTCCAGTCGGCGAATCTGTTGCTGGAGAGGCACTTACAGGACCATGGTGATTACCTCCGTCAGCTGGGTCTTTCGGTGTGGGGCACGGCAACCATGCGCACAGGCGGCGATGACATCGCTCAGGCCATGGCGTTGATGGGGGTGCGTCCGGTGTGGGCGACGGGCAGTCAGCGCGTGGATGATTTCGAAATCCTGCCCTTGAGCCTGCTAGATCGGCCTCGGGTCGATGTGACCCTGCGGGTGTCCGGTTTTTTCCGCGACGCGTTCGCCAACCTGATCCGCCTGTTCGATGCGGCGGTGCAGGCCGTCGCCGCGCTGGACGAGCCCGACGACATGAACCCTCTGGCGGCGCGCGTGCGCCAGGAGCGCGAGCAACTCCTGCGCGACGGTCTGGATGCCGATCAAGCGGCGAAGCAGGCCGGCTGGCGCATCTTCGGCGCCAAACCGGGGGCGTATGGCGCGGGGGTGCAGAACGCCATAGACGGACGCTTGTGGCAAAGCCGCGACGACCTCGCCGAGGTCTACCTGAACTGGGGCGGCTACGCCTATGGCGGCAGCGACGAGGGCACGCCGGCCCGTGACGGATTTGCCAAGCGGCTGAGCCAGGTTCAGGCGGTGCTGCAGAATCAGGACAACCGCGAACACGACCTCCTGGATTCCAACGACTACTACCAGTTCCAGGGCGGCATGCTGGCGGCGGTGGAAAGCCTGTCCGGCGAAAAGGTCGCCAGTTATCACGGCGACCACAGCCAGCCCGATCTGCCGAAAATCCGCACGTTGAAGGAAGAACTCAACCGGGTGGTGCGCTCGCGGGCGGCCAATCCGAAGTGGATCGAAGGGGTCAAGCGCCACGGCTACAAGGGCGCGTTCGAGATGGCGGCGACGGTGGATTTCCTGTTCGCCTTCGACGCCACCACCGAACTGATCGACGACCACCAATACGCGCTGCTCGCCGACGCCTATCTGCTGGACGCCTCCACCCGCGATTTCATCCAGCAGCACAACCCCGACGCATTGCGGGACATGACCGAGCGCATGCTCGAAGCCCAGCAGCGCGGCTTGTGGCAGGAGCCGGGCGAGTACCGCGAGGCGCTGGAGAATCTGTTGCTGGACATCGAAGAGTCATGAGCCTGGATGAGTGCATGCCCGGCAGTGCGCACAGCCACCTGACGGGCTTGAACAACGTGACTGACCTGCGGCTTGACGAGAATCGAACATGACCGACACCCCACATTTTCCCTTGGCCGCCGTCGTCGGTGCCGATGACCTGAAGCTCGCCTTGTGCCTGACCGCCATCGACCCGAAAATCGGCGGCGTGCTGATCGAAGGGCCCCGCGGCATGGCCAAATCGACCCTGGCTCGAGGGCTGGCGGATCTGCTGGCCAGCGGTCAGTTCGTCACGCTGCCGCTGGGTGCCACCGAAGAGCGGCTGGTCGGTACGCTGGACCTTGACGCGGCACTGGGCGAGGGCCGCGCGGCTTTCTCCCCTGGGGTTCTGGCGAAGGCGGACGGCGGCGTGCTGTACGTCGATGAGGTTAATCTGCTGCCCGACCATCTGGTCGATCTGCTGCTGGATGTGGCCGCCAGCGGCGTTAATCTGGTGGAGCGCGACGGCATCTCCCATCGCCACGCGGCGCGCTTCGTGCTGATCGGCACCATGAACCCCGAAGAGGGCGAGCTGCGGCCGCAATTGCTCGACCGTTTCGGCCTGAACGTGGCGTTGAGCGGGCAGACAGTGCCGCACCAGCGCGGGCAGATCATTCGCCGCCGGCTGGATTTCGACGCCGACCCTGAAGCGTTCTGCGCGCAATGGGCCCCGCAACAGCAGGCATTGAAGGCCCGTTGTGAAACCGCCCGTGAACTATTGCCGAGCATCGAGCTGGATGACGTCAGTCTGGGCCTGATCACCGAGCGTTGTTTTGCCGCCGGGGTCGACGGTTTGCGGGCGGATCTGGTCTGGTTGCGCGCGGCCCGTGCCCATGCGGCCTGGCGTGGCGGAGCCAATATCACTGAAGCGGACATCGACGCCGTGGCTGATTTCGCCCTGCGCCACCGTCGGCGCGAGCCGCAACCCCCCCATCACTCCCAGCCTCAGCCGCCTGCGCCGTCAGAGCAAAACCCGCCGACACCCGATGACGGTGCTCGGCCGCAACATGACGCGCCAGAATCAGGCGAGGGCAATTGGGGCGAGCTACCCGCTCGCAGCGTGCAAACCGGTAATCGCAAAGAAGTGCCCCGCTGGCCAAAAAAGCCCTAGGCATTCGCCCCCGCCTGTCGAAGGGGGCGAATGCCAGCCCTCGACCGGGCGCAGCGGGTGGCGGTAAAAATGGCGCCGCACGCTCAGGTGCAGACGGCGCCATTGCCTGGCTGCCGACGTTGCTGCGCGGCCGCCCTCGGGTTCGTGCCGATCTGGTGCATCAACCCCGCAGTCGCCGGCCGGAACAGCTCTGGCTGGTGATCGTCGACACGTCGGCATCGACCCGACGCAATCAGGCGTTGAGTCAGGCGAAGGGGTTATTGGCAGGGGTGTTCGACGGTGCCTATCGGCAGCGCGCCAGACTGGCGTTGCTCACCGCCAGCGGCACGGGCGCCCGCTGGCAGCATCAGGGCCTGAAGGCCAGCGCTACGTTGCAGCCCTGGCTGGATGCATTAGGCGCTGGGGGCGGCACGCCGCTGTTTGATGCGATCAACCAAGCCGCGGCCTGGTCAGCCAAGCGGCAGAAGCGCTGCCCGGCGGAACAGCAACGGGTGCTGATTCTCACGGACGGGCGGGTCAAGGACATGCCGGTGCTATCCGCACGACCGGCGCAGCCGCTTCCGTTGTTCAGCGGCCCCGTGCTGCTGATCGACATCGAGCGCGGGCCCATCCGACTGGGCCGCGCCCGGGACATCGCCGCGCAACTAGACGCTGACTACCGCCACATCGACGAGTGCTGAGCGCGCGTCGCCGGCAGGTGTGTGATCAGCAGGTCTCAGGCCGGCATGGTCCACGGCTCAAGGCTGTAGCCTTCACCGCTGATCTCCGCACGGGCCTGTTCAAGAAACTGCGCCAGTTGCTTCGGATCGGAGTAGGCGCTGCTGGGGATCTGCTTGCGGCCAATGCGGGTGCTGGTGCGGTCGACGACCGTCAGGCTCAGCTCGCCGTTGCCATCCTGTGGGGCCCAGGCCACGCACTGGAAGGGTTCAAAGGCGTGACCGGCAATCAGCAAAGCATCGTTGAAGCGCAAGGGGGCGTTCATGGACTGTCCTCAAAGTGCCCGTATCCGTGGTGCACCGGCGGCGGGCGTTTCGCTCGGTGGTGACTGGTGTCGCTACCTGTACTGATGACCGTCCCCCACGACTGAGTCACACCCATTCCTGAAATTTCCTGATTTATTTTGAACGAAGGTTAGGTCGCGCTTCCTTCCCGCGCCTGGGTGAGCTGTTCCGGCGCCGGGGTTTTCATGCCCAGCGACGCTCGATCTCGCACGCTGCTGCTAAGCACGTTTCGATCTTAGGCTTATAGAGAATCGATCCAAGGGCGTGTCAAAAATCTTGCTATGGTGTCAATCGGCCTTCACAAGCCACTGTTTATAAGAACGTTTTCTCCATGGATCACTACGCGACCCCGGCGCCAAGGAATCAAACATGCATGATCTGGCCTCCATCCGCCGCCTGCTGATCGTCGAACCGTGCGAGGAATGTCTGCAGCTGGTCCCCGGCTTGCGTATCGCGGGTTGGGATGTCGACAGCTGCACCCTGCAAGAGGCGGCGTTGCGTCCCTGCGACGTAGGCCTTATCCGCCTGCTGCCCGAGCATTTCGCCCACCCCGAAGTGGTCAAATCCCTTATTTCCCGAAGCAACACCGAATGGATCGCCGTGCTGACCAGCGAGGACCTGCGCCGCGAGCACATCGGTGATTTCGTCTGCGAATGGTTCTTCGATTTCCATACCTTGCCCTTCGATGTCGCGCGGGTGCAGGTCACGTTGGGCCGCGCCTACGGGATGGCGCGACTGCGAGCCAAAGACGCCAGCCATTCCAATGGTTTCCCTGTTGGCGAGAACCCGGGGCAGCAACTTCTGGGGGAAAGCCGGCCGATGCGCGAGTTGCGGCGTCTGCTGGGCAAGCTGGCGCCCACTGAATCGCCAGTGCTGATTCGAGGCGAAGGCGGGACAGGCAAGGAATTGATCGCGCGCACGTTGCATGGACAATCCCAGCGCCGCGAGCAGCCCTTTATTTCGGTCAACTGCGGGGCGGCTTCGAACGGTTTGCTGCAGGAAGAGCTCTTCGGCGACGCAGGGGAGACAGCCGACGCATCACGCCAGCGCAAGCCGGGGCGCATCGAAGAAGCCAACGGCGGCACTTTGTTTCTCGACGAAATTGGCGATCTGCCCCTGGACGTGCAGGCCAACCTGCTGCGGTTTTTGCAGGATCGGCACATCCAGGTGGCCGGCGATCGCATCCCGGTCGATGTACGGGTCCTGGCGGCGACCCACGTCGACCTGGAAGCGGCGATTCGCATGAAGCGTTTTCGTGAAGACCTGTATTACCGGCTCAATGTGTTGCAAGTGAGCACCGCACCTTTGCGTGAACGGCACGGCGATCTGGCGTTGCTGGCCAATCACTTCGCTCAGTTCTACAGCCGGGAGACCGGCCGGCGGGCGCGCAATTTCAGTCAGGACGCGCTGGTCGCCATGGGCAAGCACGACTGGCCCGGCAACGTGCGGGAGCTCGAAAACCGGGTGCGTCGCGGGCTGGTGCTCGCAGAGGGGCGGCAGATCGAAGCGTTTGACCTCGGCTTACTGGGTGAAGAGGAAATCAGCTCCAGCATGGCCACCCTGGATGAGTACAAGTCCCGGGCGGAACGGCAAGCGCTGTGTGATGTGTTGACCCGTCACAGCGACAACCTCAGCGTAGCGGCCAAAGTGCTGGGCATTTCGCGGCCCACGTTCTATCGCTTGCTGCACAAACATCAGATTCGTTGATCTGGCGTCGGGCGATTTATGCCCCGACGCCCACCTTCCGGCTGTTTTGCATTCAGCCGTTGATCAACCGGGCGACCCGCTGCAGCACATGTTCGTTGCGGTCGCTCCAGCTTCCTTCAATCACAGCGAAAGGCTGCCCGTGGGCCACCAGCCATTGCCGGCTGGCCTCGAAGAATGCCTGGCGTTCGCCCAGATCCGGCTGGCAGCGCTGACCGTCTCCGACCCATTCGACGCCGTCGGGCGATAGCAACAGGTGCAGATCGTACTGGCGCTCGACGAGGGCGGCTTCGAGCCAGGCCGGGCAGTCGTTGAACAGCGTACGACTCCAGAGGATGTTGCTGAGTAAATGGGTGTCGAGGATCAGCAGTGCCGGCTTGACTGCGCGGGCGGCGTCTTCCCGTGCCAGTTGCTCGTGAGCGATGACATCGATGTCGGCGTAAACGGTGTCCCGCTGCACCTCATCGATGTATTGGCGGACGTATTCGCCCACCAGCACGCCACCGAACTGTCGTTGGATCTCTTCCGCCAGCCAGCTCTTGCCGCTGGATTCGGGCCCTGTCAGTACCAGCACTTTCATCCCGGTCAACGCGCCAGCGCAGGGTCGGCGCGCCAGTCACGCCAGCCTTGCACGGCGAGCAGGGTGAACAGGGCATAGAGGCCGGCGGTGAGGTACAGCGCCTTGTAGAGAAACAGACCAACAAAGATGACGTCGAGGAGGATCCACAGCGGCCAGCACTGCACGCGCTTTTGCGCCATCCAGACCTGCGCCACCAGGCTGTAGCCGGTCAGTGTGGCGTCAAGCCAGGGTTGCGCAGCGTCGGTGAAGTGGGCCATGGCCGCGCCAAGCACGAGGCTGACTACCGCGCCGGCGGCCAGACTGAGCAACAGACTGCCGCTGCCCAGCGAGGTTACGAGGCGGCCGGTGTCTGCCGCGCCCCGTCGGGTCCACTGCCACCAGCCGTACAGCTGCAGCCCGGCGTAGACCACCTGCAGCAGCATGTCGGAGTAAAGCTTCACGTCAAAGAAGATCCAGGTGTAGAGCAGCACCATGACCAGGCCGATCGGCCAGCACCACGGGTTCTGTTTGACTGTCAGCCAGACGGCAATGACACCGAGTGCAGCGGCGAACAGCTCAAGCCCAGACATGGCAACTCCTGAAGAGACGGTGGAAAACGGGTCGGCGATTGTAGGCGCTTTATCGCCCGAGGTGGGGGGCGATGATGCGTCGGAAGCGTCTGAAAAGGCAGCGGAAAAGCGTCAGGGCATCCAGTGGCGCTCATAGAGAAAATGTAACGGGCACGGGGCGAACGTCAAAGGCTTCGCGCCAGTATTGATGCTAGCGCGTTCGTCAGAAAGGTCTGCTAGCATCGCCGCGCTCATGCCCGAGCCAGACCGCTTCAGCGTTCATGCTTTTTTTACGCGCGACCGTTTATCGTTCGCGCAACAGTTTGTAATACAAATCAAGAGAGCCTTGCCATGAGCAGGTTCCAGCCGGGGGAATGATGGATCTTTGGACCGCTGCACAGGCGCTGATACTTGGGGTTGTAGAAGGGCTGACGGAATTTCTGCCGATCTCCAGCACGGGCCATCAGATCATCGTCGCTGATCTGATCGGCTTTGGCGGCGAGCGCGCGATGGCGTTCAATATCATCATTCAACTGGGGGCGATCCTCGCAGTGATGTGGGAGTTTCGCCGCAAGATCCTCGACGTCGTCAGCGGTTTGCCGACGCGGCCCGAGGCGCGCCGATTCACCCTCAACCTGATCATCGGCGTGCTGCCGGCCATGGTGCTCGGGGTGCTGTTTTCCGACCTGATCCACGAATACCTGTTCAACCCGGTCACCGTGGCCGTTGCGCTGGTGGTCGGCGGCTTCATCATGCTCTGGGCCGAGCGCCGCGAGCATGCGATTCACGCCGAAACCGTGGATGAGATGACGAGGGTGGATGCTTTGAAGGTCGGCTTCGCGCAATGCCTGGCGATGATCCCCGGCACCTCGCGGTCGGGCTCGACCATCATCGGCGGGCTGCTGTTCGGCCTGTCGCGCAAAACCGCTACCGAGTTTTCGTTCTTTCTGGCGATGCCGACCATGATCGCGGCTTCGGTGTACTCCGGTTACAAATACCGAGACCTGTTCCAGCCCGACGATTTGCCAGTGTTCGCCATCGGCTTCATCGCCGCGTTCATCTTCGCGATGATCGCCGTGCGCGGCTTGCTTAAGTTCATCGCCACCCACAGCTACGACGTGTTCGCCTGGTACCGCATCGCCTTCGGTTTGCTGATTCTGGCGACCTGGCAATTCGGCTGGGTCGACTGGTCCAGCGTGCAGGGCTGATCTTTCAATGACTCAACGCTTTGAACCGCAAAACCCGGGTCGACCGGCTGCTGGCAAGCCTGTTGCGGTGCGCTTCTTGAAACTCAAGCTCCTGGCGCTCTTGTTGCTGTGCGGCTTGCCGGTTTACGGGGTCGTGACGTATTGGACGCGCGGCGGCAGCTGGCTGCCGGCGGCGATCTACGCGCTGATGAGCGTTATTGCCTTTGCCTTGTACGGCTACGACAAGCAGCAGGCCCGGCACGGCGGCCAGCGTACGCCGGAAAAGCTGCTGCACGGGATGGAACTGCTCGGTGGCTGGCCCGGCGCACTGCTGGCCCAGCAGGTGTTCCGCCACAAGACCCGCAAGTTTTCCTACCAATTGGTGTTCTGGCTGATTGTGCTGCTGCATGAATTATTCTGGATCGACCGTCTGCTGTTCGGCGGTCGCCTGATCTCGCGCCACCTGTTTTAAACGAATCACCTACGACTCTGGACGGGCGCGGTCACAGCTTCAGTGCCACCTGCCGGCGCTTCGACAGTTTGCCGACCACTAACTGGTGGGAGCGGGTCAGCAATTCCTTCAACTCGTCTTCGCCCATGGCGAACGGATAGGTGAGGGTGATCCAGTGGGCGCGGGCGAGGTACGGCGCAGGTCGCACGCCCGGACGGTCGACGTAGCCGAGGAACAGCTCGGTGCCGACCTTGAACGACAGGTCGTTGCCCGCCAGGCCCATCACGGCGAACATTTTGGTGTCTGCGACGGAGAACACCCTGATGCCGCCCCATTTGTAATCCTCTCGCGCGCCCGGAAGATTCAGGCAGAACGCGGCGACGTCTTCAATTTCCATCGGCTGTGTCCGGTTTCAAAGGGTGCATTCACGCACGGATTGGCGAGTGTATCGCAGTCGAAGCTGCTCCTTTCCCGCCCAGGCATCAGCGGGAATAACGGGTGAAGATAAGGTCGGCCGCGGCCGGCAGTTTGTTGTGACAGGCGAAGCAGGTGTTGGCGAGTTTCTCGCTGGGGTTGGCTTTGCCCTCTTCGAATTGCCCATAACCCCAGCCGCCGGTGCTGGCAAAGCGTTTCGAATCCTTGATTTCAATCTGCACGTTGGTCGGGTCCCCCGCGACGAACGATTGCTCACGACCGAAGACCGCGTTGTTCTGTGCCGACACCTCGTAGTTGTAGGCAAGGCGGGCAATGATCGCGCCGTCCGGAAATGGCCGGGTGCCGTCTCTGAAGGCTTGCATGGCGATGTCGTTGCCGAGGATGACCCGGATGTCCTGTTTGTCCCCGGCTTCATGGGCGATGCTCACGAACGGCCAGTCGCGGTACCCCGGTGGCAGCGTTACGCCAAACACCGGCGAGGCGTCGGGTGGCGCGTCCTGGGGTGATTCAGCCCGCGCATCGGATGACAGCCCGAACTCCGAAAGCCCGAGCCATGTAAGACCGATCAATGCGGAGAGCGCGCTGGCGGTCACCGAGGCAAAACGCATGTTCCGGGTCATCACAGATTCTCCCGTGGGTAGACAAAGGTGAACGCAGCGTTGAATGGCGCTTCGGCGGTGGGGGCAGGACTTCAGAGCTGATCTATCGCCGCACGCCGATCATCCCGCGATCTGAAAGGCAGCGGAATGACCCAATCCCGCAATCCAGCATTGCACGGGGCGAAATGATCCGGCGGCGCGCGGGCCTTCAGGCGTTACACGGGCTGATGGATGCGAGCGCCATTGGACGCCAGGTCCGCCAGAATCGGGCAGTCCGGGCGGCGGTCGCCCTGGCAGTGGCTGACCAGGTTCTGCAGCGTGTCGCGCAGCCCGGCCAATTCCTCGATTTTCTGATTGAGTTCGGCTATGTGCTGGTGGGCCAGCGCCTTGACGTCGGCGCTGGCGCGGCCGCGGTCCTGCCACAGGGTCAGCAGTTTGCCGACCGCTTCCAGGGAAAACCCCAGATCCCGCGAGCGTTTGATGAACGCCAGGGTGTGCAACTCGTCCGGGCCGTACAGGCGGTAACCGCTGTCGGTGCGGGCAGCGGCAGGCAGCAGGCCGATGGATTCGTAATAACGAATCATCTTGGCGCTTAGGCCACTGCGTTTGGCGGCTTGTCCGATGTTCATGACGCGTCTCCCGTGTGGTTGGGCTTGTCTTTGGGGTCGTCTTTGGGTGTCCAGGTTTTCAACAGCAGGGCGTTGCTCACGACGCTGACACTCGACAAGGCCATGGCCGCGCCGGCCAGCACCGGATTGAGCAGGCCGAACGCGGCCAGCGGAATGCCGATCAGGTTATAGAAGAAGGCCCAGAACAGATTCTGGCGGATCTTCGCGTAGGTCTTGCGGCTGATGTCGAGGGCGGCGGGAATCAGCCGTGGGTCGCCGCGCATCAGGGTGATGCCGGCGGCATGCATGGCGACGTCCGTGCCGCCGCCCATGGCGATGCCAATGTCGGCAGCGGCCAGGGCGGGGGCGTCGTTGATGCCGTCACCGACCATCGCCACCACGCCGGTTTTCTTCAGGGACACGACGGTCGCGGCTTTGTCGGCAGGCAAGACCTCGGCGTGCATGTCGCTGATGCCCAGAGCCTGCGCGACGATTCTCGCACTGCCGCGATTGTCACCCGTCAGCAAGTGGCTGCTGATGTGCCGGGCGTTCAGTTGCGCGATGGCCTCAACGGCGCCGGTCTTGAGCGTGTCGCCGAAGGCAAACAGGCCCAGCACCTGACGCTGCGGGCTCAATTCGATGAGCCAGGACAGCGTGCGGCCTTCCGCCTCCCAGGCCAGAGCGCGCTCGTGCAGGGCGTCTCCGGTCAGGCCGCTTTCTGGCAGCAAGCCGCTTTCCTGCAGCAGGCGCTGATTGCCCAGCGCCAGTTCGCGGCCACCCAGGGTGCCAGCGATCCCGCGCCCGGCCAGCGCGCGGCTGTTGCTGACGGTCTCCAGCTGCAGGCCGCGCTCTGTGGTCACGTCCAGCACCGCTTTGGCCAATGGGTGTTCGCTGCCACGCTGCAGCGCACCGGCCAGTTCGAGCACGTTGTTTTCATCACCGTCGAGCGCGACCATGTGGGCAATGCGCGGCGTGCCGGAGGTCAGCGTGCCGGTCTTGTCGAACACCACCGTGGTGACTTCATGGGCGCGTTCCAGGGCTTCGGCGTCCTTGATGAGGATGCCGTGGCGTGCGGCCACGCCGGTGCCGGCCATGATAGCGGTGGGCGTGGCCAGCCCCAGCGCGCAGGGGCAGGCGATGACCAGCACGGTGACGGCGTTGATCAATGCGCTCTCCAGCGAGGCACCGGCCATCAGCCAGCCGGCCAGTGTGGCGATCGCTATCAACAAGACCACCGGCACGAACACCTGACTGACTTTGTCGACCAGCTTCTGAATCGGCGCCTTGGCAGACTGCGCGGCTTCCACCAGACGGATGATGCGGGCCAGTACGGTTTCCGCGCCCAGCGCCCGGGTGCTGATCAGCAGCCGACCTTCGCCATTGATCGCGCCGCCAGTGACCCTGTCGCCGGGCTGTTTCGGCACCGGCAGGCTCTCGCCGCTGATTAGGGCTTCATCGGCGTGGCTCTGGCCTTCGATCACCTCGCCATCCACCGGAAAGCGCTCGCCGGGTTTTACTACCACCGTATCGCCGACGCTCAATTCGCTGATGGCGACGTCCACTTCCTGCCCGTTCACCAGCCGGATCGCGCGGTCGGGGCGCAAGGCTTCCAGCGCCCGAATCGCGCTGGCGGTCTGGCGCTTGGCGCTGCTCTCCAGGTATTTGCCGAGCAGGACCAGGGCGATGACCACCGCCGACGCCTCGAAGTACAGGTGCGGCATCGTACCGGGCGCAGCGCTTAGCCACTGGTAAACGCTCAACCCGTAACCGGCGCTGGTGCCCAGCGCGACGAGCAAATCCATGTTGCCGGCGCCGGCGCGCACGGCTTTCCACGCGGCTATGTAAAAGCGCGCGCCGAGGAGAAATTGCACCGGCGTTGCCAGGGCGAACTGCAGCCATGCCGGGAGCATCCCGTGGACGCCGAACAGTTGCAGGATCATCGGCAGCACCAATGGCAGCGCGAGAATAATGGCCACGACCAACTGCCAGCGCTCGGTGTCGTGACGTTGGCGCTGGTCGGCCTGCTGGACGGCTGAATCCTGAACGAGGCTGGCGCCGTAGCCCGCCTTGTCGACGGCGGCTAACAGCACGGCGGGATCGATCTGCCCGCTGACCTCGACGTGGGCGCGCTCGTTGGCGAGGTTGACCGTGGCGACTTGAACGCCCGGCACTTTGCGCAGGGCGCGCTCGACCCGGCCTGCGCAGCTGGCGCAGGTCATGCCGGTAATGGGCAGATCGAATGTGGCGGGACTGGGCATCGTGGACACTCCGGTGAGTCGAATGGCAGTAAGGATCAACCTTGCCCTTCTGGCAAGGTCAAGGGGCGTGCCGTGATGGTTTTTTTCTGGCGGATCGTTTGCCCGGGGCATGCAGGACAGCCCATTTGCAACCTGCGACAATCTCAGCCCTTTTGGCCAGGCGAGCGGCATACCGTGTACGACTTCAACGATTTGTACTACTTCGTGCAGGTGGTCGAGAACAAGGGGTTCGCCGCCGCCGCGCGCAAGATCGAGGTGCCGAAGACCAAGCTCAGTCGGCGCATCGGGCAACTGGAGGATCGCCTGGGTGTGCGGCTGATCCAGCGCACCACGCGCAAGTTCACCGTGACCGAGGTGGGGCTGGATTATTACCGGCACTGTGTGGCGATGCTGGTGGAGGCCGATGCCGCCGAGAAGGTGGTCGAGCAATCGCGGTCCGAACCCCAGGGCATCGTGCGCATCAGTTGCCCGCCGGCACTGGGGGCCATGGGGGTGAGCGACACGATCGCCAGGTTTCTGGTGCTGCACCCGAAAGTGCAGGTTCAGGTGGAGAGCACCAACCGTCGGGTAGATGTGTTGGGGGAGGGCTATGACATCGCGCTGAGGGTGCGGTTTCCGCCGCTGGACGATGAGAATCTGGTGATGAAGGTGTTGGGCGAGAGTGTCCAGAAGCTGGTGGCGCGACCGTCGTTGGTGGAGGGTTTGTCGCTGCGTACGCCGCAGGATTTGCTGGGGCTGCCGAGTATGGATCTGGCCCCGGCAAACCGGGATCACCGCTGGGCGTTGATCGGGCCGGACGATAAGCGGGTTGAGGTGCCCCATCAGCCGCGCTTTGTGACGTCTGATCTGGATGCGTTGCACCGGGCGGCGGTTGAGGGGGTGGGGGTGGTGCAGATGCCGGAGATCATGATTCGGCATTCGTTGCATGAGGGGCGGCTGGTTGAGGTGTTGCCGGGGTTTCGGCCGCCGAGCGGGTTGATTCATGCGGTGTTCCCGTCGCGGCGGGGGTTGTTGCCGTCGGTGCGGGGGTTGGTGGATTTGCTGGCGGAGGATTTTGGGGTGAATGCGAAGGCGGATCGGGAGGCATGTGAGTTGGCGGGGCATCTTTGAGCTCTTTGAAGATCCAGATCCAGATCAACGTCTTTAAGGTCAAGGGCGTCTGCCTGGGGGCAGACTGTTTCGCCTTCGGCGACTTACTTTTGAAAAGCACCAAAAGTAAGCAAAAGTGCCTGCTCCTGGTTGGGCCCTTCCTTCGTCAGGGTTCCTTCACTCCGGTCTCGCTCCGTGGGCCCGCGCCGAACGGACATCCATGTCCTGACGGCGCTCTCGCCGCATCCATGCGGCTCGGCCCACGGAGCGAGACCTGCGTTCAGCCTGCACCCAAGTCGCGATTTGTGTCGTCTGGGAGTTATGTGTTTGAAGATCAAGATCAAGATCAAAAGCAAAGCAACAGCTTCCCGGCTGAAGCCGGTCCTACGAGAGACACCGCCGGTCCCACAGGGTGTCCGCGTTGCTTTTTAGTGGGACCGGCTTTAGCCGGGAAGGGGCCAGTGTGGAGGCCGTGAATGTCAGGGTTTTCGAGGATCCCTCAAATAGCGTCGGCGCTTCATCTTTTTATTGTCCTGCATGTGGGACGATCTATCGCATTTACCCCCTCTAATCACGCATTGGTTCGCACGGTAGGATGACGCCACTTGATCGCCAGGCGGCGATTCTCACCTTGGGGAGCACCTTATGAAACTCTTGCACATCGATTCCAGCATCCTCGGCGATCACTCCGCTTCGCGTCAGTTGAGCCGCAGTGTTGTTCAGTCATTTACCGCCATCACCCCGGATACTCAGGTGGTTTACCGCGACCTGGCGAATGAGCCGCTCAGTCATTTCTCCGGTGCGACACTGGCCGCTGCCGGTACGCCGGTGGAAGGTCGTGATGCGTCACAGAAGCTGGAAGTGGAGACGAACGAAGCCACGCTTGAAGAGTTCCTGTCGGCTGACGTGGTGGTCATCGGTGCGCCGATGTACAACTTCAGCATCCCGAGCCAGTTGAAGGCGTGGATCGACCGGATCTGTGTAGCCGGCCGCACCTTCCGTTACACCGAAGCGGGCCCGGAAGGTCTGTGCAAGGGCAAGAAAGTGATCGTCGTTTCGACGACGGGCGGTCTGCATCAGGGCCTGCCGAGTGGCGCGGGCCATGATGATTTGCTCAAGGTCGTATTCGGTTTCATCGGCGTCACCGATCTGCAGTTCGTCGTGGCCGAAGGCCTCGCTTATGGCGACGAGCCGCGTGCCGCCGCCATGGCCGCTGCGCAGAAAAACATTAGCGAAACGCTGTTCGCCTAAGCCCGGGCACTCGCAGGGATACATTCGACGGTCCCCGGTGAGATAAGCCCTCAGCAGCCGAGGGGACAGATTAATTTACGGTGAAGCGCTGTAAATAAATCAGTCCCCTCGGCTTTTGCGTCCTGTCATTCAGCCCAACGACAGCCTTTATGACATCTTTGCGCGTAATCTCCTTGCAGCACCGTAGAATGCCGGCCTCTTCGGTCCGTTCTGCGTCAAGCAGTGGCCATTCTCTTTAATCAGTCGAGCTTGGCCCGCCTTGTGCACCATTGATCCTCAAACGTTTCGGAATGTTATCGAACCCCGGGGGTCAGATAGCGACAGACGCCGTGTTTACGGGCCCTCGGGCCTTGAACGTCTGAATCGGCAGGGATGGATTGATAAGGTGAGGGGCATTGCAATGATGCGTCTTTGTGCAGTGATGATGATCAGCCTGCTGGGCAGCCTGATTTCGGTGCAAGCCAGCGAGCTGCAGAGCTGGAGCGTGGGCTTTCACGAGCTGACGTTTCTCGATCCCCTGGATTCCCGGCCCATGCACGCCTACGCCTTTTACCCCTCCACCGACGATGAACACATCACCCGCGTTCAGGGGTATCCCATTGAAGCGTCGGAAGACGCCACCATTGCCATGGGCCGCTTCCCCCTGCTGATGCTGTCCCACGGCAACACCGGCACACCGCTCGCGCAGCACGACCTGGCGACGTCATTGGCACGCAAGGGTTTTGTCGTGGTGGCGGTGTTCCACCCGGGCGACAACTACATGGACCACAGCCGTCTGGGCAGCCTGAGCAATCTCTACGGCCGCCCCCTGCAAATCTCCGAAGCCATCAGTGCCGCTTTGATCGATCCGATGCTCTCGCCGTACATCAGCGCGCGCCGGGTCGGGGTGATCGGTTATTCGGCGGGTGGCGAGACAGCGCTGATTCTGGCGGGTGCCCAGCCTGATCTCCAGCGGCTGCGCCATTACTGCACCGAGCGGCCCCAGGACCATGACGCCTGTAAAACCCAGGGCGAACTGGTGGCAGACCGTGAAGACCTGCACGCCCAAGCCGATCCCCGCGTAGGCGCGTTGATGCTGATGGCACCGCTGGGTTTGATGTTCGGTCGGCAGACGCTGGCGGATGTGCACGTGCCGGTACTGCTTTACAGCGGTGACGGCGATGAACTGCTCGCCATCGACAAGAACGCCGAAGCGCTGGCGCGCAAGCTGCCCGATGTCTCGGATTTCAAACTGTTCGCCGGGGCGGGGCATTTCGTGTTCATGGCGCCCTGCGATGACGAGCAACGCGCCACCCAGCCTGGCTTGTGCACCGACGCCATTGGCGTCAACCGTGAAAGCATTCACCGCGACCTGAGCAGCGAGGCCGTGCGCTTTTTCGGTACTGCACTCGGCACGCCCATCAGCACTGCCGGCATGCAGACCGCCGCCCACCATGAATTTGATTCAGTCGGCAGCCTCGATCAGTAGCGGTGCATAGAAACTTCTGGTGCTCTTACTGAGCCTGATTTGTGTCCGCTGCGGGTGAGGGCACCGCCGGTTTGCCACGAATCACTTTGCCGCGCCGCTCGGCAATCTCCCGCGCCTGACCATCACGCTGGCCACCGGTACGGGCCTCGCTGATCAATGCCGGAATCAACGGCCCCTCTGGCAGATTCTTCCAGAACCGTGCCGGCAGATGACCCTGCATGACTTTCGGATTCAGCCGGGCCGGATTGAAGATGTGGCTGTAATAGGTCAGCCACAAATTGCCATGGGGATCGTCGGCATTGCGCGCCAGTGACTGCCACGCCTCCGGGCACACCGGCTGATGAATCAGCTGCTTGCCGTCATAAAACACGCCGTCTTTGGGCGTCGCGATCATCCAGCGGTGTCGGCCCATGCGCCCGATGAAGTGCTCGCTGGCGGTGCGCAAAATATCGTGCGCCGGCTCGTGCCATGCAACGTATTCCGGCAGGCAGGACATTTCCAGTAACGCTGCTTTGGCGGCGACGTCTTCGGCATTGTCGAGCACCGGCAAGGCCACGAAGCGCAGAAACGCATGCAGGTGATGAGCTTCGCGGCTGACCTGTTTCAGGCGCCTGTGCAGTTCGCTGCCCAGTTTGTCCCCGGCCAACATCGCCGTGCGATCACCGTGGCTGACGCGCCAGAGCACTTCATACAACAGCGTCCAGCGTTGGTCGCCGCAGAACTGCGCGGCGTTCTGCAGCAGTTCCAGCAATTCGAGGGGTATGCGCGCGCGGAACGGGCCGGGCTCGTCCGGGTAGTCGGTGTCACTGGCGAACAGGTCAGCGTCCTGCTGCACGCTCCAGCTCACCTGATCCGGGTTGATCTGATGGCTCAGCAGCCAGCGCGCCTGCTGCCGCCAGGTATCGAAGGCGTCGGCGCAATCGAGAATGATCATCCCCACAGTGCCATTTGCTGCGGCTGCGGTTTGTCGCGCAGTTGCTCGCGCAGATCGATGCTTGAGCTGTCGGCCTGGCGCGGATGGTAGTCGCTGGTAATGATGAACGGCTTGGCCTTTGCCAGTACGCAGCGCAGTCGGGTCAGGTCTTCATAACGAATGCGGCGCTGGCGGCGCAGTTCGACCAGGCGCTTGGTGGTGCGAATGCCGATGCCGGGGATCCGCGCGATCATGGCCGGCTCCGCGCGGTTGAGGTCCAGCGGGAAGATGTCGCGATGCTCCAGCGCCCAGGCCAGCTTGGGGTCGATGTCCAGGGCCAGATGCCCCGGGCCTTGCAGCAATTCGTTGGCACTGTAGCCGTAACTGCGCAGCAGAAAGTCTGCCTGGTACAAGCGGTGCTCGCGCATCAGCGGCGGCGCGGCATGGGGCACGCTTTTCGGGCTGTTGGGAATCGGGCTGAACGCCGAGTAGTAGACACGCTTGAGGCGGAAATCGCCGTACAACGATTCGGCGGTGTGCAGGATGGTGCTGTCATCGGTTTCGTCAGCACCGACAATCATCTGCGTGCTTTGCCCGGCCGGGGTAAATTTTGGCGCACGCGGTTCATTCAGCACGGTTTGCTGACCGGTGTAGATGGTCTGCATGGCCTGCTTAATCGAACCCATTTCTTTTTCCGGGGCCAGGGTCTGCAGGCCCAGCTGGGTCGGCAATTCGATATTGACGCTCAGGCGATCGGCGTAACGGCCGGCCTCTTCGATCAGCGCGGGGTCCGCTTCGGGGATGGTCTTGAGGTGGATGTAGCCACGGAATTCGTGGTCTTCACGGAGCAGTTTGGCCACGCGAATCAGCTGTTCCATGGTGTAGTCCGCCGAGCGGATGATCCCGGAGCTGAGAAACAGGCCGCTGACGCAGTTGCGACGGTAGAAATCCATGGTCAACGTCACCACTTCCTCCGGACTGAATCGTGCGCGGGGCACGTCGCTGGACCGGCGGTTCACGCAGTACTGGCAGTCGTACAGACAGAAGTTGGTCAGCAGAATTTTCAGCAGCGAGACGCAGCGCCCATCGGGGGTATAGCTGTGGCAGATGCCCATGCCGGTGCTTGAACCAAGGCCGGATTTGCCCTCGGAACTGCGTTTGGGGGCGGCGCTGCTGGCGCAGGAGGCGTCGTACTTGGCGGCGTCGGCGAGGATGCTCAGCTTGTCGATCAGCTGCATGGATTTTCTCGATACTGTTTTTATGTACAGTATCGAGTTGGTCGGGGATGAACAAGGGCCGATCGGATGGATGGCCGGTCGATCAACTGATGCGCTGTACCAATTCCTTCAATTCGCCGAAATCCTTGACGCGATGGAAGTTGGCATTGCCCACGAAGGCCGAGAAATCGGTGTCGCCGTAGCCCGCCACTTGCGCACCGGCACCGAGCCCGGCTTCAACGCCCGGAACGCTGTCTTCCACCAGCAGACACTGAGTGGGCGGCAGGCCCAGCAATTCTGCGGCGTGTTCGATCAGCACCGGGGACGGTTTCCACGACTGCACTTCATAAGCGCTGACGATCAAGCCGTGGAACACGTCAAGCAAGCCGACCGTGCTCAGGCACGTTTCGATCTTGTTGCGCGGGCCGTTGGACGCTACGCACTTGGGCAGCGCCAGATTGCGCACGAAGTCGACCGCGCCGGGCATTTCTTCCAGTCGCTCCCGCAGCAGCGGCAGAGTGCGCGCTCGGAATTCGGTTTCGATCTCGTCGCTCGGCAGCCATGGATAATCGCGGCAGAGGCCTTCCAGGCATAGCGCAAACTGCACGCCACGAAAGCGTTGCAGCACCTCCTCGACGCTCAGCAACACCTGATGCTGGTGAAGGATCTCTCGCAGCAACCCGGCGGCCAGCCGTTCGCTGTCAACCAGGGTTCCGTCGCAGTCAAAAATGACACCGGCAATATTCAAACAGGGTTCTCCTTCTTTTCTCGATCAGGTTGCTTGATCGGAATGCATGTGCAGATGTCTGGAATCCGGGTAGGGGCACTTCGACCGGCATTATCCTGAAAAGTTGGCATCAATGTTCGAGCACTGACTTACGGTACGGCCTCTTCAGTCCATGCTCCGGCCGACAGGCGTTTGAACGTCATTGCGAGCAGGCCGACGGCTTCATCGTCAGACCTGCACGTGAAGCGCCGGTTACAACTCGACCGGCGTGACCAGCGTACCCTTATCGAAGTATCCCTTGACGTTGGCGAAGACCAGGTCGGCCATGGCCTGGCGCGTTTCGTAGGTCCCCGAGCCGATGTGCGGCGTGAGTACCACGTTGTCCAGCTTCAACAGTTCGGCGGGCACATTGGGCTCGTCGTCGAACACATCAAGACCTGCGCCGGCGATTTCCGAGGCCAGCAACGAGGCCACCAGTGCCTTTTCATCGACAACGGTGCCGCGCGCAACGTTGATCAGAAATGACTTGGGTCCGAGGGCCCGAAGCACGTCGGCGTCGATCAGGTGCTGGGTGTCCGGGCCACCGGGGACGATGACGATCAGGTAGTCCGAGTCCTGCGCCAGTTCCCGAAGGTCACCGTAATGCCGGTAGGACACATCGTCGTAGGGGCGGCCACGGCGGAAGTAGGCGATGTTCATCTCGAACGCGGCGGCGCGTTTGGCGATGGTCTTGCCGATCTTGCCCAGGCCGACGATGCCGCAGGTCTTGCCGCACAGGTCGTTGCCGAGGGGGAATTTGCCGTTGGGCCACTGGCCCGCACGCACGAAGCGTTCGGCTTCGCTGATGCGTCGGGAGACGCACAGCATCAGCGCCATGGCGGTTTCCGCGACGGCGTTGTTGAGCACGTCTGGGGTGTTGCTCAGCTTGATGCCCCTGCGCGACAGGTATTGGGTGTCGACCGCGTCGTAGCCGACGCCGAAGCTGTTGACCACTTCCAGATTCGGCAGCTGGTCAAGAATGGCATTGTCGGTGCCGAACACACCGCTGGTGACGACGCCGCGCACCCGGGTCCCGTGCTGGTCGGCCCAGGCCTCGATGTCGTTAATGGCGGCGAGTTTGTGCACGCTGTAATCGCGCTCTAGATTTTGCATCAGCGATGCATGCATCGGGCCCCAGACCAGAATGTCGGTTTTTTGCTCGCTCATTGTTTTCTCCTTGTTCAAACCAGATACGTGTCGGTACTCAGCACCTCGGCATAGGCAAAGCCCAGGGCTGACATGAAGGCGGCGTGGACCTGAGCGGCAGGCACCACGGTGCCTTCGAATTCCAGGTCGCGGCTGGCGCAGGCGTCGTGGATGACTTTGACGGTGTAGCCCATGTCCGCCGCAGCCCGGGTGGTGGCGTCGATGCACATGTGGCTCATGGAACCGATGATCACCAAGTGTTTGATGCCCTTGTCTTCGAGCAGCGCCTGCAGCCCGGTTTCACGAAACGAGTTGGGGAAGTGCTTGAGCACCACCGGTTCGCTTTCCAGATTCAGGACCTTGGGGTGCAATTTGGCGCCATCGGACCCGGGGGTGAAGAAGGGGGCATCGGCGCCTGATTCATGGCGGATATACACGACCAGATCCCCGGCGTCCCGAGTGGCCTGAATGACCCTGGCGGCGTTCTCGGCGGCGGCATCCGCACCTGCGAGGGGCCATTTGCCGCCGGGGAAATAGTCGTTCTGAATATCGACTACGATGAGCGCTGTGGTGGGCATGGGCCTTCCTTGTTCATAGGTTGTCGGATGTGGGCAGAGTATTACCACCTGAATGGAGTGGCGAGCAACGACAGCGTCGAGCGCCCAAGCGGCGTCTTCCCGGCTAAAGCCGGTCCTACCGGGCGCGCGGTGTGAGTGTGGGACCGGCTTCAGCCGGGAAGGGGCCAGTGCGTACAACATCGATTTTGCGGCGTGACGTCCGACGCTTTCCCGGCTAAAGCCAATCCCACTATGAAGACCGTATCCGGCGCTTTTTGAATCAGCTGCGTCCTCCGCTGTCCATAGCCCGCCACCCCGTTTGAAGTAACCAGCGAGAAGTCATGCCCGTGAATGGAATCAGTCGCCACCTGCACACCCTGGCCAGCCTCATCCTGCTGACGCTGCTCGCGGGTTGCAGCTCGCAACGCAGCCAGGAACCCGCGCCGGAGCCCTCAGTGGTCCGCAGTGAGATTGTGCGGTTGTTGCCTGCCAATGTCGCCGACCGCCAGGGTTGGGCCCAGGACATTCAACGCGCGTTCGAAGTGCAGAAAATCGACCCCAGCCTGGAAAACCTCTGTTCCGTGCTGGCGGTGACCGAGCAGGAATCAAACTTTCAGGTCGACCCGGCCGTTCCCGGCATGGGCAAGATCGCCCAGGACGAAATCGACCGTCGAGCCAGCAAGGCGCACATCCCCAATCTGCTGGTGCGCAGCGCGCTGGACATCCGCTCTTCGACCGGCAAGACCTACAGCGAACGCCTCAGCGCCGCGCGGACTGAAAAAGACCTGAGCGCGATTTTCGATGACTTCATCGGCATGGTCCCCCTGGGCCGCACGTTGTTCGGCAACTTTAATCCAGTGCACACCGCCGGGCCCATGCAGGTCAGTATTGAGTTCGCCGAGCGGCAGGCCCGGGATTATCCCTATCCGGTCGAGGGTTCGATTCGCCATGAGGTATTCGGCCGCCGTGGCGGCATGTACTTCGGCATCGCCCATCTGCTCGGTTATCCGGTGAGCTACGACACACCGCTGTACCGCTTCGCCGACTTCAACGCTGGCTGGTACGCCAGCCGCAATGCAGCATTTCAGAGCGCAGTGGCGCGGGTGTCCGGCAAGCGTCTGGCGCTGGACGGCGACCTGATCAGCTACGGGTTCGGCCCGGCGCTGGGGCAGACCGAACTGGCCGTGCGCAGCCTCTACCCTCAGCTGGACATGCGTAATACGACCATCCGCAGCCAGCTGGAGAAGGGCGAAACGCTGGCCTTCGAAGACACCGAGCTGTACGCGAAGATCTTCGCCATGGCCGACAAGGCCGCCGGTAAACCGCTGCCGAGGGCAATCCTGCCGGGCATCGTGCTGGAAAGCCCGAAAATCACCCGCAAGCTGACCACCGCCTGGTTTGCCCAGCGGGTGGAAGAGCGGCGCGTACGCTGCATGTCGAGGGCGTCGGGCTCACTGAAGTGAGCGTGTCTTCGCCGCTGCCTTGCTTCCTGCTGAAACTGAACGCCGTTCGTCCGCTTGCGGGCACCCGACCCAGATCCTTCAATCAAATATCGATGGGTGACGCAGGACCGACTGCGCCGCCGTTTTATAGGCAGGAGCCCCGCTTGTGAGTCGTGACATGGAAACACCCACCATCATTACCAGCAGCAATCCGATCGCCGCGGAGCAGTCCGCTAACGCTCAAGTGGCAGACGCCATGCTGTTCGGGTCGCCGAAGGACCGGCTGGACTTCTACCGCAAGGAGATCCAGTACGAGACAGCGATCCTGTCCAACCGCACCAACGCCTATTTGTCCGCGCAGTCTTTTCTGGTGATCGCCTTCGCCTCGTCGATGGCCAACCTCAATCCCGAATGGGGCAAGATGTTCACGCTGGTGGTGCCGCCTTTTCTGACATTGCTCGGACTGATCAGCTCCATGCACGCCTGGCCGGGCATCCGCGCGGCGTACGAAATCATCGACCACTGGCATTTCAAACAGGCCCAGTTGCTGAGCAGTCAACCGGCCATGGGCCTGGCCTATGACGATTCGCCGTTGTTCAGCGAGCACGAATCCAGCGAAAAGGGCTACCGCAAGTCGCTGATGTTTTCAATGCGCACACCGTGGCTGTTTACGGCGTTCTGGTTTTTGCTGGGCGCGTTTTCCATCTATGTTCAGTTGGTCGACAGCGTGTTTTAAGCCGGCGACGACTCCATTGATAAATAAACAATGAAAACCGGGTGATGTTACCTTGACACCTACCGGCGGCAGGCGTATTTCGTGTGCGCGGTCACGCTGGTTGCAGCCGCGGTGCCCTCGTGGACCCGATAGCTTCCTGGTCCACACCTTGCAGCAACCTGCCGCGCAACGCCCCGCGCTGTTTTTTTGACCCTTTCGCATATTTCACAGGCCTGCTTACGTCGACCCATTCCAATCCTCGACCTGCACTCACTGGAGCCACCTCATGGCAGCATTACAACAAATCACCGTTGACGCCCTTAAACGCTCCGAATCGCAACTGGCTGCCCAATGGCACGCTGATCTGGAAGCCAGCGGCGCGACGCGTAACCTCAAGCCTGAGGAAATCCGGCAGCAGGTAGCCGATTTTCTGCGCCTTTTGACGTTGACGCTGGAGAAGGGCGGCTCTGCCAACATCACCACCGCCGAATGGGACGACGTTCGTCACTTCCTCGAAAAACTGTCCAGCCAGCGCGCTCTGGCCGGTCAGGATTCTCAGCAAACGGCCAGTTTCATCTTCGCCCTCAAGGGCCCGCTGTTCACCCAACTGCAAAACGCTTTCGCTGACCAGCCGTTGCTGATCGCCGAACAGGTGCTGCAGATGTCGGAGCTGCTCGACGGTCTGGGTCTGCACACGATCCGCACCTACCAGAAATCCCGTGAAGCGGTGATCAAGCGTCAGCAGGAAGAACTGCTTGAGCTGTCCACGCCGGTGGTCAAATTGTGGGATGGCGTCCTGGCACTGCCGATGATCGGCACGCTGGATTCGCAGCGCACCCAGGTGGTCATGGAGTCGCTGTTGCAACGCATCGTCGACACCGGCGCGGAAATCGCCATCATCGACATCACTGGCGTGCCGACCGTCGACACCCTGGTGGCCCAACACCTGCTCAAGACCGTGACAGCGATCCGCCTGATGGGCGCCGATTGCATCATCAGCGGCGTGCGTCCGCAGATTGCCCAGACCATCGTGCACCTGGGTCTGGACCTGCAAGGCGTGGTGACCAAAGCCAATCTGGCCGATGCGCTGGCATTGGCGCTGCGCCGTCTGGGCGTCACCCTCACCAAGGCGGTATGAGCCATGGAGCGCATTCCGATTCTGCAGATGGGCGACTTTCTGCTCGTGACCATTCAGGTAGACATGCACGACCAACTGGCGCTGACGCTGCAGGATGACCTGTCCGAACGCATCAGTCGCACGTCGGCGCGCGGCGTGCTCATCGACATCTCCGCGCTGGACATGGTCGATTCGTTCATCGGTCGGATGATCGGCATGATCTCCGGCCTGTCGCGAATCATGGACGCCGAAACCGTGTTGGTCGGCATGCAGCCTGCCGTCGCCATTACCCTGGTGGAACTGGGCATGACCCTGCCCGGCGTGAGCACCGCGCTGAACGTTGAACGGGGCATGAAGCTGTTGCGCGAGCGGGCCTATTCTCAATGAACGAGCGCAGCAGCGGCACTCAGCCCATTCGCATCGAGCAAGATGTCGTGCTGGCGCGGCAGACCGCGCGCAAGCTGGCGCAGGACTGCGGCATGCGCCTGATCGACCTGACCAAGCTGGTCACGGCGGTCAGCGAGCTGGCGCGCAACACGATGGTCTATGGCGGCGGCGGTGACATGGACTGGCAGATTGTCGAAGACGGCCTGCGCGTCGGCGTGCGCCTGACCTTTCGCGACGAAGGCCCGGGCATTCCCGACCTCAAGCTGGCGATGACCGACGGCTGGACGTCCGGAGGCGGCCTCGGTCTTGGCCTGACGGGCGCCAAGCGCCTGGTGGACGACTTCGAGCTGGACACCGCACCCGGCGCAGGTACGCGCGTGATGATCTGCAAATGGACGTGAATCTGCACAGTCATCTGACCCAGGTGTTGTCGATCGAAGACATCAGTCAGGTCGGGCACGCACGGCGCACGGTGCAACGACTGGCCGAACAGGCGGGGTTTGACGAGGCCGATTGCGGCCGTGTGGCCCTGGTCGTCACCGAACTGGCCAGCAATATTCTCAAACATGCGCAAAGCGGCGAGTTGCATGTTCGCGCGCTGCCGGGTGATGCCTCGGGCGATGCCTCGCGTTCAGCGCCGGGCGTCGAGATCATCGCGATCGACCGGGGCAAGGGGTTCGACGTGCAAAGCTGCATGGCCGATGGTTTTTCCACCCGCGGTACCCAAGGCATCGGCCTGGGCGCCGTGCTGCGCCAGGCGCAAGTCTTCGATGTGCACAGCGACGCGCGCGGCAGTGTGTTACTGGCGCGTTTCTTCCCGCGCAAAGCCACGGTCAAAGACCTGCGCATGGGCATCACCCAGCATTCGCTGCACGATGACCCGGCCTGCGGCGATGTGTGGGAAGTCGCGGTCAAGGGGCAGCAGATGTCGATCATGATGATCGACGGCCTCGGTCACGGCCCTGAAGCCGAAGCGGCGGGAATGGCCGGCGCACGTGCGTTCATTCGCAATCCGTTCGCCGATCCGGGCGTGTTGCTGGAGGACCTGCACGTCGACATGCAAGGCAGCCGCGGCGGCGCGGCAGCACTGGTGCGGTTCGACGGCGCGACAGGCAAGCTGCGTTTCATTGGCATCGGTAACATCGGCGCGACGCTGATTGGCGACGAGAAAACCCGCGGCATTCCTTCGCACCCCGGCATCGTCGGCCTGCAGTACCGCAAAATACCGCCGATGGACTATGACGATTGCACCGGGCAGTTGTTGATCATGTTCAGCGATGGCCTGCAATCGCGATGGAATCTTCGCGATTGCCCTGGCCTGGTATACCGACATCCGGCAATCATCGCAGCGGTCTTGCACCGCGATTATTGCCGGGGCAGGGACGATGTAACGGTATTGGTGATGGCTCTGGAGACGCTCGATGACTGACCACAACGCCCGCGTAACGCCTCAGGGGTCTATTGAACTTGAGCTGGAACGCTCGCGCGCCGAAGCCGTTGCCCTGCGCACCGAGCTTGACGAGACCAACCAGGGCGTTCTCGCGCTGTACGCCGAACTTGAGAATCAAGCCGACCAATTGCGTCAGGCTTCCGACCTCAAGAGCCGTTTCCTGTCCTACATGAGCCATGAATTTCGCACGCCGCTGGGGTCGATCCTCAGCATCGCCAGTCTGCTGACCGATGAACTGGACGGTCCCCTGAGCGAGGAACAGCACAAGCAGGTCGCATTTGTCAGCACCGCCGCGCGGGAGTTGAGCGACATGGTCGACGACCTGCTGGACCTGGCGAAGATCGAAGCCGGCCGCATCAGCATCTCGCCGGCATGGTTTGACATGTTCGATCTGTTTTCGGCACTACGGGGCATGTTCCGTCCCATCGTCGATGCCTCCACCGTCGACCTGATCTTCGAAGCGCCCGTCGGCTTGCCCCGGCTGTACACCGACGATCAAAAACTGGGGCAGATTCTGCGCAACTTTATCTCCAACTCGCTGAAATTCACCCAGCGCGGTGAAGTGCGCGTCTCGGCACGGCTGGAATCCGAGGACTCGGTTCGCTTTGCAGTGACCGACACCGGTATTGGCATTCCCCAGGAGCTTCATGGTGCGCTGTTCGAGGACTTCACTCAGGTCGATTCGCCCCTGCAGAAACGCTTGCGCGGCACCGGTCTTGGCCTGTCGCTGTGCAAGCGTTTTGCCGAATTGCTGGGCGGGCATGTCGGCGTGGAGAGCGAACCCGGCGTAGGCTCGACGTTCTACGTGGTGATCCCGTTGGCGCTGGCCCAGGAGCCTGCCAATGAAGCCTGAAACCCGGCTGCTGATCGTCGACGACAATGCCGCGACCCGGTACGCCTTGCGGCGTCGGATGGAGCGCCAGGGGTTCAAGGTGGCGGAGGCCGGCACCGGCACCGAAGGTCTGGCGCTGATTGCCGAGCGCTTGCCCGACGCGCTGATTCTCGACGTCAATCTGCCCGACATGAGCGGCTTCGACATCGTTCGTCAGCTGCGCGCTGCGCCCCGCACGGCGCTGTTGCCAGTGGTGCACGTGTCGGCGGCGTCGATCCAGACCGGCGACATCGTCACCGGCCTGGAAGCAGGTGCGGACGCCTATCTGGTGCACCCGGTCGACCCCGACGTGCTGCTTGCCACGCTGCGCACGCTGTTGCGGGTGCGTGATACCGAATACGCATTGCGTGACAGCGAAGAGCGTTTCCGCGAAATTTTTGCCAACGTCTCGGCGCCGATTGCGGTCATGGACGGCAGCCTGAACGTTCACGAAGCCAACCACGCCTTTGCCCAACTGCTGGGTCAAGGCGCCGATGAGGGGGCGGTGCTGCGCAGCTTCAGCGAAGATCAGGGCTCGGCCCTCGACGGCCTGCGCGAAGCGCTGGGCGCAGGGGAGCGCTGGATGGGCACGCTGAGCATGCGGGTCAAGGGTGAACTGCGCGAAACCGAATGGCAGGTTTCGCCGTACCGGGAGAGCGGCATGAGCCTGGTGTTCATCGAAGACGTCACCGAGCACCGCCGTCGCGAACAGTCGCATCTGCAGCAACTGGACTCGGTCAACAGCCGGCTCGCCCATGAAGTCGCCGAGCGCGCCCGGACCGAAGAACAGCTGTTGCAAGCGCAGAAGATGGACGCTATCGGCAAGCTCACCGGCGGCATCGCCCACGATTTCAACAACCTGCTGACGGGTATCGTCACCGGGCTTGAGCTGGTCAAGAAACGCACCGAAGACGGCCGCCCTGAAAAAGTCATGGTGTATGCCGATGCCGCGTTGGCGTCGGCGAAGAGCGCGTCGGCACTGACCCATCGTCTGTTGGCCTTCGCCCGCCAGCAGCCCCTCGATACCCGCGCATCCGACGTCAATCAGTACGTGCGTTCCCTTGAGGACCTGCTGGGTCGCACCATCGGCAAAGGCATTTGCCTGACGCTGGAGCTGACTTCACGCAGTGCCGTGGCGATGGTCGACGCCGGCCAGCTCGAAAGCGCCGTGCTCAATCTGGTGATCAATGCCCGGGACGCATTGCCATCGGGCGGCAATATCTGGATCAGCACCTTCGAGACCTACTCCCAGGGCCACTCACGCATGGCAGATGGCGCGTACATCGCCCTGACCGTGCGCGATGACGGCGTCGGCATCGAACACCACTTGATCGACAAGGTATTCGACCCGTTCTTCACCACCAAGCCGATCGGCCAGGGCACCGGCCTGGGCCTGTCGACGATCTACGGTTTCGCCCGGCAGTCGGGCGGCGACGTGCAGATTCGCAGCGTGGTCGGTCACGGCACCGAGGTCACGCTGCTGTTGCCGGCGGCGGACGAGCAGAGTGTCGAGCCGCCGCAGCCTTCCGCCGTCGCCGCGCAGGGCGCGGGGGAGCACGTGTTGATCGTCGAAGACACGGCGTCGGTGCGCATGTTCGTCAATGAGGTCCTCACCGATGCCGGTTACCGCTGCACCCAGGTGGCCGATGTCGGCACGGCGCTGTCGTGCCTGGAGCATGACGGCACCATTGACCTGTTGCTCACCGACGTGGGCATGCCGGAAATGAACGGCCGCGAAGTTGCCCAGCGCGGCCGAGGGTGGCGGCCCGACCTGCCAGTGCTGTTCATGACCGGCTACGCGGAGAACGCGCTCAACCGACAGGATTTTCTGGGCGAACGGATGGACATGATCCTGAAGCCCTTCCAGTTGGTTGAATTTCTGTCGAAGGTGAGGGCCATGCTCGACAGCTGATGCGAATGGATGGTTTTTTTCTCGCCAATCAGTGAGTTCGGAGTATTTGAGCAGGACGGTTTTTGTTAACGTGTGCGGCATTCCCATCCGTGCCGCTTTTGCGGCACACATTGCCGACGCCGTTTGCCCAAACGTTGAAGGTAAAGGAGCAAGACCTTGACCCTTAGCGACGACGCCCTCAAGGGCGCGATCGAGCACTGCGCGCGTGAACCGATTCAGATCCCCGGCAGCATTCAGCCCCAGGGATTTCTGCTGGTCATCGACGAAGCCGCTTCTACGGTCATTCAAGTCAGCGCCAACGTCAGCGACTGGCTTGGGCTGGATCCGCAGGCGCTGATCGGCGCAACCCTGTCCAGTGTGTTCGCCGAGCCTGAGCGCCTGCTCCAGCGCGTGCACGCTTTGCCTGACGAAGAACAAAATCCTTTTCACATCGGTGAGGTGCGTTTTCTGCCAGGTTCGAGTGCCGGCCAGCCGATGACCATGATGGTCCATCGTCACGATCAGGTGCTGATCGCCGAGTTCGAGCCGGCCGGGGACATGAGTGGCGCGTACGGCAACGTCTACCCGCTGATGCGCGGCTTCATCAGCCAGATGAATGTGGAAGAAAGCATCGAAGCGCTGTGTCAGCGCTCGGTGGCCGAGGTCAAGCGCATCACCGGTTTCGGCCGGGTCAAGGCGTATCACTTCGATGCCGATGGCAACGGGCTGGTCAGCGCCGAAGCACTGGATGAAGATTACGAAAGCCTGCTCGGCCTGAGCTTCCCGGCGTCTGACGTGCCTGCCCAGGCCCGGGCGCTGTACTTGGCCAACCGCATTCGCGTCATCGAAAACGCCAATTACCAGCCATCGCCGCTGGTACCCGGCAACAACCCCATGACCGGCGCGCCCCTGGACCTGACTTTTGCCACCTTGCGCAGCGTGTCGCCCGTGCATCTGCAGTACATGCGCAACATGCAGACGCTGGCCTCGATGTCGATCTCCATCGTGGTGCGCGGGCAGTTATGGGGCCTGATTTCCTGCCACCACGCCACGCCACGCAGGGTCACCTTCCAGTCCCGCACTGCCTGTGAACTGTTGGGCAGCGTGTTGTCGCTGCAGATCGAGAGCAAGGAAGCCCATGCCGCCAACCAGCGCATGCTGAGCCTGCGCCGGCAGATCGTGCAGATGCTCGCAGCCATGGCTGACCTCGACAGCGTCACCGGTGGCCTGCGCACGATGCCCGAAGTGTTGCTGGGTTTTGTCGGTGCCACTGGCGCGGCAGTGATTTCCGGCGCCAGCGTCGATGTCTACGGCGAAACCCCCGAACGCGAGCAGATCGTCAAGCTCGCCGACTGGTTGAGCGGCCGCGATCCCCACGAGGTCTTCCGCTCCGACAACATCAGTCGCGACATCCCAGAGCTGCCCTTGCTGGCCAGCTCGGTCAGCGGCGTGCTGGCGACGGCGATCTCCGAACTGCATTCCAACTTCATCATCTGGTTCCGGCCCGAGCAGACCCGCGTGGTCAACTGGGCCGGCAAACCCGAGAAAAGTGTCAGCCCGAGCGGCTCGCTGAGCCCGCGCAACAGCTTCGCCTTATGGGAGGAGACCGTGCGCGGGTTCTCCAGACCCTGGGACGACATGGACTGCGAAGCGGTGGTCGAGCTGCGTGCGGCCGTGCTGGGCATCGTCCTGCGCAAGGCTGAAGAAATGGCCGCACTGGCCGATGAATTGAAGAAATCCAACAAAGAGCTTGAAGCATTTTCCTACAGCGTGTCCCACGATCTGCGCGCGCCGTTGCGACACATTGCCGGCTACGCTGAGTTGTTGAGCGACATTGAAGGCAGCAAGTTGTCCGACCGGGGGGTGCGCTTTCTGGAAAACATCAGCGAGTCGGCGCGCTTTGCCGGCACGCTGGTCGACAACCTGCTGAGCTTTTCGCAGATGGGCCGTTCGGCGATGCGTTTCTCTGATGTTGACCTCAACGCCATGGTCGAATCGATACGCCGGGAAATGCTGCCCGATTACGAAAGCCGCGCGCTGGAGTGGAAAGTCTCCCAGCCGTTGCCCGTGGTCATTGCCGACGCGGCGTTCCTGCACCTGGCGATGCGCAACCTGCTGTCCAACGCGATCAAGTACACCCGCAACCAGAACCCGGCAGTGATCGAGGTGGGCAGTTACGAGGAAGACGGCAAGGTCGTGGTGTACATCCGCGACAACGGCGTAGGCTTCGACATGGCCTACGCCGGCAAGCTGTTTGGCGTGTTCCAGCGCCTGCACCGCATGGAAGAATTCGAAGGCACCGGCATTGGCCTGGCCAGTGTCCGACGGATCATCGAACGCCATGACGGCACCGTCTGGGCCCATAGCCAGTTGGGCCATGGCGCCACTTTTTACTTTGCGCTGCCCAAGCGCGGTTGACCGTTACTCTTTGAGTGTCGAAGGAGACGCCCAGTGCTGAAACCCATTCTTCTGGTGGAAGATAATCCAAACGATCTGGAGCTGACCCTTGTCGCCCTTGAACGTAGCCAGTTGGCCAATGAAGTGATCGTGCTGCGTGACGGTGCCGAGGCGCTTGATTACCTGCTGCGCCGCAACCATCACCACGACCGTGTCGCCGGTAATCCGGCAGTGATGCTGCTGGACCTGAAGCTGCCCAAAGTGGATGGCCTTGAAGTGCTCAAAGTCATCCGCGAAACCGAGGAACTGCGCAGCATTCCCGTGGTAATGCTGACGTCCTCCCGCGAAGAGCCGGATTTGAACCGCGCCTATTCACTGGGTGTGAACGCTTACGTGGTCAAGCCGGTCGAATTCAAGGAATTTGTCTCGGCGATCTCGGACCTCGGCGTGTTTTGGGCCGTTTTGAATGAGCCACCACCGGGCTCCCTGCGACTCGCACGCCGTCCAGGCTCCTGACTCCGGGGCTTTCGGACCGGCACTTATAAACGCCGAACCAGCCCCTTCTGGAACAATGACTTTTATTCATGCCGTTATCGCAGCTTAAATTGCTTTTGGTCGAAGACAGTTCGCTGGATGCCGAACTGATCCTGCTCACCCTCGAAAACAGCGGGCTGAAGATCGACGCCACGCTGGTCTACAACCATCAGGACGTCGAGCGTGAGCTGCTGGCCGCGCGTTTTGACCTCATTCTCAGCGATTTTCTGCTGCCGGGCTCTTCAGGTGCGGATGTGCTCAACAGCGCATTGCGTCTGGCGCCGCAGACGCCTTTCATCTTTTTGTCGGGGATTTTCGGCGAGCAGCATGCCGTCGAAATGATGCGCATGGGCGCCATCGATTACGTCCTCAAGCAGAACATGAAGATGCTGCCCAAGGCGGTCATGCGCGCGGTGTCCGAAGTGCAGGAGCGGGAAAAGCGACTGTACGCCGAGAAGACGCTGCAAGTGGCGGAAGTGCGCGCGCAGCTGGCGATCGAAGCCGCGGACATGGGGGTCTGGACGTACGACCCGCGCACCGACACGCTGCTGTGGGACGAGCGCTGTAAGGCGCTTTACGGCGTTGGCGCCGACGCTCCCGTCAGCCTGGCGCTGATGTTTCTGCTCTGCCATCCGGACGACCGCGATCAGCTGCACAGCAAGGTCATGGCCGCGCTGACGGTGGACACTTCCTTCCAGATCGAGCACCGACTGGTCACTGATGAGGGCGAGGAACGGTGGGTGTTCTCCAACGGCCGCTCGGTGTTTGAAGAGGGCCGCTGCGTGCGCTTCACCGGCGTCATGCAGGACATTACCGAGCGCAAGCACGCCACTCAGGCGCTGCATCAGCTCAACGACATTCTCGGTGAACGTGTCGTGCAGCGAACCCGCGAACGCGACCGAACCTGGGAGCTGTCCCGGGAGCTGCTCGGCGTGCTGCATTTCGACATGACGCCGATCGCCCTCAACCCGGCATGGGAATCGACGCTGGGCTGGGCGCGCGATGAGGTCGGGCGGCAGCGTTTGAGCGAGTTGATTCATCCGGATGATCTCGAAGCCACGTTGCGCGAAACCGCCAGCGTCGCCGAAGGCCATGTCTCGACGCGTTTCGTCAATCGCATGCGCCATACCGACGGTGGCTACCGCTGGTTGTCCTGGACCATCGTGCCGGACGACGGGCTGATGTACGCCGCAGTCCGCGACATCACCGGCGAGCGGGCGGTGGTGGACGAGCTGGCGGCGACCAACAAGCGCCTGCGTGATCAGATCAAGGAGCGCGAGCGCGTCGAGGCCGCCCTGCAGCAGATGCAGCGGCTGGAGGTGGTCGGCCAGTTGACCGCCGGCGTTGCCCACGACTTCAACAACCTGCTGACCGTGATTCTGACCAGCGCGAACTTCCTCAGCCGGGATCTGGAAAAAGGGGTGTTCACCAAGTCTCCCCAGCGCCTGCAAAACATCCGCGAAGCGGGCGAGCGGGGCGCCAAGCTGACCAGTCAGCTCTTATCGTTCTCCCGTCGCCAGCGTCTGGAGCCTGTGGCGTTGAACCTCAACGACACGATAGCCGGCATGCGCGAACTGCTTGGCCGTGCGCTGGGTGGCAGTGTATGGGTCGAGACCGAACTGGCCGAAGACCTGTGGAGTGCGCTGGTCGACCCGACGCAGACCGAGATGATCATTCTCAACCTGGCGATCAACGCCCGGGACGCCATGCCCCAGGGCGGGCAACTGCGCCTGAGCACCTGGAACGAGATGGTCTATCGCCTGCCGCTACGGCCTGAAGACCCTGAACCCGGCGCCTACGTGGTGTTGTCGGTGAGTGACTCCGGCTGTGGCATGAGCCCCGAAGTGCTGGCCAAGGCCTTCGAGCCGTTCTTCACCACCAAGGCGGTGGGCAAGGGTTCGGGACTGGGTCTGGCGCAGGTGTTCGGTTTCGCCAAGCAATCGGGTGGCGGCGTCAGCATCGACACCGCCGAAAACGCCGGCACCACGCTGCGAGTCTATCTGCCGAGTGTTGCGCGCACCGCAGTCCCGGTGATCAGCGCCTCCGACATGCCCGGTCGTGCCGACGCCGACGACAAGGACCGCACGATTCTGCTGGTCGACGATGACCCGGACGTACGCTCGGTGACGGCGATGATGCTGGTCTCACTGGGTTATTCGGTGGTCGAAGCGGACAGCGGTGACGAGGCGCTGAAGAAACTCGACCCGAGCATCGAACTGCTCCTCACCGACTTCGCCATGCCCAACATGACCGGCGGCGAACTGGCCGAAATCGTCCGCCGCGACCACCCGCAGCTGCCGATCATGTTCATCACCGGTTTCGCCGACATCGACATCCTCGATGTCGACCCAAAGCTGATCGTGCAGAAGCCGTACAAGGAAGAAGAGCTGGCGAAGAAACTGGCCGATGTGTTGATGAAGGTATCGGCCGGGTGATAACCCGCTGCATCGGATCCTCTTGCCGTCAGGCCAGGGCTTCAGCTATTGTACTGGATGTTTTTCCGGTGCTGGCCAGCATGACGACGGCCATGGCTTTTCCCCTGGCAAGGTCAGACTTTGTCATTTGAATGCTCTGCAAAGTACGAAGCAGCCTGTTCAAAACATTGTCCGGCACGAGGATTCCACTGCACGCCTGAGCGGGCTTTGATTCCCGGTTTCAGCTGCTGGTTGTCGTCGTAGTCCTCACGGGGGTGAAAAAACAGCGGCTCCAGCGTTTCAAGGCGCCGCAAGTAGTCGGCATATGCATTCAGACACTGCTGACGTTCGTCATCGCTGAGCTGCGCTGGCATCCATGCAGCAAACGGGGGGAAAACGGTGAAGCCGGTATAGGCCAGAATGCCGTTATGGATAGGCCAGAGGACGTGATGCAAATCGCCGTCAATCCCTGCGGGTGTGTAAAGGCTGTTTGCAGTGCCCGTGGTGAGACAAAGCATGGCCTTCTTTCCTCTGAGGAGCCCCGATCCATACTTGTGCCCTGATGAGTATGCGAATCCCCGGCTCAATACCCGGTCTACCCAGCCTTTCAATATGGCGGGCATCGAAAACCACCACACAGGAAACTGAAAAATCACGAGGTCAGCCCACATGACCTTCGATTGCTCAGTCTTGACGTCGCCGGTGTGGGACCCGTTTGCAAACGCATGTTCTTGCTCGCGGGGAAGATCAAGATAGTCAGGATCGGCACGATTATCCATGAAGTCATCAATCCCCAGCTCAGCCTTCCAATTCATCGCGTAGAGATCGCTCACCTGAACCTGGTGACCGAGTTCGCGCAGGGTTTCGACAGCAACGTCCTTTAAGGCGCCGCTAAAGGAGCGTGGTTCCGGGTGCGCCAATACGATTAATGTCTTCATAGCGGGATCTTCTCCTTGGGATGTTTCGGTGCAGGGCCACTTGTATCGCGTCGATTCTGTGCCGCCACTTTGCTGAGGTTCACCACGAGCAGGCCGGCAATAGTCAGGCTTGCGCCCAGCAAAAAACCGAAGCTTGTCTGCTCACCTAGCCACAGATAACCCATCAGTACGCCAAACAGCGGACTCATGAAGGCCAGCACGCCCAGGCGAGCCGCGAGGTAGCGACGAAGCATCCAGAACCAGATCAAGTAGCTTGCCACCGACACGATTAATGTCTGGAAAACCAGGCTGGCCACCGCACCCGTTGAAAAGCTCATCAAGCTTTGGCCTGCGAGCAGGCTCAACGGCAGCAAAAGGACAAAAGCACCCGCCAGTTGGTAAAACAGGGTCTGGGTTGCGGTTGCTTCACTTAAGCGACTGGTGCGCACCGCTACTGTCGTGAATCCCCAGGTAGCGCCCGCGCACAAGCCCAGCAGGTCACCCGGCAGACTGTTCGCGTTGACGGTTTGAATGGCTGTCCCATCCCGCGGCATGAGAAAGGTGGTTGCAATCCCTGCGAAGGCCAGCGACATACCCAACCACTGAATCGCACCAAGACGCTCCTCCGGCAAGCGCAGGTGCAGACCAATGGCGGCGAATAAGGGGGCCGTATAAAGGAACACCGCCATGTGCGAGGCACTTGTCCGGCGTAACCCTTCTGCGACGAACAGAAATTCACCCGCAAACAGAACGGCGACGACTAATCCCGAGCGGCACCAGACGCCGGGTAACCACACCTCGCGCATGATCCATTTTCCGATTATCCACACCAGGGCGGCAGCGATTCCGGAGCGAACGGCGACCTGCATGATGGGTGCTATGTCACCGGCAACTGCCTTCATTGCCACCTGCTGCGCCCCCCAAACGACACACAGCAGCACCATAACCGCCGTGGCAGTTCCATCTACTGACTTCCTCACTTATCGGCACCTTTTGTCACTGACCTGGTCATCAATTTGTTCCTCACCCCGGTGACTCGGCCATTTGGCACTGGCGTTTCCCCTTTGCAAATCGGATTGAGTTGCAGCGCTGTGGCGAAATTCGATTGTGGGAACGTTCGCAAGCCGCTACAAATCATGTGTTTTCGGTCTATAGAAGAGAAAAACTACGCCATGAGAGCGGATACGCCCCTCAGGGCCATTGCTTGCTTTGACGCAGTCATGCGCACCGGCAGCATGATCCTTGCTGCAAGCCAGCTGTTCGTCACGCCGGGAGCGGTCGGGCAACAGATTCGCAAGCTGGAAGGTTGGTTAGGAACGTCTTTGTTTGTGCGCAGTGTGCGCAGGCTGGAGCCAACGGCTGAAGCGCTGGGCTATTGGGAGCAGGTGAAGCCGGCTCTGCGCCAGTTGGAAACCGCCAATCTCGCGGTTCGAGGTCTTAGAGACAGGCAGGTACGGCTAAGCCTGCCGCCGGCGTTTGCCAATTCCTGGTTTGCGAAGCGGATGCCATTGTTCACGGAGCGATACCCGGAGGTGCAACTGCACCTTAGCGCGTCCAGCGATACCGTGGATTTCAATGACGGTACCTGCGACCTGGCGGTGCGGCATTTCGATGGATATGGCGGTGACGTCAACGCAGAACTGCTCTTGCCAGACGAGGTAAGGGTCTATTGCAGCCCGGCTTACCGTGAACGGCTCCAGCTGCATAGCCTTGACTCCTTGCCGGGAGCAACCTTGCTCTATACGACCTCACATGCTCACTGGTCTCAATGGCTGTCATCGGTCGGCATGTCCCCTGATAGCTTCTCCAGCAGCCTCAGGTTCGATCAGTCGGAGCTGGCAATCGACGCGGCGCGCCGCGATCAAGGTCTGGTGCTCACGAGCCCCTGGCTGGTTGAAGAAGATGTCCAAAGGGGCTTGCTCGTCCCTGTCGTTGCCTCCGCATTGAAAACTGGCAAGGGCTATTATCTTGTGCAGGCCAAAGATGTGGTGCTGGGTGAGGCAGCACAACGCCTTCGCCAGTGGTTTTGCGACGTGGCGCAGCGGGTTTGATCACGTTGATAATTTGAATCTAAGGCTTGTTGTTCAACGCGAATGGCAGTGATCGAGGGTGACGGCACCCGGCCTCAATCCTCCCGCGTAAGGACTTCCAGCAATTCAATCTCAAACACGAGGTTTGAATGGGGTGTGATGTGCGCGCCCATCGACCGCTCACCGTACGCCAGCGCCGCAGGCACCCAGAGCTTGCGCTTGCCGCCGACCCTCATGCCCATCAGCCCGATGTCCCAACCCTTGATCACCCGTCCGGTGCCGATGACGCACTGAAACGGCTTGCCGCGTTCCCATGAGGAATCGAACACGGTGCCGTCTTCCAGGGTGCCGGTGTATTGCGTGGTGATCAGCGCGCCTTTGACGACGGCCTTTCCGTCGCCCTCGTGCAGATCAATGATGCTCAGTTCTTCATTCATGTTCAGGTGTCCACACGAGAGGGGGGATGCAGGTCAGCCGGGCGTCAGCAGCCGGTCAAATCAGTTGCCTGACTGGCCCGGCCGGCAGATTGGCTAGTTCAGGTCATGCAGGTCTCGCCCGACAGGCGGGCTCAACGACCATTCGGAAAAGCTCACCCTTAACCCTTGGCGCTCCGGTGTGCAGCACATAGGACCCACCGTGTAGCTGTCCGCGTCTGGAAAGGGAGCAAGTCTAAGCAGCGGCCAAGTGATGCCATCGGTGGAGTATTGCAAACGCAGCACGCCATCGGAAACGGTCACACGAAGCCAGAAATCGGTCGGGTCGCCGGAAAAGCAGCCGGGTGCCCAATCCGACTTGCCCTGGGTCAGCACGCTGCTGATCATTGGCATTCCATCGTTGTATTCGATTCCTGCCTTGAGCCAGGTCTCCTCGTTGAGCCTGACCATAATCCCCGCCTGGTCATAGAGCTCGCGAAAATCGGCGTTGATTCTGACCTGCGCGGTAAAGCCTCCCCTGGTCTCAAACCCCAGGAAATGGCCGCTGTCTCGAATGAACCCATAATGGGTTTCACGCCAGAAATCGGTGTGGAAATCCGTCACAAGCTCCAGCGTGTGGTCATCCACACGGCAACGGCTCGGCTTGTTCAGCCATTTGCCAGCTAGCCAAATTGACGCTTCGCCGGTAAGGCTGGCCATTTCAATCTGCTTATCATCCACCAAGTTACCCCCTCCATTAAGAGCTAAATCCAGCCGTGCCAACGCTCCACACCGATCGCAAGGCAAAAAAAAACGGCACGGCCCCTCACAGGGTCGCGCCGTTTTTTCGTTGGTCTGACGCATCGGATCTGATGAACAATACCTGACGAATCAGGCCCCTTCATCAGGCGATGACGTCAGTGCTCCACTCGCCGTTCACCAGGCGCTTGAGGCCCAGCGGGTTGGCGTTTTGCAGAGCGGCCGGCAGCAGGCTGTCCGGGTAGTTCTGGTAGCAGACCGGGCGCAGGAAACGATCGATCGCCAGGGTGCCTACCGAAGTACCGCGGGCATCGGACGTTGCCGGATAAGGACCGCCGTGCACCATCGCGTCAGAGACTTCGACGCCGGTCGGGTAGCCATTGACCAGAATGCGGCCGACTTTCTCTTCCAGCACCGGTACCAGCCACTGGTACTTCTGCAGGTCGGCGGTTTCGCCGATCAGCGTCGCGGTCAGTTGGCCGCGCAGCGCCAGCAGTGCGGCTTTCAGTTCAGCGTCGTCAGCCACTTCGATGAGCAGCGTGGTTGGGCCGAAGACTTCTTCCTGAAGCAACTCGTCGCCGTTGAGCAACATGCTGACGTCCGCCTTGAACAGCTGAGCCTGGGCCTGCTTGCCTTCCTGCGGCTTGCCGGCCAGGTGCGTGACGCTTGGGTGTGCCAGCAGCTTCTCGACGCCTTTGCTGTAGCTGCGCAGGCCGCCTTCGTTGAGCATGGTCTGTGGTGCCTGACCGCCCATGTGCTCGGTCAGTTGCTCGGTGAACGCCGTCAGGGCGGGGGAGCGAATGCCGATCACAACGCCCGGGTTGGTGCAGAACTGGCCTGCGCCCATGACCACGGAGGCCGCGAGTTCGCCCGCGATGGCAGTGCCGCGCGCTGTCAGTGCGCCGGGCAGGAGGACCACCGGGTTAATGCTCGACATCTCGGCGAACACCGGGATTGGCTGCGGACGCTCGGACGCCAGTTTGCACAGGGCGTTACCGCCATGCAGCGAACCGGTGAAGCCGACGGCCTGAATGGCCGGGTGCTTGACCAGACCTTCGCCAACGCCGCTGCCGAAGATCATGTTGAACACACCTTTTGGCATGCCGGTCTTCTCGGCGGCGCGGACGATGGCGTTACCGACCAGATCAGCCGTTGCCATGTGGCCGCTGTGGGCTTTCACCACAACCGGGCAACCGGCAGCCAGTGCCGAGGCGGTGTCGCCGCCGGCAGTGGAGAAGGCCAGCGGGAAATTGCTGGCGCCGAACACGGCCACCGGGCCAACGCCGATGCGCTGCTGGCGCAGTTCGACACGTGGCAGTGGCTTGCGGTCAGGGAGGGCTTGATCGATACGCGCACCGAGGAAGTCACCGCGACGCAGGACTTTGGCGAACAGGCGCATCTGGCCGGAAGTACGGCCACGCTCACCCTGGATTCGACCGGCCGGGAGCGCGGTTTCCTGGCAAACGAGGGCAACGAAGTCATCGCCCAGGGCGTCGAGTTCGTCAGCGATGGCATCGAGAAATTCAGCGCGACGGGCCGGGCTCAACTGGCGGAATTCGAGGAAGGCGTCTTTGGCAGCCGAGGCGGCGGCATCGATTTCCGCGTCGGTAGCCTGATGAAAGGTGTAAGGCAGTGCTTCGCCAGTAGTGGCGTCGAGGCTTTTATGGCGTGCTTCGCCGAGGCCACTGCGGGCGCCGCCGATGAAGTTCTGACCGAGAACGGTAGGCATCTGCTTCTCCTGTTATTTTTGGGGCGAATCGATCAGGCGTGGAGCCTGATGGAGGAATTCGTAATCGTATGAAGCGTAGCGGTGACGAGCGTAAGGGCTCATCGGAAAGTCGACAGTCATCATACAACTGCATTTTTTCAGCCGCAAGGCGCGCCTCGCAGAGGCAATGTCCAAAGCCCGGCGAACAAAATAGCCGGGCTCTGGATTGCGATCAACGTGTGTACGCCGTCATACCTGATCAACCAGACGCTCAGGCATTCGGCTCATCGGTATTGATGTACTCCGGCACCTTGGCCAGCGGCAGGCGACGGGCCTGCTCGATGCTGATGCCCGGGCGCTCCGGCAATGGCTCAAGCTCCTGCGGCTGGCCGGTGGTCAGCGCACGTTCAATGGCCTCGACCACACGCACGTCGCGCCAGCCTTCGTCGCCGTCCGGCTCGGGTTCGCGGTCCTGCAGGATGCAGTCGGAGAAGTACTGGGTCTCGCCGCCAAACTGATCGACCACCGGATGGGTGTGTTCGGTGGTCTGGCCGTCGATGATCGCCCGGTAGCCGATTGCCACGCCTTCGCCGAAACCGAAGCACGGCGAGGCTTCGAACTCACCCTTGGTGCCGATCAGCTGGAAACGCTCGGTGGACGGCAGGCTGTAACTCACGGTGAAGGTCGCCAAACGTTCTTCGGCAAAGCGCAATGTCACGTTGACCGTGTCGAAGGTGTTGATTTCGCGCCCTGGCGTTTTGATGCCGACGGCGTGGACTTCGATCGGTTCGGCGGCGAACAGGTTGCGCACGGCGTTGATGGGGTAGGGGCCCATGTCGGCCACGGGACCTGCATCGAAGCCGCTCTGCATGCGGTGGTTGGCCGGGTCGGTGGTCTGGGCGAAGGTCGCGGTGAACAGGCGCAGGTCGCCGAGGTCGCCGGCACGCACGCGGTGGACCATTTCGACGGTGCCGGGCTCGAAGTGCAGGCGGTAGGCGACCATCAGTTTGGCGCCCGAGCGTTTGGCGGCTTCGGCAATGGCCAGGCAGTCTTGTTCATTGGCAGCCATGGGTTTTTCGAGCAGCACGTGGATGCCGGCTTCGAGTGCCGGCACGGCGAATTCGCGGTGGCGGAAGTTGGGGGTTGCCAGGTAAATGGCGTCGATTTCGCCAGATTTCAGCAGGGTGTCGAATTCGTCGTAGTGGTAGCTTTTGAGGTCGTAAAGTGCGGCCAGTTGGTCGGCTTTGACGGGGTCGCCGGTGACCAGGGCGGTCATGACGGAGTTGTCGGTCTGTTCAAGTCCCGGCATGAAAGCGCCTTGGGAGATCCAGCCTCCAGCGACCACTGCGTAGCGGATTTTGCCGTTTGCGTCTGGCATGTATAAGCCTCCATTTCTCAGCGGACGGTGTGTCCGGCAGCTCTGTAGTCGGCAGGTTCCGGGGTTAGAAGTTCAATCCAATCGTGGGTCGCTTTTCAAGATCAAGATCAAGATCAAGAGCGTCTGCCTGGGGGCAGACTGTTTCGCCTTCGGCGAGTTACTTGGAAAAGCACCCCAAGTAACCAAGGGTGCTTGCTCCTGGTTTGGCCCTTCCTTCGTCAGGGTTCCTTCACTTCGGTCTCGCTCCGTGGGCCCGCGCCGAACGGGCATCCATGCCCTGACGGCGCTCTCGCCGCATCCATGCGGCTCGGCCCACTCCGCGAGACCTGCGTTCAGCCTGCACCAAAGTCGCGATTGGCGTTGTCTGGGCTTTTTGTGTACGAAGATCAAGATCAAAAGCAGATCAAAAGCTTCCCGGCTAAAGCCGGTCCCACGGGGGGTACGCGGTCTGCTTTTAGTGGGACCGGCTTTAGCCGGGAAGAGGCCGGTGCAGTCGCCATCAATTTTCTGATCGTGCCCGCGCTCCGCGTGGGAATGCATCCCATGACGCTCCGCGTCAGCGGTCTCACTGATGCAACGCGCGCTGTTAGTGGGACCGGCTTCAGCCGGGAAGGGGCCGGTGTGTGCGCCCTCAATTTTCCCTGTTAATCAAACACCATCAACAAATCCCGCAACCTATCCAGTGCCGGGTCGATGTCGAGCAGGTCGATGGCGCCGAATCCCAGCATCAACCCGTCACGCGGTGGCGCGTCGCTGTAGAAGCCGTGGAGGGGATAAAGGCCTAAGGCCTTGTCCCGCGCGCGGTCGACCAGCAGGTGCAGGTCGATCGCCGGCTGGAGCGAGGGCTTGAGCATCACCGCCATGTGAAAGCCCGCCGTGCACGGGATGGTTTCCAGCCAGGGCGACAGGTCGCCGGCGATGCGGGACAGGATTCGTTCGCGGCGTCCGGCGTAGGTGCTGTGGCACCGGCGGATGTGTTTGTTGAGCAGGCCTTCGCTGATGAATTTGCTCAGGGCCCATTGCGGCAGCGTCGAGGTGTGCCAGTCGGTCAGCTGCTTGGCTTTGATCACCGCTTCGAGGATCGCCGCCGGCAGCACGACGTAGCCCAGGCGCAGTTCCGGCAGCAGGGTCTTTGAAAAGGTGCCGACGTAGGCCACGACGCCGTGCTCGTCCATGCTCTGCAACGAGTCAGTCGGGCGGCCTTCGTAGCGGAATTCGCTGTCGTAGTCGTCTTCGATGATGATCGCGCCGATTCGCCGCGCCTTCTCCAGCAGGGCGTGGCGGCGCGCCAGGCTCATGGGCATGCCCAGCGGCATCTGGTGGGAGGGGGTCACATAAATGGCGCAGGCGTCGTCGGGAATCTGTTCGACGATGATGCCCTCGCGGTCGACCGGCACACTGGCGACCTCAGCGCCCTGGGCGGCAAACAGCAGGCGTGCCGGCGTGTAGCCCGGGTCTTCCATGGCCACGCGGCTGCCCGGTTCGACCAGCACGCGGGCGATCAGGTCCAGGGCCTGTTGCGCGCCATTGCACACCACCACGTCATCGGCCCCGCAGCGGACGCCGCGCGCGAAGGCGATGTGCCCGGCAATCGCGGCCCGCAGGGCGGGCAGGCCCTCGGGCTGGCTATAGAAACCGCGTTCGGTGGACATCTGTCGCACTGCGTGGTGCACACAGCGCCGCCATTCGTCGTGGGGAAACTGGGTTTTCGCGGTCGCGCCGCCGAGAAAATCGTAGCGCAGGGTGCCCGCGCGGGTCGGATGGCGCAGGGGCAGGGAGATCCGCTCCCATTTCGCCACGATGTGGGCGCTGGCCAGTTTCGATGGCGCAGGCCGAGACGGGCTGTGGGCGTTCAGGGCGTTGACGAACGTGCCGCTGCCCACCTTGCCTACCAGGTAGTTTTCATAGGTCAGTCGGCTGTAGGTGTCGGAGATGGTTTTGCGCGACAGCCCCAACTGCGCGGCCAGCAGCCGACTGGGCGGCAATTGCACGCCTGCCGCCAAGCGGCCGCACACGATACTGTCGCGCAGCTGTTCATAGACCTGACGGGCAAGGTCCTTGCGGCCCTCGATAACGATGTGTAATTCCACGCAAACCCCTGAACAGCGCCGACGGTGCCCATGCACCCCGGGGATTTTAGCCAGTGCATGGCGCGCGTCACAGCAACGGATGCAACGTTTACGCGCCAAGGTGCTCTTAGAGTTAGGCATAAACCTGACACGCCCAGGCAGGACGGTCCGGACAGCGCTCGCAGAGCCGTTGGACCGCCGCTCCCATCCACTTGAAGATGGAACCCCGAATACATGACCACCCCGGACAAGCAGTACGTCGAATGGCTGGTTGAGCAATCGATGCTCAACGCCGCGAAGCAACGCGCAAAACTGTATGGCGGCCAGGGCCGTCTCTGGCAGCGGCCTTACGCCCAGGCCCGTCCGAGGGATGCCTCGGCCATCGGCTCGGTCTGGTTCACCGCGTATCCGGCGTCGATCATCACCCGCGAAGGTGGTTCGGTGCTCGAAGCGCTGGCCGATGAAACCCTCTGGCACGCGCTGTCCGAAGTCGGCATCCAGGGCATTCACAACGGCCCGTTGAAAGCCTCCGGCGGTTTGAAAGGCCGTGAGCGCACGCCGAGCATCGACGGCAACTTCGACCGCATCAGCTTTGAGGTGGATTCGTCACTGGGCACCGACGCGCAGTTTCTCAACCTCAGCCGCATCGCCGCCGCGCACAACGCGATCGTCGTCGATGACGTGATCCCTTCCCACACCGGCAAAGGCGCGGATTTCCGCCTGGCCGAAATGGCCTACGAAGAGTACCCGGGCCTCTACCACATGGTGGAGATCAAGGAAGAAGACTGGTCGCTGCTCCCGGAAGTCCCGGTCGGCCGCGACGCCGTCAACCTTCAGCCTGCCATCGTTGATGCGCTGCGCGACAAGCATTACATCGTCGGTCAGTTGCAGCGGGTGATTTTCTTCGAACCCGGCGTCAAGGAAACCGACTGGAGCGCCACGCCCATCGTCACCGGCGTCGACGGCAAGGACCGCCGCTGGGTCTATCTGCACTACTTCAAGGAAGGCCAGCCGTCGCTGAACTGGCTGGACCCAAGTTTCGCCGCGCAGCAGATGATCATCGGCGATGCCTTGCACGCCATCGACGTCATGGGCGCGCGGGTGTTGCGTCTGGACGCCAACGGCTTCCTCGGCGTGGAACGCAAGGCCGACGGCACGGCGTGGTCGGAGAGCCACCCGCTGTCGATCACCGGCAACCAGTTGCTGGCCGGGGCAATTCGCAAGGCCGGCGGCTTCAGCTTCCAGGAGCTGAACCTGACCATCGATGACATCGCGGCGATGTCCCACGGCGGCGCTGACCTGTCCTATGACTTCATCACCCGCCCGGCGTATCAGCACGCGCTGCTGACCGGCCGCACGGAGTTCCTGCGCCTGATGTTGCGTCAGGTCCATGAGTTCGGCATCGACCCTGCGTCGCTGATTCACGCCCTGCAGAACCACGATGAACTGACCCTGGAGCTGGTGCATTTCTGGACGCTGCATGCCCACGATCAATACCTGTATCAGGGTCAGACCTTCCCGGGGAATATCCTGCGCGAGCACATTCGCGAGGAGATGTACGAGCGTCTGGCGGGCGAGCATGCGCCCTACAACCTGAAGTTCGTCACCAACGGCGTGTCGTGCACGACGGCGAGCATCATCACCGCGGCCCTGGGCATTCGTGAACTGGACAGCATGACCGCCGCCGACATCGACAAGATCCAGCACATCCATTTGCTGCTGGTGATGTTCAACGCCATGCAACCGGGCGTGTTCGCACTGTCGGGCTGGGACCTGGTGGGCGCCTTGCCGCTGCCGGTCGAGCAGGTTGAGCACCTGATGGGGGACGGCGACACACGCTGGATCCATCGCGGTGGCTATGATCTGGTCGACATGGACCCGGACTGCGAGATCTCGGAGGGCGGCATGCCACGGGCTCGCGCGCTGTATGGCAGCCTGGTCGAGCAATTGAAGCGGCCGGACTCGTTCGCCTCGCAGCTGAAGAAACTGCTGGCCGTGCGCCGCGCCTATGACATCGCCGCCAGCCGGCAGATTCTGATTCCCGACGTCGAACACCCGGGTCTGCTGATCATGGTGCACGAACTGCCGGCCGGGAAGGGCACCCAGATCACTGCGCTGAACTTCAGCGCAGAAGCCATCGTCGAGACCCTGCACCTGCCGGGCATCGCCCCGGGGCCGGTGGTGGACATCATCAACGAACGGGTCGAAGGCGACCTGACCGAAGAGGGTGAATTCACCATCACGCTGGACGCCTACGAAGGCCTCGCGCTGCGCGTGGTCAGCATGGCAGCACCGATGATGTGATTGGTTGCGGAGCTGGCTTCTTCTCTAGGTAGGACCGGCTTTAGCCGGGAAGGCGTCAGTCGCCACATCGCTGCACTGAGGGTGTACGCACAGGCCTCTTCCCGGCTGAAGCCGGTCCTACGGGAGATAGTGCACATCTGCAGGGCTGGGCCGGTCCCACTGAATGCACGTGCTGCTGTTAGTGGGACCGGCTTTAGCCGGGAAGGCGCCAGGTGTCACGCTGCAGAAATCAGGGTCTTGATACTGGCCTCTCTCCGGCCGAAGCCGGTCCTGCGAGGGAGTGCGTTCAGCGAAGGATCGCTTTTTTTATTCACCGTCTGCCGCTCGCGCAGACCTGTTCAGGTCGTTTTCTGTGTCAGTTGCCCAATCCGTTCGTGCCCCCGTCTTCGTTCACCTCTGGAGTTATCGCCTGACGTTTCTGCTGTCCGGGATGTCCTTGGGCGCGTGGGCGCCACTGGTGCCATTCGCCCGCGACCGGGCCGGACTTGAAGAAGCCCAGCTTGGCCTGCTGCTGTTGTGCTTCGGCCTCGGTTCGATGTTGGCGATGCCGCTGGCGGGGATGCTGACCACGCGCAAGGGCTGCCGTTTTGTCTCGTTAATCGGCGGCGCGTTAATCTGCTGCATGCTGCCGTTGCTTGCCACGCTGTCTTCCCTGCCGGCGCTCGCAGTAGCGCTGGCCGTGTTCGGCGCGGGGTTGGGCAGCATCGACGTGGCGATGAACGTGCAAGGCTTGATGGTCGAGCGCGATCACGGGCGTCCGATGATGTCGGGGTTTCACGGGCTGTTCAGCCTGGGCGGCATCAGCAGTGCGCTGCTGATGACATGGCTTCTGTGGCTGGGGGCGTCGCCGTTACTGGCGGTGGCCGTGGTGGTGGCGCTGATTGCCGGAATGCTGCTCTGGCACGCGCGCTACCTCGTGCCCCATGGCGCAGACGATCCGTCCGCACCCTTCGCCCGGCCGACCAGCAAAGTGGTGATCATCGGGATTCTCTGCTTCATCGCGCTGCTGGTGGAGGGCGCGATGCTCGACTGGAGCGCGGTGTTCTTGAACCGCATGCACCAGATTGATGTGTCGGTGGCCGGCGGTGCCTATGCGGTGTTTTCGCTGACCATGGCAGCGGGACGGTTTTCCGGTGATTGGTTGAGGGATCGCCTGGGCGCTGTAAACCTGCTGATTGGCGGCGGGCTGCTGGTGATGGTCGGGTTTGCCATGGCGATCCTGCTGGAACCGTGGCCGCTATTCCTGCTGGGCTTCGCGCTGATCGGTCTGGGGCTGTCCAACACCTTTCCGGTGTATTGCTCGGTCGTTGGCGCACAGACCAAAATGCCGGCGGGGCTGGCGATTGCGGTGATTACCGGCATTGGCTATTGCGGGATTTTGCTGGGGCCGGCGTTGATTGGTTTCGCGGCCCATGTCATCGGTTTGCGGGAGGCGCTGTTGTGTGTCGGCACCCTGATGCTCGCGCAGGTGCTGACGGCACGGCGCATGGCGAAGGGCTGAAAAGGGCCACGCCGAGCTCATTCTATGAACTCGATTCTCTTAGTGGGACCGGCTTCAGCGGGGAAGAGGCAGGTGCGCACACCATCAATTCTGCGGTGTGGCATCTGGCGCCTTCCGGCTAAAGCCGGTCCCACCGACAGCACGCGGTGTTGACTGTAGGACTGGCTTTAGCCGGGAAGAGGCCGGGGTGAACACCCTCAGTTTTGCGGTGTGGCATCTGACGCTTTCCTGGCTAAAGCCGATCCCACTAAGTGCGCGTTAGCCTGATGGTGAAGTGTCTGTCCCGACATCCAGCCATCCAGCAACCCTTCAACCCACCGGCGCCTCTGTTAGACTTCGGCGCCTTGAAACTCAGGGGCTCCCCATGACCGACCCGATTCGTCTTACCCAATACAGTCACGGCGCCGGCTGCGGCTGCAAGATCTCGCCCAAGGTGCTGGAAACCATTCTCGCCGGCAGCGGCGCGCAGAACCTCGACCCGCGCCTGTGGGTCGGCAACGCCTCCCGCGATGACGCGGCGGTTTATGCCATCGACGACGAAAAGGGCGTGGTGTCCACCACCGATTTCTTCATGCCCATCGTCGACGACCCGTTCGACTTCGGCCGCATTGCCGCGACCAACGCCATCAGCGACATCTACGCCATGGGCGGCGATCCGTTGATGGCCATCGCCATTCTCGGCTGGCCGGTCAACGTGCTGGCCCCGGAAGTCGCCCGCGAAGTCATCCGCGGCGGGCGTGCCGTATGCGATGCAGCGGGCATCCCGTTGGCGGGCGGTCACTCCATCGATGCGCCCGAGCCGATTTTCGGTCTGGCCGTCACGGGCCTCGTTGAAAAGCGCTTCATGAAGCGCAACGACACCGCCACCGTGGGCTGCAAGCTCTTCCTGACCAAGCCCCTGGGCATCGGCATCCTCACCACGGCCGAGAAGAAAGGCCTGCTGCGCGAAGAAGACATTGGCCTGGCCTGTGACGTGATGTGTACGCTGAACAAGCCCGGCAGCCGGTTTTCCCGACTGGCCGGCGTGACAGCCATGACCGACGTCACCGGCTTCGGCTTGCTCGGGCATCTGGTTGAGATGGCCGACGGCAGTCAGGTCACTGCACGACTGAACGCTGCCGCCGTGCCGCGTCTTGGCAGCGTCGATTTCTACATCGAACAGGACTGCATCCCCGGCGGCACCCACCGCAATTACGACAGTTATGGCGAGCGCATCGGCCCGTTGACCGAGGCACAAAAACTGCTGCTCTGCGATCCGCAAACAAGCGGCGGCCTGCTGATTGCCGTCGAGCCTGCCGAAGAAGCGGCGTTCCTCGCCATGGCAGAAGAACTGGGCCTGAGCCTTGCGCCGATCGGCGAACTGATCGAGCGACAGCCACTCGCGGTCGAGGTGTTCTGATGCGCGACAACAGCGCCGACCTGCGCGAGATTTTCCTCCGCGACGTGCCGATGATGGACGTCCGCGCACCCGTGGAATTCACCAAGGGCGCGTTCCCTGGCGTGGTTAATCTGCCGCTGATGAATGACGTCGAGCGGCAGAAGGTCGGCACCAGCTACAAGCAGGACGGTCAGCAGGCGGCGATCGAATTGGGCCACAAGCTGGTGGCTGGCGAGCTGAAACAGGCGCGAATCGACGCGTGGGCGAGTTTTGCCCGCAACCACCCGGAGGGGTTTCTCTATTGCTTTCGCGGCGGCCTGCGTTCGCAGATCACTCAGCAGTGGCTCAAGAGCGAAGCGGGCATCGAGTACCCCCGGGTCATCGGTGGTTACAAGGCAATGCGCAGCTTTTTGATCGAAGTGACCGAACAGGCGGTGGCCGAGTGCGATTTCGTGCTGATCGGCGGCTTGACCGGCAGCGGCAAGACCGAGGTGCTGCAGCAACTCGACAACGGCCTGGATCTGGAAGGGCATGCGAATCATCGTGGTTCGAGCTTCGGCAAGCACGCGACGCCGCAACCGGGACAGATCGATTTCGAGAACCTGCTGGCGGTCGACATTCTCAAGAAGCGCGCCCGGCAGCTCGACCAGTTTGTGGTCGAGGATGAGGGGCGCATCGTGGGCAGTCGCGCTGTGCCCCTTGAGTTGTACCGGACGATGCAGGACGCGCCGCTGGTGTGGCTGGAGGACAGTTTTGACAGCCGCGTCGAGCGGATTCTGAAGGATTATGTGACGGATCTGTGTGCGGAGTTCATCGCCGTGCAGGGCGTTGAAACGGGTTTTGCGGCGTACGCCGAGCGGCTGAAACAGAGTCTGTCGAGCATTGTTCGGCGGCTGGGCGGGGAGCGTTATCAGCGGCTGGCGGCGATTATGGACAGCGCGCTGGCTGAGCAGGCACGCACGGGGGCGGTTGATTCGCACCGTGGCTGGATCAGCGGGATGTTGAGTGAGTATTACGATCCGATGTATGCGTTTCAGCGGGACAGCAAGGACGCGCGGGTTGAGTTTTCCGGGGATCAGGGGGCGGTTGTGGAGTATTTAAAACAGCGGAAAGTTAACTCCTGCGATTGAGGGGCAAGGTCAAGAGCGTCTGCCTAAGGGCAGACTGTTTCGCCTTCGGCGACTTACTTTTGAGAAGCACCAAAAGTAAGCAAAAGTGCCTGCTCCTGGTTGGGCTCCTCCTGCGTCGGAGTACCCTCACTCCGGTCTCGCTCCGTGGGCCCGCGCCGAACGGACATCCATGTCCGCAACGGCGCTCTCGCCGCATCCCTGCGGCTCGGCCCACTGCGCGAGACCTGCGTTCAGCCTGCACCCAAGTCGCGTTCTGCGGTGTCTGGGCCTCTTGTGTTTGAAGATCAAAAGCGCGTTTAGAGCAGATCACAAGCAGATCAAAAGCTTCCCGGCTGAAGCCGGTCCCACTAACAGCATCGCGTTCCGTCAGTGGGACCGGCTTTAGCCGGGAAGAGGCCGGTAGAACACTGCTATTTATGATCGTGCCCACGCTCTGCGTGGGAATGCATCCGAGGACGCCCTGCGTCCACTCCCGGCCTAAGCTAGTCCCTCTGGCTGAGCGCTGTGCGGTTAGTGGGACCGGCTTCAGCCGGGAAGAGGCCGGTGTAAACGCCGCTATTTTTTGGTCATTCCCACGCTCTGCAGGGCAATGCCGCCTCTGACGGTGCGCTTTATTTCACGGACAATTCCATGATCATCGCCGCGGTCAGGTAGAGCCTGGGGGCAATGCTGCTGAGGTCCATGTATTCGTCGTCGGCGTGGAGGCCGGCGCCGACGACGCCCATGGTTTCGAGGACGGCAGGTTTCTGGCTGTCGGGTACGTAGGCATAACCGGCGTCGGTGCCGAAGCGCATGGCGATGGGTTCGAGGGTGCGGCCGGTTTTGGCGTAGATCGCTTGCGCGGTTTTGGCGAGGTCGTCGGTGGCGGGGTTTTTCGCCAGCGGCGGGCGGCCTTTATCGAGGCGGAAGGTGACGTCGGTGCCGTCGATCATTTTGCCTTGCACGATGCGTTGTCCGTCAGCCAGCACGCGGTCGGATTCGCTCAGGTCGGAGTAGCGCATATCGCCTTCGGCCGCAGCGCTGGAGGGGATGATGTTGCGCTTCTCGCCGCCTTTGATCAGCGTCCAGTTGACCGTGGTGCCCTTGGCCGGGTCGCCCAGGTCCTGGAGCTGCACCAGTTGGTGGGCCAGTTCCATGGCGGCGTTGCGGCCGGCTTCCGGGGCGGAGCCGGCGTGGGAGGACTTGCCTTTGACGTCGACGAACACGCCGTTGATGCCATTGGTCGCCACCGTCACCGCGTCCTTGTCCGGTGGCTCGAACGAGAACACGTAGTCGTGCTTGCGCGCCAGTTCGGCGATGAGGGCTTTCGAGCCGGCGGAGCCCGTTTCTTCGTCAGGGTTGAACAGCACGGTGATCGTGCCGAAGTCCTTGAATTTCTCGTCCTCGAGCAGCTTCAAGGTATGCAGCACCATGGCCACGCCACCTTTGGCGTCGGCGACGCCGGGGCCATACGCATGCTCCCCGTCGACGCGGAAAGGTCGCTTGGCCGCAGTGCCCGGGCCGAACACGGTGTCGTAATGGATCATCAGCAGAAAGGATTTGCTGCCCGTGCCCTTGAGGGTGCCGACGATGTTATCGCCCGCCGAAGGCGTCGCCGGTGTGGTCTCGACTGATGCACCCAAGGCCTTAAGCCTTTCGACCAGCACCGCGCTGACCATTTTCAGGCCCGCCGCCTGACCCGTCCCGGTGTCGATGTTGACCAGTTGCTTGACCGTGGCCAGATAGGGTTTTTGCTCGGCTTCGGCCTTCTTTAACAATGGCTCGGGGGTGACGTCGGCGGCATAGGCGCCGCAGGCAAACAGGGCGGCGAGGATGGAAAGGCTCAGGGCGGTACGTCGAACGTGCATGCTGGATCCCTCAGAGGATGGTTGAGTTGTTGTGATGTCCATGGGGGCCACATCGTTCCCGCAGCATAGGTCGTCAGGCACTGCCCGTGCGGCGGATTTTCCGGGAGAGCCGCTTCTGGCTGACAGGCCATCGGCCGGGCATGGCGCCTTCCCGCAACCGCCGCGCTTTCCTGCAGCATTCACAGTAGAATCCTCGTCTGAAATAAACAGCGACGAGGTTGCAGCGTTGGATTTACAGCAGGGCTTCGTCCTGACCCGGCATTGGCGCGACACGGACGCCGGCACCGAGGTGGAATTCTGGCTGGCCACCGATGAGGGTCCGCGCCAGGTGCGCCTGCCGTATCAGACTTCCGTCGCGTTTATCCCGGAGCAGCACCGCGAGCGCGCCGAGGCTGTGTTGCGCAACGAGCGCAACGTCGAGCTGAAGCCACTGGCGTTGTGTGATTTCCGCCATCGCCCGGTGCTCGGGCTGTACACGCGTCAGCACCGCCAGTTGATGAACCTGGAAAGCGACCTGCGCAAGGCCAGCGTCGACGTCTACGAAGCCGATATCCGCCCGCCCGAGCGTTACCTGATGGAGCGTTTCATCACCGCGCCGGTGCAGTTCGGCGGGCGGCCGGACGCCAATGGCCTGTTGCTGGACGCGCAACTCAGGCCTGATCCAAATTATCGACCGACCCTGAAACTGGTGTCGCTGGACATCGAAACCACCGAGCGCGGCGAGCTGTATTGCATTGGCCTTCATGGCTGCGGCGAGCGTCAGGTGTACATGCTTGGCCCGGCCAACGGCGATGACGCCGAGGTGAATTTCAAGCTCGAATACTGCGACACCCGCGTCGCGCTGCTGGCAAAACTCAACGAATGGATGGCCCACCATGACCCGGACGGGATCATCGGCTGGAACGTCGTGCAGTTCGATCTGCGCGTGCTGCACGAGCACTCGCGGCGCCTGAATGTGCCGCTGCGCCTGGGCCGGGGCGGCGAGGTGATGACCTGGCGCGAACACGGCGCACGCAACAATCACTTCTTCGCGGCGGCGGCCGGGCGGCTGATCATCGACGGCATCGAGGCGCTGCGTTCGGCGACCTGGAGCTTTCCTTCGTTCAGCCTGGAAAACGTCTCGCAGACGCTGCTGGGAGAAGGCAAAGCCATCAACAATCCGTATCAGCGCATGGACGAAATCAACCGTATGTTCGCCGAGGACAAGCCCGCGCTGGCGCGGTACAACCTCAAGGACTGCGAACTGGTCACGCAGATTTTTGCCAAGACCGAGCTGCTCACCTTCCTCCTCGAACGCGCCACGGTGACCGGCCTGCCGGTGGATCGCAGCGGCGGCTCGGTGGCCGCGTTCGAGCATTTGTACATCCCGCTGATGCACCGCCAGGGCTTCATCGCGCCGAACCTGGGCGAGCGCATGCCGGAGGCGAGCCCCGGCGGTTTCGTCATGGATTCACGGCCTGGGCTGTATGAATCGGTGTTGGTGCTCGATTACAAAAGCCTGTATCCGTCGATCATCCGCACCTTTCTGATTGACCCGGTGGGCTTGATCGAAGGCCTCAAGCACCCCGACGACAGCGAGTCGGTGGAAGGATTTCGTGGCGCGCGTTTTTCCCGAACCCGGCACTGTCTGCCGGCCATCGTTTCGCGGGTGGCCGAAGGGCGCGAGGTCGCCAAGCGCGAGCGCAATGCGCCGCTGTCCCAGGCGCTGAAAATCATCATGAACGCTTTCTACGGCGTGCTGGGGTCCAGCGGTTGTCGATTCTTCGACACGCGGCTGGCATCGTCGATCACCCTGCGCGGGCACGAGATCATGCACCAGACCCGGCTGCTGATCGAAGCCCAGGGTTATGAAGTGATTTACGGCGACACCGACTCGACGTTCGTCTGGCTGAAAAAAGCCCACGAGCAGGATGACGCAGCGAAGATCGGCACCGCGCTGGTCAAGCAGGTCAACGACTGGTGGCGCGCTCATGTGAAAGAGGCATACGGGCTAGAGAGTGCGCTCGAGCTGCAATTCGAAACCCACTTCAAGCGCTTTCTCATGCCGACCATTCGCGGCGCGGAGGAGGGCAGCAAGAAGCGCTATGCGGGATTGGTCACCCGCGCCGATGGCAAAGACGAAATGGTCTACAAGGGGCTGGAGGTGGTGCGCACCGATTGGTCGCCGCTGGCCCGGACCTTCCAGCAAGAGCTGTACCTGCGGATTTTCCAGCGTCAGCCGTTTCAGGAATACATTCGCGAGTACGTGGGCCGAACCCTCGCCGGCGAGCTCGACGGCCAACTGATCTACCGCAAGCGCCTGCGCCGGGCCCTCGACGATTACGAGCGCAACGTGCCGCCCCATGTGCGCGCCGCGCGGCTGGCCGATGAGTACAACCGCCAGCAGGGTCGGCCGTTGCAGTACCAGAATGGCGGCTGGATCAGCTACGTGATCACCGTCGCCGGACCCGAGCCGCTGGAAGTGCGGACGGCGGCGATCGACTACGACCACTACATCAGCAAACAGCTGCAGCCGATTGCCGACGCGATCCTGCCGTTCGTGATCTCGCGGACCATCGATCTCAGTTCCCAGGACCAGTTCAGCTTCGACTTCTGACCCGTCTTCTCACGCCAGCGGATTGATCCGCAGCGCCTCCAGCACCACGCGAAACGCTGCCGTGTGCTGGCGCCGGCTGGGGTAATACAGGTGATAGCCCTCGAACGGCTCGCACCAGTCGGCGAGCACTTCCACCAGTTCGCCCTGCTTGATGTGCCCGGCCACCAGCCCCTCGGGAAGCTGCGCCAGACCGACGCCGTCCAGGCACCCCTGAAGAATCTGAAACACGCTGTTCATGATCAACGGGCCGTCGACACGCACGCGGATGTCGCGGCCGTCTTTGGCGTACTCCCATTGATACAGCGCGCCGTGGGTCGGCAAGCGCAGGTTGATACAGCGGTGGCCGGGCAGGTCTTCGGGCACCCGCGGCATGGTGTGCCGCGCGAGGTACTCGGGGGACGCCACGGTCACCAGCCGCAACGGCGGGGCAATCGGCGCGGCGATCATGTCCGCCGCAAGGGTGTCTCCCAGGCGCACGCCAGCGTCGATGCGCTGGGCGACGATGTCGGTCAGGCCGTAGTCGGTGACCAGTTCGATGGTCATGTCAGGGTATTGATCAAGCAAGGGTTTGAGCCGTGGCCACAGGACGTAACGCGCGGCGAACTCGTCGGCGGTGATGCGCACCGTGCCGGACGGGCGGCCGCTGTGGGCGATGGCGGCGTTGACCTGTTCCTCGATGCCGTCGAGCAGCGGTGCCAGGCCCTTGAATAACTGCTCGCCGGCCTCGGTGCGGGTCACGCTGCGGGTCGTGCGGGTGAGCAAGCGAACGCCAAGACGCTCTTCAAGCAAGCGCATGGTCTGGCCAACGGCGGAGGGTGATATGCCCAGCGCGGCGGCGGCGCGGGTGAAATTGCCTTCGCGGCCCACTGCAACGAACACCGCCAGGTCATCCAGTTTGTAATCCGCCATTGCGAAGCGCTCCTTCATTTTGATCGAAGCATTCTACGGATACTGTCGGCAATGCGCCCTTGTTACGCTGCCTGAACACTTTCTGGAGGTCGCTATGAGCTCAACTGATTTATCTGCTGAAGACATGCAAATCCACCGCGCCGGCTCGGCCAAGGCCATCAAGGGCCCCGCAGACTGGTTCACCGGCGACGTGCGCATCGACCGGATTTTCAACGCGCCGGCACCGGCGCGGGTCGGTTTGGCCATCGTGAATTTCCAGCCGGGCGCGCGCACCAACTGGCACACCCATCCGCTGGGCCAGATCCTGCTGGTCACCGACGGCGTCGGCTGGACCCAGTGTGAAGGCGGGCCGAGAACCGAAATCCGTCCTGGCGATCTGATTTGGTGCAATTGCGGCCGTCGTCACTGGCACGGCGCGACCGACACCACCGCCATGCAACACGTCGCGGTCAATGAAGCGCTGGACGGCAAGCCGGTCGACTGGCTGGAGCCGGTGACCGAGCAGACGTACCTGGCCGGGCCAGTGAAAAAAGACTGAGGGGCTGGCGGGCGACGTTTATCGCGAGCGGGGTGTTCCTGCTCATCGCCGCGCTATTTGCGTGGAAGGTGGCGTGGAAGATGTCGCAGACCGCAGCGGTCGCTGGGTAAAGCAGGTAACGGGCGTGACGCACAAAGGCGTCACGCCGCAGCCTCACTCCTTCACATCCATGAAATCCTTGGCCCAGGCCACGTAATTTTCCGGGAAGGTGTAGGTGTGGGTCAGCTCCGTGGCGCTGTGGTTCGAGGTGCTGTGGGTCACCTGGCGCTGGGCGAGGAGGCTGTCGTAGGTGGCCTTGATCGCGGCGAAGTAGGCCGCGTGGCCGGCGACCACCACCCGCACGCCCAGATCGGCCAGGCGCTGAGGGTCATTGAGCTCGGGATTGCCGTAGGTCACCAGCATCAGTGGCACGCTGAGCTTTTCCGAAATCTGTTCCAAATGCTTGAAGTCCTTGATGCCCACGATGCAGATGCCGTCGGCGCCGGCCTTTTCGTAGGCGAGGGTGCGCTCGATGATGTCCTGGACCGGCAGCACGCCGGCGTTGGTCCGGGCGACGATCGTCAGTTCCGGGTCGACGCGGGCTTCAAGGGCGGCCTTGACCTTGCCGATGCCTTCTTCGATGGAGACCAGGTCCGTGGATTTGCGCCCGAATTGCGCGGGCAGCAAGGTGTCTTCGATGGTCAGCGCCGCCACACCGGCGCGCTCCAGTTCTTCTACGGTGCGCATGACGTTCAGGGCGTTGCCGTAGCCATGGTCGGCGTCGGCGATAAAAGGCAACTGCGCGACACGACCGATGCGGGTGGCCTGCTCGACGAATTCGCTCAGGGTAATCAGCGCAAAATCCGGCGCTGCCAACACCTGCAGCGACGCCACCGACCCCCCCAGAATCCCGACCTCAAAGCCCAGATCCGCGGCAATGCGCGCCGACATGGGATCGAACACTGAAGCCGTCTCGACGCATTGCTGCGAAGCCAACTGCTCACGGAATTTGCGACGCAAAGCGGAGTGGGAAATTCTGGACATAAGGCTTCCTGATTCAGGCCGTCATCGAAATGCCAGCAATGCTACCGCAAATTCAGGCTGAAACGTCTCACCTCGACGAGCGATGTGCATTGATTTGCATGGGTGGCCGCGCAGGGCTGATCTCCACAGCGCCTGGTAGGAACGGCTTCAGCCGGGAAGGCGTCAGCACCACGCCGCAGAATTGACGTGATCACACCGGCGTCTTCCCGGCTGAAGCCGGTCCTGCGGGAGCAGTCTTTCTGCCACCAGGTGATGCCGATCGTTCCCACGCTCTGCGTGGTAACGCCGCCCCGGACGCTCAGCGTCCAGCAGAGGACACGCATTCGAGAACGGGAGGTGACGCGGAGCGTCACAGGATGCATCCCCACGCGGAGCGTGGGGACGATCAAGCGCAGGGCTGACCTCTGCCGCGATTGGTAGGACCGGCTTCAGCCGGGAAGGGGCCAGGCCTTCCGCCGCAAACACCAAACGGTAAATACCAAAGCAAGCGCTTGCGTGAATCGATTCAGCTGTTTTAGGATTCAGCTGTTCCGAAATATTTCAAAGCAATACCCGAGTGCCACCCGCGAAGAGGTGGCCCAGGCATAAAAACAAGAAACCTCGGAGATTCACATGATCAGCTCGACTGCTCGATTGCCGCGTGTGCTGTCCGCGTTTGTCCCCTCGGAATCATCGGCCGTCCGGCCATGAGCGCCGTCCTCTCTCTGACTCCCCAGCCCGTGCTGGAAATGACCGCCATTTCCAAGACCTTCAACGGCCTGCGCGTGCTGAAAGATGTGGCCCTGAAGGTTTACGCCGGTGAAGTTCATGCCCTGATGGGCGAGAACGGCGCGGGCAAGTCGACGCTGATGAAGATTCTCTCCGGCGCTTACCAGGCCGACGCCGGCGGGGAGATCCGTATCGACGGCCAGGCCCTGAGCGCATTCGACCCGTTGTCTGCCAAAGCGCGCGGCATCGCCGTGATCTATCAGGAACTGAGCCTCTGCCCGAACCTCAGCGTCGCCGAGAACATTTACCTGGGCCGCGAACTGCGCCGTGGCTGGAGCATCGACCGCAAGGCGATGGAAGCCGGCTGCGTTGACGTACTGGTGCGACTGGGCGCCGATTTCAAACCGTCCACCACCGTCAGCGTGCTGTCCATTGCCGAGCGGCAACTGGTCGAGATTGCCCGGGCGCTGCACGCGAACGCGAAGATCCTGGTGATGGACGAGCCGACCACGCCGCTGTCGTCCCGGGAGACCGACCGCCTGTTCGCGCTGATCAAACAGCTGCGTGATCAGGGCCTGGCAATCATTTACATCAGCCATCGCATGGCCGAAATCTACGAACTGTCCGACCGGGTCTCGGTGCTGCGCGACGGCGAGTACGTGGGCATGCTGGAGCGTGACGCGTTGTCGGCCGAGGCGCTGGTGAAGATGATGGTCGGCCGCGACCTGTCCGGTTTCTACAAGAAAGAGCACGCCGCTTACGACCCCGGCGCGGTGGTCATGCGCGTGCGGGACATGGCCGACGGCAAGCGCGTCAAGCCGTGCAGTTTTGATCTGCACGCCGGCGAGGTGTTGGGCATTGCCGGACTGGTCGGGGCAGGGCGCACGGAACTGGCGCGTTTGATTTTCGCCGCCGACTCACGCACCTCCGGCACCCTCGAAGTTGCTGGCAAGGCGATCACTGATTTACGCAACCCCGCCGACGCCATCCGAGCCGGCGTGGTTTACCTGACCGAAGATCGCAAGTCCCAAGGCCTGTTTCTCGACATGAGCGTGCGCGACAACATCAATGTCTGCGCCTGCGTGCCTGACGCCCATGCCGGTGGCGTGCTGGATCGCGGCCGTGGCGCACAGCGTGCAATCGAGGCGATTCGTTCGCTGTCGATCCGCGTGGCCTCGGGCAAGGTCAATGTCGGCGCGCTGTCCGGCGGCAACCAGCAGAAGGTGCTGCTGGCGCGGCTGCTGGAGGTCAAGCCTCACGTGCTGATTCTCGACGAGCCCACCCGCGGCGTCGACATCGGCTCGAAGTCCGAGATCTACCGAATCATCAACGAACTGGCCAAGGCCGGCGTCGGCATTGTGGTGATCTCCAGCGAGCTGCCGGAAATCATCGGCACCTGCGACCGCGTGCTGATCATGCGTGAAGGGGAACTGGTGGCCGAAGTCGGCGGCGCGTCCGGGCAGGAGATATCCCAGGAGCGGATCATCGATCTGGCGACAGGCAGCGAGAACGCCGCAGCCGCCGCGGCCCACGGCGCCCGCGATACTTCCGACCACCCCATTCAACAACAATAAAAAGGAAACCAGGCCATGAGTCTGCCCCTGGAAAACTCGCCCACCGTTGCCGCCATCAGCAAGCGTGAACGCGTGCGCGAACTGATGCGCACCGTTGGCATGCTGCCGGTGCTGATTCTGTTGTTGATCGGCTTTTCGCTGATGACCGACACCTTCATGAGCTGGCAGAACCTCTCGATCATCACCCAGCAAGCGTCGGTCAACGTGGTGTTGGCAGCGGGGATGACCTTTGTGATCCTGACCGCCGGCATCGACCTGTCGGTGGGCGCGATTCTCGCGGCTTCAGCGGTGGTTGCCCTGCAAGCCTCGATGTCGCCGCAGTTCGGCATGTTTGGCATCGCCGCCGGCGTGGGTTTCGGCCTGCTGCTGGGGCTGGTCAACGGCGGGCTCATTGCGTTCATGCGCCTGCCGCCGTTCATCGTTACCCTCGGCGCGCTCACCGCCATGCGCGGCCTGGCGCGTCTGCTCGCCGACGACAAAACCGTGTTCAATCCCGACCTGCCGTTTGCCTTCATCGGCAACGACTCGGTGCTCGGCGTGCCGTGGCTGGTGATCATCGCTGTGGCGGTCATCGCGGTCTCGTGGTTCATCCTGCGCCGCACGGTGATGGGCGTGCAGATCTACTCGGTGGGCGGCAACCCCGAAGCGGCGCGGCTTTCCGGGATCAAGGTGTGGAAGGTGTTGCTGTTCGTCTACGCGGTGTCCGGTGCGCTGGCCGGGCTCGGCGCAGTGATGAGTGCCTCGCGCCTGTTCGCCGCCAACGGGCTGCAGCTGGGCCAGTCCTACGAGCTGGACGCCATTGCAGCGGTCATCCTCGGTGGCACCAGTTTCACCGGCGGCGTGGGCACCATCGGTGGCACGCTGATCGGTGCGCTGATCATCGCGGTGCTGACCAATGGCCTGGTGCTGCTGGGCGTCTCCGATATCTGGCAATACATCATCAAAGGCATCGTGATCATCGGTGCGGTGGCGCTGGATCGCTATCGCCAGTCCGGTGCGCGGACCTGATCAACCGCTGTTTTGCTCCATGCGTTTCAACCAAGACTCCGACAATAATCACAAGAGAGAACCCATGAACGTCAAACGCAAATTCCCCGCTGTCGTGTCCCTGTGCCTGGCGGCATTGCTGTCTCAGGGCGTCGAAGCCCGCGAGCTGAAATCCGTCGGGATCACCCTGGGTTCCCTGGGCAACCCGTATTTCGTCACCCTGGCCGACGGCGCCAAGGCCAAGGCCATGGAGCTCAACCCCGCTGTCAAAGTGACCTCCGTCTCCGCCGATTACGACCTGAGCAAGCAGTTTTCGCAAATCGATAACTTCATTGCGTCGGGGGTCGATCTGATCCTGATCAACGCCGTGGACCCGAAAGCCATTGCTTCAGCGATCAAGAAGGCCCAGGCCGCCGGCATCAAGGTCGTGGCCGTGGACGTGAGCGCCGCCGGCGTCGACGCCACCGTTCAGACCGACAACGTCGAAGCGGGCAAGCTGGCCTGCCAGTTCATCGTCGACAAGCTGTCGGGCAAGGGCAACGTGATCATCCAGAACGGCCCGCAAGTCACCGCCGTCACCGACCGCGTCGCCGGTTGCAAATCGGCCTTCGCCGCTGCGCCGGACATCAAGATTCTCTCCGACGATCAGGACGCCAAAGGCTCTCGCGAAGGTGGCCTGAATGCGATGCAGGGTTACCTGACCCGCTTCCCGAAAATCGACGGTCTGTTCGCGATCAACGACCCTCAGGCGATCGGTAGTGACTTGGCCGCCAAGCAACTGAAACGCAGCGGCATCATCATTACGTCGGTGGACGGCGCGCCGGACATCGAGCAGGCCCTCAAGGCCGACACCTCGATTCAGGCCTCGGCCAGCCAGGATCCGTGGGCGATGGCGCAGCAGGCGGTGGTCATCGGCAACGACCTGCTCAACGACAAAAAGCCGGCTGAAGCGGTCACCCAGCTGACGCCGAAACTGATCACCCGCGACAACGTTGGTACTTACAGCGGCTGGTCCAGCAAGCACTGAGACGCAGGCTTTAAGGAGTCGGCGCAGTGATCAAGATGGAAGACGTGGCGAAGCGGGCGCGGGTATCGACGTCGACCGTCTCCCATGTGCTCAACGGCACGCGCAAGGTCAGCGCCAAAACGATTGAAGCGGTGCAGCGAGCGGTTCAGGAATTGGGCTACATTCCCAATACCCTGGCGCGCTCGCTTGCCCGTTCGCGCACCCACACCATCGGTGTGGCGATCTCGGCGCTGTCGAACCACTATTTCAGCGAGACGGTGCACGCCATCGAAACCGAATGCGCGCGCCACGGCATCATGATGTTGTTCGTGGACACCCACGACGATCCCGACCAGGAACTGCAGGTGGTTCAGGCGCTGCACCATCGGCGTGTGGACGGCATTCTGCTTGCGCCGTCGAGCGATCCGCAGCAGGCAGCGTTGACTTACTTGCGCAGCAACGCCATTCCCAGCGTGCTGGTGGACCGCATGGCGGTCGAGGGTTTCGATCAGGTCGGCGTCGAGAATCGCCAGTCCACCGCTGAGTTGGTGACGCACTTGATCGGCCATGGTCATCGGCGCATCGGCATGATCGCCGGCCATCGTGGGCTGAGCACGACGGAGGAACGCATCGAGGGTTACCGGCAGGCGCTCGTTGAAGCTGATGTGCCGTGGGATCCGCAGTTGTTGATCGACGGTGAGTCGAACAGCGAATCCGCGCGGGTCGCCACTTCAGCACTGTTGCGCCTGAACCCGCCGCCCACGGCGATTCTGGCGGCGAACAACCTGATGACCATCGGCGCCATGCACGCGCTGCGCGATGCCACTATCGAGGTGCCGGGGCAGATGGCGCTGGTGGGTTTCGATGATTTTGACTGGGCGGATTTTTTCTTGCCGCGCTTGAGCGTCATTGCCCAACCGGTGCAGGCCCTGGGCGCGCGCGCGGTGCAGTTGCTGCTGCAGCGCATTGATGCACCCGAGGGTAAACGAGTGTCGGAGCGACTGGCGCCGACGCTACGCATTCGCAATTCGTGTGGATGCCCTTGAGGGGCCGCTGCCAGGCACCGAATATTTCAGGAACCGGACTTTCATGAATCAGCTTGTTTCCCTGGGCATCGACCTCGGCACGTCCGAACTCAAGGCCATTTTGCTGGATGCCGACGGCGAGGTGCTGGCCCAGGCCGGTGCGCGCGTGGAAGTCAGTCGGCGGCAGTCGGGCTGGTCGGAGCAGAACCCCGATGATTGGTGGCAGGCCTGCCTGTCAGCCCTCGGGCAGTTGCGGACAAGCGATCCTCAGGCATGGGCGAGGATCGGCTGCATCGGTTTGTCGGGGCAGATGCACGGCGCGGTTCTGCTGGATGCGGCCGAGCAGGTGCTGTATCCGGCGATTCTCTGGGACGACTCCCGCGCCGTGCAGCAGGCGTCGCAGCTTAACGAAGATTTCCCGCATTACGCCGAGGTCACCGGCAGCCTGGCCATGGCCGGGCTTACCGCGCCGAAGCTGTTGTGGATGCAGCAGAACGAACCGCAGGTGTTCGCGCGCATCGCCAGCGTGTTGTCGCCGAAGGATTACTTGCGCTTGCTGCTGACCGGCGAGCAGGTCAGTGACATGTCCGACGCCGCCGGCACCTTGTGGCTGGATGTGGCGAAGCGCCAATGGTATGCGCCGATGCTCCGCGCCACCGGGCTGAACCTGGAGCAGATGCCCCGGTTGCTGGAAGCCGATCAAATGTCCGCCGTACTCGGCGCCGACGCGGCGCAGGCACTGGGTTTGCCGCAGGGTCTGCCCGTGGCCGCAGGCGGTGGTGATAACCCGGTCTCGGCGGTGGGCATCGGCGCGATCAACGCCGGCGATGCGTTCGTCACCCTCGGCACCAGCGCGGCCATCGTCGCGATCACCGATCATCCGGCGGGCCATCCGGCCAGCGCCGTACACAGCTTTTGCCACGCACTGCCGCAGCGCTGGTACACCATGGGCGCAATGCTGGCCGGAGCGAGTTGCCTGCGCTGGGTCACTCGATTGTTGGGTCAGACCAGTGAGCAGGCCTTGCTCGATCAGGTTCACGCTGCGTTGCCGGTCGATCGGCCGGTGGCGGTTTCAAATCCGCTGTTTCTGCCGTACCTCGCCGGTGAGCGCACGCCCCACAACGACCCGCTGTTGCGCGGTGGGTTCATGAGCCTGGGCCATGACAGCACGCCCGCAATGTTGGGTTACGCGGTGCTTGAAGGCGTCGGTTTCGGGCTGCTGGACGCGATGAACGCTACGCTGTCGGCCGGCGCCACGGTCAACGCCTGCGCCCTGGTGGGCGGCGGCGCACGCAGCGAATACTGGGCGCAGTTGCTGGCCAACATTCTGGATCGCGAGGTGTACACGCTGCACGGCAGCGAACTCAGCGCGTGCATCGGCGCGGCAAAGCTTGGGTTTTTGTCGATCGGCGAAGGGGCTGAGCTGTTGAAAAGGGGAATGCCGGTGAAGGCGCGCTATCAGCCGATGCCGGAAGTGCAGGGTACGTTGCAGGTGCGTCATCAGAGATTTCGCGGGTTATTGACGGCAGCGAAGGGGTTACGGGAGTGAAACCGAGATGACCACGACGATCAAGCGACTAACCCCTGAATATGCGGCGGCTTATCGAGCACTGATGCTCGACGCTTACCGTCTGCACCCGGAGGCGTTTACCTCCGATGTCAGCGAGCGCGAAGCGTTGCCGATCGGCTGGTGGGAGAAGCGGCTGGGAGTGGGCTCTGAGGTGGCGGATGTGGTGTTTGGCGCTGTTGATGGGGGCCATCTGTTGGGGGTTGCCGGTCTTTCTGTTGAAAGCAGAAAGAAGGCCCGTCATAAATCCACGCTGTTCGGGATGTACGTTCCGCACGCCCATCGCGGCAAGGGTCTCGGGCGGGATTTGGTTGCAGGCGTGCTGGATCATGCACGGGGCCAGTCGCAGCTGTTGCTTGTTCAGTTGACGGTTACGCAGGGCAATCGCAGCGCCCAGGGCCTTTATGAGCGGATGGGGTTTGAGGTGTTTGGCGTGGAGCCGTATGCGGTGGCGGTGGGCGAGGGGTATGTTTCAAAGGTGCATATGTGGTGCGATTTGAAAGGGATAACGGCAGGCGATTGAGGGCAGATCAAGATCCTTAAGGTCAAGATTCTTAAGATCAAGATCCTTAAGTCAAGAGCGTCTGCCTGGGGGCAGACTGTTTCGCCTTCGGCGAGTTACTTGGAAAAGCACCCCAAGTAACCAAGGGTGCTTGCTCCTGGTTGGGCCCGACTTCGTCGGGTTCCTTCACTCCGGTCCCGCTCCGTGGGCCCGCGCCGAACGGGCATCCATGCCCTGACGGCGCTCTCGCCGCATCCATGCGGCTCGGCCCACTGCGCGAGACCTGCGTTCAGCCTGCACCCAAGTCGCGATTGGCGGTGTCTGGGCTATTTGTGTAGGAAGATCAAAAGCAGATCAAAGGCAGATGCAGATCAAAAGCTTCCCGGCTGAAGCCGGTCCCACTGACTAAATGCGCATTCACTGTGGGAGCCGGCTTGCTGGCGAACTCGGGGGATCTGAAACGAAGATATCGACTGACCCACCGCATTCGCCAGCAAGCCGGCTCCTACAGATCGTGGCTGCCCGCGGTGTTCATGTGGGACCGGCTTTAGCCGGGAATGGACGCGGAGCGTCCTGGGATGCATGCCCACGTGGAGCGTAGGCACTATCAAGATTGTTGGCGTCTGGGCTGGCCTTTTCCCGGCTGAAGCCGGTCCTACAGGGGTACGCGGTGTTTTTGTAGGACCGGCTTTAGCCGGGAAGCCTTTGATCTGCCCTTGATCTTGATCTTCCACCGCGATAGTACAAACACCGCAAAACGCGACTTGGGTGCAGGCCGAACGCAGACGATGCGCAGTGGGCCGAGCCGCATGGATGCGGCGAGAGCGCCGTCAGGACATGGATGTCCGTTCGGCGCGGGCCCACGGAGCGTCGTCGGAGTGAGGGTATTCCGACGAAGGAGGAACCCAACCAGGAGCAAGCACCTTTGGTTACTTGGGGTGCTTTTCCAAGTAACTCGCCGAAGGCGAAATGCTCTGCCGTTAGGCAGAGCCGCTGTAGATCTTGATCTTGAGATCTTGATCTTGAGATCTTGATCCTGGCCTTACAACAGAGCGGCCCCGACCAGGCCACTCAGGACCCCGACCAGCATGGTCAACACCCCCACGATCACCAGCACCTTGGCGTCGAAGGATTTACGCAGCATCAGCAGCGACGGCAGGCTCACGCTCGGCAGAGTCATGAGCAGTGCCACAGCCGGCGCCGTCCCCAGTCCCAAGGCCAGCAGCGTCTGCACGATCGGGATTTCAGCAGCGGTCGGGATCACAAACAGCGTGCCGACGATCGCCAGCGGCACCAGCCACAACAGGCTGTTGCCCATCGCGCCGTCCACGTGTGGGAACAGCCAGACCCGCGCGGCGCCCAGAATCAGCACGGAGATGACGTAAATCGGGATGGTGGTCCAGAACAACTGCCAAATCGTCTTGCCCCAACGCACCAGCAGGCTGCCTTCGTCCGGCATTTCGGCGTTGGCCACGGCCTCCAGCGCCTGCTCTGGCACCACTTCCGGGCGGGAGATGCGTTGCGCAATCAGGGAAACACCGATCACCAGCACCAGGCCCGCCACCAGTCGCAGGGCCGTAAAACCCCAGCCCAGCACGAAACCCATGAACACCAGCGTGGCCGGATTGAGCACCGGGTTGGCGATCCAGAAGGCCAATGCCGCGCCCACCGAGACGTTCTGCTTGCGCAAGCCCGCAGCCACGGGCGCTGCGCAGCAGCTGCACATCATCCCCGGCAGGGCGAACAGGCCGCCGCGAATCGTCGAACCCAGCCCGGCGCGGCCGAACATTTTCAGCAGCCAGTCCCGGGGGATCAGCACCTGCAGCAGCGAGCCGAGGATGACTGCCAGCACGGCGGCCTTCCAGATGGCCAGAAAATAGACCTGGGCGTAGGCCAGCGCGGCGGCCCACGGTGTGGCCGGGTTGTCGTTGATGATCGAGCCGCCGATGTTATGGGTGTCGGCGGCGATGAAGGACTTCAGGTAATACGGCGACCACTTGACGTAGTACAAGCCGATGGCGGCCACCAGCAGGAAGGCCAGGGGTTTCCACCAGAACGACCAGCCGCGGCGTTCGGAGGTGAGCGGAAGGGCAGTCATGACAGGCACCAGAGCAGGAAATCGAGGGGGCGGCATGATACGCCGTGGCCGGGCATTATAGTAGGTGTCGCAAGGTATGTCGGCTCACGCCCGTCCGCCGAAATCCAGCCCGGAGGCGCGCAACAGTTCCTGGGTGTAGGGCTGGCGCGGGTTGCCGAAGATCTCCCGCGCCGCGCCTTGCTCGACCACTTTGCCGTCCTTGATTACCAGCACGTCGTGGGCCAGGGCGTGAACCACGGCCAGGTCGTGGCTGATGAACAGATAACTGAGGCCGTGGCGAATCTGCAGATCCCGCAGCAGCGCGATGATCTGCTTTTGCACCGTGCGGTCCAGCGCAGAAGTGGGTTCGTCGAGGAGGATCAGCTCCGGTTCCAGCACCAGCGCCCGGGCAATGGCCACGCGCTGGCGCTGACCGCCGGAGAATTCGTGGGGGTAACGATGGCGGCTGCCCGGGTCGAGACCGACTTCGCCGAGCACGCGAATCACTGTCTCTTCACGCTGGGCCGGGGTGCCGATGCTGTGGGTCAGCAGCCCTTCGGCGATGATCTGCTGCACCGTCATGCGCGGACTCAGGCTGCCGAACGGGTCCTGAAACACCACCTGAATGCGCTTGCGCAAGGGCCGCATCAGTTGCTGGCTGCGCAGGCTCAGCTCCTTGTTGCCGAAGCGGATGCTGCCTTCGGAATCGATCAGCCGCAGGATCGCCTGGCCCAGGGTCGATTTGCCCGACCCGGACTCGCCGACGATGCCGAGGGTCTGGCCCTTCAACAGCTCGAAACTCACCCCATCCACCGCCTTGATGTACTGCCGCTCGCGCCGCAACAAAGGTTTGGGCAGGGGAAACCAGACCTTGAGCGCGTCCACCGACAGCAGCGTCTGGGTGTGCTCGCCGGGCACCGGTTCGCCGTCGGGTTCGGCATTGATCAGCAGGCGGCTGTAGGGGTGTTGCGGATCGGCGAACAGCGTTTGGCACTCGGCCTGTTCGACGATTTCGCCGGCGCGCATCACGCAGACCCGCTGGGCGACGCGCCTGACCAGATTGAGGTCATGGCTGATCAGCAGTAGCGACATACCCAGCCGTTGTTGCAGGGATTTGAGCAGCTCCAGAATCTTCAACTGCACCGTGACGTCCAGCGCAGTCGTGGGCTCGTCGGCGATCAGCAGCTCGGGTTCGTTGGCCAGGGCCATAGCGATCATCACCCGCTGGCGCTGGCCGCCGGACAGTTGATGGGGCAGGGCCTTGAGCCGCTGCGGCGGGTTCTGAATGCCCACCAGCCCGAGCAACTCCAGGGTGCGCTCGCGGGCGGCCTTGCCCTTGAGGCCTTTGTGCAGGGCGAGGATTTCGCCGATCTGTTTCTCCACGGTGTGCAGCGGGTTCAGCGAGGTCATCGGCTCCTGAAAGATCATGGCGATGCGGTTGCCGCGCAGCCCCCGCAGTGCTTTGTCGCTGGCTTTAAGCAGATCGACGCCCTTGTAGCGAATGCTGCCCTGGGTGCTCACGGACTTGGCCGGCAGCAGGCGCAGGATCGAATGCGCGGTCACGGACTTGCCCGAGCCTGATTCGCCGACCAGCGCCAGACACTCGCCGGGCTGGATGTCGAGGTCGATGCCGTGCACGACTTCGGCGCCGTTGAAGGCCACGCGCAGGTTGCGGATCTGGATCAGAGGGTCAGTCATGGCAGCGCTCAAGTTCGGGGATCGAAAGCGTCACGGCAGGCTTCGCCGATGAACACCAGTAGCGTGAGGATCAGCGCCAGGGCACAGAACGCCGTGACGCCCAGCCACGGCGCCTGCAAGTTGCGTTTGGCCTGGCCGATCAGTTCGCCCAGGGACGCGCTTTCAGCGGGCATGCCGAAGCCGAGGAAATCCAGCGCGGTCAGTGTGGCGATAGCGCCGGTGACAATGAATGGCAGGTAGGTGAGGGTGCTGGTCATGGCATTGGGCAGAATGTGCCGCCACATCAGCGCGCCGTCGCTGAGGCCCAGGGCGCGGGCGGCTTTGACGTACTCCAGATTGCGCCCGCGCAGGAACTCGGCGCGCACTACGTCCACCAGCGCCAGCCAGGAAAACAGCGACATGATCCCCAGCAGCCACCAGAAGTCCGGCTCGACGAAACCGGACAGAATGATCAGCAGGTACAGCACCGGCAGCCCCGACCAGACCTCCTGCAAGCGCTGGCCGATCAAATCCGCCAGCCCGCCGTAATAGCCCTGAAACGCCCCGGCGAACACGCCGATGACCGTGCTGATGGCGGTCAGCGCCAAGGCAAAGAGGATCGACACGCGGGTGCCGAACAGCACCCGCGCCATCACGTCCCGGGCCTGGTCGTCGGTGCCCAGCCAGTTGCGCGCGCTGGGCGGGCTGGGCGAGGGCTCGCGGAGTTCGTAATTGACCGTGTCGTAGCTGAAGGGGATGGGTGCGAAGAGCATCCAGCCGCCCTTGTCGGCGATCAGTTTGCGCACGTAGTCGCTGGAATAGTCCGGCTCGAAAGGCAGCTCGCCGCCGAAGTCGGTTTCCAGGTATTGATGCACGGCCGGGAAGTACAGATGGCCCTGATAGCGGACGATCAACGGCTTGTCGTTGGCGATCAGTTCGCCGCACAGGCAGATGACCAACAGCGCCACGAACAGCCACAGCGACCACCAGCCCCGCCGGTTGGCCTTGAAATTGGCCAGGCGGCGCTGGTTTTGCGGGGAAAACTCGAACATCAGGCGCTCCTCGCGGAAAAGTCGATGCGCGGGTCGACCAGCGTGTAGCACAGGTCGCCCACCAGCTTGATCAACAGGCCGAACAGGGTGAACAGAAACAGCGTGCCGAAGACCACCGGGTAATCCCGGGACACCGCCGCTTCGTAGCTCATGCGGCCGGTGCCATCGAGGCCGAAGATGGTTTCGATCAGCAGCGAGCCGGCGAAGAACACCTCGATCAGCGCCTGGGGAATGCCCGCCACCACCAGCAGCATGGCGTTGCGGAACACGTGGCCGTAGAGCACGCGCTGCTCGCTGAGGCCCTTGGCCCGGGCGGTGACCACGTACTGGCGGCCGATCTCGTTGAGGAAGCTGTTTTTGGTGAGGATGGTCAGGGTCGCGAAGCCGCCGATGACCAGCGCGCTGACCGGGAGCACCAGATGCCAGAGGTAATCGCGCAGCTTGCCCAGCGGCGAGAGACTGTCGAAGTCGTCGGAGAACAGCCCCTGGGCCGGAAACCAGCTCCAGTAGCTGCCGCCGGCAAACACCACGATCAGCAGAATGGCGAACAGGAACGCCGGGATGGCGTAGCCGATGATGATCACCGTGCTGCTCCAGACATCGAAGCGGCTGCCATGCAGCACGGCCTTGCGGATGCCCAGCGGGATCGAGATCAGGTACGTGATGAGTGTCGCCCACAGCCCTAGGGAGATCGTCACCGGCAGCTTTTGCAGAATCAGCCCGGTCACCGTGGCGCCGCGAAAGAAGCTGCTGCCGAAGTCCAGCTGCGCGTAATGGGTCAGCATCAGCCACAGCCGCTCGTGCAGCGGCTTGTCGAACCCGTATTGGTGCTTGATGGCTTCCACCAGTTCAGGGTCCAGGCCTTGGGCGCCCCGGCTGATCCCGCCGGTGGCCGCCACTTCGCCACCGCCGCCACCAATGCCGCCCGTTGGGGCCATGCCCTGAACCCGGGCGATGGCTTGTTCGACGGGACCGCCCGGCGCCGCCTGCACGATAAGGAAATTGACCACCAGAATGCACAGCAGCGTGGGAATGATCAGCAACAGGCGACGCAGGGTGTAGGCGAGCATGTCACTGGCCCTCCGCAATCGGTGCAGCATGGGTATTCGCGACGCTGCTCTGCGGCGCCGGACGGGCGGGCATTTGCGCGGCCATTTGCGCATCGGTCAGTGGCACTCGGCTGACTTCCCACCAGCTTTCCAGGCCGACGTCGTAGATCGGCTCGATCGCCGGCTTGCCAAAACGGTTGGCAAACACCACCGGCGTGCCCTGGGAGTAGTAGTTCGGAATCATGTAGAAACCCCACAGCAAAACCCGATCCAGCGCCCGCGCGTAGTGCAGCATGTCGTTGCGGTTATTGGACGCGACCAGGCCGTCGATCAGGCGGTCGACCGCGGGGTTGCGCAGCACCATGGCGTTGGAGCTGCCGACCTGCCGGGCGCTCTGCGAGCCGAACAGGTTGTACAGCTCGCGGCCGGGAGAGAGGATCGGATTGCCGTTGCTGGGCAGGGTGACCACGATCATGTCGTAGTCCCGCGCGTTCAATCGGTTCATGTACTGCGCCGAGTCCACACGACGGAAATTCAGGGTGATGCCGATCTGCGCGAGCACGCGCTTGTACGGCAGCACCAGCCGTTCGAAACCACCCTGGCCGTCGAGGAAGGAAAATTCCAGCGGCTGACCGGCGGCGTTCACCAGCCGGTTGTTCTTCGCGTGCCAGCCGGCATCTGCCAACAGCTTCAGGGCCTTGAGCTGCTTGTCGCGGATGTAGCCGCTGCCGTCAGTCTTCGGTGCGCGCCAGCCCTGATTGAAGACTTCGTCCGGCACCTGCCCGCGCAAGGGCTCGAGAATGCTCAGCTCCTGGGCGTCGGGCAGCTCGGTGGCAGCCATTTCGCTTTTCGGGAAGTAGGTTTGTTCGCGCACATAGAAGTTGCGCATGATCTGGCCGTTGACCCATTCGAAATCCCAGAGCATCGCCAGGGCTTCCCGCACGCGCCGGTCCTGGAACATCGGTTTGTCGAGATTGAACACGAAGCCCTGACCGGCCACCGGGCGGCGCTTGGCCAGAATGGTCTTTTGCAGACGGCCGTCCTGCAGGCTCGGCGCGGTGTAGCCGACGACATAGCCGGCCGAGGAGAACTCGCGGTTGTAATCAAAGTTGCCGGCCTGGACCAACTGACGGGCCACGTCGACATCGCCATAGAAATTCACCGTCAGCGCGTCGAAGTTGTAGAGCCCACGGCTGACCGGCAGGTCTTTGCCCCACCAGTCCCTGACCCGCTCGAAGCTGACGCTGCGCCCGGCGTCGACCCGCGCGACCCGATACGGCCCGCTGCCCAGCGGCGGTTCGAAGCCGCCGCCCTTGGTGAAGTCGCGGGTCTTCCACCAGTGCTCGGGCAGGATGCGCAGGCTGGCGAGGTCCAGGGCGAGGGTGCGGTTGGTGCCGGTCTTGAAATCGAAGCGGATCTGCCCCGGCGCTTCGATGACTGCGTCCTTGACGTCGGCGTACAGCGGCCGATAGCTGAAGCTGCCTTGGGTTATCAGCGTCTGCCAGGTGTAGCGCACGTCTTCGGCGGTGATCGGCGTGCCGTCATCGAAGCGCGCCTTGGGGTTGAGGTAAAAGCGCACCCACAGATTGTCGGGATCGCGTTCCATTTTCTCGGCAACCAGCCCGTACACCGTGTAGGGCTCGTCCAGTGAGCGGTAGGCCAGTGGCGCATATACCCACGTATCGATCTGGCTCACGGAAATGCCTTGATCGACATAGGGCGTGAGGTAGTTGAACTGGCCGATCTCCTCGGACGCGCGGCTCATGGAACCGCCTTTGGGCGCATCAGGGTCGACGTAATCGAAATGCTGAAAATCAGCGGCATATTTCGGCGCTTCACCATAAACGGTCAGCGCGTGCACCGGTGCGGCGAACACCTGAGGAGCGCCAGACAACAGCGAGGTAAAAAACAGCACCGTGTACAGCAATGCCGTGCCCGGCAAGCGGCGCGGCAAGGAGAAGGGGGTGGCAGACATGCGGACAATCCTTGTGAGCAGCCCGACGCGCCGCAGGAATGGCGCGTCGGGCACTAGCGCTTAGAAGTGATACGTCGCCCGCGCGAACAGCGTGCGGCCCAGTGGATCGGCGTAACGAGGGTCGTAGCCGGACTGGAAGTTGTAGGCCTGGTTGGTGAACGGCGGGTCGCGGTCGAACAGGTTGCGCACGCCGGCATCGAGGTCCAGCACCTTCTCGAAGGTATGGCCCACCGACAGGTCCCACAGCGAATACGACGGCACGGTGCCGTTGGTGCTGCGGTCGTAGTCGTTGTAGCCGCTGGTGAAGCGGTTGGTCAGGGAGGCACGGCTGTCGCCCAGGGTCCAGCTGCCGATCAACACGTGTTTCCAGCGCGCAATCACGCCATCACCCTGAAAGTCGCCAACCTTGTCGGTGTACGGACCGTCGATGATGTTCTGGAAGTCGTAGCGGTTGACGTAGGTACCGGTCAGCCCCAGGCCGAACTGGCCATACGGCGTGTTCGGGAAGCGGTAGTCCAGGGTCACGTCGACACCGTTGGTCTTGACGATGCCCAGGTTGGAGTTGCCCGTCACGATGTTGGCGATGGAGCCGTCGGCGTTGCGGATGATGCGGTCGCCATACAGATCCGACTGATCGAACACGGTGGATTCCGGGAACGACTGGATCTGGTTGGAGATGTGAATCCACCAGAAATCCAGGCCCATGGAGAGGTTGTTCATCGGCTGATAAACGAAGCCCAGGGTCACGTTGCGGGCTTTCTCCGGGGACAGGCTCGCGTTGCCGCCGCTGCGGTTGAGGAACTGCTGATTACAGTCACGACCCGCCTGACCGCCCGGTTGCACGGTACCGCCGGCGCAAAGGGTCGGATCATCGTAGTAACCCTGGCTGTAGGCCAGGCTCTGCGGGGCGTACAGCTCGTACAGCGACGGCGCACGGAAACCTTCGCTGTACGCGCCACGCATGACCAGCTCTTTGAACGGCTGGAAGCGGAACGAGTATTTCGGGTTGGTGGTGCTGCCGAAGTCGCTGTATTTGTCGTGGCGCACGGCGGCCGTCAGTTCCAGGCTGTCGATGACGGGGACGTTGAGCTCGGCGTATTCGGCCTTCACGGTGCGATCGCCGGACACCGAGCCTGCCGAATCGAGGCCCAGGCTGTTGATGTCGTCGACGAAGTCCTCGTAGTTCTGGTGCAGCTTTTCCTTGCGGTATTCGCCGCCCAGCGCCAGACCGGATTCCCCGGCGCCGAACCAGTTACCGATCTCGCGACTGATACGTCCGTCCACGCCATAAACGCGGCCAACGGCGGTGGAGTATTCGCCGTGGTACGCCGCATCGTCGATGTACTGCTGACCCGCCGCCGATTGCGGGCCGAACGGGTTGAGCAGGCCGCTGGCCAGGCCCGCCTTGAGGGCGGCGTCGCTGGCGTAACCCGATGTCACGCTGGAAACGACCTTGCTCTGGTTGTAGTTGGCGCCCAGGTTGTAATCCCAGCCGCCGACGGTGCCGTCGAAGGTCAGCAACAGGCGCTGGTTGGTGTTCTGGTCCTTGCTGCCACGGGGGCCGGCGGCCGTTTCACGCCAGGCGGTGTCCACCGGCTGGGTCGGGTCGAGGGCGAAGTTGTTCGGGCCGGGGGTAATGCCGTTGCCGGGGTAATACGGGGAGGACGGGTCGATGCTCAGGCCGGTCAACGGCGCCGGGCCGATGCTGGTGGCGTTGTTGTTGCGGGCGAAGAAGTATTCGAGGCTGACGTTGTGGTCTTCGGCCAGCTTGCCGGTGGCGCGACCGAAGAACGAGGTCTTCTCGGTCTGCGGCACCAGGTCGATGTACTCGCGGGTACTGAACCGGCACAGCCCGTTCACGCTGACCAGGCTGGCTCCGTTGCAGTTGGGCGCGAGGGGGTTGCTGCTGTTATTGCCTTGGTAGTAGTTGCCGGGGTAAGCGGTGCCCGAGGTCTGGTTGAGGCCGCGGCCCGGGACGTAATCCTTGTCGAAAGAGCGGTCGTTGGCGTCGAGGTTTTGCTGCTTGTTGTAGTTGAACACGCCCATGACGTTGAAGCGGTCTTCATCCAGATCGCCGAAACCCCAGCTGGCGCTGACGTCCTTGCTGGCGCCGCCGCCGCTGGCCGTCGGGGTGTCGCCGCCGAGGCTCAGGGTGCCGTCGGTCAGCGACTTCTTGGTGATGAAGTTGATCACCCCGCCGATGGCGTCGGTGCCGTACAGCGCCGAGGCACCGTCGCGCAGCACTTCGATGCGGTCGATGGCGGCGAACGGAATCATGTTCAGGTCGATGGCGCTGCCATTGGGCGTGCCGACGCCGGACAAGGCGTTGTTGGCCAGACGACGGCCGTTGAGCAGGATCAGGGTTTTGTTGGCACCGATGCCGCGCATGTCGGCATAGGACGCGCCGCCGGTTGACGCACCGACCGAGCCTGCGCTGTTCATCATTGACTGGCTGCCAGTGATGCGCTGGACCATTTGTTCGGTGGTAGTTACGCCCTGTTTCTTCAGTTCATCGGCGCGCAGGATGGTCACCGGCACGGCGGTTTCCGCATCGGCCCGGCGCACGGCCGAACCGGTCACTTCCACCCGTTTGAGCTGGGTGGTCGCCGGCGCGGCAGCCACCGCTGCAGCGGGCACAGCGGCTTCACTGCCGGTCGCGGCCTCGGCTGCGCTGTCCGTGCTGTCGGCGCCATAGGCCGGGGTCATGCCGACCGCCAGTGCGCAAATCAGTGCACGGGGGTGGCGTTGTACGGCAACAACAAGGGGCTTGAGGGTAAAACCGGGAAAGCTCATCAGCATGGTAGTTTCCGACTTATTCCAGATGTTATTGAAATGGCCTTGTGAGCCCTCGTTGCTCCGACGCGGTGGTAGCGGTCGGGAATTTCCTTATTTCAAGCAAGCCGCTCCCCTCCGGGGCAAAAAACCGGACGGCGGTGAATCGGGAGAAGGGTGAGCAGCGCCGCAGCGGGTGCGGCGTCTGCTTCAAGTGCAGATCAACGGCGGGTCATGGGCCAATCATTTCGAGGTCATCACTGAAATCTTGGTGATGCCCGAGCGCTCGATGGACGCCATCGCCTTGGCCACCTGGCCGTAGTTGACGTTGGTGTCGGCCTGCAATTGCACGCGCACCTCCGGGTCCTTGGCCTTGACGTCCTTGAGGCTGAGCTCCAGGGATTCCGGCGCGACTTCGGATTTGGCCAGGTAGAACTTGCCGTCCTGATCAACGCTGACCACCACCGGGTCTTTCTTGTCGGCGGCGGCGACAGCGTCGGTTTTCGGCAGGTTGACCTTGATCGCGTTGGTCATCAGCGGCGCGGTGACGATGAACACCACCAGCAGCACGAGCATCACGTCCACCAGCGGTGTGACGTTCATTTCGCTGAGCACTTCATCGCTGTCTTGGGTGGAGAACGACATCAGCTCGCCTCCCGCACAGCCTGGCTGTGCTTGCTGGCGATGGCCTGACGGTTGATGGCGAAGGCGCTGCGCTGGGCGAGGGCGTCGAAGTCGTGGGCGAAGTCATCCATGTCGGCGACGGCGAGCTTGAGCCGGCGCAGGAAGAAGTTGTAGATCAGCACCGCCGGCACGGCGACGGCGATGCCGACACCCGTGGCAATCAGCGCGTGACCGATGGGGCCGGCGACGGTTTCCAGGCTCGCCGAACCGCTGGCGCCGATGCTCTGCAACGCTTCCATGATTCCCCAGACGGTACCGAACAGGCCAATGAACGGCGCCGTGCTGCCGATACTGGCGAGAATGGCCTGACCGGCTTCCAGGGCGCGGCGTTCTTTCTGGATCTGCTGGCGCAGGTTGCGTTCCAGGCGGTCGGAGCGGTTGATGGTGTGGGCGAGCTGCTGGGTGTTGCGCGGCGTTTCGTCCACCGCCATGGCTTCGAAACCGCTGTTGGCGATCCGCGCCAGAGAGCCCGGGTACTGACTGGAGTGCTCGGCGGCGGTGAGCAGATCCGGCGCCGCCCAGAAGGCTTTGGCGAACTGTTTGTTCTGGGTCTTCAAGCGTACGTACTGTGCGGATTTGATCAGCAACAGTCCCCAGCTCAGCACCGAAAACACCACCAGCGCCCAGAGTACGCCGGGGACTATCATCGAAGAGATCGATTCGTTCATGGTTACACCTCACCCGCTATATTAAGAGTTATTGTTGATGGGCTGACCGGGTTCATTCGGGCAGCTTGAAGTCGATGGTTTGAGTCGCGAAGCCTTCGATCGGGGTGTCGCCGCGCTTGGCCGGAATAAACTTCCAGTTGCGCACCGTTTCCACCGCCGCATCGTCCAGCACCTGCTTGCCGCTGGATTTGGTCACCTCCACCGTGCCGGCGCGGCCGTTCGGCAACACCTTGATGCGCAGGATTACCCGGCCTTCCATGCCCTTGCGCAACGCCGCGCCGGGGTATTCCGGTGGCGGGTTGCCCAGGCTGGCGAGCCCGGAAATCGCCGCCGACTCCTTGACCGATGCCGCCGGTGCAGCAGCCGGCGCAGCAGCCGGCGCAGGTGGCGCTGGCGAAGGTGACGGGGCGGCAGGCGCCGGTGGGCTAGGCGCAGCGGGTGCGGGCGGTGCGGGCGGTGTCGGCTTTTTCACCGGTTCAGGTTTCTTCACCGGCTTGGGCTTCTCGACCTTCGGTTTTTCGACGGGCTTTTCCACCGGTTTCGGCGGCGGCTTGACCGCGTCGGGGTCTTCGACCGGTTGCTCCGGTTCAGGGGGCGGCGGTGGTGGCGGTGGCGGTTCAGGCGGAGGCGGCGGTGGCGGTGGCTCAGGTGGAGTTTCCGGGGTTGGCGGTGTCGGGCTGGTCAGTTCCACGGTCATCTCGGGCACTTGCGGCGCAACTTCCGGGACGTCGGCTTTGGCGGTTTGCATATACCACCAGAGGGCGCCGTGAATAAGGACCGAGGCGGCAATCAATATCAACACGTGCGACCGGCTTAATTCACCCGGGCGCGATGTGTTTTCCTTGAAAGGAATACGCGGCCAGGCCATGGACAGTGCGTCCGGCGCCGGGCCAGGTATGGCTTTCGTTTTTACCGCGTCATTCATTAAAGCTCCCTCGGGTCGTTGAAGGGCAATAAGGGTCCGTTCAAACAAGTTGCCCTGTTTGAAGTTGACGTCCGTGCTGTCGCAAGCACGAGGCCTGGGAGAGCAGGTCTCTGAAGAACCACTCTTATAGGTGCTGTGGCAGCGTGAGCTATGGAGACGACATTGCAGTTCCCTGATTGCTTGTTGAGTACGAAGAAGTACGTCTTTGTTTCAGCGTCACTGGCTAACGAACATCGCTATTGCAACCGCTATGCCAGTGCAGGGCTCTAGCTAGAGGTTTCTGGCTTATACAGGGGCGATGTCGCATTCCTGTAACTTTTTAGCGAATTTCGTCAGGGGTGGGTCTGTTCACTCTATGGAAGCAGGGTAAGTTGCCGAACCACGGGACGAACCTATCTACTCAGGTTCACCGCGGGTTTGCACGGTGACCTGTTCCGATTCAATCAGAAGTGCGTTGCACCAAACTTGAGTAAGTGGGTGCAAGTTGGTGCGTAAGTGCTTAGGTGATCATTGTGGTAAGTCCTGAATGTGTGACTTGTCAGTCATAAGGTGAAGGGTTGCTAACAGTGACGCACACTTCCTAAAAATGATGACTGATCGTTTTTAGTGTGTGTGGATCAACAGCAATCCCTCCTGCTCGTTATTTAAAACGTTATTTGAGCGGGCGCATCTATGCCGAAAGAGGACAATAAAAAGTGGCGGCCGGATCGCTATAAAAGCGACAGCCATTGAAACGAAAAAAATATCGGGCACTCCAGCGAGTGACCGCCGCGTCTCAGCCGGAGCGCTGAAGGGAAATGTGGCGGACGGCAGGCTCGCTGACAGATGGGTGCAGCGGAAAAGGCAATGTGCGGCGCGGGCGTGTGGGGTATGAAGGGCGCATGTCTGGCACGAATCGAATTCCTTATCGACGGACGCCAGACTTCTGGTCGGCGTCCTGCACTGTTTCGGACGGGGTAGTGTCCGGTTCCTGCACACGGGTGCGGGGTTCGCACCGTTCGGCAGCGTAGACTCCCGGCAGCCTGGGCTGGACGCGAGGCATTTCGTGGTACTGACGTTCCACTCGAGAATTACTAGAAAGAAGTGTGCCAAAACGTGTCCGGTTGTAACATTTCTGACGCAGTGTCTCTTCTTCGTGGCGTACGGCCTGTCTGGTACGGGCCTGTACGCTCGGTGTCACCCCCTTTGGAGCGCATTCATGAGCCACCTTTTTCCCGATCGTCCGGGCTATCGCCAGCTTCGCGAGCGCTTCATTGCGGCAGCGACCACTGCGGGTGCGCGGGTGAGCGAATACGTCCATCCGCTGGCCGGGCCTTTTGGCGAGACGCTGGCCACGGACGTCGCCTGGCTCGGCGATCCGCAGGCGCGGCGGGTATTGGTGGCGTTGAGCGGCACCCACGGCGTCGAGGGCTATTACGGTTCCGATTGCCAGAGCCGCTGGCTGGAAGATTTTGATCCGCGCGCATTGCCCGAGGGCGTGGCGATCCTGATGATTCACCTGATCAACCCCTGGGGCACGGCGTGGATGCGCCGGGTCAACGAGGACAACCTCGATCAGAACCGCAACTACCTAGACTTCAGCCGACCATTGCCGGACAACCGTGCCTATGGCGACGTCCATGACATTTATGCCTGCGCGGAGCTGCGCGGGCCAAAGCGCGACCAGGCGGATGCGCAGTTTCAGGCCGCGATCGATGGGCTGGGCTGGGCAGGGTTGATGTCCGTAGTGGAAGCGGGGCAGTACGCATTCCCCGATGGGTTGTTTTTCGGCGGCAGCGAGCCGAGCTGGTCCAATCGCACGCTGCGCAGCATCGTCGGGGAGTACTTGCAGGATGCCGAGGTGGTGACCTGCTTTGACCTGCACACCGGCGCGGGGGATTACGGTCATCCGATGCTGATGAGCATCGTCGAGTCAGCCTACCCCGCGCTGGAGGACGCCAGGGCGTTGTTCGGGCCCTGGTTGTTCACGCTGATCACCGGCGCCAATCGGGTCAGCGCAACCGGTGTCGCGGCGACCTCCACCGGTTACACCTCGCAGATGCTCCTCGACGCGCTGCCGGGCGTGCACTTAATGCCGTTTGTCATCGAGTGCGGCACGTACCCGGGGGCGGCGGTGCATGGGCATTTGCGTGATGATCACTGGCTGCACCTGCACGGCGATCCGCTGGACGAGACGGGGCGGCGGATCAAGCAAGGGCTGCTGGAGCAGTTCTATCCGGTGGACCCGGACTGGCAGGAGGTGGCGTGGGTGAGGACGCGGCAGGTGTGGAACAGGGCGTTGGCGGCGTTGCCGGGGATTCGCGCAATCAGATGAGGGATCGGGCAAGGTGGGAGCGGACTTGCTCACGATATAGGGTGGGCCATCCGCTAAATCTTCAGCGACTGAAATGCCTTCTTCGTGAGCAAGCTCACTCCCACATGGACGAGGTTTGCCGCGCGACAGGCCTGGGTCAGGAAGGCGGAGATCTCCCACCTGTCATTGCTTCCGTTAACCCACCAGCAGCCGCTGCGCCAAGGCCGGCAACAACACCTCGCAGGAGGCTTCGATCTTGAGATCCAGCAGATCATCGGCCCGTGTTTTCCCCAGATTGATGGCGATCAGCGGTTTGCCCTGATCTTTGATCGTGCGGCACAGGCGAAACGCCGAGAACGCCATCAGCGACGACCCCACCACCAACAGGCCCTGAGCGTCGTCCACGCGCTGCATGGCCTTGGCTGCAGTGGGTGGCGCCACGTTCTCACCGAAAAACACCACGTCAGGTTTCATGCGTTCACCGTCACAGTGGGGGCAGTGGGGCACCTGGAAGCGCTCTTCGAAGGCGGGGTCGAGCAAAGTGTCGCCATCAGGCGCTTGAACCGCATCGACGCCCGCCAGGTAAGGGTTTTGCTCGACGAGGGTCAGCTGAACGATGTCCCGCTCTGAGCGCTGGCGGCAGTCCAGGCACAGGACCCAATGCAGGCTGCCGTGCAATTCCACCACGTCATGACTGCCGGCCTGATCGTGCAAGGTGTCGACGTTTTGGGTGATGACGCCGCTGATGAGGTCATGCTGCTGCAAGCGCGCAATCGCTTCGTGGGCCGCGTTGGGTTGCGCGACGCGAACCCGCGGCCAGCCCAGCATCGCCCTTGCCCAGTAGCGACGCCTGGCCTCGGGCGCATTGAGGAATTCCTGAAACATCATGGGCTGCCGACCCCGACGCACGCCCTCGCTGTCGCGGTAATCCGGAATCCCGGAAGAGGTGCTGATCCCGGCGCCGGTCAGCACGACGAACGAGCGGTCTTGCATCCAGTGCAGCAGGGTGTCGACATGGGTATCGGGTACATCAGGCATGCACAGGTCCTCAATCGCGGCTGTGCGCTGATACTAGTAGGACCGGCTTCAGCCGGGAAGGGGCCTGATTGAGCACCATCGGTTTTGCAGTGTGAGGCCTGACGCTTTCCCGGCTGAAGCCAGTCCTGCAGGTTGACCGCGTTGTGTCAGTCGGGCCGCGGTCAATGTGTGGGACCGGCTTCAGCCGGGAAGAAGCCGGTGTAAGCACTATCAATCTCCAACCCGGACCCTGACTAGCTCAACAACTCCGCAAACGCCTTGTCATCCTCAAGCACCTTCGGCAGCGCCGCGAACACCGCATCCAGGTCAACACCCTCCAGCAGCGGGCCATCCACTTCCTGCTTCGCCTGCGCGGTGGCGCCGCCGTGATTTTCCAGCGCGGCAGAAATAGTCAGTGCCTGAGCAACAATCCGTGGCTGGGTTGCGTCCCCCGGCGCCTGCATCGGCCGCGCCTGATAGGCGATGGCGTTCTGGATGACCGCCGGCAGTCCCCAGCGCCGGGCCAGTTCGGCGCCGACTTCCGGGTAACCAAAACCCAACTGCAACGTTTCAATCGCCGCACGCCCGGTCGTACCGGTCTTGGTCACGCTGTTGATGCGCTCGGCAACGGCGGGCGCGCCGGTCTGGATCAACAACTCGCCGATGTCGTGCATGACCCCGCAAGTGAAGGCGATTTCCCCATCGGCGCCGGACTGCTTCGCCAGCAAACGGCAGATCCCTGCCACCTGAAAGCTCTTCAGCCAGAAACCCTTCAAATCAAAACTGGGTCCTGCCTTGAAGGCGCCGGTCGCCGCCGACGCCAGCACCAGTGTGCGCAGGGTATTGAAGCCCAGGCGCATGGCCGCGTCCTCAATGCTCGACGATTCCCGTGCCCCGCGAAAGCGCGCGGAGTTGGCCAGCCGCAGGATTTTCGCCGCGATCACCGGGTCCTTTTCGATATTGCCGGCGATACTGCCCAAGTCCGACGACGGGCTGTCGAACTGTTTGATCAGGTCCTGCGCCACCTTGGGAATGCTGGGAAGACTGCTCAAATCGGCAAACAACTGATCGATACCCATGGGTGCTGCTCCTGTCTCGGACGATTTACACACCATAGGCAACATTGGCGAAACTGCACGGGTCCGCCAGCGGTTTTGCTACAGACGGCACAAACTCCAACGCTTGAATCGGGCCCCGGCGGATCTTTTTCAGCTCATCTGCCGGCGAGGCGGTTTGCGCGGAGAAAAATCAGTAATATGGCGACACACCGGAACGGGTCGCGTCCTGCTCCGGGCCTTATCGATGAAACGCCAGACGCCGGACACTCCCGGCCGCGCTGGCCTGGACATAGAGGGTGTCATGGGTAACGAAAGCATTAACTGGGACAAGCTCGGCTTCGACTACATCAAGACCGACAAACGCTACCTGGCTCACTGGCGCGATGGCGCGTGGGACCAAGGCACCCTGACCGAAGACAACGTGCTGCACATCAGCGAAGGCTCCACCGCGCTGCATTACGGCCAGCAATGCTTCGAAGGCCTCAAGGCCTATCGCGCCAAGGACGGCTCGATCAACCTGTTCCGCCCCGACCAGAACGCCGCGCGCATGCAGCGCAGTTGCAGCCGCCTGCTGATGCCCCATGTGCCGACCGAGCAGTTCATCGAAGCGTGCAAGCAAGTGGTTCGCGCCAACGAGCGTTTCATTCCGCCGTACGGCACCGGCGGGGCGTTGTACCTGCGTCCGTTCGTGATCGGCGTCGGCGACAACATCGGCGTGCGTGCTGCGCCCGAGTTTATCTTCTCGGTGTTCTGCATCCCGGTGGGCCCGTACTTCAAGGGCGGCATGAAACCGCACAACTTCGTCATCTCCAGCTATGACCGCGCCGCGCCACAAGGCACCGGCGCTGCGAAAGTCGGCGGTAACTACGCAGCGAGCATGATGCCCGGCGCCGAGGCCAAGAAAGCCAACTTCGCCGATGCCATCTACCTCGATCCGTTGACCCACACCAAGATCGAAGAAGTCGGCTCGGCCAACTTTTTCGGCATCACCCACGACGACCAGTTCATCACGCCGAAATCGCCGTCCGTGCTGCCGGGCATCACCCGCCTGTCGCTGATTGAACTGGCGCAAAGCCGTCTGGGCCTGAAGGTCACCGAAGGTGAGGTGTTCATCGACAAGCTCGACCTGTTCAAGGAAGCGGGCGCGTGCGGCACTGCGGCGGTGATCACCCCGATCGGCGGCATCAGCTACAAAGACAAACTGCACGTGTTCCACAGCGAAACCGACGTCGGTCCCGTGACCCAGCGCCTGTACAAAGAGCTGACGGGCATTCAGTCCGGCGACATCGAAGGCCCGGCGGGCTGGATCGTCAAGGTCTGATCCGACGCGTTCTGCAAGCCTGAAAACCACCGCTTTCGTGCGGTGGTTTTTTTTCGCCCTCCCTTCGCTCACGTACGTCATCGCAGATGTCAGGGTATGAAATCAGTGAACTGATCGCCCGGTGCAACGCCGGTGGGTGGGCTATGGTTGGAACGGGCGCGTGCTTTCAGTAGCACCGGCTTTAGTCGGGAATTCAGCGTCCTTTACCGACGACAAAAAAGGATACGTCATGCACTCACCCGTCTTTCGTCCTGCCGCCTTCAGCCGGCCGCTGGCCCTGTCCCTCGGTTTGCTGGCCGCCGTGTCCGTGTCCACCGTGTGGGCCGACGACTATCCCCACGCCCAGGAGCCCATCGGCACGGTCGAGCAGATCTACGACGGCGCCATGCTCCCGGACCTGGCGGTCAGCACCTATCGCAATATCGGCCGGCTGTTTCCCACCCACACCATCAAGGCCGGCGAACACCCCTATGCGCTGCCCAAGTCAGACCGGCAACTGCCCAACGTGCGCTTCACCGTCGAGGGCAAAAAGTACGACCTGTACGACTTCGTGGCGCTGGACAGCATTACCGCGATGCTGGTGATCAAGGACGGCAAGATCGTCTTCGAGACTTACCAGCGCGGCAACACCGAGAAAACCCGCTGGATGTCGATGTCGATGGCCAAATCCATCACCTCGACCCTGACGGCGGCGGCGATCAAGGATGGCTTGATCAAGGGCCTCGACGCCCAAGTGGTCGATTACGTGCCGGCCCTCAAAGGTAGCGCCTATGAAGGGGTGACCGTGCGCAACGTGCTGATGATGTCGTCGGGGGTGAAGTGGAACGAAACCTACACCGATCCGGCGTCGGACCGCAGGGCCTTGCTCAAGGCGCAGATTTCCCAGCAGCCTCACTCGGCCATGACGCTGATGGCGAGCCTGCCGCGCGCTGCCGAGCCCGGTACGGTGAACAACTACAGCACCGGCGAAACCCAGGTCCTCGGCGAGATTGTGCGAGGCGCGGTGAAGATGCCGCTGGCCGAGTACCTGTCGAAGAAAATCTGGCAGCCGTTCGGCATGGAAAGCGACGCGACGTGGTGGCTGGACTCCCCTGACGGCGTGGAGATCGGCGGCAGCGGGATCAGCGCCACGCTGCGGGATTACGGGCGCTTCGGGCTGTTCTTCATGAACGACGGCAAGATCAACGGCACCTCGATTCTGCCGGACGGCTGGGTCAGTGAAGCGACGCGGCCGACCACCCTCAAGGGCGGCAAGAGCCTGGATTACGGCTACATGTGGTGGACCGCCTGGACCGCGCCGTCGGTGAAGGATGGCGCCTATTCGGCGGTCGGCATTCAGGGCCAGAACATCTACGTCAACCCGGCCAATAAAGTCGTGATCGTCACCTTCGGCGCGCAACCCAAACCGGTGGACAAAGATCCCATCGACCCGATGGCCTTCTTCGATGCGGTGGTCGCGGCGTTGAAGTGATTGATGAGTGAGATATATAGCCGGGTCCACTGGATGTACGCGACCTCAGTGGGACCGGCTTCAGCCGGGAAAAGGCCTGTGCAAACGACATCATTTTTGCGGAGTCTTCGCAGACGCCTTCCCGGCTAAAGCCGGTCCTACCCGCCCCGCTAACGCCGCTCCCGCGAGCCCTTGCGCTCGACCCCATATTCCGCGAGTAACGCCTCCATCCAGTCCATGAACACCCGGCATCGCTGGGGGAGATGCCGGCGATGGGCGTACAACAGCGACACCGGCATCGCGGTCGGCCGGTACTCGGGAAGGATTTCGATCAAGTTACCGCGCTGCTGCTGGTAAGGGGCAGCCAGGCGCGGAATCTGGATGATACCCAGCCCGCCGACACACGCCGCTTCATAGGCTTCGATGTTGTTCACCGTCACGCTGCAGGGCATCGACACGTGGAAATCCTTGCCCTCGCGACAATATTCGAACAGCGCATCGGCAGCGCCAAATGCCGGCGCATAGTTGACCAGCCGGTGCTGCTGCAGCTCTTCCAGATTTCGCGGAATGCCGAAGCGGTCGGCGTACCCCTGGCTCACGCAGTTGATCATCCGAAACAGGCCAACGCTGCGCGCGACCAGCGGCGTGTCCGGCAACGCACCGATGCGCAGCACGCAATCAAAGCCCTCGCGGACCAGATCGACGCGCCGGTCCGTGCTGCTGATCTCAAGTTCGATCAGCGGGTGCCGCTCAAGAAAATCACCCAGCCGTGGCAGTACCAGTCGTCGCGCGATGGCGGTAGGCATGTCCACCCGAAGCCGCCCGCTGAGCGCCGAGCTGTCCTGTCGGAACAAACCTTCAAGCTCGTCCATCTGGCCGAGCAGATCCTTGCTGCGCTCATACAGCGCCTGCCCGTCGGGCGTTACCTGCACCTTGCGCGTGGTGCGCAACAGCAGACGCGCGCCGAGCAGTTCTTCGAGGCTGCGCACGTGCTCCGATACCGTGGAGCGCGGCAAGCCCAAGGCATCACCCGCGTGGGTGAAGCTCGACAGCTCGGCGACCCTGACGAAGGTTTTCAGCAAATCCAGCTTGTTCATTGCGACGCACCCACCTCTATGCCCGAGCCTTTGCCCGACGCCAGCCCGTCAACCGTTGATGTAATAAATGCACAGCGACAGCGTCACCAGCGAGCCCAGCGTCGAGATCAGGATCGTGCTCGACACCACCGACGCTTCGCGCTTGTAATACTCGGCCAGCATGAACGGCCCGGTGCCGGTGGGGAGGGCGCTCAGCAGCAGCGCCGAGTGGGCCCACAGCGGCGGCAGGTGGAACACCCGAAAGGCCAGAAACCAAGTCAACAGCGGGTGGGCAATCAGCTTGATCAGCACCAGCAGCGTCGTGCCCTCACGGGGGCCTTGCTGTTTCTGGGCGAGAAACAGGCCGAGGGAAATCAGCGCGCAGGGCGTCGTCGCAGCACCCAGCAGGGTCAGGAATTTATCCAGGGCACCCGGCAATGCCACGCCGGTCGATGCCCAGCAGGCGCCAAGAATAGGCGACACCACCAACGGGTTTTTTGCCAGCGCCAGCAGCACTTTGAGCACGATGCGGTGAACCCGGGCCTCGCTTTGCAGGCCGATTTCGATGCACACCAGGGCGATGCCGAACACCACGCAGACCACCAGCAGCGACGCGATGAGCGCAGGTTCCAGGCCTTCCTGGCCCAGCACCATGACGCACAACGGAATACCGATGTAGCCCGTGTTGGCGTAGGAAGCGCTGAGGGCATCGATGCTGGCATCGGCAAAATGACCCGCCTTTCTGCGCCACAGCAGCAAGGTAATGACGAACATTGCCATGGTCGACAGGGTAAAGGTCAGCACAAAGCCCGGGTGCCAGATCTGTTCCCAGGTGGCGCGTGCCGTGGCGGTGAACAGCAGTGCTGGCAAACACAGCCAGACCACCATACGGTTGATTTCAGAGGCGGCGGTCGGTCCGAGGCGGTTGGTACGGCGACAGAGGTAACCCACCAGGATAAGGGCGAAAATGGGCAGCAAGACATTCAAGACGGAAGACATCGAACCCGGGCCTATGGCGCAACAAACGAGAGCGGCAGAGTAGAGGGCGCGATCGTTAGCCTGCAACCTTTCTTGTCAGCGAAAAAATGAAGGGGGCGGGCGTTTGTATGGCGAGGCGGACAAAGCGATGCCCGACGGGCGTCGGGCACGGTGATGGGCATAGCGATAATTACTTTTTCAGCGGTTTGAGGTTGCCCGGCGCGATGTCGAGGACCTTGCCGTCTTCCATGTTAATCAGCGCGTATTTATCGCTGATCAGCACCCATTGCGTACCTTCCTTTGGCGCGTGCAGGCCCTTGCCCTCCCAGTCCTTGACGCCGACACGCTCGTCTTTGTACAGGTCATGGGTGGTGTCGCCGACCTTGTACTGTTCATTGGTGTGTTCCGCCTGCACGCTCTTGGTCGCAGGGGTTTGCGCCATGGCAGCGGCGCTGGCCCCACCCAGACAAGTGACCACGGCCACACTGGCCATCAGTTTTTTCATGTTCATGGGAATTCCTCTGGTCGTTCTTATACGTTCTTGGCGTTGGCGCGCGCCACGCAAACCCGGCGCGCTGGGTCAGTGCCCCGGCCTATTTTTCAATCGGAACAATCTTGGTGATCTGGCCGTTGGTGGTCTGCACTTCGACGTACTTGTCGTTGATGCGCACCCACTGACTCATCTTGGCCGGTTCTTCCAGACCCTTGGTTTTCCAGTCCTTGATGGCCGCTGCCGGGCGCTGAAATTCCTGCGGTGAACGGCTGCCGACTTCCAGCTCCCGCATGTTGTCTCTGGAAGGTTGAATGGTCGGCTCCGTGGCGTCGGCGGCTTGCACCGTGAAACTCGCAACGGAAATGCATCCCAGAATCGCCAGACCGGCAATGAGCGATTTGCTGTTCATTCGAAACTCCTTGGCCAGCGCGTGATGCGCTGTCATTAGTTCCGACCGTGCAGGGCGAAAATCATTCACTGCCCGTGCTGGCGCGCCGCCCGCCTGCGGTTGCGGTTGCGACCGCTGTTACGGGACGGGGGGCGGCAGCGAGGTTACCGGGATAGCGCTTCAGCAATGCTGCTGGTCAGCGGCGTGGTGGGCCGGCCCATCAGGCGGCTTAACTGCCGACTGTCGTCGAACAGCGCACCTTTGGCGGCGGCGGTATCGGAGTTGGCGAGTAGCTCGGCGACGAATTCCGGAAGCCCGGCCTGCAGCAACGCACCCTTGTAATCGGCTTCTGGAAGATCGGTGTAGATAACGGGCTTGCCGGATTGCTCCGCGATCTGAGCGGCGAATTCCTTCAGCGTGTAGGACTCGTCGCCGGCCAGCTCGTACACCTTGCCCGCTTGATCCTCAGCCGCTGTCAGCACAACGGCTGCCGCCCGTGCGTAGTCGGCCCGCGCGGCAGAGCTGATTCGGCCTTCGCCCGCGCTGCCAAAGTGCGCGCCGTTCGCCACCGCGTGGGCCACGCCGGCGGTGTAGTTTTCGTGGTACCAGCCATTGCGCAGCACCACCGCCGGAACGCCGGATTGCGCCAGTGCCGCCTCGGTTTGCCTGTGTTCTTCCGCCAGCCCCAGCGCGGAGGTGTCGGCGTGGAGCACGCTGGTGTAAGCCAGCAGTTTCACCCCGGCGCGTTTGGCCGCCTCGATCACCGCCTGATGCTGAGTGACACGCTGTCCCACTTCGCTGGACGAGATCAGCAGGACCTTCTCGGCACCTTCGAAGGCGCGGTCCAGTGTGGCGGGCTGTGAATAATCGGCCTGGCGGACCTGCACGCCCTTGGCGGCAAGATCGGCCACTTTCGCCGGATCTCGGACGGCCGCAACAAGACGCGAGGCGGGTACGGTTTCGAGCAATTGAGCGATGACGAGGCGGCCTAGCTGACCTGATGCACCGGTGATGACGATCATGATGAGTCCCGAACGAGATTGAATGAGCCTCCAGCATAATCACCGTGCTAACCTTTCGTAAGTACGTACAAAAAGGTAAGCGTGATGAACGACAGTGCTATTCCCGCAGCAGGCAGCGTTTCCTTGCTGGAGCGCATCCGTACCGGTGAGGTGTTGGCCAGGGATTGCCCGTCGCGGGAGATCCTCAATCATGTGTGCAGCCGCTGGGGCGTGCTGGTGCTCGTGGTGTTGCTGGACGGCATGCACCGGTTCAGCGAACTGCGGCGCAAGATCGGCGGTATTAGCGAGAAGATGCTTTCGCAGACGCTGCAAAGCCTGGAACAGGACGGGTTTGTCGACCGCAAGGCACTGCCCGTGGTGCCGCCCCACGTCGAATACCGCCTGACGCCGATGGGCGAGGAGGTGGCGTTGCAAATGGACGGGCTGACGACCTGGATCGAGGAAAATCTGCCGCGCATTCTGGCCGCGCGGGAGGGTAGGGCAGCGGTGGTGGAGTGATCGGGTAGGGTGGGTTAGGGGCTTGGTGTTGTAGTGCCATGATGCGCAAGAAGTTGCGCAGTTGATCGTTTAAGTTTGTGTGGTTAATACGTTTGAGGCCACGTTGTTCGTGGCCTGCAGACGAGTGCGCAAGAAGTTGCGCAGGGGTGCGCAACTTCTTGCGCACTTTTATTTGTTCTTAGGGTTGGCGCTCGCTAAAAACCCGTCGTTATTCTTCTTAAGTTATTGATTTTGCTTGGCTAATTCATAACTGGCACAAGCCTTGATATCCCCGTGGCCCCCGGATTGGCATTCACGCCTTTTCGGATGGTTTTTTGAGCACGGAGAGCATCCTTGGCAAACCCCGCAGTTACGTCCGGCAGCGACGCAAAAAACGAGCCTCAGCTGGCGATCGTTCCGCTTGATCTGATTCAGCTTGAGGACGTCGGGGCCGGCGCGGCCAATGTCGATGCCTGGCTGCAGGACATCAGCGGCGGGGTCGTCTCCCTTGAACGGATCAAGAGCGCTGCCGGCTTTTTGCCTGTAGTGGGCAACATCATGGCGCTGGTCGATGCGCTGAATGACATCGTTCGGCTGGCGACGAGTGAGAAGCGCGATCCGCTGGATTGGGTCAGTTTGGGCATCAATTTGATTGGCGTCTTGCC
>NZ_JBXAWH010000006.1:0-324387 GCF_057291635.1 Pseudomonas sp. 1L-C-7-B-C1 | reverse complement strand
TCCAACTCTTTGATTATCAAGGAGTTTTCCGTTTCGTCTGCGCCGGAAGTGGGGCGAATTATAGACACATCCAGAGGGGCGTCAAGCACTTATTTAACGAAACTGTCATATCGGTCAAAAATGGCTGACAGGGAAGGCAAATCAGCAAACTTGCCCTCCCTAAAGTCTTAGAGACTAGGGAAAGCGAACTGGGAAGCCTCATGGCTGGCGCGCTGCGGCCACCGCTGTGTAATGGCTTTGCGGCGGGTATAAAAGCGAACGCCATCCGGGCCATAGGCATGCAAGTCACCAAACAGCGACCGCTTCCATCCGCCAAAGCTGTGATAAGCCACAGGTACAGGCAGTGGCACGTTCACCCCAACCATGCCCACCTCGATCTCATCGCAGAACAAGCGGGCCACTTCACCATCGCGGGTGAAGATGCAGGTTCCATTGCCGTATTCATGGTCGTTAATTGACTGCATCGCATGTTCAAGACTGTCCACACGCACAATGCAAAGCACCGGACCGAATATCTCTTCTTTATAGATGCGCATCTTGGCCGTGACATGGTCGAACAAGCATCCACCCAGGAAGAACCCCTCCTCGTGTCCGGGTACCGTGAGCCCACGACCGTCCACCACCAGCTTCGCACCGGCACCCACGCCGTCTTCTATATAGCTGCTGACTTTGTCACGATGCTGCCCGGTAACCAGAGGCCCCATATCCAGCCCGCTGGAAGTCCCGGCGCCAATCTTCAATCCATTGATTTGCGGCACCAGCTTGGCCACCAGCGCATCGGCGACCTGGTCACCCACGCATACGGCAACCGAAATCGCCATGCAGCGCTCGCCGCACGAACCATAGGCCGCTCCCATCAATGCGCTCACGGCGTTATCCAGGTCCGCGTCGGGCATCAGCACCGCATGGTTCTTCGCTCCACCCAATGCCTGTACCCGCTTACCGCGTGCGGTGGCTTCTTTATAGATGTACTCGGCGATCGGGGTGGAGCCGACAAAACTCAGCGCCTTGACTTCAGGGGCTTGGATCAATGCATCAACTGCCACCTTGTCGCCGTGCACGACATTCAGTACTCCCTTCGGCAACCCGGCTTCATGCAGCAACTCCGCGATCAACAAGGTTGAGCTTGGATCGCGCTCGGAGGGCTTGAGGATGAAACAGTTGCCGCAGGCGATTGCTAAGGGGTACATCCACAGGGGCACCATCGCGGGGAAGTTGAACGGGGTGATGCCAGCCACTACGCCAAGCGGCTGAAAGTCAGACCACGCATCGATGTTTGGCCCGACATTGCGGCTGTACTCACCCTTGAGAATTTCAGGCGCCGCACAGGCGTACTCGACGTTTTCGATACCCCGCTTGAGTTCTCCCGCTGCATCTTCGAGGGTCTTGCCGTGTTCTTCGCTAATCAGCCGGGCAATACGTGCCTCGTTCTGTTCCAGCAGCTGCTTGAAGCGGAACATGACCTGCGCCCGCTTGGCAGGAGGGGTAATGCGCCACGCCGGGAAAGCAGCCTTCGCAGAGTCGATCGCTTGTTGAACGGTTTCGCGACTGGCGAGAGGTACTTTACGAATCACTTGGCCGGTTGACGGATTGAACACATCGGCAGTGCGGCCATTTTCACTGACCAGGTCGCCATGAATCAGGTGCTGAATGTTGCTCATGCATAACTCCGAAAAACGTTAGCCCGCAGGCGCAGCCGGACTGCGCCTGTGCGCAAATAAAAGATGATCAGTCGATTTGATTAAGGGCCTGGCCGACTGCGTCAAACATGCGATCGAGGTCTTCAGGCTTGCTGTTAAAGGTCGGGCCGAACTGCAAGGTATCGCCGCCGAAGCGCACATAGAAACCGGCCTTCCACAGCTTCATGGCCGTCTCAAACGGACGCACGATCGCATCGCCGTCGCGCGGTGCAATCTGAATGGCGCCGGCGAGACCGTAATTGCGAATATCGACAACATTCTTGCTGCCCTTCAACGCATGCAAATAGCCTTCGAAATGCGGGGCAGTTTCAGCGACCTGCTGCACCAGGTTCTCGCGCTGAATGATTTCCAACGCGGCGAGGCCGGCGGCGCAGGCGACCGGATGGGCTGAATAGGTGTAGCCATGGGGAAACTCCACGGCGTACTCGGGCGTCGGCTGATTCATGAACGTCTGATAGATCTCGGTGCTGGCAATGACAGCCCCCATCGGGATCGCACCGTTGGTGATCTGCTTGGCAATGCACATCAGGTCGGGCGTCACGCCGAAGCTGTCGGCGCCGAACATAGAACCGGTACGCCCGAACCCGGTGATCACTTCATCGAAAATCAGCAGGATATTGTGCTGATCACAGATTTCACGCAGCCGCTTGAGATACCCCTGCGACGGAACGATCACCCCTGCAGAGCCTGCCATGGGCTCAACGATCACCGCTGCAATGTTCGAAGCGTCGTGCAGTTCGATCAGCTTGAGCATCTCATCGGCCAGCGCAATGCCGCCCTGCTCCGGCATGCCCCGTGAATAGGCGTTGCTGGCGAGCAACGTGTGAGGCAGATGATCGACGTCCATCAATTGCCCGAACATCTTGCGGTTGCCGTTGACGCCACCCAGGCTGGTGCCCGCGATATTCACGCCGTGATAGCCACGGGCGCGGCCGATCATCTTGGTTTTGGTCGCCTGGCCTTTCAAACGCCAGTAAGCCCGCACCATCTTGACCGCAGTATCAGCGCACTCCGATCCAGAGTCGGTATAGAAGACGTGATTCAGCTTGCCGGGTGTCAGATCGGTGATCTTTTCAGCCAGCTGAAACGACAGCGGGTGTCCGAACTGGAATCCTGGCGAGTAGTCCAGCATGCCCAACTGGCGGGAAACCGCTTCCTGAATCTCCTTGCGCGTATGCCCTGCCCCACACGTCCACAGCCCCGACAGACCGTCATAAATTTTGCGGCCTTTGTCGTCCGTGAGATAGCTGCCTTCGGCGGCGACGATCAGCCGTGGATCGCGATGAAAGTTTCGGTTCGCCGTGTAAGGCATCCAGTGGGCATCTAGTTTGAGCTGGCTAGCCAGAGACATGTCGGACGATTCGGGCATATTCATCGGAATTAACCTCACTGATCGTGGGGGCCTGACTTCCCATTGAAGTGCGGGCGGGTGCGGGCCGGTTGCAGCTAAAGTGCCACGGGCATAAAGTCTGGAAAATGCTGCTTTTACGATCTTCAGTTGACCGGCCACTAAACTATGAGCACCCGCCGTAATGATCCGCTGGCACAAGTCAGCGATTTTGATATTCGTCTGTTGCGCATTTTTCGTAGCGTGGTCGAGTCCGGTGGATTTTCGGCAGCGGAAAGCGCGCTGGGTATTGGTCGCTCTGCCATCAGTCAGCAAATGAGTGATCTCGAGCAGCGCCTGGGACTGCGTCTTTGCCAACGAGGCCGTGCGGGGTTTTCCCTGACGGAAGAAGGCCGCGAGGTCTATCAGTCATCGCTGCAGTTATTGAGCGCCCTCGAAAGTTTTCGTACGGAGGTGAATGGTCTTCACCGACACCTGCGCGGCGAGCTGAACATCGGGCTGACGGACAATCTGGTCACACTCCCCCACATGCGCATCACCCACGCGCTTTCCCAACTGAAAGAACGTGGCCCGGACGTGCACATCAATATCCGCATGATCGCGCCCAATGAAGTCGAGCAGGGTGTGCTCGACGGCAGTTTGCACGTTGGCGTCGTACCCCAGGCCAGCGCCCTGTCGGGACTGGAATATGAGCCGCTGTATAGCGAACGTTCGCTGCTGTATTGCGCCATCGGTCATCCGCTGTTTTACGTGGATGATGCGCAGCTTGATGACGATCGACTGTCCGCGCAGGAGACCATAGCGCCGACGTTTCGCCTGCCCAGTGAGATCCAGGCCCATTATCAGGCGCTGAAATGCACCGCGAGCGCATCGGACCGGGAAGGCATGGCGTTTCTGATTCTGACCGGGCGTTACATCGGCTATCTGCCCGATCACTACGCCAGCCTTTGGGTGCAGCAGGGTCGACTGCGTGCGCTGAAGCCCAAGTCGCGGTTCTACGATGTGAGCCTGGTGACCGTCACGCGCAAAGGCCGCCGCCCCCATTTGGTGCTGGAAAGTTTTCTGGAGAGTCTGGCCGCCACACGATGAAGCCGACCCTACTCAGTCAGCTTCCCTATGACGCGCAATCACACGGCCGATATATCCGACCAGCCCCTTGATAAACGGGGGTGTACGGCGAGTCAGTAAGCACGTAACTGATCAGTTGGACAGGTTTTTGCAGTAAGGCTGAGAGTCGAAGTCCACACAGAATCGAGAGCCAGCATGCAGCCTGAAGCGCCAGACAATAACGACCTCATCTACGGCCTCAATGACCGGCCGGGCATCGGGCCGGCAACCTTGGCTGCTTTCCAGCATGTGCTTGCTGCATTCGTCGGCATCATTACGCCGCCGCTGATTATCGGATCGGCGCTCGGGCTTGGCGCATACATGCCTTACCTGATCAGCATGGCGTTGATGGTGTCGGGTGTGGGCACGTTCATTCAAGCGCGCCGACCATTCGGTATCGGCGCCGGCATGATTTGCCTGCAAGGCACCAGCTTCGCGTTTCTCGGCGCGGTGCTGTCGGCAGGCTTCATCGTCAAGCAGCGCGGTGGCAGCCCGGAAGACATCATGGCCATGGTGTTCGGAGTATGTTTCTTCGGCGCCATGGTGCAGATTGTGCTCAGCCGTTTCATCGGACAGCTGCGTCGAGTGATCACGCCACTGGTCACCGGCATCGTCATCACGCTAATCGGCGTCAGCTTGATCAAGGTCGGCGTGACTGATCTGGGAGGCGGCTTCAATGCCCCGGACTTCGGCGAGCCGGTCAATCTGGCCCTTGGCGTTTTCGTGCTGGCAGTGATCGTCGTGCTCAACCGCTCAAGCGCGCCCTGGTTGAGGCTGTCGGCCATTATTATCGGGCTCGCGATTGGCAGCCTTGCAGCCTGGTTCAGCGGCAAGCTCGTGCCTCACTCAATCGCCGATGTTGCGCTGGTCAGCATTCCCGTGCCCTTTCGGTTCGGATTCAGCTTCGACTGGGCAGCATTCCTACCGGTGGCGCTGATTTATCTGATCAGCAGCATCGAAACCGTCGGCGACCTTACCGCCAACTGCATGCTCTCCCGCGAACCCATCAAAGGCCCCAGCTATATTTCCCGGCTGAAGGGCGGTGTGCTGGGCGACGGCGTCAGCTGCATGATCGCGGCGACATTCAGCGCCTTCCCGAATACGACGTTCGCCCAGAACAACGGCGTGATTCAGCTCACCGGCGTGGCCAGTCGGTATGTGGGTCTGTACATCGGAGCAATCCTGTTTCTACTCGGACTGTTCCCGGTGATCGGTGCGATGCTTCAGCAGATTCCTAAGCCGGTGCTTGGCGGCGCGACATTGGTGATGTTCGGCAGCGTTGCAGCGGCAGGCGTGCGGATCCTCGCGCAAGCGCCGCTGGATCGCCGCAGCATGTTGATCATCGCCACCTCGTTCGGAGTAGGACTGGGTATCGCGGCGCAACCGACGCTGCTGCATCATCTGCCGCAATGGGTGCAAAGCCTGTTCGACTCGGCGATCACCAGCGGCGGGCTCACGGCCATCGTGATGAGCCTGATGCTTCCGGAAGCCAAAGAAACAAATGAAACGGGCGAAGCCAAAAAACACACAACGGAATCCTTTGAGCACTGATTTACGAGGGCAACGCTTGTCGGATCCTCGCGGGTGCGCTATGTGTTCACCGCGTCGCACCCAATGATCCGTCTGGAACCGCACATGACCCTTGAAGTCCCCGCTCACAGCCCCAGCGCCACCAAACCGGCCAGCCGCATTCGCCAGAAAAACGAAGAAGCGATCTTGAAGGCAGCTGAGGACGAATTCGCTCGTCATGGTTTCAAGGGCACCAGCATGAACACGATCGCGCAGAATGCCGGCCTGCCCAAAGCCAACCTGCATTATTACTTCACCAACAAGCTGGGTCTCTATATCGCGGTGCTGAGCAACATCATTGAGTTATGGGACAGCACGTTTAATAACCTGAGCGCAGACGACGATCCGGCACCGGCGCTGACGCACTACATCCGCGCCAAGATGGAGTTCTCACGACGCCAGCCACAGGCCTCGCGCATTTTCGCGATGGAGATCATCAGTGGCGGCGAGTGCCTGAATCAGTATTTCAGCCAGGACTACCGCGAATGGTTTCAGGGGCGTGCCGCCGTTTTCCAGGCCTGGATCGACGCCGGGAAAATGGACCCGGTCGATCCGGTGCATCTGATTTTCCTGCTGTGGGGCAGCACCCAGCATTACGCTGACTTCGCCACGCAGATTTGCCAGGTCACCGGCCGTTCTAAGCTGACCAGGCAGGACATGGAGGCTGCTGGGGATAACCTGATCCGCATCATTCTCAAGGGCTGCGGACTCACGCCTGCTGTATAACGCCTGAAAACCCAAGCGCAGTCTGGAAACTCAATGCCTTTTACGCTCACCGGCCCCTGCGAGTTTCGCGAAGAGATTCGCAAGAGCCGATTCATTACCCTCGCGGCCCCCATCGACACTGCTGCCGACGCTCAAGCGTTCATCGAGCAGCACAGCGATCTCGACGCCACTCACAATTGCTGGGCCTGGAAACTGGGCGCGCAGTACCGCAGCAACGACGATGGCGAACCAGGTGGCACGGCCGGGCGGCCGATACTCGCAGCCATTGATGCTCAGGATTTTGATCGAGTCGTTGTGCTGGTCATTCGCTGGTACGGCGGGATTCAACTGGGCACCGGCGGGCTCGCGAGGGCCTATGGTGGGGGGGCGAACAAGTGCCTGCAGCAGGCGGATCGGATGCCGTTGGTCAACCGAGTGCCGTTGCAATTCGATTGCAGCTTCAGCGAACTGGTGCTGATAAAGCTGCGAGTGGCTGAACTCAACGGGCTTGTGGAGGATGAGCGCTTCAACGCAAACGGCGTCACGCTCTCAATCGCGCTAGGGCCTGATCAGGTTGAGACCCTTCAGCGCCAATTGTCCGACATCAGTCGCGGACGGATCGTGTTGCAGCAGGCGCAGTAGTCGATCCACGGCCACATCGACGCCTTCCCGGTTAAAACTGGCGCTGCACGGAAAGGCAATGGAATGTAATCGCAGTGGCATTTGCTCACATCTACTGTGCACCCGCCTGTGGACAAGCTGAGCGCACATCGCCGCAGGCCTTGATACATAAGGCTTTGCGCTGCTTGATCATTTTTTATCCAAAAGCGTGCGTTGTGAATAAAAGGAGTGGAAAAACAGGACGTTAGCGCCCTTTATGCCGATGCGGCGCTCGTTTCAGGCGCGTTATACCACCAATCCGCAACTACCCACATTACCTGTGGAGCAATCTGTGGATAACCCGTGCAAGCCTCCGCAGAGTGCCTTGTACGACACGCATTGGGCATAGCTGGATGTTTTTTATACAGACACACCATCAGGCGGTGGTCGATCGTGCGCCATCCTGATCGCCTGACATTCATATCGGAAACGTTCACTCACATATGTCGTAAGCCTCTGTCATCCTCTGCCGCTAACTTATGCGCCTCGCGGCAACTCAGCGCCTCAAGAAACCAAATTCTCACCGCGTCGCGATGTCCATCGTTTGAGTGAAATTTTTCGTTTGTCTGTACAGGAGTCATTCCAATGTCCACCCCTAAAACAGCTCTGATCATCGGAGCGTCACGCGGCCTTGGCCTCGGATTGGTGAAACGTCTGACGGAACTGGGCTGGGAAGTCACCGCCACCGTCCGCGACGCTCAGAAGGCCGACGAGCTGAAAGCACTGCAGAATGTGCAATTACAGACACTGGACATCGACGAGCCGTCTTCCCTCGAAGTGCTGACTCATAACCTCAAAGGCCAGACGTATGACCTGCTGTTCGTGAACGCCGGCGTGATGGGCCCGATGCATCCCAACCCGACCGACGCGACGTCCGGCGAACTGGGTCAGCTGTTTCTCACCAACGCCGTCGCGCCTATCCGCCTGGCCAAACGCTTCGTCGACCAGATCCGTCCCGAGACCGGTGTGATTGCGTTCATGAGCTCGGTGCTCGGCAGCGTCACCATGCCGGACGCCCCAGAGATGGCGTTGTACAAAGCCAGCAAAGCCGCGCTGAACTCAATGACCAACAGCTTCGTGACGCAGATGGGCGAGAACAAACCGACAGTGCTGTCAATGCACCCCGGTTGGGTCCGCACGGCGATGGGCGGTGAAGGCGCCGATATCGACGTCGAAACCAGCGTACGCGGGATTGTCGAGCAGCTTGAGCGCTTTGCGGGGAAAGGCGGTCATCACTTCGTGAACTACAAGGGTGAGACGATTCCCTGGTGATCGAGATGCACGTCGCGGCAGCCTGAGCCGTCGCGACTTGCCGACGCCCGCCACAACACTCTAGAATCCGCCCTCGCCTCGCAGCGCGTTCGTTGCTGCGGCGACCCTGGATCAGCAGACAGGGCAACACTGAGCTGGCGACCTGAACCCACTTTCAGAGGAGCCGGCCAATGCCCGCGATCCGTACCTGGTTGAAAAATCCCCTTGCCGTTTTCACGGCCAATGATCTCGATGCTCGCGGCGGTCTGGTGGTCGAGGGCGGGGTTATCGTTGAGATGCTCTCGCCAGGCCAACTGCCCGCACAACCTTGCGAACACGTGTTCGATGCACGCGAGCATGTCTTGCTGCCCGGCCTGATCAACACTCACCACCACTTTTATCAAACCCTCACCCGCGCCTGGGGCCCGGTGGTCAATCAGCCGTTATTCCCCTGGCTGAAAACCCTGTACCCGGTGTGGGCGCGGCTGACGCCGGAAAAACTCGCATTGGCCAGCAAGGTCGCCCTGACCGAGTTGCTGCTGTCAGGCTGCACCGCCGCCGCCGACCATCATTATCTGTTCCCGCAAGGTCTGGAAGACGCCATTGACATTCAGGTGAAAAGCGTCCGCGAACTGGGTATGCGCGCGATGCTGACGCGGGGTTCGATGACCCTGGGCGAGGCAGACGGCGGCCTGCCACCCCAGCAAACCGTCCAGCAGGGCCAGGTAATTCTCGACGACAGCGTGCGCTTGATCGAGACCTACCACGAGCGGGGTGACGGCGCGCAGATCCAGATTGCGCTGGCGCCGTGCTCACCGTTTTCCGTGACCACCGAGATCATGGCGGAAAGCGCAGCCCTGGCCGAAAAACACGATGTGCGCCTGCACACGCATCTGGCCGAAACCCTGGACGAAGAGGACTTCTGCCTGCAGCGCTTCGGCCTGAGGACAGTCGACTATCTGGACAGCGTCGGCTGGCTCGGCCCTCGCACATGGCTGGCCCACGGTATTCATTTCAACAGCGAAGAGATCGCTCGCCTCGGCCAGGCCGGCACCGGGGTCTGTCATTGCCCGAGTTCGAACATGCGCCTTGCGTCAGGCATCTGCCCCACGCTGGAGCTGCTTGCCGCAGGCGCCCCGATCGGTCTGGGCGTTGACGGTTCTGCGTCAAATGACGCCTCGAACATGATGCTTGAAGCCAAGCAGGCGCTTTACCTGCAGCGCTTGCGTTACGGGGCGGAGAAAATCACGCCCGAGTTGGCATTGGGCTGGGCGACCAAGGGCTCAGCGCAATTGCTGGGCCGCCGTGACATCGGCGAGTTGGCGGTGGGGAAACAGGCTGATCTGGCCTTGTTCAAGCTGGACGAGTTGCGCTTCTCCGGCAGCCACGATCCGATTTCAGCGTTGCTGCTGTGCGGCGCTGATCGCGCAGACCGGGTGATGATCGGCGGCACATGGCGGGTGATTGAAGGTCAGGTCGAAGGGCTCGATCTGAAGGGATTAATTGCAGACCATCGCCAGGCAGCGGCGGCATTAATCAGGGGCTGACACGCGGTTTGGCTGGCGCCGCGGGGGAGTGAAACGACTGACTCCCCCACTGCTGGCTTCAGGCGAAAGCCAAGTTATAGCCCCATCAGCGACAGCATGATGAACGTGGCAAACAGCACAAAATGCGTCATACCTTCGATCGCGTTGGTCTCGCCGTCGTTGAGGTTGATGGCGCAGACCAGCAAGGTGACGAAGATCATGACGGTCTGCACGGGCGTCATCGCCATCTGGAAGGCCTGGCCGCTGTAAAGCGCCATGCCTTCCATGACCGGCACAGTCAGAATCACCGTCGACAGCGAAGCACCGAGGGCGATATTGACCACCGACTGCATGCGGTTGGCCAGCGCGGCTCGCAATGCGGTCAGGATCTCCGGCGCTGCCGAAATGGCGGCCACCAGGATCGCCGTCATCACGGGAGGCGCCCCGCTACCCTCCAGGCCCAGATCCACGGTTTTCGACATAACCTCGGCCAACGCGCCGATCACCACTACGCCGAAAACCAGCGTGGCGATCGAGCGCGTCAGGTTGACCGGCTCGTGTGCTTCTTCGGCCTCACCCTTGCGGCGCTTCTTGTCCGGATAGCTGTAGCTGAAGAAGTAGCTGTGTGGTCCGACCTGCATACGCAGGAACAGCGCATACAGCAGGATCATCGCGCCAATGGTGAAGGCCGAATACAGTTTCCATTTCCCTTCGGGAATGAATTCGGGCACCACCATCGACACCGCCATGGCAGTCAAAATCATCACGCTATAAGACCGCGCGGAGTCATCGTTGTAGGACTGCTCACCGTGCTTGAGCCCGCCCATCAACGCGGCAAGACCCAGGATCCCGTTGATGTCGAGCATCACGGCCGAGTAGATGGTGTCGCGCACCAGCGTGGGTGAAGGCTCGTTGCTCATCATGATCGCCAGAATCACGACCTCGACCAGCACCGCCGACAGCGTGAGAATCATCGTGCCGTACGGATCGCCGACCTTTTCCGCCAACAGCTCGGCGTGGTGAGCCACCCGCAACGACGCGCAGATGATGAACCCCACCAGGGCAATGCCCGCGATCAGCGCGACGGTATGACCGTGGCTGAGCAATTGGTGTTCGTAGAAGTAGGCGAAAAAGGTCGCAATGACCGCCAGTAGAAGAAACTTTTCCTGCTTGAGAATCGTGCCCATCGCTGCCTTTTAGCCCTTTGCGACCCTGGCCGCACATCCATGAAGTGAAGTTTACTGAAGCGCTTGAGAGTGTTGATGTAAACAAAGGTTTCAAGACAGCCTAGCAGCGGGTCGCGACAGATCGTCGCGCCGCCGCATCAAATTGCCATTCATCCTGACGCTGATCCGGACATCCAGACGCCGGGAACGCCTACAACTGCGGGCCCGGATCGCCGATACCCGTGGCGATGAGAGCCACGCAGCGTGTGAACCGTCCGGTCAGGTTTTATTCGGCCCGCGCGCCTGACTCTGTAGAATGCCCGCCATAGCACCTTACGAGACAAAGCCCATGTACGACTGGTTGAACGCCCTGCCCAAGGCAGAACTGCACCTGCATCTGGAGGGCTCACTTGAGCCGGAACTCTTGTTCGCTCTGGCTGAGCGCAACAAGATCGCCCTGCCCTGGGCGGATGTCGAAACCCTGCGCAAGGCCTACGCCTTCAATAATCTTCAGGAGTTTCTCGACCTGTATTACCGCGGCGCCGACGTCCTGCGAACCGAGCAGGATTTCTACGACCTGACCTGGGCATACCTGGAGCGCTGCAGGGCGCAGAACGTTATTCACACCGAACCGTTCTTCGATCCTCAGACCCACACCGACCGCGGCATTCCCTTTGAAGTCGTGCTTAACGGCATAGCCGGCGCCTTGAAAGACGGCAAGGAAAAACTCGGGATCGGCAGCGGCCTGATCCTGAGCTTCCTGCGCCACTTGAGTGAGGACGAAGCGCAGAAGACCCTCGACATGGCGCTGCCCTATCGCGACACCTTCGTGGCCGTCGGCCTGGACAGCTCGGAAATGGGCCACCCACCCAGCAAGTTCAAGCGCGTCTTTGATCGGGCCCGCGGTGAAGGCTTCCTGACCGTTGCCCACGCAGGTGAAGAAGGTCCGCCGGAGTACATCTGGGAGGCACTGGATTTGTTGAAAATCCAGCGTATCGATCACGGCGTGCGCGCCATCGAGGACGAGCGCCTGATGCAGCGCATCATCGATGAGCAGATCCCGCTGACGGTCTGCCCGCTGTCCAACACCAAGCTTTGCGTTTTCGACCACATGGGTCAGCACAATATTCTCGATATGCTCGAGCGCGGCGTAAAAGTGACCGTCAACTCCGATGACCCTGCGTACTTCGGTGGCTATGTGACCGAGAACTTCCACGCGCTGCACACCCACTTGGGCATGACCCAGGATCAGGCCAGACGCCTCGCGCAAAACAGCCTCGACGCCCGTCTGATCAAGCCCTGATCAGCAACCCCCCTGGTCAGTGGCACCCTGATCAGCAGCAGCGTGTGGACGTTCTGCTCCACACGCCGCGCGTCCATTTCGCGCCGTCACGCCGCCGAGGCGATCTTGCTGATTTCCCGCTGGCCGTTGGATGAGACCTGCAACGTGCAGGCCTCTTCTGTCGTGCGCAGCCAACCCAACTGCATGAACAGTTGCAAAAGCCCCGCCCCTAAGGCGCCCCCCAGATGGGGTCGGCGTTCATGGCGATCAACACAGGCGCACACAGCTTCACGTCGTCTATGGGCCAGCGCGGGAATAAAAATGCCACGTTCGGCAAAGCGCGAGATGCCGACACTGGTAACCTCAAGCCGGTGTTCGGACTGTTCAATCCAGCCTGCCCCCAACATCCGCAAATACAGCTCAGCGCCCATCTCGCCCCCCAGATGGTCTGCACACACACTGGCTCTGCATAACGGCAGGGGCGGTAACGGTTGCGCCATGCTGCGGCTGATCAGTTCCGCGCTGACCATGGATGCACTGACCAACGCCTGGACGGCGGTCCGGACTTCCGGCGCAGCGAGTCTGAAGTAGCGCTTGCGGGCGCGGACTTCGTGGCGCAGCAACCCGCCTGCGGCGAGGCGCGCCAGATGCGCACCGGCGGAAGAAGTGGAGAGACCTACCAGCAAAGCCACTTCATCAGCAGCCCGGGATGTTCCGTCCATCAACGCCCACACAATCGCGCTGCGTTTGGGGTCGGCGAGCAACGCAGCGATCTGGCTGATGCAAGGTACATATTCCATGTCTTCACTCCCTGTTGAACATTGTCTAAGCGGACCGGAGCCGGTGCGCAGATCAAGGCATGCCTTTGCGTGGAATCACGGGCGTAATCCGGTAAAGCGCAAGGCCGTTGCTGCGGTCAGCATCATCGTTGTTTAAGCCGAACACAGACTTTGATTTAAATCACATCACGCGAACTCTGATCCCTGGAACTTGCACGCCATACAGATAGTTGCGCCTGAGCCATACAGTTAGAAAAGAGAATTAAATCGGATCCATGACGGCGCTTAGTATAAGACCTGGATTCGGTCGGTGGATCAACTTGTCCATCGACTTACCCTTTGTTTGTGGGCCGTATTGGCAAATGTTCAGCACAATCGGTATGCCCATACATGGCGTGATTGCGACCGGATAGCTCGAACCCCTTTAATCACGGGGGCTTGCGCGGAGGATGGCGGCTCGTGGGTTTGAGGTCAAGGCGATTGCCTACATCGAAAACTCAGAAAACCTTCAAGAAAATAATCTGTGCCAAAGGCGCATCAAGGGTGAACTTGTCGCGATCAAGCACGGCAGTCAGGATCGGTATTTTTAGTGCTGTAAGAAGTTTCCAATCAAGGAGTAGTAAAAGGCCGTATATAAACCGCTCATTTTCGACAGACTAAACATGCTTAGACAGGTGCACGTTAAACATAAGAAAAATCGGCAACGCCCGCGCGTTGCCGACGTCGATCAGATACGCACATCCGCGTGGGGCATCAGCGCATCTCGTTTCAGTTGCGCGCGGCGAGTGATCACCGCCAGGGTCACGGCCAGTACGCCGCACAGCGTAATGACGGTCGCCATCGGCACCGCCGTTCCGTCATGCAGCACGCCCACCAATGCCGCCGCGCCCGCTGCGACACTGAACTGCAGGCACCCCAACAATGCCGACGCGCTGCCTGCACGTTTACCCTGCCCGCCCATCGCGCACGCGGAAGCGTTGGGGATGATGCAGCCCAGGCTGGCGATATAGATAAACAGCGGAATCAGCAGCGGCCACAGCTTTTCGGTGTGCAGGGATGCGATGGTCAGCAGCACGACGGCAGCAGCGAGATAGATCCAGACAGTCCGCGACAGCAACCACGCCGGCCCATAGCGGCCAACAAGGCGGGCGTTCACCTGGGCGATGAGGATGAAGCCGGCAGCGTTGATGCCGAACAGCCATCCGTAGTGTTCCGCCGGGACGCCGTAGAGCTTGATGAAAACGAAAGGTGAACCCGCGATGTAGGAGAACATCCCGGCCATGGCGATCCCGCCGGTGAGCGCATGGCCCAGGAAGATCCGGTCGCCCAGCAGATTCCAGTACGACCCGAGCGCGCCCGAGAGCGGCAGTCGCGGGTGGCCGGCCGGCATGCTTTCCGGCAAGCCCCTGAAAACCGCCACTGCGGTGAGTGCGCTGAACACCGTCAAGGACAGGAAGATGGCCTGCCAACCCACAACGTTGACCAACAGCCCGCCCAGCATTGGGGCCAGAATCGGTGCCAGGCCCATGACCAGCATCAATTGCGAGAACACCTTGGCCGAGTCAACCGGCGAACACTTGTCGCTGACGATCGCCCGTGAAAGCACCATGCCAGCACATCCGCCCAACGCTTGTACAAAGCGGGCCGCAATCAGCCATTCGAGCGAAGGCGCCAGGGCGCAAGCCAGCGATGCAAGGGTGAACAAGCCGACGCCAAATAACAGCGGGATCCGGCGACCGAAGCGATCGGCGATCGGGCCGTAGGCGAGCTGGCCGATGCTCAGGCCGAGGAAATAAGAGGCCAGGGTCAGCTGAACGTGTTTCTCGTCGGTGCCGAACGCCAAAGCGATGGCCGGGAAACCTGGCAGGTAAAAGTCGATGGCCAATGGGCCAAAGGCGCTGAGTGCGCCGAGGATCAGAATCGTTCTGAGGTTCATCAATCTTCCTAAACGGTTTTGCGCAGCGCGACAGTTTAACAACCTTGGATCTGCGCGGCCCGGTCACAGGAAAATTACCAGAAGTTTTTTCAAGACGTCGCTGAGCAAAAAAAGGTGGAACTTATTACGCGCGACCGAGCATCGGTTAATGGATTTCCTACAACGTTTTTACCAATAACTCACAGAAGCGCTTCTAAGCTTTTGTCAAGCAGTGAGGAAATCAAAATGAATGCGCGATGGGCTGTGCTGTGGTGCGTTGTCGTTGTCGCCGGATGTCAGTCTACCCACGACCAGTTATTGGCCGAAGGTTACCCACCGGCATTCGCGGATGGTTTTCAGGATGGCTGCGGGAGCGGGCGGCAATCCATTGATGTCATCAAAGGTCAATTCAAAAAGGACGTGCCACGCTATTTGCGTGACACGCTGTATGCGCAAGGTTGGTCGGACGGGTTTCGCCAGTGCCAGGCGCAACTGGCCAACAGCAATGTTCAGGATCAAGGCCGGGACAGTATCTGGAATGACCGCGACCGCGACTGGGACCGTCAGAGAACCCAGGACGCAGCCAAAGCCTACCGATCTCATTAAACGTCGGTCGCGGCTGCATAACGGGTGAAACTATCGGGGACCGCACATGGCCCAATGTGATTAAGCCATGAACAGGAGCCCCGCCATGAGTCGCGCCTTCGTTAACGAAGACAACGCCGCTGCGCAAATCGACCCGCCGGTTGAACGGCAGATCAGCGTGCAGACCAACTACGTCACCCGGCGCGGCCTTGATCAATTGCACGATCAGGTCGAGCAACTGCAAGCCCAATACAGCGAACAGAACGCCCAAGGCGATGAAGGCGACAAACAGCGCATGGCCGAAATCGAACGGGACCTGCGTTACTTCAACCAGCGCCTGCAAAGCGCCCAAGTGGTCAGCAGCACGTCCGATGACAAGGTTCAGATCGGCAGTTGGGTGACCTTTGCCGACGAGGAAAACGTTGAACAGCGCGTGCAGTTGGTCGGCGAGGATCAGGCCGATGCAGGCAGTCAGTTGATCAACTGGGCGTCACCGCTGGGCAAGGCATTACTGGGCGCCAAGGTCGGGGATGAAGTCACCTGGCAGCGGCCGGTGGGCGATGCCGTGATCGAGGTGGTGCGCATCGAAGCCGGCGACTGAGGTCGTCGACCGACAATGAGCCAGACACAAAAAACGGAGCCCAATGGCTCCGTTTTTCGTAACGCCCAAACGTATCAGGCGAGTTTTTTGTGACGCACGCGGTGCGGCTGAGCGGCGGCATCGCCAAGGCGTTTCTTGCGATCGGCCTCGTACTCGGTGTAGTTGCCTTCGAAGAACACCGCTTGCGAATCGTCTTCGTACGCGAGGATGTGAGTGGCAACGCGGTCAAGGAACCACCGATCGTGAGAGATCACAATGGCAGCGCCCGGGAAGTCCAGCAGGGCTTCTTCGAGCGAACGCAGGGTTTCAACGTCGAGGTCGTTTGACGGTTCGTCGAGCAGCAGGACGTTGCCACCCTCCTTCAACGTCAGCGCCAGGTGCAGACGACCGCGCTCACCGCCAGACAGGTCCTTCACGAACTTCTGCTGATCGCCGCCCTTGAAGTTGAAACGGCCGACATAGGTACGCGACGGGATTTCGTAGTTGCCGATCTTGATCTGATCGGAGCCGTCGGAAATCTGTGCGAACACGGTCTTGCTGCCATCCAGGTCGTCGCGGCTCTGATCGACACACGCCAGCTGCACGGTTTCGCCGACTTCAATGGAGCCGGAGTCCGGTTGCTCCTTGCCCATCAGCATGCGGAACAGCGTCGATTTACCGGCACCGTTACCGCCGATCACGCCAACGATGGCGCCTTTAGGCATGGAGAACGAAAGGTTGTCGATCAGCACGCGATCGCCGTAACCCTTGGTGACGTTCTTGAATTCGATGACCTTGTCGCCCAGACGCGGACCGGCCGGGATGTAGATCTCGTTGGTCTCGCTGCGCTTCTGGAATTCCTGGGACTGAAGCTCTTCGAAGCGTTGCAGACGGGCCTTGGATTTCGACTGGCGCGCCTTGGCACCTTTACGGACCCACTCGAGCTCTTCTTTCATGGCCTTTTCATGGGCCGACTGCTGCTTGGACTCGGCCGCCAGACGATCAGACTTGGCTTCAAGCCAGCCGGAATAGTTGCCTTCGTACGGAATGCCCGCGCCGCGGTCGAGTTCCAGAATCCAGCCAGCGACGTTGTCGAGGAAGTACCGGTCGTGGGTGATCGCAACCACGGTGCCCGGGAAATCGTGCAGGAAATGCTCGAGCCAGGCGACGGAATCGGCATCCAGGTGGTTGGTCGGTTCGTCGAGCAGCAGCATGTCAGGGGCGGACAGCAGCAGACGGCACAGGGCCACGCGACGTTTCTCACCACCGGACAAGTGTTCAACCTTGGCGTCCCAGGCCGGCAGGCGCAGCGCATCGGCGGCCACTTCGAGCTGGCGCTCCAGGTTGTGGCCATCGCTGGCTTGCAGGATCGACTCGAGCTTGGCCTGTTCGGCCGCCAGCTTGTCGAAATCGGCGTCCGGCTCCGCGTAAGCGGCATAGACTTCGTCCAGCCGTGCTTGAGCGTCCTTGATCACACTGACAGCTTCTTCGACCACTTCACGTACGGTCTTGGTCGGGTCGAGCTGCGGCTCTTGCGGCAGGTAGCCGATATTCAGCTCGGGCATCGGGCGCGCTTCACCGTCAAATTCGGTGTCGACACCGGCCATGATTTTCAGCAGCGTGGATTTACCCGAGCCGTTAAGGCCGAGGACGCCGATTTTGGCGCCGGGGAAAAACGAGAGGGAGATGTTTTTCAGGATTTCCCGCTTCGGCGGAACAACTTTGCTCAGCCGATGCATGGTAAAGACGTATTGAGCCATGGAATGAAAACCTGGAATGAGACTGTGAATTAAGGTGCGAGCTTAGTGCTGCGTCGCAAAAAATGCGTTTATCTTCGCGCCGCAACTTGCCTTAGCGCGATTCCGGGCCTTGAATTGATCAAAGCCAAACCCGCGCGGCAGGGACAAACTTCCGAGGACCGGTATTAAAGCTGGAGCAATGCTTGCAAGCCCTTTGAGGCTGCAAGCGAGTCGTGCAGAAACCGGGCGCGTCGCGTGTGGCGCAAAGCTACCCGAATGCACGCAACAGGGCAAACCGCCCGGCCCATTAACGCTGGCACTTAGCCACAGCTCGGTGGCATGCTACCCGCCTTTTGCGCACCGGGCTTATAGTGCGTATCGCACATGCTGATTCAGTCCAGTAGTCAGGATCACAGTTTGCTCAAACCGACCCCCATCTCACCCCTGCGCCCATCCGATAGCGCAACGACCGTGCCTTTAAGGGGCGTGCTCAGGGGTGCGCTCGCGGTCCTGGTTCTGATGATGTTGATGCTGTTGTTATGGCAGATGATCGAGCAGTTCCAGCAGTCTCAGGAACGCCAGCACAAGCGCAGCATCGACTACAGCGTGCAGCTCGCCGATCGGCTGAGCCTGAACATGGCGCTGGACGCTCAGGTGGCGCTGAATGTGCTTGACGACACCCAGGACAATTCGCAACCCGTTGACGATCCAGAGGCCGTGCTGGCGAACCTTGGTCAATCGATGCCGGCGGTTAAAAGTCTGGTCTGGCTCGACATTGACGGAAATATCATTGCCGACAGCGAGGGTGACACCCGTGATGTCGGCTTTCTGACCCAGATGCATTCGGTCATCCAGGGCCATCCGTACTTCTATGCCAGCGACCCAGGCGCCTCCACGTTTTATCTGTTCATCCGTCAGCCGCGCACCGGCAATGAACGCTACTGGGCGCTGCGGCTCAAGCCCGACATCCTGAAGTCCCTGACCCGCCAGAGCGATCTGGATTACCAACCCGTCTGGCTGCTGGAAGATATCAGCAGTCAACGGCCCCTCTACAAAAACCTGCCAGGCGCCGGCCAGTCTGCTGACAGCGAGTTGCAGACCGTCCATCTGCAACCACTGCCCCACAGCGACTGGCAAGTGCGTGGCCTGTTCGATCCGCAGAAAGCCCGGCAGGCGCAGCTCTTGCCGCTCATCGGTGAATGTCTGCTCGCCCTGCTCTGTTCCATTATTCCGTTGTTCGCGCTGCGCAGCCTGCGCCGCCGCCAACTGCAGCTGCATCAAAGCCGTCGCCGCTACAAAGACATTTTTGAAGGCACCGGGGTCGCGCTCTGCGTGCTGGACCTCTCCGGCCTGCCGGCATATCTCAAGCAGTTGCAAGTGAACAGCGGCGAGGAACTGAACGCACACCTGAGCCGCCAGCCCGATCTGATCAACAGCCTGCTTCAGCAATTGCGCATCACTGAGGTCAATCAGGTCGCCGCTCAACTGTTGCGCGCCGATTCGGCACAACATGTCTGGCAACAGTTGATCGAAGGCTGCCCTCGCGCCGGAAACGGTATCGGCCTGCAGATACTCCAGGCCGTCCTCGAGGGTCACCGCCAGCTGGAATTCGAAATTCTGATCCCCGACGCGCAAAGCGGTGACCAACACCTGTGGTTGGTCATGCGCCTGCCTGAGCAACCTGAAGATTTCAACGCCGTCATTCTCAGCATCAGCGATTTCACCAACCGCAAACAGGCCGAGCTATCGCTGCAGGAGCGGGAACAGTTCTGGTCGGATGTCGTGCGTACCGTGCCGGACTATCTCTGCGTTCTGGATGCGGCCACGCGGCGGATCATTTACAGCAACCATAATCTGGGCCTGGCCCTTGGCTACGAGTCGGCCGAGCTGGACGAGATGGGTGAGCAGTTCTGGGAAACGCTGCTGCACCCGGACGATATCGTTGCTTATGAGCAGTTGCGCCTTGCACGCACCGAACACGGCCGCAGCGACCTGATCCAGTGCCAGTTGCGTTTCCGCGCGCGACAGGGCAACTGGCGTCGCTTCGATATCTGCGAACAGGCGCTTGCGGCGGACGCTGACGGGCAGATCCGGCGCATCGTGGGCGTCGCCAAGGACATCACCGACCAAGTGGAAGCCAGCCAGTCCCTGCGCGAAAGCGAGCAGCGGTACCGGATGCTGGCGGAAAGCATCAGCGACGTGATTTTCTCCACCGATCGCCAGTTGCACGCCAACTACTTCAGCCCCTCGGTCAATACCGTGCTGGGTTATAGCGCCGAGTGGATTCTGCAGAACGGCTGGAGGGCAATCATCGCCAATCCTCAGCAGCTCAGCGGCTTTTATGCGCTGCTGCAGAGGATCAGTAAAGCGTCGAGCAAGCCCGAGGCGCTGGCGGACCTGCGCCAGGAAATCACCACCCAGTTATTCCTGTTCGATTGCTTGCGCGCCGATGGTCGCAAGATTCCCGTGGAGCTTCGTGTGGTGCTGGTGTGGGATGACTCCGGAACGTTTAAAGGCGTTCTCGGCGTTGGACGCGATGTCAGTCAGCAGCGGCGCGCCGAGAAAGACCTGCGCATGGCGGCCACAGTCTTTGAACACTCGACCTCGGCCATTCTGATCACCGACCCTGCGGGCTACATCGTGCAGGCCAACGACGCCTTCACCCGGGTCAGTGGCTATGCCGTGTCCCAGGTGCTGGATCAACTGCCGATGATGCTGACCGTCGAGAATCAGCAGGCAGCGCACCTGGGTTACATCCTCAAGCAACTGAGCCAGCGCGGCAGTTGGGAGGGTGAGTTGTGGCTCAAGCGCCGCGACGGCGAGCACTACCCGGCGTGGGTCGGGATTACCGCGGTGCTTGATGATGAGGGCGACCTGGCCAGCTATGTGTGCTTTTTCAGCGACATCAGCGAGCGCAAGGCCAGCGAGCAGCGCATTCACCGGCTGGCTTATTACGACGCACTGACCCATCTTCCCAACCGCACGCTGTTTCAGGATCGGCTGCACAGCGCGTTGCAACATGCCGAGCGTCAACACACCTGGGTGGTGTTGATGTTCCTCGACCTGGATCGTTTCAAGCCGATCAACGATTCACTGGGCCATGCCGCCGGTGACCGCATGCTGAAGGAAATGGCTTTGCGCCTGCTTGCATGCGTTGACGAAGACGACACCGTTGCGCGCATGGGCGGCGACGAATTCACGCTGCTGCTGCAGCCCCGCCCCACCCAACAGGCCGCACTGAACCGGGCAATTCATGTGGCCGAGCAGATTCTCGCCAGTCTGGTGAAACCCTTCGTGCTGGAAGGCCGCGAGTTTTTCGTCACAGCCAGTATCGGTATCGCGCTCAGCCCTCAGGACGGTAGCGAACTGAGCCAGTTGATGAAGAACGCCGACACGGCGATGTACCACGCCAAAGAACGCGGCAAGAACAACTTCCAGTTTTACCAAGCCGACATGAATGCCAGCGCCCTTGAGCGTCTGGAGCTGGAAAGCGACCTGCGCCATGCCCTGGAGCAGGGCGAATTCGCGCTGTATTACCAGCCGCAGTTCAGTGGCGACGGCAAGCGCCTGACCGGCGCCGAGGCCTTGCTGCGCTGGCGTCACCCACGTCGTGGCCTGGTGCCGCCCGTGGACTTCATCCCGGTGCTGGAAGAGCTCGGGCTGGTGGTCGAAGTCGGCGAGTGGGTGCTCAAGGAGGCCTGCCGCCAGTTGCGCGAGTGGCATCTGGCGCGGGTTCGCGTGCCGAAGGTGTCGGTGAATATTTCCGCACGGCAGTTCTCGGACGGTCAGTTGGGCACGCGCATCGCCGGTATTCTGCAGGAAATCGGCCTGCCGCCCGCCTGCCTCGAACTTGAACTGACTGAAAGCATCCTGATGCGCGAGGTGAGCGAAGCCATGCAGATCCTGGCCGGACTCAAGCGGCTGGGCCTGAGCATCGCGGTCGATGACTTCGGCACCGGCTACTCGTCGCTGAACTACCTGAAGCAGTTCCCCATCGACGTACTGAAGATCGACCGCACCTTCGTCGATGGCCTGCCGTCCGGCGAGCAGGACGCGCAGATCGCCCGTGCAATCATCGCCATGGCCCACAGCCTCAATCTGTCGGTGATCGCCGAGGGCGTGGAAACCCACGAGCAGTTGGAGTTCCTGCGCGAACATGGCTGCGATGAAGTTCAGGGTTACCTGTTCGGCCGCCCCATGCCGGCGGCGCGGTTCGAGGCCCAGTTCAGCAACGATGCGCTGTTTATGCTCGACTGACGCGAGTTGCAAGCTTCAAGCGGCAAGCTACAAGCAGAAGCCGCGCCGCATTCAGCTTGTAGCTTGAGGCTTGAAGCTTGAAGCTTGAAGCTTGTAGCTTGTAGCTTGTAGCTTGAGGCTTGCAGCCAGGCTTTAGCCTTGCATCGCGCTCATCACGCACATGACCCGCTTTCATATGCCAGATAAAACCCGATGGGTTAGAATGCCCCCCTTTTCTACTGCCCGATCCCCGAGGACCGCCATGTTCAGCCGCAATTTGACCATCGCCAAGTACGACGCCGACCTGTACGCCGCCATGGAACAGGAAGCCAAGCGTCAGGAAGATCACATCGAGCTGATCGCCTCGGAGAACTACACCAGCCCGGCGGTCATGGAAGCCCAGGGCTCGGTCCTCACCAACAAATACGCCGAAGGCTACCCAGGCAAGCGTTACTACGGTGGCTGCGAATACGTCGATATCGTTGAGCAACTGGCCATCGACCGCGCCAAAGAACTGTTCGGCGCCGATTACGCCAACGTCCAGCCACACGCAGGTTCCCAAGCCAACAGCGCGGTGTACCTGGCGCTGCTCAACGCTGGCGACACCATCCTGGGCATGAGCCTGGCCCACGGCGGTCACCTGACCCACGGTGCGAGCGTTTCTTCCTCCGGCAAGCTGTACAACGCCGTTCAGTACGGCATCGACGGCAACGGCCTGATCGATTACGACGAAGTCGAGCGACTGGCCGTCGAGCACAATCCGAAGATGATCGTCGCCGGTTTCTCCGCCTACTCGCAGATCCTCGACTTCCCGCGCTTCCGCGCCATCGCTGACAAGGTTGGCGCCTACCTGTTCGTCGACATGGCTCACGTAGCCGGTCTGGTCGCTGCAGGCGTTTACCCGAACCCGGTTCCCTTCGCTGACGTCGTCACCACCACTACTCACAAAACCCTGCGCGGCCCGCGTGGTGGCTTGATCCTGGCCCGCGCCAACGCCGAGATCGAGAAGAAGCTCAACTCCGCTGTTTTCCCGGGTGGCCAGGGCGGTCCTCTGGAGCACGTCATCGCGGCCAAAGCGATCTGCTTCAAGGAAGCACTGCAGCCTGAGTTCAAGACTTATCAGGAACAAGTGGTGAAAAATGCCAAGGCCATGGCCGGCGTCTTCATCGAGCGCGGGTTCGACGTGGTATCCGGTGGGACTGAAAACCACCTGTTCCTGCTGTCGCTGATCAAGCAGGACATCTCCGGTAAAGACGCCGACGCCGCACTGGGCAAAGCGTTCATCACCGTGAACAAGAACTCGGTACCCAACGATCCGCGCTCCCCGTTCGTCACCTCCGGTCTGCGCTTCGGCACCCCGGCCGTGACCACTCGCGGCTTCAAGGAAGCAGAGTGCAAGGAACTGGCCGGCTGGATCTGCGACATCCTGGCAGACCTGAACAACGAAGCGGTGATCAACGCCGTACGTGAGAAGGTCCAGGCCATCTGCGCCAAGCTGCCGGTTTACGGCGCTTGATAGCGGTTGGTTGATGTGAAAAAGCCCGGCTTGTTAGCCGGGCTTTTTGTTGGGGCTGTCTCCTCGTATCTGCTTCTTGTCTACGTCGAAGAGGCGCAAGTCATCAGGAGTTAGGGCTGAGATTTCGATGGTCTTTCAATCAAGAACTGGCTATACGCTTCCCTGCTTTAGACGCAGGTAGAGCACGGTCATTGCAGAAAGAAGAACTATCGCGGAATAAAAGAAAAATTTGATCCAGAACCGAAAGTGGCCAGGAAGCTTCTGAAGCTTGTACGGTGGAATGACCTCCTGCTTTTTAAATGCACCCGGCATGATCAAGATCATCGTAATGAACGACTCGCGCATTCTTCGGCCCAGCCAAGTATCACCGTAATAGCCTGCATGTAAGCCGATCATCTCGATGTCGGAAAGATAATCTTCAATGCGCTCCATGTATTTCAAGAAAAAGATATGAGACGAGACCAAGTGGATGAAGATCAAAACGAATTCTATCAGCGTCAACCAAATAGCCGCGTCGTATGAAATCAGGGTGTCCATTCGTAGAGCTTCTCCCCAAGAAGTTCGCCACCTGCTTCGCCCATTGTGCCGCTTGCATAGGCTAAAGCCCCGCCGGCAATAATTCCGCAACCTAAAGCAGCTAGCCCCAAGGTAGGCGCACCAAACACAGCCAGACACACCACCGGCCCGGCTACTGCCCCTACTTCCCCCCCGGCAAGTCCGAGTAGCACGCCACCCGCTAACTTTGCTCCCTCAACGTAATGAGCCCGTGTACATAACTCTTCACGTCCCGTAGAACAGGCTTCCTTAATCTCCAGCGCGGTTGATGCGATATTCAACCCAATCCCAACCGCCGTCCCATGCTTCAACAACTTCGCCACTTTGGCGATCTTCGCAATTCGCGTGGCGTACCCCTGTATCTCCCCGGTGCGCAGGTAACTTTTGGTCGATAACCCCAGCATCTTTTTCAGTGGGCCTTTTTTAGTCAACCCAGTCCCCCATCGGGCTATACCTTCCAGCTGAACATCCAGCCTGGCAAACAGCACTCGCCGTTGATTGATGAATTCCTGCCGGGCGATGGGCGTGCCGCGTGCCGCGTGCCAGCGACAGCTTGTACAGCCGCTCGATTTCTTCGAGGGTTTTCTGCACGCCGTTAAGGTGTTTACTCCAACTGCCAGTGGCGGCGCCGACGCCCAGCGATCCGTAACTGAGCATGTTCTGCATCAGGTCGTAGTTCTTGATCAGTTCGCTGCCCGAGCCTTTAACCTGTCGACGGACGTTCCGCGCCAGGTTCATCAGCTCGGTTTCTTCTGCCGTGAGGCTGCCAATCGAACCGTCGCTGACAATCACCAGTTGGCCCGGCATAACCACCACATTGCGAATATGCGCATTCAGCACATCAAACTTTGCGCTACCGCCGACCCGAGCCTTGAGCGTGAAATAGGTTTGTATGCGGTCATTGATGAACACGTAGGGCTTGGACATGAGGCTGCCCGTCCTTGCTTGACTTCAGATCCAGCAAGGATAGGGACGGGATGTAGGGTTTAGAAGCGTAGGGAGGGGGATTGAAAGTACGATTCGGAACGATCCTACGCAGGCGGCATAGCTCGTCTTACGGACCATTCCCGCACGCGATATCTAATCTGCAGCAACGCCTGCAAAGCCGGCCCGGATCTTCTCTTCCGGCAGTTCATCGGCAATGAACACGATCACGCTTTCGCGCTTTTCGCCATCCGCCCACTCCACATCGAAATCAAATCCGTACAGCTTCAGCACCCCCTGAAACACCAGCTTGCGATCCTCGCCGGCGATATTCAGCACGCCTTTGTAACGCAGCAGTTGTTTGCCGTGCTCTTCCAGCAGGTCGTTCATGAAGGTGCTGAGCTTGTCGATGTCCAGCGGCTGATCACTGCGCAGGACGAGGCTGCTGATCCGGTCGATGGAGCGGCCTGTCGGGGCTGCCGGGCGCAGTGTCATGCCGCCGATGTCAGCGTTCAAGTTGAAGCCGCGCACATCCAGCAGCTCGGCCAGATCGATCTTGCCGTGCTCGACCACCCGGATCGGCGCGCGACGGTTGATGCGGGTCAAGCGCTCGCTTAATGCATTGAAGGTTGCTTCGTCCACCAGATCGGTCTTGCTCACCAACAGACGATCCGCGAAGCCGATCTGCGCCTGAGCGATGGTCTGCTCCAAGTGCGTGTCGGCGTGGGCCGCGTCAACCAGCGTAATGATACCGTCGAGGATGTATCGCTCGCGCAGCTCCTCGTCGATGAAGAAGGTCTGCGCAACCGGTGCGGGGTCTGCCAGGCCGGTGCATTCGATGACCAGCCGATCAAACGCGATCTCGCCACTGTCGAGGCGCTCCAGCAGCAGATACAACGCTTTGGTCAAGTCGGTGTGAATGGTGCAGCAGACGCAGCCGTTGGACAGCGTCATCACCTGCACCGGCTCGTCGCCCAGCAATTGGGTGTCAACGCCGGCGTCGCTGAATTCGTTCTCGATCACGGCGATCTTCAGGCCGTGCTCTTCCTTGAGTAAGTGGCGCAGCAAGGTGGTTTTGCCGGCGCCGAGAAAACCGCTGAGGATGGTGACGGGGATAGGTGTGAACAAAAAAAAGACCTCGATTCGCTGAAAAAAAACAGGAGTGAGGTTGCGGGCGATTCGAAATGTCAGTCAGTACAGCGCGACTGAATTAACGCATCGCGAGCAAGCTCACTCCTGCATGACCAAGGGTCACTTCATTAGCAACACTTGGGCCCGCCCTTCCCGCCGTAACGGGCGTCCTGGCGTTCCCGGAAGAACGCTTCGTAGGACATCACCGGCTTGTCCGGGTGGGTCTTCTGCATATGCTCAACGTAATTGTCGTAATCCGGCATGCCCACCATAAGGCGGGCGGCCTGACCGAGATACTTACCCAGGCGACTCAGATCGTTGAACATAGGCAGCTCCTCGCGTTACAGCGCACTCAATGGGTTTCCGGGAACGCCTGGAATGGCGATTCCTTGTCGGTACGCTCCTTCTTGATCCACGCCGCACGCCCCACTTTCAGCGCATAGAACAGAATGCTCAGGACCACGAACAGGAACAGCGTGGTCAGGGTGGCGTTGGTGTAAGCATTGAAGATCACGTGCTGCATCTGGTCCATGGTCTTGGCCGGCGCCAGCACCTGACCGGCATCCGCCGCGGCGCTGTATTTCTTCGCCAGGGCCAGGAAGCCCACCGCAGGGCTCGGGTCGAACAGCTTGATGAAGCCTGCGGTCACGGTGCAGATCAGCAGCCATGAAGCCGGCAGGATAGTGACCCAGACGTACTGCTGACGCTTCATTTTGATCAGCACAACGGTTGCCAGCATCAGCGCGATGCCCGCCAGCATTTGGTTGGAGATACCAAACAGTGGCCACAACGTGTTGATCCCGCCCAGCGGATCGATCACGCCCTGATACAGCAGATACCCCCACAGCGCGACGCATCCACCGGTGCCGATGGCGTTGGCGGTCCAGGACTCGGTGCGTTTCAGCGCAGGCACGAAACTGCCCAGCAGGTCCTGCAGCATGAAGCGGCCGGCACGGGTACCGGCATCGACTGCCGTCAGGATGAACAGCGCTTCGAACAGAATCGCGAAGTGGTACCAGAACGCCATGGTGTTCTGACCCGGGAACGCCTGGTGCAGGATTTGCGCAATACCCACGGCCAGGGTCGGCGCGCCGCCGGCACGAGCCAGCACAGTGTTTTCGCCGATGTCTTTCGCCACAGCGGTCAGTTGATCCGGCGTAATGAGGAAGCCCCAGCTGCTGACCATCTGCGCGACCGAGTTGACGTCGGAGCCAACGATGGCCGCCGGACTGTTCATCGCGAAGTACACGCCTGGTTCGATGACCGAAGCCGCGACCATGGCCATGATCGCCACGAACGACTCCATCAGCATGCCGCCGTAACCGATGTAACGGGCGTTGACTTCGTTATCCAGCAGCTTCGGTGTGGTGCCCGAAGAAATCAGCGCGTGGAAACCGGAGACGGCGCCACAGGCAATGGTGATGAAGAGGAACGGGAACAGGGTGCCTTTCCAGACCGGACCGGTGCCGTCGGTGAACTGTGTCAGCGCAGGCATTTTCAGCTCAGGCGCAAGAATCAGGATGCCGATCGCCAGCGCGATGATAGTGCCGATTTTCAGGAACGTGGACAGGTAGTCGCGAGGCGCCAGTACCAGCCAGACCGGCAGCATGGCCGCGACAAACCCGTAACCAACCAGCATCCAGGTGATCTGCACGCCGGTGAACGTGAACATCGGCGCCCACTCAGGACTCGCTGCGACCAGACCGCCGACCCAGATCGACAGCAGCAACAGCACGACGCCCACCACCGAAATCTCACCGATGCGGCCCGGGCGGATGAAGCGCATGTAGATGCCCATGAACATCGCGATCGGAATCGTCGCCATGACCGTGAACATGCCCCATGGGCTCTCGGCCAGTGCCTTGACGACAATCAACGCCAGCACCGCAAGGATGATGATCATGATCAGGAAACAGCCGAACAACGCGATGGTGCCGGGAATGCGGCCCATTTCTTCGCGGACCATGTCGCCCAGTGAGCGACCGTTACGGCGCGTGGAAAGGAACAGGATCATGAAGTCCTGCACCGCACCCGCCAGCACGACACCGGCAATCAGCCACAGCGTACCGGGCAGGTAGCCCATTTGCGCGGCGAGCACCGGACCGACCAGCGGACCTGCGCCGGCGATGGCAGCGAAGTGGTGACCGAAGAGAATGTGTTTGTTGGTAGGGACGTAGTCGAGCCCGTCGTTCTTGAGCACCGCGGGGGTGGCACGGGTCGGGTCGAGTTGCATGACCTTGGTAGCGATGAACAGGCTGTAGTAGCGATAAGCGACCAGATAAATGGCCACTGCGGCCACCACAATCCAGAGTGCGTTGATCGCCTCCCCGCGACGCAATGCAACCACTCCCAGAGCCCAGGCCCCAAGGATCGCAACAATCAGCCAGGGCACGTGGCGCAGCAGACCATTATTGTTTTTCATTTTTTTTGTTTCCAACTGAGTGGACTTATTGTTGTTCAGCAAGCGGAGTTTAGCGCCGCCCGAGCGAAAGGCTACCCCCACGATGGTCTAGCGCGATATTTGTCCTATAGTCAACGAAGTGGGCGCTTCAGGCGCTGAAGGAGTAGTTGCGTAATGACCGATAACCACACAGAACGTCGTCGCTTCAAACGCGTTGCATTCGACGCGAAAACAAAACTCAACCAGGGGGGCAAAACCTGGGCGGTTCAGTTGATCGACCTGTCGCTCAAGGGACTGCTGATCGAGAAGCCCTCGCCCTGGGAAGGCGATCCCAACGAGCGTTTCATGGTCGACATCGAGTTGCAGGACGGCATTGACGTCGTAATGGAGGTGCAGCTGACCCACGACGACCACAATCACCTGGGATTTGTGTGCAAGCACATCGAGCTCGATTCAGTGACGCACCTGCGTCGACTGATCGAGCTCAATATTGCCGATCACGATGAACTGGAGCGCGAGCTGGGCGCGCTGATGGGGGACTGATTCTGAGAGAGGCGCCGGGCGGGTGCCGGCACCTGATGGGTTAAATCAGCTTTTGCCTGACGGCTTCCTCAAGCGTGCTCTGCGTCAGGTGCTGAATGATGCCCTCGGCCGACTGGTTGAACGGCAGCGCGAACACCAGCAGCAGTTGCATCCAGGTCGTCACGGTTTCGCTTTTCTCAATCCGCCCCAATACTTTCCCATCGCGGTCTTTGTAGACCGTTTCCAGCACCAGCCGATTGTGGGCAACGGTCGGGATCACCAATAACGTGATGCCGGACAGAATGGCACTGCCCGTGTTGCCGGTTTCTTCATTGCGTAAGCTGGCATACACGTAAACGTCGGACTCTACCTTGTCAGTGGTGACACGCTGAAAACGCCCCGACTGGTTGAAGTTGTCGATTAACACCTTCTCCCAGGCACTGACATTGGTGCCGCCGGCTCTCTGCTCGCCGTTAAATGTGTGGAGCGCCGTAAAGCGCACATACGCCGTAGGCTTGGTCGATTTTTGCTGGCTTGCCAGCGGCCAGTTTTCCACGGCCGGCAAATCGTGTTGCGAGTAGGACACGCAGCCGCCCAGCGATACTCCGAGTATCATCACCAGCGCTTTAATCATGGATTTCATGGTGTTCTGATTCCTTTCAACGGGCATTCAATTGGGTGACTGCGGCATCGGTCAGCTTGGCGATCAGGTCACGGAGCTGTCGACTGCCCAGGCCGGGCGCGGCGTAGTCGGCGTCATACAGGCCTACATTGTGGGGCTCGTCGACTTTCTCCATGGATTTGGCCAGCGTCTGGCCAGTGCGGTCTTCAATGGTCAGCTCACCTGCAAGATCGTAGGTGTCGACGTAGATCGGCCCGTTGACCCAGATGTAGATCGTCAGGGTCAGCAATGCACCGGGGAAGTACGCAGGGTGAGTCGAGCGCTTGCCGTGCAGCGAGGTCAGGTTGAATTTCAACATTACGTCCTGATCACCCAGCCTGGCAGGGAATACCGAGACATCTTTGAAGTAGCCGGCACTTTCGATGTAGTGGTTGATTTGCGCCGTCAATTGCCGGCTGACGTTCTTGCGCAGTTCATCGTTGATCTTCGGCACCGATACGACCACGTCCGCCATCTGCGCGACCCGCGGACTGGTGACCACTGCTGCCCTGTCCGGCTCGCCGATCGGGCCGTAGGTATTGAAAGAAAAACAACCGGTCAGCGACAACAACGCGCCAAGCAAAAGCACATGTGCAATCCGTTTCAAACCAACATCCTTAATTTCGGGCGAACGGCCGCACTCCGGTCCAGGTGAACCGCAGCAGGATCATTCGAATTTCAGGGAAACGTCGCCGCAGCCGCACATCAAAGGTGAGCAAGCGGAAACGAGGCGGCGATACTAATGCGCCATCATTATGACGTCAATTTCCGTTTCCGATATTTTTAAGGGCCGGCGCTCTAGCGCCGGCTCTTCTTACTCCTCGAATAACGCGTCCAGAGCTTGATCCAGGCGAGTCACGCCAATCACTGTCAGGCCCGGCGGGGACTCTTTCGGGGCGTTGCCCTTGGGCACGATGGCGCGTTTGAAGCCGTGCTTGGCCGCTTCCTTGAGTCGCTCCTGACCGCTGGGGACGGGGCGGACCTCGCCGGACAAGCCCACCTCGCCAAACACCAGCAAGTCGCCCGGCAGCGCGCGGTTACGCAGGCTGGACATGACCGCAGCCATCAAGGCCAGGTCGGACGCGGTTTCCAGCACTTTCACCCCGCCCACGACGTTGAGAAACACATCCTGGTCATGGGTAGGGATGCCGCCGTGGCGGTGCAGTACTGCGAGCAACATGGCAAGCCGGTTTTGATCCAGACCTAACGTCACGCGACGCGGATTGGAGAGGTGGCTGTCATCGACCAGCGCCTGCACTTCGACCAGCATCGGTCGGGTGCCTTCCCACGTGGCCATGACCACACTGCCCGCGACCTCTTCCTGCGCGCGTGTGAGAAAGATCGCCGAGGGATTCGAGACTTCTTTCAGGCCTTTGTCGGTCATGCCGAAGACGCCCAGTTCGTTAACGGCACCAAAACGGTTTTTGACCGCACGCAGCAGACGCAGGCGGCCATCGGATTCGCCTTCAAAATACAACACGGTGTCGACCATGTGCTCCAAAACGCGAGGCCCGGCCAGCGCGCCTTCTTTGGTGACATGGCCGACGAGAAAGATCGCGGTGCCGCTCTGTTTGGCGTAGCGCACCAGCAACGCCGCGCTCTCGCGAACCTGGGATACACCGCCAGGTGCTGACTGCAGCTGTTCGGTGAAGATGGTCTGGATCGAATCGATCACCATGACTTTCGGCTGCTCGATGCGCGCCGTGGCGATGATGGTTTCGATGCAGGTCTCGGTCATGACCCGCAGTTTGTCCTGGGGCAAGCCAAGCCGACGGGCGCGCATCGCCACCTGCTGCTGCGACTCTTCGCCGGTGACGTACAGCGCCGGCATGCGCTCGGCGATGGCGCAGAGGGTCTGCAACAGAATGGTCGACTTGCCGATGCCAGGGTCGCCGCCGATCAACACCACCGAGCCATCCACCAGGCCGCCGCCGAGAACCCGGTCTAGCTCAGTGGAGTTGGTGGAAAAGCGCGGAATTTCTTCGACACTGACTTCGGCCAGGGTTTTGATCTGTGCCTGTTGGCCGGTCCAGCCGGAACGACCGCTGGGCGCCGCCGCCGTGCTGTTGTCGATCACGGTTTCAACGAGGGTATTCCAGGCGCCGCATTCGCTGCACTGGCCGGCCCATTTGGGAAACGTCGAACCGCACTCGGTGCAGCCGTACATGCGTTTGGCCTTGGCCATGACACCCCCGATTCAAAAAGGGGCAATCATACCCGATGCGTCAAACCGCGGGCGCAGCGCTGGAAAGCCTGCACTCTTTTGGAGGATTAAATAAAACTTACCGGGACGGACCCGGTCGATTGCATGGATTAAGCGAGATGCAGCTAGCTGACTTACACTGCATTGACCACTCTCATCTGTAACAAAGGAATACACCCATGAGCGTACTAAGCGAGTTCAAAGCCTTTGCCGTAAAAGGAAACGTCGTCGACATGGCCGTCGGGATCATCATCGGCGCGGCATTCGGCAAGATCGTTTCGTCGTTCGTCGGCGATGTAATCATGCCGCCACTCGGGTTGCTGATCGGCGGCGTGGACTTCAGTGATCTGGCCATCATGCTGCGGCCCGCCGAAGGGACCGCCCCTGCAGTGGTGCTGGCTTACGGCAAGTTCATCCAGACCGTGATCGACTTCATCATTGTGGCATTCGCCATCTTCATGGGCGTCAAGGCGATCAACCGCCTGAAGCGCGAAGAGGCCAAGGCGCCAACCCTGCCGCCAACGCCATCGAAGGAAGAGGTGCTGCTGGGCGAAATCCGCGACCTGCTGAAAGAGCAAAACAACAAGCCGGCTGCGCCACTGCCGGTGACGCCTGATCGGTTCGTCTAAGGGCTGAGGGCTGCGAGCATCCGGCTGTTTCTCTGCGTACTGAACGCGGGCTTCGCGAGCAAGCTCGCTCCCACAGAATCGGGGGATGGCTCGAAATCACCGCTCGCCGCTGGACGTGTGGGAGCGAGCTTGCTCGCGAAGATGGCATACCCGCCGCTAGAGACCTGGCGGATGTACCCGCTTCTTCGCGAGCAAGCTCGCTTCCACAGGGTTTGCGTTCGCCCCGGTGTTCAACTACCAGTAATTCTCCACCGCGATCTGTCCCGGCTTGCGCGTCAACGCCAGGCGCATGTCGCGGGTTTTGAGTATCGCGCGGGTGTCCTCGATCATTTGCGGATTACCGCAAATCATCACCCGTGAATGTTCAGGCGTCAGCTCGACGCCGGCCGCTTTCTCCAATTCACCGTTCTCGATCAGCGTGGTAATGCGCCCGTTAAGCGCACCCGGATGCGGCTCCCGCGTGACGGTGGCGATGAACGTGAACTTGTGCGCGTACTCGGCCAGATACTCGCGCTGGGTCAGCTCGGCGATGAGCTGCTGATAGGCCAGTTCCCGGGACTCGCGGACGCTGTACACCAAAATGATGCGCTCGAATTTCTCCCAGACCTCGAAGTCCTGCAGGATCGACAGGAACGGCGCCACGCCGGTGCCTGTGGACAACATCCAGAGGTCGCGACCGTCCGTGAAGCGATCGAGGGTCAGGTAACCCACCGCCTGTTTTTCCACCATCAGGGTGTCGCCCTGACGAAGCCGGCTCAACTCGCTGGTGAATTCGCCATTGGGCACGACGATGGAGAAGAACTCGAGAAACTCATCGAAGGGCGAGGACACCACTGAATAGGCCCGCCACACCGTCGTTCCGTCAGGCTTGGTCACGCCCAGTCGTGCGAATTGCCCTGCCGTAAAACGGAAGCCGGGGTCGCGGGTTGTGCGAAAGGTAAAGAGACTGGGAGTCAGCGGCGTAACGTCCAGCAGCGTTTGCCGGGTGAATTTTTCTGCACTGGCAGTCATGGGGCGCTCCTGGCTCCTGTCTCACAAAAAGGGTGATCAGTGTCCCGCAAACACGCTGCGATAAACACCGCCGGTTTGTAGTGACATCTACAGCGGTCTTGCCGATTTTTAGAGTATTTGGCTATCAGCGTTATCGCAAAGCGGTCCGAAACAGGACGCCAGCGGATCTTAAGCTGCTGATTTAGCTGAGTTTTACAGAGCTACCCGCCCAGTGACTTCGGTGTCACTGCGGCGCGACCGTGAGGCTTGCCGCGTTCAGGGCGGCGATTATTTCCTAGACTTCGATCAGGACGATCAACACCGAGCATGGAGGCACACGATGGATATTCGGAAGCTGGGCGAAGACTGCGACGCCTGCGGGGAGAGTCTGGGCTATAAAGGCCTGACGATCCGAGAGGTGGAGGTGTTGAGGTGGTGCGCCACTGGCAAGACGGCTGCAGAGGTTGCGCTGATCCTTGATGTGACAGCGCGCACCGTTAATTTCCACATTGGCAAAGCCATTCATAAAATCGGCGCTTGCAACAAGATGTCGGCCGTGGTCCAGGCGACCAAAGACGGGGTGATCTAGGCACGGGCAAAGCAAGGGTGAAAAGCCCGGTGCGTACGGGCAAAAACACGTAAAATCGCCGGCTTCGCGAACCTGGACACGCCGGCGCACGTGTAATTTCCGCCGACATGCCGGTAGCGCCATCTACGACTGGAACCGCTCCGCCCATGCCCCTGCTTACCACCCCGTTTGCCCAGCTCGACCTGATCCGCCAACCGGAGCAGCCGGATGAGCCCTTGCAGGCCTTCGATGCTGCCGACGAGTACCTGCTCAATCACGTTGCTGAGCAGGGGGTGACGCTGCAAACACGGGTGCTGGTGCTCAACGACAGTTTCGGCGCGCTCGCCGCCAGCCTCGCCCCCCATGCCACTGTGGTCAGCAGCACGGATTCGTTTCTCGGTGCTCAAGCCCTGGGAAAAAACCTGGTGCGCAACGGCCTGACCTATGACGCCGTCCCGGTGGTCCCCGCCAGTGAGCCACTGACCGGCCCCTTCGACTGGGTGCTGATTCGCGTCCCGAAAACCCTCGCCTTGCTGGAAGAACAGCTGATTCGTTTACAGGCCCAACTGGCTCCGAACGCCAAAGTCGTCGCTGCCGGCATGATCAAACACCTGCCCCGCTCGGCAGGCGAGCTGATGGAGGAGTACATCGGCCCCGTGCAGGCATCGCTTGCCGTAAAGAAGGCCCGACTGCTGTTGTGCACCCCTGAAGCCAAAACCGTTCAACCCTCGCCCTACCCCACCCGTTACACGCTGGACGAGCCGAAGATCGAATTGATCAACCACGCCAACGTGTTCTGCCGCGACGGTCTGGACATCGGCACGCGGGCCTTCCTGCCGTACTTGCCCAAGGGCCTGGGCTCAGCACGGGTCGCCGATCTGGGGTGCGGCAATGGCGTGCTCGCCATCGCCAGCGCGCTGAACAACCCCGACGCGCACTACACGCTGGTGGACGAATCGTTCATGGCGGTGCAATCGGCTCAGGAAAACTGGAGACTGGCCCTCGGCGAGCGGCCGGCGGTGATTCACCCAGGTGACGGGCTGGCGGCGCAGGAGCCTGACTCGCTGGACGTGGTTCTGTGCAATCCGCCGTTCCACCAGCAGCAAGTGGTCGGCGATTTCCTCGCCTGGCGAATGTTCCAGCAGGCGCGCTCGGCGCTGGTCACCGGCGGCGCGCTGTACATCGTGGGCAACCGTCATCTGGGCTACCACAGCAAACTGGCGCGTTTGTTCAGGGGCGTGGAACAAGTGGCAGCGACGCCGAAGTTCGTGATTCTCAAGGCGCGTAAATAGCTCGGTGGGCTCGTCGTGCAGCCTCCACAGGTGAAGCAAAAAAAACCCGCCGAAGCGGGTTTTTTATTGAGCGAGCATCACTCAGTGCGACTTCATGCCTGCCGCTGTCATGAACATGCGCAGCAGCATGGCGACCACGAACAGCGCCAGCACGCTACCAGTCCAGATGACCACCAGCCAGCCGATGCGCTGCCACAGTGGCTTGCCCTGCGCTGGATCAACCTCGCGCCTGTGCTCATCCTGGTTCCGGGCGTCGTGCTGAACAGATTCTTTAACCGACATCGCTAAACCCTCTTATCGCGCAGTCCGGCCCCGGCGATACACCGGGGCCGCGACCTGCTAGTGATAGCCGTGTTCGTGGGTGACTTTGCCGCGGAATACGTAGTAGCTCCAGAACGTGTAACCCAGGATCAGCGGAATGATGAACAGCGTACCGACCAGCATGAAACCCTGACTCTGTGGCGGCGACGCGGCGGCCCAGATCGACACGGTCGGCGGGATGATATTCGGCCACAGGCTGATGCCCAGCCCGCTGTAGCCGAGGAAGATCAGCACCAGCGTCAACAGGAACGGTGCGTAGTTGGCATTGCGCGCCACTGCTTTGAACAGGCCGTACATCGTCAGCATGACCAGCGCTGGCACTGGCATGAACCAGAGCAGGTTGGGCAGGCTGAACCAACGATCAGCGATGGCCTGATGGGCCAGCGGCGTCCACAGACTGACGATCGCCATGACCACCAACGTGGCGAGGGCCAAGGGTCGTGCCAGATCATGCATGGCTTTCTGCAGCGGCCCTTCGGTCTTCATGATCAGCCAGGTGCAGCCGAGCAAGGCGTACGCCACGATCAGCGCCAGACCACAGAAGACCGAGAACGGCGTCAGCCAGTCCAGTCCACCGCCGGCATAGGCACGATCGACCACGGGAATGCCGTCGATGTAAGCGCCCAGTGCCACGCCCTGGAAGAACGTCGCCACCAGCGAACCGCCGATGAATGCCTTGTCCCACAGGTGCCGCTTGACGTCGGTGGCCTTGAATCGGAATTCGAACGCCACACCGCGGAAGATCAGCCCGAACAGCATGAAAATCAGCGGCAGATACAACGCTTCAAGCACAACCGAGTAGGCCAGCGGGAAGGCGCCGAACAAGCCGGCCCCGCCCAGTACCAGCCAGGTCTCGTTGCCGTCCCAGACCGGCGCGACGGTGTTCATCATCACGTCGCGGTCGGTCTTGTCCTTCATGAACGGGAACAGTATCCCGATGCCCAGATCGAAGCCGTCCATGATGACGTACATCATGACGCCGAAGATGATGATCACGGCCCAGATCAGTGGAAGATCGATACCCATGGCTCAGTTCCCCTCAGTCAGGCTGTCTTTGCGGTGGTCCGTGCTGCTTTCATCAGCAGCAGAGAGAGGACGCGCCGGGGTGCGTTTCTGCCCTGGTCCGCCATAGGTCGCGTTATCACCTTCGTGGGTTTTAGGCCCTTTGCGTACCAGACGCATCATGTAGCCAAAGCCGGTGCCGAACAGCAGGAAATACACCACGACGAACAACACCAGGGTAATGCTCAACTGCTCGACACTGTGACGGGACGCCGCATTCGCGGTGCGCATCAACCCGTAGACCACCCATGGCTGACGTCCGATTTCAGTGGTGAACCAGCCCGCGAGCATCGCAATCAGACCCGCCGGCCCCATGCACATGACCAGACGCAGGAACCAGCGATTGGTGTACAGCCCGCCGCGCCAGCGCAGCCAGGCGCTCCACAGACCCACCGCGATCATCAGCATGCCCAGGGCCACCATCACGCGGAATGACCAGAACACGATGAGCGAATTCGGACGGTCTTCCGGTGGGAAGGACTTCAGCGCCGGGATTTGCTTGTCCAGGCTGTGTGTGAGGATCAGGCTGCCCAGATACGGAATCTCGACCGCGTACTTGGTGCGCTCTTCTTTCATGTCCGGGATGCCGAACAGGATCAGCGGCGTCGGCTCATCCCCGACGTTTTCCCAGTGACCTTCGATGGCTGCGATCTTGGCCGGCTGGTGCTCGAGGGTGTTCAAGCCGTGGGCATCGCCCACCATCGCCTGAATCGGCGCAACGATCAGCGCCATCCACATGGCCATGGACAGCATTCTGCGAATCGCCGGGTTATCGCGGCCACGCAACAGGTGCCAGGCCGCCGAGGCGCCGACGAAGAAAGCCGTGGCAACAAAGGCGGCGATTGCCATGTGCGTCAGTCGATACGGGAACGACGGGTTGAAGATCACCGCGAACCAGTCCACCGGAATCACCCGGCCATCGACGATCTCGAAGCCCTGTGGGGTTTGCATCCAGCTGTTGGAAGCCAGAATCCAGAAGGTCGAAATCAGTGTGCCGACCGCTACCATGGATGTGGCGAAGAAGTGCAGGCCGCGGCCGACACGGTTCCAGCCGAACAGCATGACGCCGAGGAAGCCCGCTTCAAGGAAGAACGCCGTCAGGACCTCATAGGTCAGCAAGGGCCCGGTTACCGCGCCGGCGAAGTCGGAAAAGCGGCTCCAGTTAGTGCCGAACTCGTACGCCATGACCAGACCCGAAACCACACCCATGCCGAAGTTGACGGCAAAGATTTTCGACCAGAAGTGATAAAGGTCGCGGTAAGTGTTGTCGTGGGTTTTCAGCCACAAGCCTTCGAGCACCGCAAGGAAGCTCGCCAGACCAATGGTGATGGCAGGGAAAAGAATGTGAAATGAAACGGTGAATGCAAACTGGATTCGGGCGAGATCGAGCGCCTCTAAGCCGAACATAGGTCTTCCTCTATCAGGTGGAACTGGCTTCAGACTCGGGGCCTGCAGCGACTGCCCCCACGGTGTATTGAGTACGAGGTATGGCGTTTGTTCTCTTTGATTCGTGCTCAGGTCGGCGACCGGGGGGATGCGTCAGGGGGCCAGTTCGATCAATACAGGCCAGAGCATTGATCCAGGTCAGCTGACGTGGAAAGAGTAGTCCCATTTCGGCACTTGCTCTGCGTGGTCTTTTGTCGCGTGGCGAGTTGACTCACCTTTCAGGCCGGTGCAGTAGGCGGGAAGCAGAACAGAGAGCGCGGAGTTGCAGCACGGCACTTACAACGATGGCATACACCGCCCTACAAAGGATCGCGAATAAAGCCCAACAGCGCAGACACCAGTCGCTGATAAAGCGCATCCACTTCTGGTACCTGGCCTTTAGCCCTGAGACTGCCGTGAAGCAGCCCGAGGCCGGGCTCGAACTCAGTGCGCACGCCCGCTTCACGCAGCGCGCGCTCGTAGCAGACGCCGTCATCGCGTAACGGGTCGAACTGCGCGACGGCGATGAACGCAGGCGCCAGATTGTGGAACTCCCCGGCGTTGAGTGGCCGGGCATACGCCGACTGTTCGTCCGCCATCATGTACAGCTGCCGGTAATACCCGAGCTCATCGGCAGAAAGAAGCGGTGCGTCGGCACATTCACGCCGGGAAGGCAGATCACTGGCCCCGCCCAGTTCCGGGTAAATCAGCGCCTGCCCGACCGGCTGACGCTCACCGGCATCGCGCAGCGCCAGACACACGGCCGCAGCGAGATTGCCACCGGCGCTGTCCCCGGCGATGGCGATGCGGTGCGGGTCGATGTCCAGCCGTTGCGCCTGGATCTGCAGGGCGTGCCAGACCGCCAGACAGTCGCCGAAGCCGGCTGGAAAGGGGTGTTCGGGCGCCAGTCGGTAATTCACGGCGACCACCACGGCATTGAGGTCGGCCGCCAATGCTGCGGTCAGGAAGTCATGGGAATCGAGATCGCCAACGACCCAGCCGCCGCCGTGGATGTACATGACACACGGCGCCGGATGTTCGAGGGATAGCCGCTGAGGCCGGTAACTACGCACCGCCACGCCGCCGAGGGCGAAATCCCGTACATCAAGGTGCGCCGGACGGGTGGGCGTGAACGCTTCACTCATCCGCGAATACGCGCGACGCTGCTCGTCGATGTCCTCGGAGGCGCTGCTGAAACTCAGCGTTTTGGTCACAAACGCCAACATCTCGGAGGACAGCGGGTAAGACGTAGGCATTGGCTACTCCAGCCCGAGCCCTTGGCCAGGCCCGCTTGCTTATTTGTTCACCGCCACTTGCACGGCGGCCGTTGCATCTTTGCCATCGAAGGTCGTCACGCCATCCAGCCAGCGCTTCATGTCTTCAGGATGATCTTTGAGCCACTGGCGAGCAACGTCGTTCGGCGCCTTGCGGTCCATGATCGGCACCATCATCTGGCTTTCCTGAGCGGCGGTGAACTTCAGGTTGCTCATCAATTTGCTGACGTTCGGGCATCGAGATGCGTAATCCGGGGCTGTCACCACGGAAACGGTCGCCGCGCCTTCACTCGGGCCGAACACGTCTTCACTGCCGGTCAGGTAGGCGATCTTCATGTTGATGTTCATCGGGTGCGGGGTCCAGCCGACGAATACCACCCATTCATTACGCTTGATCGCACGCTGCACCGCCGCGAGCATGCCCGCCTCGCCGGACTCGACCAACTGGAAGCCGCCGAGCCCGAACTGGTTTTTCTCGATCATGCCCTTGATGTTGGCGTTGGCACCGGTGCCAGGCTCGATGCCGTAGATCTTGCCACCGAGTTTGTCCTTGAATTTGGCAATATCGCCGAAGGTTTTCAGCCCGCCCGACGCCACATAATCCGGCACCGCGAGCGTCGCCTGGGCGTCACTCATGCTGGGCACGTCGAGCACCTTGACCTGGTTGGCTGCCACAAAGGGCGCGATGTTCTTGTCCATGGCCGGTTTCCAGTAACCCATGAACACGTCGAGCCGATCGTCACGCAGACCGCCAAAGACGATTTGCTGGGCGGCGCTGGTCTGTTTGACCTCGTATCCCATGTTTTGCAACAGCACTTCGGCGACTGCGCTGGTGGCAACGACGTCAGTCCAGTTGACCACGCCCATGCGCACGTTCTGGCACTTGGCAGGTTCCGCAGCCAGCAGGACGCCGCTGCTCAGCATCAACGCAGCGCAACTGATATGACGAATAAATGAGTTCATGGATGCTCCTCGGGTCAGCGCGTTATTTTATTCAGCTCTTTTCGGCAGTTTTTCAAGGCTTGAAGACCCACGGCAATTCGGTGGCTGCCGCGTTGATGCAAAGTACGCAGCAGGCCTGAGCATCAAGCGCACCAGCGCGACCTGTGCTTGCACTGGGGCGACATTGAATGAGGAAGGGTTCAGCAGATGATCGTTCCCACGCTCCGCGTGGTAATGCAGTTCATGACGCTCTGCATCATTAGGTACACGCAGCGTCCGGGGAGGCGTTCCCACGCAGGGCGTGGGAACGATCAGGTACGGCGCGGGTTAAAGCACCTTATCCAGCGTAATCGGGAATTCCCGAACGCGCTTGCCCGTGGCGTGGTAGATGGCATTGGCGATGGCAGAGGCCACGCCGACGATGCCGATCTCGCCCACACCCTTGGAACCCAGGTCGTTGACGATGCTGTCGTTCTCTTCCACGAACAGCACGTCGATCTCGCCGATATCGGCGTTCACCGGGATGTGGTACTCCGCCAGGCTGTGGTTCATGAAGCGCCCGAGGGTGTGGTCCGTCTGGCTCTCTTCCTGCAACGCCTGCCCAATCCCCCAGACCACGCCGCCGAGAATCTGGCTGCGCGCCGTTTTCGGATTGACCACACGGCCCGCCGCAACAGCATCCACGACGCGATTCACACGAATAGTGCCCAGGTCTTCGTCCACCAGCACTTCGACGAATACCGCCGAATGGGTCGCCGTTGAATAACCTTCGCGCTTGTCGTCAGGCTTGGCGTCGATCTGCACCTCCAGCGTGTCGTGGGACGATTCGCGGACGATGTCGGCGTACGCAAAACGCTGATCATCGATGAGCAGATAACCGTCGCCATAACTGACATCAGCCATGTCCACCACCGCGTATTGCGGATGCGCCATGCGCACGGCGTCGAGCAACTTGGCGCGCAATGCGCGGCAGGCCTGCTGCACCGCGGTGCCCACGGACGACACGGTGAACGAGCCGCCCTGCAACGGCGACGTCGGCAGCGACGAATCACCCAGCACGAACGTGACGTCTTCCGGATTTACGCCAGCGGCCTCGGCGGCGATCTGGGTCATGACCGTGTAAGTACCGGTGCCGATGTCAGTGGTGGCGCTGCTGACAGTGATCTTGCCGCTGCTGTCGATACTGGCTTTGGCGCTGGCCGGCATTTGCATGGCTTCCCACACACCGCCGGCCATGCCCCAGCCCACCAGTTGCCGGCCCTGGCGCATGCTGCGTGGTTCAGGATTGCGCTTGCTCCAGCCGAAGCGCTCGGCGCCCTGCTCATAACAGGCCAGCAGTTCTTTGCTGGAGTACGGCTTGCCTTCGTTGCCGTTGCTGTCGGCGAAGTTGACGATCCGCAGCTGCACGGGATCGACGCCGGCGGCAATTGCCAGCTCGTCCATCGCACATTCCAGCGCGACCATGCCGGAGGCGGCGCCCGGAGCACGCATGTCCAGCGGTGTGTACACGTCCAGCGGCGCCAGCTTGTAGCTCAACTGCACGTTGTCGCATTGATAGAGCATGCCGCTCCATTCAACGACGTGCTCGGCAAAGTCTTCGAAACGCGAGGTCTGGCCGATGGCGTCGTGGGCAATCGCCGTCAGCTTGCCGTCTTTGGAAGCACCCAGGCGCATGTGCTGCAGCGTCTGTGGACGGTAGCCGAAGGTGAACATCTGCTGGCGGGTCAGCGTCAGACGTACCGAACGCTGGAGCTTCAGCGCTGCCATGACGGCAAGAGGCAGCTGGTATTGCGGGCGCAGGCCGGAGCCGAACGCGCCACCGACCAAGGCGGCGAGGACGCGGATCTTCTCCTTGTCCAGGCCAAACACGCTGTGCAGATAATCCTGGCAGTTCTGCGTGCCCTGGGTTTTATCGTGGATCTCCAGGCTGCCGTCGGCCTTGTAAAACACCGTGGAGGCGTGGGGCTCCATCGGGTTGTGGTGCTCGTTGGGGGTGCTGTAGTGAGTGTCGACAGTGACCGCTGACTGGGCGAAGGCGCCTGGAAAATCCCCGCGCGGCTTTGGTGTTTCCGCCGGCGCAGTGTGGGCGTCGCTCTGGCCGACGCTGAGGTCGGTCTGGTGCGACTCGGTTTCATACTCGATACGCACCAGGGAGCCGGCGTGCCGCGCCAGTTCAAGGGTGTCAGCCACCACCAATGCCAGCGGCTGACCGCTGTAGAGCACGCGGTCGTTGTAGAGCGGACGGAACGGCGAGCCTTCAGCAGAATCCGCGTCCTGATAATCCTCGTCATAACTGGCGATATGCGGACGGTTGGTGTGGTCGATGACCGCCACCACGCCGGGCACCGCCAGCGCTTGTGAGGCATCGATGCGCACGACGCGGCCTGAGGCGATGCTGCTGGAGACAACGCTGGCGTGCAGCAGGCCTGCCTCCGGGTACTCGCCAGCGTAGCGGGCCTGGCCGGTGACTTTCAGGCGTCCATCGACGCGATCCATCGGTTGGCCCAGCGCGGAGCTTCCCGGGATTGGTGTGTTCGCGTTCATTAAACAGTTCCTCCCAAGGTGGCGTCGCTCAAGGCGCGAACGATCGCGCGGCGCGCCAGCTTGATCTTGAAAGCGTTGTGCGCCAGCGGCTGAGCGTCGCGCAGCATCGCGTCGGCAGCAGCAACGAAGTTTTCCCGCGAGACCGGCTGACCCTTGAGCGACTGCTCCACGGCCGTGTCACGCCAAGGCTTGTGGGCAACACCACCGAGGGCGATGCGCACATCACGAATGACGTCGCCATCGAGCTCAACGGCAGCAGCTACCGAGATCAGGGCAAAGGCGTAAGACGCTCGGTCACGGATTTTCAGGTAGTGGCTGTGCTGCTGGAAACGTGGCGCAGGCAGTTCGACGGCGGTGATCAGCTCATCGTCGGCGAGCTGGTTGTCGCGCTGCGGCGCATCGCCGGGCAGTCGGTGGAAATCAGCAAACTCGATGACCCGGGCACCGGCACGCCCCTGAACATGGACGCGAGCTTCCAGCGCAGCCAGCGCGACACACATGTCCGAGGGGTGCGTCGCGACACAGGCATCGCTGGCACCGAGAATCGCATGGATGCGGTTCAGGCCCTCTTTTGCCGGGCAGCCGGTGCCAGGCTCGCGCTTGTTGCACGGCACGGTAGAGTCGTAGAAGTAGTAGCAGCGGGTGCGCTGCAACAGGTTGCCTCCGGTGCTCGCCATGTTGCGCAACTGCGGCGATGCGCCCGCCAGAATGGCTTGGGACAACAATGGGTAATCACGTTCGATCAACGGGTGCCACGCCAAATCAGCGTTGCTCACCAACGCGCCAATCATCACGCCACCGCTGTCAGTGGCGCGGACGTCCTTGAGCGGCAGCCCGGTAATGTCGATGAGGTGCTCAGGGCGAGCGACGTTTTCTTTCATCAAATCCAGCAGGTTCGTACCGCCGGCAATGAAACGGCTGGCAGGCCCTGCGAGATTGACCGCCTGAGCGATGTCCGATGGCTTGCTGTAGCTGAAGGGATTCATTGGCCGCGCCCTCCCTGATCCGGTGCAGCATTCATCGATGGCAAGACTTCCACCACCGCCGCGCGGATATTGCTGTAGGCGCCGCAACGGCAGAGGTTGCCGCTCATCAGTTCTTTAACTTCGTCATCGGTGCTGGCGCGGCCTTCGTTGGCCAGGCCCACCGCCGAGCAGATCTGCCCGGGCGTGCAGTAGCCGCACTGAAACGCATCATGCTTGATGAACGCTTGCTGCATCGGGTGCAGCGTGTCGCCGCTGGCGAGCCCTTCGATCGTGGTCAGCTCGGCGCCGTCACACATGATCGCCAGGGTCAGGCACGCATTGATGCGTTTGCCGTCGCGCAGCACGGTGCATGCACCGCATTGGCCGTGGTCGCAGCCTTTTTTGGTGCCGACCAGATCCAACTGCTCGCGCAGCAGATCCAGCAGGGTGGTCCAGGGCTGTACGTCCACTTGTCGGGTCTGGCCATTCAACGTCAGAGCGATGGAATGCCCTGCGAACGCCTGTTCATTGGTTGCACTCATGGGAAGCCTCACGGTAGGTACTCGATCAGCGCAGTGATCTGCGTCTTAAGGGGTACGACTTGTGCGGTTTCGGAAACGTTCAGGGTTTGTGACGGGCGTTTTGCCGCAGTTGGCGCGCCCCCACGGGGCAAGCCGATCCAGACATTTGCAATCCGACGACAAGCGCCCGGCCCCATCGCCCGGAGCTGCTGGTATGATGCGCGGCTTTTTGCAACTGGCAGAATTTGTGCAAGCCGTTTCGGTGAGCTGTGCTTTGCTGTTTCAGTCGACTACATAAATGACGCGGAGCGTCACCGGGGAGCCTTAAATGCTGGAGCGGTTGTTTCAACTCAGGGCACATAACACCAATGTGCGCACCGAAATTCTGGCCGGGGTCACGACCTTTCTGGCCATGGCCTACATCCTGTTCGTGAACCCGAGCATCCTTGGCGAGACCGGCATGGACAAGGGCGCGATCTTCGTCGCCACCTGTCTGGCTGCCGCCATCGGCTCAACCGTCATGGGCCTGATCGCCAACTACCCGATCGCCCTCGCGCCGGGCATGGGCCTGAACGCCTTCTTCACCTACACCGTCGTGCTGCACATGGGCCACACCTGGCAAGTGGCGCTGGGCGCAGTGTTCATTTCGGCCGTGATGTTTTTCCTGCTGTCGATCTTCCGCATCCGCGAATGGATCATCAACAGCATCCCGCTGCCGTTACGCTCGGCCATCGCTGCCGGTATCGGCCTGTTCCTGGCGCTGATTGCGCTGCACAACGCTGAAATCGTGGTGACCAACCCGGCCACTATGGTCGGCCTGGGCGATCTGGCCAAACCGGCACCGATCCTCGCCGCCCTGGGCTTCGCGCTGATCGTGGCGCTCGAAGCGCTGAAAGTGCGCGGCGCCGTGCTGATCGGCATTCTGGCCGTCACCATCGTCTCTATTGCCATGGGCTTCTCGCCCTTTGGCGGCGTGGTGTCGATGCCGCCTTCGCTGGCGCCGACCTTCCTGCAGCTGGACATTCCCGGCGCACTGAACATCGGTCTGGTCAGCGTGATTTTCTCTTTCCTGTTTGTTGATCTGTTCGACAACTCCGGCACCTTGATCGGCGTTGCCAAGCGTGCGGGCCTGATGGGCAAGGACGGCCACATGCCGAAGATGGGCCGTGCGCTGATCGCCGACAGCACCGCCGCGATGGCTGGCTCTCTGCTGGGCACGTCGACCACCACCAGTTACATCGAATCGGCTGCGGGCGTGAGTGCTGGTGGGCGAACCGGTCTGACGGCCATTGTGGTTGCCGTGCTGTTTCTTTTGGCGCTGTTTTTCGCACCGCTGGCCGGCAGCGTTCCGGCATTCGCCACCGCCCCTGCCCTGCTGTTCGTGGCCGTGCTGATGACCTCGGGCCTTGCCGAAATCAACTGGGATGACATCACTGAAGCGGCGCCGGTCGTCATTACCGCGCTGGCGATGCCATTCACCTATTCGATCGCCAACGGCATCGCCTTTGGCTTCATTTCCTGGACCGTGATCAAGCTGTTGTCGGGTCGGGGCCGCGAGCTGAATTCGGCGCTGGTGGTGCTGTCGATTCTGTTCGTGATCAAGCTGGGCTTTTATCCATGAGTTCTACGTTCGACCCTGCAAACTACAGCGTTCAGCTCGATGAGAAGGCCGCGCGCCTGCGCGAGTTGCTGGCGCCTTTCGAGGCGCCCGAGCCTCAGGTCTTCGACTCGCCGCGTGAGCATTACCGCCTGCGCGCCGAGTTTCGCCTGTGGCGCGACGACGGCAAGCGTCACTACGCCATGTTCGCGCCGGGCGACAAGCACACGCCGATTCTGATCAACGATTTCCCCATCGCCAGCCAGCAGATCAACACGCTGATGCCGGTGCTGCGGGAGCGTTGGGAAGCCAGCAAGACGCTCAATCACAAGCTGTTTCAGGTGGACTTTCTGACCACGCTGGCCGGTGACGGCATGATCACCCTGTGCTATCACCGCCCGCTGGACGACGCCTGGCAAGTCGAGGCCGAGCAATTGGCCGCCGACCTGAATGTCAGCGTGATTGGTCGTTCGAAGGGGCAGCGTCTGGTGATCGGTCGCGATTATGTGACCGAGCGGTTGGACGTCGCTGGCCGGACCTTCAGCTATCGCCAGCCGGAGGGCGCGTTCACCCAGCCTAACGGCACGGTGAACCAGAAAATGCTGAGCTGGGCGTATGACGCGCTGGGCGACCGCGATGATGATTTGCTGGAGCTGTATTGCGGCAACGGCAACTTCACGCTGCCGTTGGCGACCCGCGTGCGCAAGGTGCTGGCGACCGAGATCAGCAAGACGTCGGTCAATGCTGCACTGAGCAACCTGGCGGACAACGCTGTGGATAACGTGTCGCTGGTGCGCCTGTCGGCTGAAGAGCTGACTGAAGCCCTGAATGAGGTGCGCCCGTTCCGTCGTCTGGCCGGTGTCGACCTGAAGAGCTACGACTTCGGCAGCGTGTTCGTCGACCCACCCCGCGCCGGCATGGACCCGGACACCTGCGAGCTAACGCGGCGTTTCGAACGCATCCTGTACATCTCATGCAACCCGGAAACCCTGGCCGCGAATATCGCACAGCTGCACGACACCCACCGGGTCGATCGCTGCGCGCTGTTTGATCAGTTTCCGTACACCCATCACATGGAGTCAGGGGTTTTGTTGGTTCGTCGGTGACGGCGCGGCATCAACCCTTCCCCGCTAAAAAGCCGGTCCTACTATCATCAGTAGGACCGGCTTCAGCCGGGAACAGACCTCCAGACGTTTCAACTAATCTCCATGCACACGCAGCATATCCGGCGCCATCCATCATTAAATTCCTGACAGCTAGCGGCGAACGGCGCCAGACCGGTGTATAACTCTCGGCCGTCTTTCGCTTCGATGGATGCCTTGCCTTGAGTTCCGAATCGCCCGCCCCGCCCTCTGAATCCGCTAAAAGCGCCCTGCGACTACCCGGCTTTTTTGCCTTCCTGACCGCGCGCCTCGCTGCCGTCTTTGCCATGCAGATTCAGGCAGTGGTTGTCGCCTGGCAGGTCTACGACATGACCCGCAGCCCGATCTCCCTGGCCTATGTGGGTCTGGCGCAGTTCATTCCCATGTTGCTGCTGTTGATGCCGGCCGGCGACCTGATCGACCGCTATGATCGCAAGATGATCCTGACCATCAGTTGGTCGGTGCAAGCGGTGTGCAGCCTGATGCTGATGCTGTTTTCGGTGACACACCATCAGGATACACGGCTGATTTACGCCACCCTCGCCCTGTTCGGCTGCGCCCGCGCCTTTACCGGGCCTGCGTTGCAGAGCCTCCTGCCACAAGTCGTCCCGCGTGAAAAACTCGCGTCGGCCATTGCGACGAACAGCATGATCATGCGCATCGCTACCATCGCCGGGCCTCTGGTCGGCGGCGGCCTGTATGCGGCAGGCGACGGTGGGCTGACCTACTCGGTGTGCATGGCCAGTTTCATCGCCGGTGTGCTGTTGTTGATCCGAGTGCCGGTGCTCTACGCCGGCAAAAAGCAGATCCTCGAGTCCACGGCCTGGAAGCGCTTTACCGCAGGCATTGCGTTCATCCGCTCGCGGCCGATCATCCTCGGCACCATTTCCCTCGACCTGTTCGCCGTGCTGCTCGGTGGCGTCGTGGCGCTGCTGCCGATTTATGCCCACGAAGTGCTGCACCTGGGGCCGCAAGGCCTGGGTGCGCTGCGCAGTGCGATGAGCCTGGGCGAGGTCGGCACCGGGCTGTACCTGAGCTTCCGGCCTTTTGATCGACACGTCGGCCTGGTCATGTTCATCGCCGTCGCGGTGTTCGGCGTCGCCAATCTGGTGTTCGCGCTGTCGACGCTGTTCTGGCTGTCGCTGATGGCCTTGATGATCGCCGGTGCGGCGGACATGGTCAGCGTCTACATCCGCTCCACGCTGGTGCAGTTCTCTACGCCGGACGACATGCGCGGGCGGGTCAACGCGGTGAATATGCTGTTCATCGGCTCGTCCAACGAACTGGGCGAATTCCGCGCCGGCAGCAGCGCAGCACTGTGGGGCGCCGTGCCCGCCGCGATCATTGGCGGGCTGTGCACACTGGGTGTTGTGGGCGCCTGGATGGTCGGCTTCAAGGCCCTGCGCCAGGTCAACCACTTCGCCGACGCCTCGCCGGTCGAGACCACCGAGAAGCAGACTGCGCGGGTTTGATGTAAGCCCTCACGGGTATTTTCTGTTGGCGCGTACCCTCTGCGCGCCGCGCAACTGCGAACACGTCCCCGCCTCTTTTGCACGATCACTGCGACGAATATCGCCCGCTACGGAATGTTCCGTAGGACGGCCAATGGCGCCAGCGTAGGACCGATCCGAATCGTACTTTTGCCCCCCCTCTTGGCGCTTCAAAGCCCAAAGCCCCCTCCCTATCCTTGCTGCATCTGAACTCAGTAAGGACACGCGGCATGGCATTTGACGGATTCATCAAACTGGACGGGATCGATGGCGAGTCGCTGGATGAGCGCAACAAGCGCTGGATCGAGATAGTGGCCTACGATTTCGGCGTCAGCCAAAGCACATCGGCCACCGCTAGCTCGAACGGCGGCGCGGGCTCAGGTCGGGCCAGCCTCAGCGACTTCAGCTTCAGCAAGCGCCTGGACAAATCCAGCGCTTCGTTGTTTGAGGCCAGTTGCGCGGGCACGCACATCAAGGACCTGACCTTGTGCCTGTACCGCGCGGGAGGCGACAAACTCAAGTACTACGAAGTGCGCCTCGAAGAAGTGATCATTTCAGACTTCAGCCAAAGCGGTGAAAGCGGCGAGCTGCTGGAACACGTGCAAATCAACTTCGGCCGCGTTCGCATTCTGTACACCCAGCAGAAACGCAGCGATGGCGCGGCAGCCGGCAATGTAGTTGGCGGCTGGGACCGCATCGCCAACAAGCGCTTTAGCTGAGGACTGGGAATGTCCAAGCCATATGTGTTTATCAATGACCGCATACAGACCTACTTCACACTCAAGAACCGGGTGGGCGGGGGTGCGAAGTTCGATGTGCTGAACGCGCAGATTCGAAACGTTGTGGTGATGCCGGGCCAACTGGTAATTGTCAGCGACGGTTCAAACGGCACTCTCACAGCCGAAGAAACCGAGCTGATGAACCTGGCGCGTAACGTCCATCGTCAGGTGAAAGGCGCGGGCAGCCAGCTCATCGAGAACTATGACCTGCTGCAGAACATGCTCAGTTATGGATCGCTGGGTATTGGCGCTGCCACCGGGAGTTGGGGCAAGCACCTTGAGGGCGTGAAGCAAACTCTGGAAGAGATCGAGCGGCTTTACAAATTGTCGCTGGAGCGCGGAACCCCCATTGCCCGGCAGGAGTTCATCAACCAGCGGCGAGCTCTGTTTGCCACGCTTGATAAGCAACTGGAAGGCATTGCCCGCTGGGGTACCGGGCTACGGAAAAAGGGCCCGCTGAAGAAGATGCTGGGGTTGTCGACCAAGAGTTATCTGCATACAGGTGAGATCCAGGGGTATGCGGAGCGAGTTGGGAGGATCGCCAAGGTGGCGAAGTTGTTGAAGTGGGGGACACCTGTGGGGATTGGGCTGAACACATTGTCCTCTTACTTGGAGATAAAAGAGGCTTGTTCGGTAGGCCGGACGGAAATGTGTACAAGAGCAAAATATGCTGAAAGCGGAAAATTCGTATATGGCGTTGCTGGAGGTATAGTAGGTGGTTCGTTAGGCGCTTTCACACTCGCCCCGATCTGCATCGTTTTAATAGGAGCTGCCACAGGAGGGGTTGGTGCGCTAGGGTGCGGCATCGCAACCAGCGCCCTAGGGGGATACGCTGGGGGATTGCTCGGTGAAAACATCGGGAAATATCACGGAGAGTTAATCTACGACTGGATTCCGTGATGCATTCCATCGTTTTGGGCACGTCATGTTTTATCTTATTATTTTCGATGTGGACAAATATCATCGTAATGGTTTGGTTCACCTACAAAAACATAGAATATCTTGAGCACCTACTATCTGACTGCAGGTGCATCAATGATTTCAGAGCGATTTGGCAGGGAGGAATAATCGGCAGGCACATGAGATTTAATATGGTGATGATGGTAATCACCTTTCCAGGCGCAATGTACCGGCGAGGCGATACCACTCAAGATGCTCACCAACGTATTCCTCTTCGCCTGAAAAGGTGGATCTGGAGAATTTACATCTGGCTTTTTCTGAATGGGTTCTGCCTGGCCCTGTTGGCCTACTTGATAAAGGTGTCACGTTCCGCGCCAACCTGACAAGTACAGAACTGAATCCCTCGGAATAAAGCGAGGCTACTAATGAGTCGAGAACCTGATGCCTGCATTATCTTACGGGCTACTAGGATTAATCCTAACCATTTCTATATGGACCAACCTTCTGCTTTTGCTGTGGTTTGCGTACAAGCACCTGGACCTTCTCGAGCATCGCTTGTCAGGGAGTAAATGCATCACCGAGACGAGAAATTTATGGACAGGAGGGATGATTGGAAGGCTTATGCGACTCGGCATGGTATTTATCGTTATGTCCATGCCAAGACTCATGTACGTCAGGGGTCATGCCGAGAAAGATGCCCACCGGAGTATCCCCCGCCCTTTGAGACGATGGATGTGGGGAATCCACATTGCGCTTCTTACCAACTTCATCGTCTCAATGGCGCTGGCGTGCTTAATAAAAATTTCTGAGCGGTCGTGACTTGCCTTAAGGTTAAACACATGACTTACACTACGACTACTGGCCTGCTCGGGCTGACTTTAATAATATCAATATGGATCAATATCCTCGTCATGGCATGGTTCACCTATCGAAACATTAACCATCTTGAAAACCGACTATCTAACTGCAAGTGCATCAGTGACACCAAAGCCCTTTGGCAAGGAGGATTAATAGGCAGGCAAATGCGGTTGAACATGGTAGTTACAGTCATTACGCTGCCCAAAGCGATGTATCGGCGAGGCCACATCACAAAAAATGCTCACCACTCTGTGCCTCTCCAACTTAAATTGAGGATCTGGGGAATTTACAGCTGGCTTTTCGTTAACTGTACGTGCTTGGCTACATTGGCCTGGCTAATAAAATAATTATGCCCGAGAAAGTCTGGTGGGTGATGGCGGTATTTGGAAGCATATCCCTCAATCTCATCATGATGATTTATTTCCAGCTAAATAAGTTAGCCATGGGGGAAATGGACGCCATGAGTGACAACATCTCAACCGGGCTGCTCTCATTCATCATGCTACTGATGATCGCCGCCCACATTGTGGGCTCCCATATATTCTTCTACATATACCTAGAAAAGATCGAAGACTACCTATGTGATATCGAGATGTTTTCATTGAACAGAGCGGTCTGCGGAGACAGTATTTTTGGACGCAGGATGAGAGAAACGTTCGTAATGCTGGTTGTAGTCGCACCTGAAATCTTCTGGAGGCAGGAGCGCATTCCTAGGCAAAAGCTTCTCAAATTACCTCGCCGACTGCTTTGGGGAGTGCGGATAATTTATGGCTCGATGATTCTCATCGGCGTGAGTAGCGGACTGCTCTACTATTTTCGCGCGCCTCATTAACGCGCTCAAAGGGCGCTGCCTTGGCATGGGCTATTTCTCCGCAGGTTGAAAAACACAAATAAGGTTCCAAGCTGCCCCCCCCCACCAAACAGCTCTGCAGGTGAGCAATACCTCTGAAGAACCGATTCGCGAACTATTCCCCCTCCTCTCCTCTCTTAGTCCAGCAGACCAGACGGCGCACGCCCGCCGTCTACACTTCCCACACGACCAAAAGAGGATTCCCCCATGCTATGGAAAAAAGGACGTCGCAGTGACAACGTCGTGGACGCACGCGGCGATACCGGGGGTGGCGGTGGCGGCGGGATGCGCATTGGCGGCAAGGGGCTGGGGCTTGGCGGGATCGTGATCATCGTCGCGATCGGTCTGCTGACCGGGCAGGACCCGATGCGGATTCTGGGTGAGATCACCGGCCAGATGGGTTCGGAGCAGACCGCAGCGGTCAATCCGCAAACGCGCCAGGCGCCACCGGCCAATGACGAGCAGGCCGATTTCGTCCGCGCCGTCCTGGGCGACACCGAGGACACGTGGCAGCAGGTGTTCCAGCAAATGGGGAGTCAGTACAAGGCGCCGACGCTGATTCTGTTCAGCGGACGGGTGCAGTCGGCATGCGGCTCGGCGTCTTCAGCGAGCGGCCCGTTCTACTGCCCGGCTGACCAGCGCGTGTACCTGGACATGGAGTTTTTCCGTGAAATGAGCCAGCGCTTCAAAGCGGCGGGCGATTTCGCTCAGGCGTACGTGATTGCTCACGAAGTCGGCCATCATGTGCAGACCTTGCTGGGGGTTTCGGCTAAAGTTGACGCCGCCCGCCAGCGTGGCATGAAAATGGAAGGCGACAACGGTTTGCTGGTGCGTCAGGAGCTGCAAGCTGACTGCCTGGCAGGCGTTTGGGCCAACAACGCACAAAAGCGTTTGAACTGGCTGGAGCCGGGTGATATTGAAGAGGCGCTGAACGCCGCCAACGCCATTGGCGACGACCGCTTGCAGCAACAGGGTCAGGGCCGGGTCGTGCCGGACTCGTTTACCCACGGCACCTCTGCCCAGCGGGTGCGCTGGTTCAAGACAGGTTTTGCCCAGGGACAAATCAACCAATGCGACACGTTCGCCGCCAAGAGCCTCTGATCACATGATGAAACCGCTTTCGATCCTGTTGTTGGGCACCCTGATGAGCCTCAATGCTCATGCAGCGGATCAAGCGGTCAAGTCCATCAGCCCCGACCGGCTGCAGATCAACGGGACGACCCAGGCCACCCTCGGTCTGAGTCAGAATTGGGTACATCCCAGTCCGCAGGTCCAGCGGGTAGTCATTGTGTTTCACGGTCGGCTGCGCAACGCGCAAACCTACCTGCGCAGTGTAGAACGCGCCGCCAACCAGTCACGGCAGCGCGCGAAAACCCTGCTGATCGCCCCTCAGTTTCTTGACGAAAAAGACATCGCAGCACACCGTCTGCCCGATTCCGTGCTGCGCTGGCACGCCAATGACTGGATGGCGGGCGAGAAGTCACTGGGGGCCAAGCCGGTCAGCTCTTTCGTGGTTATCGATCACATCCTCAAGCGTCTGAGCGACAGCAAGCTGTTCCCCAACCTGAAGGAGATCGTCATCGCTGGCCATTCCGGCGGTGCTCAGGTGGTGCAGCGTTACGCGATGATTGGTGGCAAGGAAGACGCGTTGCTGAAGAAGGAAGGCATCAAGCTGCGTTATGTGATCGCCAACCCCTCTTCGTACGCGTATTTCGACGCGACCCGGCCCGTGGCGGTTGATGCGGCAAGCTGCCCGACCTTCGACACCTGGAAGTACGGGCTGAACAAGCTGCCTGCCTATGCCGGCAAGGAAACACCGGCCGAGCTTGAGGCCGCGTACGTGAAGCGGGACATTACGTATCTGTTGGGCGAACTGGACACCGATCCTGAGCACCCGGCCCTGGACAAGGATTGCGGTGCCGAAGCGCAGGGGCCACAGCGCCTGGCTCGGGGTCGCAACTATTTCGATTACCTGACCAAGCGTCATCCGGAAGGTTTGAATCAGCGGTTGGTGGAAGTGAAAAACGTCGGCCACAACGGCGACGCGATCTTCACCTCGCCTGAAGGGCAGACTGCGTTGTTCAAGGCGAATTGATATCCGCGCGTTTGGTAGGACTGGTTTCGGCCGGGAAGAGGCTAACGCGTACACCATCAATTTTGCGGTGAATTGCAGGACGCCTTCCCGGCTGAAGCCGGTCCTACAAATGAACGCAGCCGCCGGTCCCACTGTCTAGACGCGGCATTATGTAGGACCGGCTTTAGCCGGGAAGAGGCCGGTTTTCACACCATCAATTTGGCGGTGTAGCGCCAGACGCCTTCCCGGCTGAAGCCGGTCCTACCAGAAGGGTGGAATCAGCTCTTCGCGCCAATCATCTTCTTTAACGCCACGCAATCCGCTGCATGCCAGTCAGTCAGTTCCGGCCAAGGGTTTTCCGGGAGATTGACCAGCACCGTCCGGGCGCCGGCCGCTCGACCACAGGCCAGGTCGAACTGATAGTCACCCACCATCACCATGTCCGAAGGCTGCACGTCCCACGCCTGGGCGAGTTTGAGCAGGCCACCCGGATCGGGTTTCGGCGCAGCTTCGTCACGACCGAGCACATCGTGTACCGCAAAGCAGTCAGCGATGCCGATGGCCTTCAGCGTCACGTGGGCAAGCTCGCGGGCGTTACGGGTCAGAATGCCGAGACGATAACCCCGCCCTGCCAGCTCCCTCACCAACTCGACAGCACCTGTCGCGGGTTTGGATTCGATCGCCAACGCGCGCTCGTGCTCCAGCAGCCAGGCGTGTTTGGCCGCCGCAACATCCGTCGGCAACGCCGCGAGATGCCCGAGGATGTCATCCTCCTGAGGGATATCCAGCGCACGCTTGATCGCTGGAAAATCATGGGCGGCCACGGTTAGCGTGCCATCCATATCGAATACCCAGTGGCGTACTTGATTGAGGCTCATGACCAATCCTTGCGATGGCGAATCAAACCTTCCTGACTGACCGAGGCCACAAGCCTGCCTTCGCGATTGAATACGCTGCCCCGGGAGAACCCGCGCGAATTACCGGCCCATGGGCTGTCCATGGCGTATAGCAGCCAGTCATCAGCGCGCAGTTCACCGTGGAACCACAGCGAATGGTCAAGGCTGGCAATCTGCATGTCTTTTTGCCAAACCGTCTTGCCATGGGGCAGCAGCGAGGTGGTCAAGAGATTGAAGTCCGAGGCGTAGGCAAGCATGTAGCGGTGCAGGGCGGGGATGTCGGGCAGCGTGCCGTCGGCGCGAAACCAGATGTATTTAACCGGGTCGGCAGGCTTCGGGTTATAGGGGTCGGACTCGGTCACCGGCCTGAACTCGATCGGCTTGGGGCACAGCAGTTTGTCCTTCATGTGCTCCGGAATCAGCTGCTCGCGCTGGCGCATCAGCTCAAGCTCGGACGGCAGGTTTTCCGGGCCGACCACGTGCGGCATTTGGGTCTGATGTTCGAAGCCCTCTTCGTCGTACTGAAACGAGGCGCTGCAGGTGAAAATCGGATGGCCTTTCTGAATGGCCGTCACCCGGCGCGTGCTGAAACTGCCGCCGTCGCGGACCCGGTCCACCTGATACACCACGGGCAAGTGCGCGTCGCCGGGGCGCAAAAAATAACCATGGAGCGAATGCACATGGCGCGCGTCTTCGACCGTTTTGCTCGCCGCCGACAGCGACTGGCCCAGCACCTGACCGCCAAACAGCTGGCGAAAACCAAGGTCCTGGCTGCGTCCGCGGAAGAGGTTTTCTTCGATGGGCTCCAGGCTCAACAGCGACACCAGATCATCCAGCACGTGACTCATTCGGGGTTCCTTACACGGTCGTCTCGCCGACCGTTGTTACATCAATCAGGCCATGGGCGCCGAATGTCGGCGCAGATGGAAGTGGGACGAAATGATACAGAGGTTTGTAGCCCGATTCCCGCAGCGAATCACAGCGTCGCCAGCCAGCCCGCCCGGTTGATTCGATACAGCACATGGGGCCTGAGCGGATGGCCGTTGGGTAATTTCGGATGGTCGAAGTTGTCAGCCGGATCGTTGCGCATGCCGATGGCCTGCATGACCTTCTGCGAGGGCAGATTGTTGACCGCCGCGAACGCCACGATTTCATCCAGATCCAGGTGCTCGAAACCGCAGCCGAGGACGGTCCAGGCAGCTTCGCTGGCATAACCCAAGCCCCAATGCTCGCGGGCCAGGCGCCAGCCGATCTCCACCGCAGGCGTAAATCCTGCCTCGAAGCCCACCACGGCCAGGCCGGTGAAGCCGATGAATTCCCCGGTGTCCTTGCGCTCCAGAGCCCAGAACCCAAAGCCATACTCGGCAAAATGCCCGCGCACTCGGCCGATCAGTTTGGCGCTCTCCAAGCGGCTCAAGGGCTGCGGAAAGTAGCGCATTACGTGTGGATCGGCGCACATCTGCGCGAAGGCTGGCAAATCATCATCTCGCCATTGACGCATCAACAAGCGTGCGCTGTTGAGCTCAAGAATCGGCTCCATCGATCGTCTCCCTTGTGCCTCGCCTTTCACATTGCCCGCCGACTGGCGATCTCTCCGCACAGGCAAATCGCTGTGCGGTGATCGTCAGAACTGGCAAGATTCCCCTTCGAACCAGACGCGTGCCCACCATGCCCCTGCCCCTCATTTATCACGAAGACTACAGCCCGGACTTTCCGCCCGACCATCGTTTCCCGATGGACAAGTTCCGGCTTCTGCGCGACCACCTTATCGACACCGGCCTGACCACAGATGCTCAATTGTTTCGCCCGCAGGTCTGCCCAACGGACATCCTAGCGCTGGCCCATGACCCCGGTTACATCAGCCGCTACATGGAAGGCGCTCTGTCGCGGGAAGATCAACGTCGCCTTGGCCTGCCCTGGACCGAGGATCTGGCCCGACGTACGGTACGCGCGGTAGGTGGCTCTTTGCTGACAGCGGAACTCGCGCTGCAACACGGACTGGCCTGTCACCTCGCCGGCGGCACCCACCATGCACACTTCGATTATCCGGCCGGGTTTTGCATCTTCAACGACCTGGCGATCATCAGTCAGTACCTGCTGCAAAGCGGGCGCGTCGACCGGGTGCTGATTTTTGATTGCGACGTGCACCAGGGCGACGGCACCGCACGGATCCTCGAACACACCGATGACGCGATCACGGTCTCGCTGCATTGCGAAAAGAACTTCCCGGCGCGCAAAGCCCAAAGTGACTGGGACATTCCGCTGCCGATGGGCATGGGCGATGACGATTACCTGAAGGTGGTCGACGACACGCTCAATTACCTACTCCCGCTGTACCAGCCCGATCTGGTGCTGTACGACGCCGGGGTGGATGTGCACAAGGACGACGCGTTGGGGTATTTGCAGCTGACCGATGCAGGGGTTGCCCGCCGTGACGAAGCGGTGATGCGCCACTGTCTGGGCCGGGACATTCCGGTGATGGGGGTGATTGGCGGTGGCTATAGCAAGGACCGGGAAGCCCTCGCCCGGCGGCACGGGATTCTGCACCACAGCGCCGAGCGGGTATGGGTGGAGCGCGGACTTTGAATGACCGCTGAAACTCATTCGCCAGCGTGATCGCTCCCCAGACTTACTCACATCCTCTGTGGAACTGCCTGTGGATAACCTGAGTGCAAGGCTACATTCCCCTGACAACACTGGGTCCGGCGCGCACTGTACGTTTTTTGATCGATAAGTTTTCCACAGGCTGGCCGCGTTTCACGAAGCTCGCGTAGAATGCGCGCCCCTCACCCAACCAGTGTCCGCTTAACCATGACGTCAACCGCCACCTCAAGCACCCAGACAGTCACCATCATCGGCGGCGGCCCTGCCGGCCTGATGGCCGCCGAAGTGCTGAGTCAGGCGGGCTTCAAGGTGGACCTCTACGACGCCATGCCCTCGGTCGGGCGCAAGTTTCTGCTGGCCGGCGTCGGCGGCATGAACATCACCCACTCCGAGCCGTCGCCCGCTTTCTTCTCGCGATACGCTGAACGTGCCTCGGTGATCGCGCCCTTGCTGCGCAGCTTCGGCGCACAGGCGCTGTGCGAGTGGATTCACACCCTTGGCATCCAGACGTTCGTTGGCAGTTCGGGCCGCGTGTTTCCCACTGACATGAAAGCCGCGCCGCTGCTGCGCGCCTGGCTCAAGCGGCTGCGCGAGTCCGGCGTCGTTATCCACACCCGTCATCGGTGGCTGGGGTGGAATGCCGACAACACGTTGCGAATCGCCGGTTCCGAAGGTGAAGTCGCCCTGAACCCTGCCGCCACGCTGCTGGCGTTGGGCGGCGCCAGCTGGTCGCGCTTGGGCTCGGACGGTGCGTGGGTACCGCTGCTTGAGCAACGTGGGATCAACGTCACGCCGCTGCAAGCCGCCAATTGCGGGTTCGAGGTCTCGGCCTGGAGCGAACTGCTGCGCAGCAAATTCGCCGGCGCGCCGCTGAAGAACATCGCGATGGGCCTGAAGGGGCAATCCCTGCGGCTGGGAGAATGCGTGGTTACGCAGAACGGTGTCGAGGGCAGCCTCGTTTACGCTTTGTCCGCGCAGATCCGTGAGGCGATCAATCAGTCGGGTTCGGCCACGGTCGAGATTGATCTGCTGCCCGGCAAAACCAGCGCCGAAGTACAAAAGGCCCTGAGCAAACCCCGCGGTTCACGCTCGATGTCCAAGCATCTGCACAGCCAGCTGGGCCTCGACGGGGTGAAAGCGGCGCTGTTACGTGAGCTTACCCCCGCTGCGACATTCGCTGATCCGGCCCTGCTCGCGCTTGCGATCAAGGCCTTGCCGCTGACGCTGATCAAGCCGCGTCCGCTGGATGAAGCCATCAGCACGGCGGGCGGGGTGACGTTTGAAGCACTGAACGAGCACCTGATGATCCCGTCGCTGCCCGGCGTCTTCTGCGCCGGTGAGATGCTCGACTGGGAAGCGCCCACCGGCGGCTATCTGCTGACCGCCTGCTTCGCCAGCGGCCGCGCGGCAGGGCTGGGGATGGTGGACTGGTTGCGCCGCAAGTAAGGCTCAGCGCAACCAAAGGGGACTCACGCCGCGCGATCAACCTGCGGCTTCAGGCCACTGCCGATACCCTGCTTGACCGGCGCCTTGCCGTTCGATGCTCCGGTAACCCACTTGCCCAACTCGACGCCCTTCAGCTCGATGTACTTATGAGCCAGGGCAGCCAGGCCAATCGCCACGAGCGTCACGGCGACCACCAGCGCGTTGTTGCCCAGCTCCGACCCGGTGTCCATGAAACGCTGGCCGTTGATCATCGGCGACAGATCGCGGCCGGTGAGCTTCTGCGCCACGATGAACACCGTCGACAGGCAAAACAGCAGCGCGGCATGGGTCATGTAGATGGAGTACGACAATTTGCCCAGCAGCCTGAATACGGCGGTTTTCAGGAAAGTCGATACCAGCCCGGCCTCGAACGCGAACACCAGCACCAGTACGCAGAACGTCAGACTGGCGATGGGCGAGCGATCACTGAAGTCGTTCATCACCATCCAGTATGTGGCGTAGGTCAGCGCCACTTCGAACACCGTCATCAACCAGCGCACCGGCACGAATCTGTCGCGAACCAGCAGGTAAGCCAGGTACGTGATGTTGCCAGCAAAGAAGCAGGACAGCCCTAGCATCGCGCGCCAGACCAGCGGTTCGTTCTCGGTGAAGATCATCGTGAACGCGACGACGGCCACGCAGGCAAACATCAGAAAGCGGCTTCTCAACGAAAGCAGGCACAAGGCGCCGAACAGCATGTAGATGTAGAACTCGATGCTGATGCTCCAGGACGGGTAGTTAAACGACATGGTTTCGGTGAGCGTGGTCCAGGCTTGCACCAGCAGCAGATTGGGCAGGATCTCTGAAGGGTCGAACAGCCCTGTGAACGGCACGTTGTTCAGGGAGAAGCCCTTTTTGTAGGCGGCCCAGCGCACCAGTTCAAAGAGGATGAACACCAGCAGCATCACGACGTGTAGCGGGTAAAGACGAAACACGCGGGAGACGATAAAGCGCTTAAAGCCGAATCCCGCCTTCATGCCATAAGAGTGGGCGAGGACAAAACCGCTGAGCACAAAAAAGAAGTTGAGCAGGATCTCCGCTCTGCGAAAAAAAGGCAGCTCGATGAACGCGCCCACGACATGCAGGTGATAGAACACCACCAGCAGCGCAAACACGCCTCTGAAGCTGTCTAGCGTGGTGAATCGCTGAACTGATCCCATGGCCCAACGTCCCGTCCTGATTGAGAAAACGCCCTTGGCGGCAGCGAAGTTTCGCGGCCTTTACACGGTAGGGGGTGGGCCGAGTTATCGACAGTTGAAATATTTCATGTCCGATACAAACGACGGCGCAAAGTTTGACGCCAGCGTTTGACATAGGTGACCCATGAGTCACGCTGCGGATGGGAGGTCGCGGCATGAGCGACGCCCGTCAATGTTTTGTTGCCAGCTTTTGCCAGCGGGCTACGTGGAGGTCAACAGCCCTGGCAGCGGGGTGAGCCGCCCGCGGGTCAACTATCAACGCCGACGATGTTCGCTACCACTCGTATTGAGTTCTGATTAATTTTGCGGCGAGTAACATCAGCTCCATACCGAGTTACCCACTCATCAAACGTACTGGAGCAACCCTCATGAAAACCAACACACTGATCCTTGGCATGGCCTTCTCTGTACTGGCAACCAGCGCGTTCGCCCTGCCCGCTGCTGACTCAAGCCCAGTTGCAAACGCGCCGATCGTGGCTGAAAACGGTGCTTCCCACACCAACGTCAATCGCGTTGCTGCTGATGGTGCTGATCGCGTTGGTGCAAACCGTGTTGCTGCTGACGGTGCTGATCGCGTCGGTGCTAACCGTGTTGCTGCCGACGGTGCTGATCGCGTCGGTGCAAACCGTGTTGCTGCTGATGGTGCTGATCGCGTCGGTGCTAACCGTGTTGCTGAAAACGGTTCGTCGCACACCCAACTGGGTCGTATTGCCGCTGACGGTGCAGACCACGTAGGTGCCAGCCGCCTGAGCTGATCGACACCCCGCTCCTCCCCCAGCCCGGCCTTTGCCGGGCTTGATTGTTTCTGGGCCACGCGTTTTTTCTACTGCCTGTACCTCTCCTCTCACACGACTGTCGGACAATTCTGATATCGGTTTCAGATTCTCCCCAGCCTGCCGATGCATTCGTACACATGAATGTTGTGCTGGTTTCCATAACAAAAACCCTCCAGCTGACGATTTCAAATATTTACGGATTCTGGAGAAATGGAATGAACAGCTGGTTTGCAAACATCAGCGTCAACATGAAGTTGGCCCTCGGCTTTGGCGTGGTGCTTGTATTGACCGCCCTGCTGGCCGTCGTGGGCTGGAACAGCCTCGGCAACATGACCTACCGCAGCGACCGCGTTGCCGACATCAACAAGCTTGGCCAGAAGCTGACAGACCTGCGGGTATCACGCCTGCAGTACATGCTCAGCAATGGCGACGAAACCGCAGCGCAGACTGTGCAGACCGCGCTTGACGGCTTCAAGGCGCAGCAGCAATTCCTGCAGAGCACCTTCACTCACCCACTGAACGTCCCGCCCATCAAGGCGATGGGTGAGCAGATCAGTGCGTATCAGTCGTCGCTGAACAAGATGCGCGAGGCCTATCAGGCAAGCGCCAAGGTTCGCGCCGACATGGGTGTCGACGCGGTGAAAGCGGCGGACCTGATCGCGGCGATCAACGACGATGTGATGAAACTTGAGCCGACTGACGAACGCCGTTTCGAGCAGTACGAGGCGGTGATCAAAGCCAAAGAAGACGTGATGCTGGTGCGCTACGAAGTGCGCGGCTACACCGCCAATGTTTCTGCCAAGACGGAAGAAACGGCGACGCGTCAGTTGACCAGCGCCATCGACGGTCTCGCTCCGCTGAACGCCATGTTTGGCGGTACTCAGGCCGAGCGTCTGAAGCAACTGGAAGGGGCACTGCAGGGGTATCGCACCTCGGTGAAGGGCTTCAAGGTCGCGGTCGACAACATCAACGCCGCGCGCACCGAGATGACCGAAGAGCAGAGCGCCATCATCAAACTGGCGCAGCAGTTGAATGACTTGCAGATCACCCTGGGGCAGGCCGACAGCCAGCAAGCCCGTACGCTGCAGTTGGCCGGCACGCTGCTTGCGCTGATTCTCGGGACGCTGGCGGCGATCATCATCACCCGTCAGATCACCCGTCCGCTTCAGCAGACCCTGGCCGTCGTCGATCGCATTGCCTCCGGTGATTTGTCCCACGACATGGTCGTGACTCGCAAAGATGAACTGGGCGTCTTGCAAATGGGTATCCAGCGCATGGGCGCCACGCTGCGCGAACTGATCGGCGGCATCCGTGACAGCGTCACGCAGATCGCCAGTGCCGCTGAAGAACTGTCGGCCGTGACCGAACAGACCAGCGCCGGGGTCAACAGCCAGAAAGTGGAGACCGACCAGGTCGCCACCGCGATGCACGAAATGTCAGCCACCGTTCACGAGGTGGCGCGCAACGCCGAGCAGGCCTCGGTCGCCGCCTCTGCCGCGGACAAGCAGGCACGGGAAGGCGACAAAGTGGTGGGCGAAGCGATCACACAGATCGAGAAGCTGGCCAGCGAAGTGGTTCGTTCCACTGACGCGATGTCCGTGCTGGAACAGGAAAGCGACAAGATCGGCAAGGTCATGGACGTGATCAAGGCCGTCGCCGAGCAGACCAACCTGTTGGCACTCAACGCTGCCATTGAAGCCGCGCGTGCGGGTGAAGCCGGTCGCGGTTTTGCCGTGGTCGCCGATGAAGTGCGTGGCCTGGCGCAACGCACTCAGCAATCGACCGAGGAGATCGAAGGACTGGTCGCCGCGCTGCAGAACGGCACACGCCAGGTTTCGGAGATCATGCTCAGCAGCCGCAACCTGACGGACAGCTCCGTTGCCCTGACCCGCAAGGCCGGCACTTCGCTGGAAAGCATTACCCAGACAGTGTCGAACATTCAGGCCATGAACCAGCAGATAGCCGCTGCCGCGGAGCAGCAGAGCTCGGTGGCCGAAGAGATCAGCCGCAGCATCGTGAACGTGCGCGACGTGTCTGAACAGACGGCCGCCGCCAGCGAAGAAACCGCCGCGTCCAGCGTCGAACTCGCACGGCTGGGCAATCAGCTGCAAATGCTGGTCAGTCACTTCAAGGTGTAAACCCGCTTTATCTGCGTCGGGCGAAAAGCCGCTCGACGCAGGCGGTGCATGGGTTTGAAGACGAAAAGCGCAAGCGCATCGGCAAGAAAGGGATTTACTGATCCCACAATTGCCACATACTGCCCGCGCTGTTTTATTTCGTCATATTCATCTCAAACGCCGGGTTTATCTCCATGAAAAGAATGTTGCCTTACCTCCTCAGTGCCGCCCTCTCCCTCGTTCCAGTCGCTTTTTCCCATGCCGCTACGGCACCTGCCCCTGTTCAACTGATCGTCCTGAGTTCCGGCGGGATCATGGGTGCGTTCAAGGCTGTTGCGCCCGATTACGAACAGCGTGCCGGCGTAAAGCTGCAAGGCGAGGTGGCGCCATCGATGGGCGCGACGCCCCAGGCGATTCCCAACCGACTGGCCCGCCACGAGCCGGCCGACGTGGTGCTGATGGTGGGTGCAGCGCTGGACAAGTTGATCAAGGACGGCAAGGTCGATCCGAAAACCCGCGTCGATCTGGGCAAATCCTACATCGCCATGGCCGTGCGCCATGGCGCGCCGCACCCTGACATCAGCACCATGGAAGCCTTCAAGCAGACCCTGCTGGACGCTAAAAGCATCGCCTATTCGGACAGTGCCAGCGGCGTGTACCTGTCTCGCGTGCTGTTCAGCCAGATGCACATCGCCGACCGGATTCAAAGCAAAAGCCGCATGATCCCCGCCCAGCCCGTCGGAGAAGTCGTCGCAGGCGGAGACGCCGAGATCGGCTTTCAACAGTTGAGCGAGCTAAAGCCGGTAGAAGGCATCGACATCATCGGCCTGATCCCCGACCAGGCACAGCAGATGACGCTTTACTCGGCGGGCGTCGTAACCCAGAGCAAACACCCTGAACAGGCCAAACAGTTTCTGGAGTTTCTGAGTTCAACCGCAGCTGCCCCGGCGATCAAAGCCAGCGGCCTGGACCCGATCGCGAAGTAACTGCGGACGCAGATCCTTCAGTTGGCGGATGACCTGTGGGAGCGAGCTTGCTCGCGAAGAGGCCATTACATCCGCTAGATATTTGGTGGAGGGAAGATCGTCTTCGTGAGCAACCTCACTCCCACAGTGACCGTGTTCGCCGAAGCCCTATCAGCTGCCAGATCACTTGTGGGAGCGAGCTTGCTCGCGAAGAGGCTATTACATCCGCTAGATATTTGGTGGAGGGAAGATCGTCTTCGTAAGCAACCTCACTCTCACACTGGACTGCGTCGTAAGCGCACTGGATGGGCTTATGTGAGCGCCAACTCAATCAACTCACCGCGCACTTGATCACCCTCGATGTGCAGCATGCCCACCGTGATCGGCAATTTGAACCGTCGCGGTCCGGCGCTGCCCGGGTTAATGAACAGCACGCCATCGCGCGTCTGCTGCACAGGCCGATGGGAGTGCCCGGTGACCACCACTCGCACCCCGTCCGGTAAAGAGGCCGGCACATCGGCCAGTATGTGCGTGATGTAAATCGCGACATCACCGATACGCAAAACCGCTTCATGGGGCACGTCGCGAGCCCAGGCATCATCGGTATCGTTATTGCCTCGCACCACCGTCAGCGGCGCGATGGTTTTAAGTGCGTCGAGGATTTCCGGCTTGCCGATGTCGCCGCCGTGGATCAGGTAATCGCAGCCCTGCAACGCTTCAAGTGCCTGAGGACGCAGCAGGCCGTGGGTGTCCGAGATCAAGCCGACCTTTACGCTCATTGTTCAGCTCCCGGATGCCGACAGGGCAGCCTGTTTCGATTGCACGCGCTTCATGCTGATCATCGCCAGCAACGCGACGACGGCCACCAGCGAGGCGAAGAACTCGCCCACATGCTCCAGGCCAAACACCCGCACGCTGAAACCAACCGCCACCACCGGCACCGAGATCGACACGTAAAGCACCACGAAGAAGGCAGACGTGACCGCTGCCTTCTGATCAGCCGGGCTGCTGGCGGTGACCGCACCCATGCCGGCGCGCAGGATCATGCCTTGGCCAACGCCTGCCACCAGCCCCGCGGCGATCAACAGCCCCAACTGCGACGTAGCAATGCTCAGCCCCAGACAGATCATCCCGACAATCAGCCCGACGCAACCGAGGGTCATGTGCCGGTCCTTCGGCAGCACCTGCAGCAACGCCTGGCCGATGATCGACGCGACGAAAAACAACCCGATCACGGCACCGATCAACAACCCCCCTTGCTCGTGCATGACGTGGATCATCACCGACGGGACCATGCTGGTGAACAATCCTGCCACGCTGAAACCTGCCAGCCCGGCGATTGACGCGGAGATAAACACGCTGCGCACGGACGCCGGAACCGATGGTTTCTGAATACCCAGTTTCAGCGTGTGCGGGCGCTGCACGGTCTCCCGAATCAGGGCAATACCGACAGTCGCCAGCACCAGCATTACCAGGTGCACGTAGAACACCAGATGCAGCGCATCCGGCAGATACTGCGAGGTAAAGCCGGCCAGCAAAGGCCCGATGCCGAGGCCGAACATATTCGCGGCCGTGGCCACCAGCGTGGCGTTTTTCCAGGTCTTGGGGGCGAGTTCGATGACAGCAACCGTTGCCGTGCCGGTCATGATGCCCGCGCTGAAACCGGAGAAAAGCCGTCCGATCAGCAAACCGCCAATCGAATCGCTGAGCAGAAAGATAACCGCGCTAATCGCCCCCATTGCCAGCCCTGCCAGCAACAGCGGCTTGCGCCCCAGTTGATCGGACCAACTCCCGACCGCCAGCAACGCTGCGATCACGCCCGCGGCGTAGATTGAGAAAATGATGGTCAGCCAGCTTGCGTCGAAGCCGAGGCGTTGTTGATAGAGGGCATACAGCGGCGTGGGCAGCGTGGTGCCGACCATGGCAATGAGCAACGCGCAGGCGGCGAAGATGAAGTCGCGCGATGAAGTTGAAGCAGGCAGGGACATGAGCGCTCCGGGCACTGTATGAACAAGACACGCAGTGTCGCTGATACCGATCAGGCAAGGTAGACCTGCGAGCGCCGTCGGAGGCTTGTGCTCAGGCAGTTTTGACGAATACGTGAACATATTCATCATCATGTTAAACACTTTGACTTTGCGCGCCTCTCGCCTATTCGACCTGATAAGCCCCCCAACAAAGCCATACTGTGGCGGTGATTAAGGCCAATACGACAGATTTAAAAAACCGCAACACCCGATACAACAAAAGACTTTTACTGAATGGAAGAATAATTAAAAGCGTGCACTAATCCGCTGTTTGGCTAACCAGGGAAAGTTCTTTAGAGTCGCGCCCTTAATACCGGCTCAACAGTGAAAAACGTGTGAATAACGATCTACAACTTGTGAAATCAGCACTGGCGCGATTTGGCGTCATGCTGGCGCTTACGCTCTTCAGTATCGGCATGGTGTTCATCGACATCTTCGTCGCCAAGACCGACATCCTCGAAACCTCGTTCACCGAGGTCAGCCAGGAAGTCATGCTGGCAATCATCGCCGGTCTGTTCTGGCTTTCGGCGCGGCAGCCGGGGCAACGTGGCGTCGGCATCCTGATTGGCGGCTTTTTCGCCTGCATGCTGATCCGTGAGCTGGACGGGCTCTTCGACCCGATCAGTCACAGTTTCTGGCTGTGGCCTGCGCTGCTCACCGCTGGCACCTGCGTATATAAGGCCTTGGGTTACAAGAACGCGTGGCGCGACGTGGTCTCGGGGCTCGCCCGTTTTTCCCTGCGTCCGGCGTTCGGTTTCATCATGGCCGGTTTGTTGGTGCTGATCTTCTCGCGACTCTTCGGCATGGGTTCGCTGTGGCATGGCATCCTTCAGGGCGGCTACGCGCGGCTGGCGAAAACCACCGTTGAAGAAGGCGTCGAACTGCTGGCCTACAGCATCTGCCTGGGCGGCGCGCTGGACTACTTTCTGGAGCTGCGCCGGGATCTCTCGCGCTTTGACGAACTCACCGAATTGCAGATTTCCATGCCCGTCAAAGCCGGACGTCGCGCTGTTGCCGAGGCAATGGAAACCAGCGTCTGACGCTGGCGGCCGGGTATCGACCGAGCGTCATCAGACACTCAACCAGCTCCCGAAAATAAAGGCGTCGGTTTACATGCCCGCGCCGACACGGGCATCCCTTTCGCGCCCTCCATCGTGCTAGCCTTGGCACTCTTTGGAGGGATGCGACTGCCCCGCAGGTTGTCCCGGATTTCAGGCAGCCAATCGCCCATGAGCAAGAAAACCCCCGTCACCATTTCTGACATCGCCCGTCGCGTGAACATGACCCCTGTCACTGTTTCCCGTGCGCTGAACAAACCCGATCTGGTCAAGCCCGCCACGCTCGCACGCATCCTGGAAGTGGCGCACGAACTCGATTACGTTCCCAATGCGTTTGCCCGCAGCCTCAAGCGCAGCGAGAGCATGATCATCGGTGTTATTACCGCGTCGGTGGACAACCCCTTCTACAGCGAGATGATCAAGGCGATCTCCCGCGAGGCGAAAACCCGCGGTTACACCATCATGCTGGTGGACACCGACGGCTCCGAAGAACTCGAAGCCAAGGCGGTGGATACGCTGCTCAGTTACCGCGTGGCTGGCATCGTGCTGTCGCCGGTGTCGGACGAGCCGGCGTACCAGCCGGTCTATCTCAGCCGCCTCAGTAACGGCGACATTCCCGTGGTGCAACTGGACCGCGCATTGCCTGCCAGCCCATTCAGTCATGTGGTGCTCGACAACTATCACAGCGGCCTGAAGGGCGCGCGTTACCTGCTGGCGCAGAGCCCGGCCATGGGGCGCATGCTGGTGCTGACCGGCCCCGCCCATTCGCGGATTTCCGAGGAACGTCTGAAGGGCGTGAAGGCCGCGATTGCCGAGAGCGGCAAGCCGGTACAGCTGGATGTGTTTGCCGGGGACTACACTCTGGAACCGTCGCACCAGAGCACGCTGGATTACTTGCGCGACCACCCGCTGCCGGACGCGATTTTCGGCTTCAACCAGCTCATCACGCTGGGCGCCATGAAAGCCCTGCGCGACCGAGATATTGCCCACCACAGCGTGGCCATCTGCGGCATCGACCGGTTGCCGTTCGCCGACATCTTCGGCATCCCCATCGCCTGCATTGCCCACGACGCCTCGCTGGCCGGAAGCAGCGCGATAAAACTGCTGCTGGAGCGGATCCAGGATCGGCATCTGCCGAAGGCGCAGGTAGTGATTGTCGGAGAGCTGGAGAATGGCGTCGGCGGGTGATGTTTCATCCGCAACCCTCGCTGTGAAACCTACCAGCTCTCAGGGCAGATGCAGATCTTGTGGGAGTGAGCTTGCTCACGAAGGCGGCAGTCCAGCCATTGCATTTCTAGCGGCTGGAAGTCAGCCTTCGCGAGCAAGCTCGCTCCCACAGGAAGTGTGGCTGATCCGCAATACTGTCGGCGCCTGGGCTGGCCTCTTCCCGGCTAAAGCCGGTCCCACTAAAAGCAGCGCGTGCATTCTGTGGGACCGGCTTCAGCCGGGAAGCTTTTGATCTTGATCGTTCCCCCGCTCTGCGTGGGAATGCATCCCGTGACGCTCCGCGTCACCTCCCCCGGCCTGAATGCGCGTCGTCTGCGGGAGGCGGAGCGTCCGGGGCGGCGTTACCACGCGGAGCGTGGGAACGATCAAAAGGGGGATTTCGGCTTGATGGCAACCATAGAATCTCCCACAAGAGGCTCGCATCAAGCCTCAACACTTGCGGCAAAACCGAGCGTCCTAGCGGCTCGTATACCCCCCATCAATCGGCAGCGACACGCCACTGATCATCGACGCCGCGCTGCTCAGCAGGAACAGGATCGGCGCTGCGACTTCTGCGGTTTCGGCGAAGCGGCCGAGGGGGATCGCCGCCAGCGCGGGGTCGCGTTTGCTCGGCTCGCTCCAGGCCATCTGCGCCATGGGCGTCAGCGTTACGGTGGGATTGACGCTGTTGACGCGAATCCCGTAACGGCCCCATTCGCCACACTGCACACGGGTCATGGCATCCATCGCCCCCTTTGATGCGCAATAGCTCAAGTGGTCGTCCAGGGCCACCAACGAGGCCTGGCTCGACACATTGACGATGCTCCCCACCACGCCTTCGCCGATCATCTTCTTCGCCACCGCCCCCGCGATCATCGCCGCCGCCCGCACGTTGACCGCCATGACCTGATCGAACGCCGCAGCGCTTACCTCGGTCGCGGATTCCAGTATGGAAATCCCCGCGCAGTTGACCAGGCCGTGCATCACTGGCAAGTCCGCCAACAGTGCGGCCAATGACGGCTGATCGGCCACGTCCACACGCAAGACCTGACAGCCCTGCCCCGCCAGTTTCTCCAGAGCCGATGCGTCGCGACCCAGGGCATAGACCTCGGCGCCACTGTTCAGCAGTTGCTGCGCGACCTTCCAGCCGATGCCGCTGCTGGCGCCGGTGACCAGAATGCGCTGGCCGCTGAAATCAAATTGAGCCGTGTTCACAGTCACGCTCCCTGCAGACGATGCATGATCGGTTTGAGCGCCGGGTACAGCGCCACGTAATCGGCGAACAGTCGCGAATACAACTCGACGTTCTCCGCTTGAGGCTCGGCCCGGCGCTCCAGTTGGACCCAGCCTTTGTGAACCTGCGCTTCATCCACCAGCCCGACCGCGTGGGCCGCCAGCAAGGCTGCACCGAGCGCCGCCTCGACCTCCTGAACGATGGTGTATACCGGGAAGTGGGTGACGTCAGCGATGATCTGCATCCACAGGTCCGAGTGGCTGGCGCCGCCGACCACGATCAGCCGAGGGTCCAGGGATTGCGCGCCTTTGGTGCCCGCTTCGATGTTGTGGCGAAGCGCAAAAGAGACGCCTTCGAGCACCGCGCGGTAAAGGTGAATCCGGCTGTGATAGAGGCTCAGGCCGACAAAACTGCCGCTGGCTTTGGCGTCCCACACCGGACTGCGCTCGCCCATCAGGTACGGCTGGAACAGCACGCCGTCGCTGCCTGCCGGGATCTTCATAGCCGCGCGTTCGAGAATGACATGACTGTCTTCGCCGGTCTCGCGCCCCTGCTGCTCTTCGGCCTGACAGAACTGCTCGCGAAACCAGCTGACCGAGGCGCCGGCGGTGATCGCGCCGCCGAAGATGTAGAGGTCTTTGGCGCCGTTGAAGACGTGGGGGAAACTGACCAGACCGTGCCGGGCATCGACCTGCTGATTGAGGTAGCCCCAGCACATGCTGGTGCCGATCATTGCCACATGGTTGCCGGCCTGAGTAACGCCCGCGGCGAAGGTCGCCATGGCGGCATCGACACCGCCGCCTAGCAGTGGGATGCCAGGGGTAAGCCCAAGCCGATCAGCCCATTCGGGCAACAAGCCGCCGACCACATCACCGGAATGAACCAGCCGCTGGGGCATCATCGACATCGGGATGCCCAGCGCATCGAGCATTTCTGCCGACCAGCCCCGCGCCTGGACGTCATAGACCCCGCCGATGTTGCCGGCAGAGCTGTGATCCACCGCGACCTCGCCGGTCAGGCAGTAATTGATGTAGCTGTTAGGCGGCAGCAGATAGCGCGTGTCAGCCCAGACCTGCGGCTGTTTGTCCTTGAGCCAGAGCATTTTGGTGAAGCCGTAATAACTGTCCACCGAGTTGCCGGTGATCGTGTAAAGCCGCTCCAGATCCACGTGCTGATTGACCCACTCCACCTGTGCTTCGGCGCGGCGGTCCATCCAGATCAGACACGGATACAAGGGTTCGATCTGCGCATCGACCGCGATGCCGGAGCCGCCATACAGGCTGCTGACACACAGGGCTTTGACGCTGTCCCTGGGCAAGGCGCTCTTGCGCATGCACGCAGCAACGCAGATTTCCACGGCGTCGAGCCAGACCTGCGGCCATTGTTCGGCCCAGCGCGGTTTGGGGGTGTCGACCTTATAACTGTGGCTGTGCTGCGCGATGATCCGGCCTTGGCCATCGACCAGCAATGCCTTGGTGCTTTGGGTGCCAATGTCGACACCGATGACGTAATCCATCCGGGTGCGCTCTTGTTGTTATGGGGTTGCTTGAGGTGTGCCACCGTCCCTTGCAGGAGCCATCGGAGGTCACGACGGTCGCGAAAGCGTTGTGTCAGGTAAACCGCATCGCGACTGTCGTAAACGCCGATGGCTCCTAAAGAGACAGTGTTATCCGTTAACCGGTTTGAGCAGCACCTTGATCGACTTGGTCGAGTCCGCCAGGGCGAACGCTTCGGCGTAGTCGTCCAGACCGAAGTCGTGGGTGACGATGCCTTTCGACGTCACCAGCCCACGCTCGAACAGGTCGATGGCAATCGGGTAGCAATACGGGCCCAAGTGAGCGCCGCGTACGTCGAGTTCCTTGCGGTCGCCGATGATCGACCAGTCAGCGCTGGTCTCGGCGCCGAACACACTGAACTCAACAAACCGGCCCAGCTTGCGGATCAGATCAAGACCTTGGGTAACGCCGATCGGCACGCCCGTGGTCTCGATGTAAACGTCGCAGCCGTAGCCGTCGGTGAGGCCATTGATGATCTCTTTGGCGTTGTCGCGACTCGGGTTGATTACCACGTCGGCGCCAAATTTTTTCGCCAGCTCCAGACGCTCGTCGACCATGTCGATAACCACCAGCTTCTTCGGCGTTTTCAACGCAGCGACTTGCACCATGCACAGGCCCAGGGTGCCGGCACCGGCGATCACCAGCACGTCGTCGAGCTGAACATCACCGCGGTTGACGGTGTGAATCGAACAGGCCATCGGCTCGATCAACGCCGAATCTTCCAGCGACACCGACTCGGGGATGTGATGCACGATGGCGGTCTTCGGGATGCGCATGTACTGCGCCATGCCGCCCTCGGCGACGTCTTTCTGGAAGCCGAAAATGTTGTGCACTTCGCACATCCAGTACTTGCCGGATTTGCAGAACTTGCACTTCTCGCACGGGACGATTTGCTCGGCGATAACCTTGTCACCCACCTTCACGCCGAAGTGCTCTTCAGCGCCCTCGCCCACCGAATCGACGTAGCCAAAGAACTCGTGGCCCGGCACCACAGGCGCCTTGACCCACGGGCTCTCGCCGCCCCAGAACATCGCTGCGCCCGAGTGGCATTTGCAGTCACTGGCGCAGATCCCGCAGGCACCGATGCGAATCACCAGTTCATTGGCCCGCGCAACGGGCTTGCTGATCTGCTCCAGACGGTAGTCTTTCGGCGCATGGCAGACGACGGCTTGCATGGTGTTTGTTGTGTTTTGTTCCATGTCGGGTTACCTGTTTTGATGTTTGGATGACGGCTGAGATAGCCGATATCGTTTCAAATTCATCAGTGACTGGACCGGCCCTATCGCGAGCAAGCTCACTCCTACAATGACCGCGTCGCCCTGTAGGAGTGAGCTTGCTCGCGATGAGGCCAAATCAGTCACTATCAAAATTATTTATGCCGCTGCCGACTGATGAAAATCGCCAGCAAAATGATTCCGCCCTTGATCACGCTTTGCACATAGGGCGAGACGCCCAGCATGTTCAAGCCGTTGTTCAGCACGCCCAGGAGCATCGCGCCCACCAGCGTGCCGATGATTACGCCGCGACCGCCGGCGATCGACGCGCCGCCCAGTACGACGGCTGCGATAGCATCCAGCTCGAAACCGACGCCGGCGTTCGGTTGCCCGCTCATCAGCCGCGACGACAACACCAGCCCTGCAATCGCCGCCGTCAGCCCGCTGATCGAGTACACCAGCAGCTTGAACCGCGAGGCGCGCACGCCGGACAGACGCACGGCTTCTTCGTTGCCACCGATGGCGTAAACGTAGCGGCCCACCCGTGTGTGCTGCAGCAGCACCCAGGCGAAAAAGTACGTCGCCAGCATGATCAGAATCGGCACCTGAATGCCGAACAGCGTGCCGCGCCCGAACCAGGCGAACCAGTCCGGCATGCCTGCAATCGGGTAGCCGTCGGTGTACATCAGGCCCAGCCCGCGGGCGATGCCCATGGTCGCCAGCGTGACGATGATCGGCGGCATTTTCAGGTACGCGACGAAGATGCCGTTGCCCACTCCGAAGCCCACGCCAATCAGCAAACCGATGAGGATCGCGATCGGCGCCGGGACGCCTGCGACCATCAGCCCGGTGGTCAGCGTGCCGGACAAGGCCATCACCGGACCCACCGACAAATCGATGCCGCCGGTGAGGATCACGCAGGTCATGCCGACCGCGATGATGGCGTTGATCGACACTTGGCGGGCGATGTTTTCCAGATTCGCGCCGGTGAGAAACTTGTCGCTGGCGAAGATCATGAAGACCGTCACCACCACCAGGCCAACGAACGGGTAGAAGGCTGGCGAGCGAATCAATCGAGCGAAGTTGACCTTCATCCGGTTGGGCTGCGCGGTCATGGTTTTAATGGAGGTGTTCACTGTTCAGGCTCCCGGTGGCGTGGCGCATCACTTCCTGCGGATTGATGGCCGAAGCCTCCAGCACGTTGACGATAGCGCCCTTGTTGAAAACGGCCACGCGGTCGCACATGCCGATGATTTCCGGCAGTTCCGAAGAGATCATGATGATCGCGAAGCCTTGTTCGGTGAGTGTGCGCATCAGGGTGTAGATCTCCGCTTTCGCGCCGACGTCGATCCCTCGGGTCGGCTCGTCGAAGATCAGGATGTCGCAGTGGTGATTGATCCAGCGCGCGATCACCACCTTCTGTTGATTGCCGCCACTGAGATTGATGACCCGGCTTTCACAGCTCGGCGCCTTGATCGACAGCTGCTTCATCAGCTCGGCGGTGGTGGTGTCTTCCTTGTGCCGGTCGAGCAGGTGCGCCGCGCCTTCGTACTTGCCCAGATTGTTCAGGGAGATGTTCTCGCGAATGGTGAAATCCACGATCAACCCTTCGCTCTTGCGGCTCTCCGGCAACAGGCCGATCCCACTGGCGAGCGCTTGCGCCGGATCATTGAGGTGCGCCGGCTGACCCCGCAGCAGCACATCCTTGCTGAACACCGGCAACGCGCCGATCACGCCCAGCGCCAGTTCCGTGCGCCCGGACCCCACCAGCCCGGCGAAGCCGAGAATCTCGCCCTTGTGCAGATTGAAGCTGTTGTGCGGGCCATTACGGGTCAGCTGAATGTCACGCACTTGCAGCACCACTTCGCCCTGGGCGCGAGACTGCTTGGGCGGAAAGTTCGCTTCCAGACGCCGCCCCACCATCATCTCCACCAGCGTGTCGATGTCACTGTTGGCGACAGTCAGTGCGCCGACATTGGCGCCATCACGCAGCACGCTGATGCGGTCGCAGACCTGAAAGATTTCCTCCAGGTGGTGGGAGATGAAGATCACCGCCACGCCCTGGCTTTTCAGCTCGCGCATGATGTCGAACAACAGCTCGGCCTCGGACGGGGTCAGGGTGGCGGTGGGTTCGTCGAGAATCAGCAAACGCGCCTCAAGGGCCAACGCCTTGGCGATCTCGACAAACTGCTGCTCGGCCACGCTCAAGTGCTGCACCGAGCAATCCAGATTGATCTTCACCCCAAGCCGGTCGAACAAGGCGATGGCTTTCTCGCGCATCTCGCCTTTGCGCAGCAAGCCGAAGCCGTTGACGATCTCGTGACCGAGGAAAATATTCTCCACGGCATTGAGATAGGGGATCAGGCTGAATTCCTGAAAGACGATGCCGATGCCGGCGGCAATGGCTTCGTTGTAGGTCGCGAAATGCTGCTCCGCGCCATCAATGAGAATGCTGCCTTTGTCCTGATGCTCGACGCCCGCGAGGATCTTCATCAGGGTCGATTTGCCCGCACCGTTTTCACCGAGCAGCGCGTGAATTTCGCCGCGCTCGACCTGCAGGTTGATCGACTTGAGCGCCTGCACGCCGGGGTAGCTTTTACAGATGTTTTCCAATTGCAGAAGACAGCTCATGGGCACCTCGTCGCAGCAGAACATCGCTGCGCAACTCACATCAATCTGTGGCGCTCGCCTGGGCCAAAAAAAGTCTCAGGCGAGCAGCGCCACGCCCGTTACCAGCTGAAGGTTTTCGCCTTCGCCTGATCCACCAGTAGGATGTCGACCGGAATGGTCGCCGGGACTTGCGAGCCCCACTTCTTGGCGAGCGCCAGCCCCAGCGCCAGCCGTACCTGGTCGCGAGGGTACTGAGCGGAAGTGGCGATGAACTTGCTGTTGGGCTTCTGGATTTCCTTGATGGCTTCGGGCGCGCCGTCGACGCTGGTCAGCTTGACGTCCATGCCGCTGGACTCGATGGCCGCCAGGGCGCCGAGGGACCCGTTGTCGTTGACGCTGAACAGGCCTTTGAGATTGGGCTGCGCCTGCAGCATGTTTTCAGTCACAGTCAGCGCTTGATCACGCTCCTGCTTGCCGTTCTGAATGCTGACAATCTTGATGTCCTTGTACTTGCCCAAGGCTTCCTTGCAGCCGCGTACGCGCTCAAGAATCGGCACCACCGCGATGCCGTCGAGAATCCCGACGTCACCCTTCTCGCCAATGTGCTTGGCCAGGTAATCGCAGGCCTGCACGCCGGCGTCGAAGTTCTTCGAGCCGACGAAGGAGTCCAGCGGGCCATTGGCCTGAGCGTCCACCGCGACGACCACCACGCCTTTGTCATGGGCCTGCTTGACCGCAGACTGAACGCCGACCGAATCGGTCGGGTTAATGATCAGGATATCGATGCCTTTCTGCAGCATGTCTTCGATGTCGCTGATCTGCTTGGACACATCATGACGCGCGTCAGTGACCAGCAGCGTGGCACCGATGCTGGTAGTGGCGTCCTGAAGGGCGTCCTTCATGGTCACGAAATAGGGGTTGTTGATCTCTTGAAACGAAGCACCGATTTTCAATGGGCCGGTCTTGGCGGCGTCTGCGGCCTGGACATTGATGGCGCTGCCGCAGGCGACGGCCACGGCGAGGGAACAGAGAGCGGCGGAAAAGCCCTTCATGAGGCGAGTTGTCATAGCGAAAAATCCCGTTGTTTTTATTGTTAAAGCGGAAATGTCATCGTTAACATTTTCGAAATTAGCAGAGAAACAGGGGGTTCGCAATATCCGCCGGTAACCGTTGGTAAGCCCGGGATGACGACCGCTGGCGAGTTTCCCGAGCTGGCGCGTTGACAGCGTACAGATCTCTGCCGATACTCCAAATCGCGTTGTACGACAACGCATAACCGATAACAAAAATAAAAAGGAATGCTTCCATGACGATGACAGTCAATCGGCGCCTGTCGCCCCGCGTTATCCGCCACACCTCCCCCTCTCTTTGTGTTCCACCTGCCTCTCTCGTGCCTGTGCGCGCGTGTGTTTTCGCCGACGCACCCGCGAGCGAGTGATCAGCGACGGCCGTTTCGATCAGGCAGTGAGCCTCATTCAAAACCGGTGACGTGAGCACCCCTGTCCACGCCTGCGGCGCCTCGGCGGCGACCTTCGGTGCGGGACCGTTTTGTCAACAGAAAGGGAGAACAATAAGTAATGAAGATCCAGACCAACCGTTCGTGGCTGTTGCTTGGCGCTGGCAGCGTCGCCTTCAGCCTGCCATTGATGAGCCTCGCTGAAGGTTTTATCGATGACACCAAGGCCACGCTCAACCTGCGCAATGCCTACTTCAACCGCAACTTCACCAACGCGGCGAACCCGCAGAACTACGCCGAAGAATGGACGCAAAACTTCATTCTCGATGTGAAATCGGGCTTTACCCCGGGCACGGTTGGCTTCGGCCTCGATGTGCTGGGCCTGTACTCGCAAAAACTCGACGGCGGCAAAGGCACCGGCGGTACTCAACTGTTGCCTATCCATGATGACGGACGCCCCGCGGACAACTTTGGCCGCCTCGGTGTGGCAGCAAAGGCGCGGCTTTCCAATACGGAATTGAAGATTGGCGAATGGATGCCAGTGTTGCCGATACTGCGTTCCGATGACGGCCGGTCGCTGCCGCAAACCTTTCGCGGCGGGCAGATCACCTCCAAGGAAATCGCCGGCCTCACGCTGTACGGCGGCCAGTTCCGCGGCAACAGCCCACGCAACGACGCGAGCATGGAAGACATGTTCATGAACGGTAAATCCGCCGCGTTCAAGTCGGACCGCTTCAACTTCGGTGGCGGCGAATACACCTTCAACGAGAAGCGCACCCAGGTCGGGCTCTGGTACGCGCAGCTGGAAGACGTCTATCAGCAGGAGTTTCTGAACCTCATCCACAAGCAGCCGATCGGTGACTGGACCCTGGGCACCAACCTGGGCTACTTCCTCGGCAAAGAGGACGGCAACAAGCTGGCCGGCGAGCTGGATAACAAGACCGCCTACGCGATGCTGTCCGCCAACTACAAAGGCAACACCGTCTACCTCGGCCTGCAGAAGGTCTATGGCGATGACCAGTGGATGCGCGTCAATGGCACCAGCGGCGGCACCCTGGCCAACGACAGTTACAACTCCAGCTACGACAATGCCAAGGAGCGCTCCTGGCAACTGCGTCACGACCTGGACTTCGCGATATTCGGCATCCCCGGCCTGACGATGATGAACCGCTACATCAGCGGCGATAACGTGCACACCGGCACCGTGACTGACGGCAAGGAGTGGGGACGCGAGTCCGAGCTGGCGTATACGGTGCAGAGCGGCACGTTCAAAAGCCTCAACGTGCGGTGGCGCAACTCGTCGATGCGGCGTGATTACAGCACCAACGAGTTCGACGAAAACCGGGTGTTCATCAGCTACCCCATTTCGCTAATGTAAGGGGCAAACGCTGTCGCATGCAGTCAGTGGGACCGGCTTTGGTCGGGAAGACGTCGGCCGTCACACCGCAAACGTGATGCTGCTCGAACTGACCTCTTCCCGGCTGAAGCCGTTCCTACCATAGGCATGCATTCCCCTGGTGGGACCGGCTTTAGCCGGGAAAGCGTCGGGCGTCACACTGCAATGTGAAAGCACGGCATTCTCTCGGCATCTGGGCAGTTCGGACGAACATTTCAGACAGGCGTCGGATGGCTTACACCTTCGTCGCGTTGACAAAATTTGCGGGCCCTGTTGATAATCCCGCAAGCGTCATACGACAACCGATGACACCATAAAAACAACATCAGAATCAGGGCTTCCCACGATGACTGAATTCAACGCCCAGGCCCCGCTCAACCGCATTTTGCTGACGGGCGCCGCTGGCGGCCTCGGTAAAGTCCTGCGCGAAAGCCTGCGTCCGTTTGCCAAGATCCTGCGTCTCTCCGATATCGCCGACATGGCACCGGCGGCCGGCCCGCGCGAAGAAATCCAGATCTGCGACCTGGCCGACAAAAACGCAGTCCACCAGTTGGTCGAAGGCGTGGACGCCATCGTCCACTTTGGCGGCGTCTCGGTAGAGCGCCCTTTCGAAGAAATCCTCGGTCCGAACATCTGCGGAATCTTCCACATCTACGAAGCGGCGCGCCGGCATGGCGTGAAGCGGGTGATCTTCGCCAGCTCTAACCACGTCATCGGTTTCTATCGTCAGGACGAAGTCATCGACGCCAGCGCCATGCGTCGCCCGGACAGCTACTACGGTCTGTCGAAGTCCTACGGCGAAGACATGGCCAGCTTCTACTTTGATCGCTACGGCATCGAAACTGTCAGCATCCGCATCGGCTCTTCATTCCCTGAAGCACAGAACCGGCGCATGCTCGCCAGTTGGCTGAGTTACGACGACCTGACCCAGCTGATCGAACGCGGACTGTTCACTCCGAACGTCGGCCACACCATCGTTTACGGCGCTTCGGACAACAGCACGGTCTGGTGGGACAACCGCCTGGCCAATCACTTGGGCTATCAGCCGAAAGACAGTTCCGAACAGTTCCGGGCCAAAGTCGAGGCGCAGCCGATGCCGGCTTCCGACGACCCCGCCATGGTGTACCAGGGCGGTGCGTTCGTGGCGTCCGGGCCGTTTGGCGACGAGTAAGACTCAACGACGGCCAGGCCGACTGTGAGGTCGGCCTCTTATAATAAAAATCACGGAATGATCGTCATGGACGCAGAGCTGATTCTCGATGCACGTAACGCGACCGGTGAATCGCCGGTCTGGAACGCCCAGGAACAGGCGCTCTACTGGGTCGACATTCCGGCCCGTCGCCTCCATCGCTGGAGCCCGCAAGACGGTCTCACCACGAGTTGGGAAACGCCGGAGATGCTCGCCTGCATCGCCCGCTACAGCGACGGCAGCTGGCTGGCCGGCATGGAGAGCGGCCTGTTCCGCCTTCATCTCCAGGACGATGGCACTGTCACCACGCAACTGCTCAGCAGCGTCGAGCACGCGACTGACAACATGCGCTTCAACGACGGTCGCTGCGACCGCCAGGGCCGTTTCTGGGCCGGCACCATGTTCATGGACATGGCGAAGGCACTGACCGTGGGTTCGCTGTATCGCTACAGCGCCGGCCAGGCCGATCCGCTGACTGCCCAGCTTACCGACATGATCGTACCCAACGGCCTGGGCTTCAGCCCGGACGGCCGCGTCATGTACCTCTCGGATTCACACCCTTCCGTGCAGAAAATCTGGGCGTTTGATTACGACACCGACACCGGCACGCCGCACAACCGCCGCCTGTTCGTGGACATGAACCAATACGCCGGCCGCCCCGACGGCGCAGCGGTGGACGCCGATGGCTGCTACTGGATCTGCGGCAACGATGAAGGCGTGATCCATCGTTTTACGCCTGCGGGCAAGCTGGATCGCTCGCTGAGTGTGCCGGTGAAAAAGCCCGCCATGTGCGCCTTCGGCGGCTCGAATCTGGACACCCTGTACGTCACGTCCATCCGCCCCGGCGGCGACCTCAGCGACCAGCCCCTGGCCGGTGGCGTGTTCGCGCTAAACCCAGGCGTCAAGGGACTCGAAGAACCCCTGTTCAAGGGCTGAGCCTCAGGCCAGCTCCGTCGCTCCACCGCATTAAAAATGCCCCACCGTTCTATCTGAAAAAACAATAACAACACCGGAGAACATCCATGGACGTCAAACGCAAGTTGCTCCTCGCCGCACTCCCTCTGGCGCTGTGCCTCTCAAACACAGCGCTGGCGGACATCAAAATCAAGTTTGCCGAAGTACACCCCGCAGGCTATCCGCCCGTTGTCGCTGAACAGGACATGGGCAAAAAGCTGGTAGAGCAAAGCAAAGGCGAGATCAGCTTCAAGATGTTCGCCGGCGGTGTACTCGGCTCCGAGAAGGAAGTCGTGGAACAGGTCCAGGCCAACGCCGTCCAGATGACCCGCATCAGCCTCGGCATCGTCGGGCCGGTGGTACCGGACGTGAACGTATTTAACCTACCTTTCGTGTTCCGCGATCACGCCCACATGCGCCACGTGATTGATGGCCCGATCGGCCAGGAGATGCTCGACAAGATCACTAACTCCGAAGCCAAACTGGTCGCACTGGCCTGGATGGACGGCGGCACACGCAACCTCTACACCAAGAAACCGGTACGCACCCTGGCCGACCTCAAGGGCATGAAGATCCGCGTGCAGGGCAACCCAGTGTTCATCGACACCATCAACGCAATGGGCGGCAACGGCATTGCCATGGCGACAGGCGAGATTTTCAGCGCGCTGCAGACCGGCGTGATCGACGGCGCTGAAAACAACATGCCAACCCTGCTCGAACACAACCACTATCAGAACGCCAAGTTCTACACCCTCACCGAGCATCTGATCCTGCCGGAGCCGGTGGTGATGTCCAAAGCCGCCTGGGAAAAGCTGAACCCGGAGCAACAGGCGCTGGTGAAGAAGCTGGCGGTCGAAGCTCAGGCTGAAGAACGCGTGCTGTGGGACAAGAAGTCAGCCGAGAGCGAGGCCAAGCTGAAGGCGGCAGGCGTCGAGTTCATCACGCTGACGCCTGACCAGAAGAAGGCTTTCTATGACGCAACAGCCGAGGTGCGGGCCAAACATGGCGCGCCTTACGCTGACCTGATGAAGCGCATCGAAGCCGTTCAATAAGCCCTTCAGCCCGATAACACTGCGGTGACGGCCCCGGCCGTTCACCGTCGTTGTGGTGAGCCTATGAAAAACACGATTCTGCGCTTCAATGACGCACTGTATCGCCTCTGCATCGGGATCGCGGGCCTGTCGATGCTGACCATGGCGCTGATCATCCCTTGGGGCATCTTCGCCCGCTACGTCCTGGGCACCGGCTCCAGCTGGCCGGAACCCACCGCCATTCTGCTGATGGTGGTGTTCACCTTCTTCGGCGCCGCCGCAAGTTATCGGGCCGGTGCGCACATGGCGGTCAACATGGCCACCGACCGCCTGCCAGAAAACGCACGTAATGCTGCCGCAGTGCTGGTGCAGATTCTGATGGCGGTGGTCTGCGTGTTCATGGCGGTCAAGGGCATGAAGCTGTGCCTGAACACCTGGAACCAGTTTCTGGGCGAGATGCCAGCGCTGCGGGTTGGCATCTCCTATCTGCCGATTCCCATCGGCGGCGTACTGACGCTGATCTTCGTCCTGGAGAAGCTGTTTCTGGGTGACCAGCGTCACCGTCGGGTGGTGAGTTACGACGTGGTCGAATCCAGCGAAGAGGCAGCATGATGGACGCATTTATTCTGTTGGGCAGCTTCATCGCGCTGATCCTGGTCGGCATGCCGGTGGCGTTCGCCCTCGGCCTGTCTGCGCTGATCGGCGCGTGGTGGATCGAGATCCCGTTCGACGCGCTGATGATTCAAGTCGCGGGTGGCGTGAACAAGTTCTCGTTGCTGGCGATCCCGTTCTTCGTACTGGCCGGCGCGATCATGGCCGAGGGCGGGATGTCCCGTCGGCTTGTGGCGTTCGCCGGGGTTCTGGTGGGCTTCGTGCGCGGCGGCCTGTCGCTGGTGAACATCGTTGCCTCGACGTTCTTCGGCGCCATCTCCGGCTCGTCGGTTGCCGATACGGCGTCGGTGGGTTCGGTGCTGATCCCGGAAATGGAGCGCAACGGCTATCCGCGGGACTTCTCCACGGCGGTGACGGTGAGTGGTTCGGTGCAAGCATTGCTGACACCGCCCAGCCATAACTCGGTGCTGTACTCGCTGGCCGCCGGTGGCACGGTGTCGATCGCGTCGCTGTTCATGGCTGGCATCATGCCAGGCCTGTTGCTCAGCGCCGTGATGATGGTGCTGTGCATGATCTTCGCCCGTAAGCGTAATTACCCGAAAGGCGAAGTGATACCGCTGCGCAAGGCGTTGAAAATCGCCGGTGAAGCCCTGTGGGGCATGATGGCGATGGTGATCATTCTGGGCGGCATTTTGTCGGGCATGTTCACGGCCACCGAGTCCGCAGCGATCGCAGTGCTGTGGGCGTTCTTCGTCACCATGTTCATCTACCGCGATTACAAATGGCGCGACCTGCCCAAGCTGATGCATCGGGCCGTGCGCACGGTTTCCATCGTGATGATCCTGATCGGTTTCGCCGCCAGCTTCGGTTACATCCTGACGCTGATGGAAATCCCGATGAAGATCACCACGGCGTTTCTGACGCTGTCGGACAACCGCTACGTGATCCTGATGTGCATCAACGTCATGTTGTTGCTGCTGGGCACGGTAATGGACATGGCGCCACTGATCCTCATCCTCACCCCGATCCTGCTGCCGGTAATCGTCGGCATCGGCGTCGATCCGGTGCACTTCGGGATGATCATGCTGGTCAACCTGGGCATCGGTTTGATCACGCCGCCTGTAGGGGCCGTGCTCTTCGTGGGCGCTGCGGTGGGCAAGGTCACGATCGAGGCCACAGTGAAAGCGCTGCTTCCCTTCTATGTCGCACTTTTCCTGGTACTGATGGCGGTGACGTACATTCCTGCGATCTCGCTGTGGCTGCCAAGCGTGGTGCTGTGATTACGGTGACAAAAAGAAAAGCTGTTGAACTGAAAACGCCCTCCTAGTGAGGGCGTTTTACTGTCGGTGCCTGCGTAGTCGCCTTCAATCCGAGGCATCCACTGACACGCGATTGCGCCCGTTTTTCTTGGATTCGTACAGCGCCTGATCCGCCCGTTCGATCAGCATCTTGTAGTCGTCCATCGGCGAGGTCATGTCAGCGACACCCAGGCTGATCGTGCAATGAATGGCTTCGCCTTCCTGCATGACGTCCAGCGCCTCGACGGCCGCGCGCAGACGCTCGGCAAACATGGCGCCCCCCTGCTTGTCGGTGTCCGGCAGCAGCACTGCGAACTCTTCGCCACCGTAACGGCCGGCGATGTCAGCGTCACGGATGTGCTCACGCACCACGTCCGCCACCCGCTGGATCACCCGATCACCGCATTGATGGCCAAAGGTGTCATTCACGCGCTTGAAGTGGTCGATGTCGAACATCACCAAAGCCGCCGACGAGCCGTACCGCACGTGCCGTGCATGCTCCAGACGCAATGCTTCTTCCCAGTGGCCGCGGTTGTACAGGCTGGTCAGGCGGTCGGTGCTCGACAGCTTCTGCAGCTCGCGGTTGGCCGCCTGCAATTGCAGACGGTTCGTCGCCACATCGGTGACGTCGTAGATCACCAGGCACACATGGGTCACCGCCCCGGTCGTCGACCGCAGGGGATACATCGTGGTGTTCTGGTACATGAAGTCTTCTTGCCCGGTGATGGGCTGATAGCTCTTGAAATGAACCAGATAAGGGCGCTGCTCCCAGATCGTGAACGCTGGCGTGCCGAGGGTAATCACGCTGTCGATCTTGTTCTTCAGCCAGCGTTCGTTGATCTCCGGAAATAACGAAAAGAACGAACGGTTCGCCGCTTCATACGACAGTATCCCGGAACGGTTCTCCATGAAGGTGTTCCAGACCTGCACGCGGTATTCCTGATCCAGCACCACCACGCCGACGTCGATGTTCTGCGTCACGGTAAGCAGCCAGTGCAATTCCTTGAAATCGATACGATCGTTCATGAATCAGCTCATCAAATGGGCGAGTTTCCGCGACAGCAGCTCGACCGAGTCCTCGGTGAACAACATCAACAGATCGAAATGGATGTTATGGCCTTCCAGGCTGTAACTGATCTCCACAGCCAGCGTCTTCTTCCAGCGCCGCTCATTGAGACGGATCAGCTCTTCAATGCCGCTATGCAACCCCAGCACCTGGGGGTGGCTTTGGGAAAATGCGACGTCGAGCTCCTCCGCAATGCCGCTCAGGCAGGCTCCGATCAGGATGGAAGACAGATCCAGCAACATCTCCATATCAGAGTAGTCGGCATCGTCGATTTTCATCAACTGCGCCATATCGGCGATTTCCGAATCATGGAACAACAACAGCGCTTCGCCGGCGATGCCGCCACCGATATAGCCCTGACACACCGCCGTGAGCCGGTCGTTGGCCTGTGCATCGGACAACGCCATGTGCAACTCGCCCACTTCCAGCATATTGACGTTGGGCAGCGGCAGTTGCACAAACACGCCCAACACCCTCGCCAGCAACGCGGCCGCGCGGCCCATCGCGACGTTCACGGTCTCGCGGAATGCATCATTGAAACTGATGGGGGACTGGTCGACGCTCAATGCCGGGGCGACCGACTGATTGGCGCTCTCCCCCAGCAAGCCCAGCCGCTGAAGGGTCTGCTGCAGCTGATCTGGATCGGCCGGTTTTTTCAGAAACGCGAGTGCGCCCAGTTCGAGGGTACGACGCACCGCCTCTTCCTGAACGTCGCCGGAGACAATAATGACGCTGGCTTGCAGGTTTTCCGCGCGAATGGCGGCCAACGTCTGGTAGCCGTCCATGTCCGGCATCGTCAGATCCAGCAACACCACGCTGCCCAGGCCCTGACGAATCGCCTCGACCCCTTCACGGCCATTGGTCGCCGTGGTCACTGACACATCCCACTCAGGCGGCAGGGATTTCATCAGCTGCTTCCGCGCCATATTGGAGTCGTCGCAAATCAATAAGGGAATCGTGGGCATTTACTTCTCACAGCAAAAGAGTTTCAGGCCTGGGCCGATGCAAGGCAGCGCCATTATGGGTGAACAGTGCTTCGCACCAGACTGTAGTTGATGACGGCAGATCAAGGCATTGAGACTGTGGGTAGTTTCTCCACCGAATCCACAAGGGGCTGCGTGATATGCAAGTAATGTGCTCATCAGAATTCGATCATTCCGAACAGATGGATGTCATCAACTCATTTGGATAGTAAGTCGCGCTGTAGCGTAGCGCACCGCGAGTGCAGAGCCTACGTAAGATGCTCCCGAGCTAGCGGAGCAGGCTGAAAGACGCACGGAAATCAGCGCACAAAAAAGCCCCGACGCGAGCGCCGGGGCTTCTGATGACCACATCACTGTGGCCTTCGGGTGAACCGCGAATCAGTCAGCTGACGACTTTCCCACTGTCAGCCGATGGTTCCGCATGTTCTACCGAGTGGAATTACTCAGCTTTCAGGCCATCAGCCGAAACAGCCTTAACGCCTTCGATTTTCTTGGTGATGGCTACAGCAGTTGTTTTCTGTGCTTCAGTCACAGCAACAGTCGACGACAGGGAAACCACGCCTTTGTTAGTCTCAACCTTGATGTCGGAGCCTGGAATGCCTTTTTCGGTTACCAGGTCAGCTTTGACCTTGGTGGTGATCCAGGTGTCAGAGGTAGCCTCTTTGGTTTTGGCAACTTCGTTTGCAGCTACAGTCATTGGCGCTTGAGCAGAGGTCTGAGCCATGGCTACGTTAGCCATAGTCAGAGTCAGAGCAGTGGCGGTAGCAGCAGCAATAGCGAACTTCTTCATACGGGTAACTCCTGTTTTTCTCAGAATCTGCGCCAATCTCGTTGGCTGCAGGGTTACTGGTATATCGCAAGCGCTGTGCCAACCCGCGCTCACAGATATATTCCTTATGAATCAACGACTTATATTTTCATGGATCCGCAGCTGTCGTGCAGATTGCCCGCTTTAAGAAAGTTCCACTTGCAAGATGCATGTTCTGACGAGCCGCCGTAGTCTGGTTTTCGTTTCTAAGCCATTAATTGCATTCAAAAAAAAGAGCCCCGAAGGGCTCTTTTTATCAGCTACAGAAGAGAGGGTTTAAACCCCCGACGCCTTGGCAGCTGCGACGTCTTTGATCGACAGCTTGATGCGGCCGCGGTTATCCACGTCCAGTACCAGCACTTCGACTTCCTGACCTTCTTTCAAGATGTCGGTGACTTTCTCAACGCGAGCGTCGCTCAACATGGAGATGTGCACCAGACCGTCTTTGCCCGGCAGGATGTTGACGAACGCGCCGAAGTCGACAATGCGCTCGACCTTGCCAACGTAGATCTTGCCGATCTCGGCTTCAGCGGTAATACCCAGAACGCGCTGACGTGCAGCTTCAGCCGCTTCCTTGGTTTCGCCGAAGATCTTGATCGAGCCGTCGTCTTCGATGTCGATCGACGCTTTGGTCTCTTCGCAGATGGCACGGATGGTCGCGCCGCCTTTGCCGATCACGTCACGGATCTTGTCGGTGTCGATCTTCATCGCGATCATGGTCGGCGCGTTTTCCGACAGCTCGGTGCGCGACTGACCGATGATGGTGTTCATCTGACCCAGGATGTTCAGACGCGCTTCCAGCGCCTGACCCAAAGCGATCTCCATGATCTCTTCGGTGATGCCCTTGATCTTGATGTCCATCTGCAGCGCGGTCACACCTTTGGCGGTACCGGCCACTTTGAAGTCCATGTCGCCCAGGTGGTCTTCGTCACCCAGGATGTCGGTCAGGATGGCGAACTTCTCGCCTTCTTTAACCAGACCCATGGCGATACCGGCAACCGGCGCCTTCATCGGAACACCAGCGTCCATCAGGGCCAGCGAAGCACCACAGACCGAAGCCATGGAGCTGGAACCGTTGGACTCGGTGATTTCCGATACGACACGAATGGTGTACGGGAACACGTCGGCAGCAGGCAGCATGGCCTGAACCGAACGGCGGGCCAGACGGCCGTGACCGATTTCACGACGACCTGCGCCACCCATGCGACCACACTCGCCCACCGAGAACGGAGGGAAGTTGTAGTGCAGCATGAACGGGTCTTTTTTCTCGCCTTCGAGGGTGTCGAGCAACTGAGCGTCACGCGCAGTACCCAGGGTGGCCACGACCAGCGCCTGAGTCTCGCCACGGGTGAACAGTGCAGAACCGTGAGTCTTCGGCAGAACGCCGACTTCGATGTTCAGCGGACGCACAGTCTTGGTGTCGCGACCATCGATACGCGGCTTGCCGTTGACGATGTTCTCGCGAACGGTGCGGTATTCGATTTCGCCGAAGGCTGCTTTCACTTCACTTGCGGACGGGCTGCCGTCTTCAACAGCCAGCTTGGCAACGATCTGATCCTTCAGCTCACCCAGGCGAGCATAACGATCGGCCTTGACGGTGATGGTGTAGGCCTCGGAGATCGCTGCGCCGAACTCGGAGCGGATGGCGCCCAGCAGTTCAGTGGCTTCGGCTTTCGGCGCCCAGTTCCAGGTTGGCTTGGCAGCTTCGGCGGCCAGCTCTTTGACGGCCTTGATAACCGACTGGAATTCGTCGTGGGCGAACAGCACGGCGCCCAGCATCTGGTCTTCGGTCAGTTCTTTGGCTTCCGACTCAACCATCAGTACCGCTTCTTCGGTACCGGCAACGACCATGTCCAGGCTCGATGCTTTCAGTTGCTCGTAAGTCGGGTTCAGCAGGTAGCCGGTGCTCTCGTGGAAAGCAACGCGCGCGGCACCGATCGGGCCGTCGAACGGAATGCCGGAGATTGCCAGGGCAGCCGACGTACCGATCATCGCAGCGACGTCCGGATCGGTTTTCTTGCTGGTGGAGACGACAGTGCAGACAACCTGCACTTCGTTCATGAAGCCTTCTGGAAACAGTGGGCGGATCGGACGGTCGATCAAACGCGAAGTCAGTGTTTCTTTTTCGGAAGGACGGCCTTCACGCTTGAAGAAACCACCAGGGATCTTGCCAGCGGCGTAGGTCTTTTCCTGGTAGTGAACGGAAAGAGGGAAAAAGCCTTTGCTCGCGTCTGCATGCTTGGCGCCGACCACAGTCACGAGAACGGTGACGTCGTCGTCAACGGTGACCAATACAGCACCAGAGGCTTGACGGGCAATGCGGCCAGTCTCGAGGGTTACGGTCGATTGACCGAATTGAAATTTCTTGATTACCGGGTTCACGGTTTCCTACCTTCTTTGTGGCTCTTGGGGAACTGGTTTCTTGCGAATTCTTGGGCAGCGAGGGGAATCGGACCCTTCGGCAGCCCAGATACAACTAGAGGCTGGGAGCCCGCCAGCCCACTGGTAAAACCAGTGGAGCATGACGAACAACCAACCTCTATCCGAGTCGTTATTAGCGACGCAGACCCAGACGACCGATCAGGGCGCTGTAACGGCTAACGTCCTTACCTTTCAGGTAATCCAGCAGCTTGCGACGCTGGTTTACCATACGGATCAGACCACGACGGGAGTGGTGATCCTTACCGTTGGCCTTGAAGTGGCCTTGCAGTTTGTTGATGTTGGCGGTCAGCAGTGCAACTTGCACTTCTGGCGAACCAGTATCACCAACAGCTTGCTGGTAGTCGGTTACGATCTGAGCTTTATCTTCAACGCTGAGTGCCATTTGGGCATTCCTTTTATCAAGAAACCGCTCCTGGGAGACGGCTTCAACAGGCCGAGAGCTGACTCTCGTATTTAAATGTGAGGAGTGACCATGCCTATTAACAGCCACCCTCGTACCGCCGTGCCAGGAAACCCTGCCGCGACGGGTCCGGTCACTCTGACCGAATCAGTCGACGCGGCGCAATGCGCCCGTCCTCACTCACTTCACCGATCCCGATGAAGCGTCCTTCATGATCCTGCACCCGCACCATGCCAAACTTCGGCGCGTCGGGGGCTCTGACTGGCTGACCATGCAACCAGTAAAACGAACTGTGCTCCGAGAACTGCAACAACGGCCAATCCAGCAACCCGCTGTCCGATGGCATCAGGAAGCGATCGACCGCCTCATTACCGCCTTCGGCATGCACCGCTTCCAGCTCTTCCAGCGTTACCGTCTGGGCCAGCGTGAAAGGGCCGGCCTGGGTGCGACGCAACTGAGCGACGTATGCACCGCAGCCCAGCTTCTCACCGATATCTTCCACAAGGGTACGAATATAGGTGCCTTTGGTGCAGTCGACAGCCAAACGAGCGGTCTCACCTTCACACGCCAATAATTCCAGGCGCGCAATAGTAACAGAACGCGGTTCGCGCTCCACCACTTCCCCAGCCCGGGCCAGCTTGTATAACGGCTGACCGTCCCGCTTGAGGGCGGAGTACATCGGCGGTATCTGACTGATATCCCCGCGAAATGCCGGAAGCACTGCTTCGATATCCGAGCGACCAACGGTCACAGGCCGCGTTTGCAGAACCTCACCCTCGGCGTCGGCCGTGGTGGTGGTCTTGCCGAGCTGCATCAGGGTTTCATAACCCTTGTCGGAGTCGAGCAGGTACTGCGAAAACTTTGTCGCCTCACCGAAGCACAGCGGCAGAACGCCGGTCGCCAGCGGATCAAGACTGCCGGTGTGGCCGGCTTTTTCTGCGTTGAGCAACCAGCGCACTTTTTGTAGCGCGGCGTTGGACGTGAAGCCCAGCGGCTTATCGAGCAGGATGATCCCGCTGACGTTACGGCGAATACGCTTGACCTGAGCCACGCCTTATTCCTCCGGACCGTCTTGCTTGGGTGCGGCTTGGTGCTGACCATCTTCAGCCACGGCACGCTCGATCAAGGCCGACAAGTGCGCGCCACGGGCAACGCTTTCGTCGTAATGGAAATGCAGCTGCGGAACGCTGCGCAGCTTCATCTCACGCGCCAGTTGCATACGCAGGAAGCCTGCAGCGGCGTTTAGCACTTTGATCGACTGCGCGATCTCTTCGGCGCTGTCCTGACCCATCACGGTCATGAAGATTTTCGCGTGACCGACATCACGGCTGACGTCGACGGCGGTGATGGTGACCAGACCCACGCGGGGGTCTTTGATTTCACGACGGATCAGCTGTGCCAGCTCACGCTGCATCTGATCGCCGATACGTTGGGTACGGCTGTATTCTTTTGCCATGTCTTGTTACCTGTCACTGCTGACCCATGGCAAAAGCCATGTGGTCTGAAAGCGGCAAACGCCCGGCCTGGCGAGAGCCGGACCGGGCGTTGCGTTTAGAGTCCATGACCGACGCCTGGCATTTTCATGCGGCGCAAGCCACGACTCCTGAAGCTCGCGATTTAGAGGCTGCGAGCCACTTGGACCTTCTCGAAGACTTCGATCTTGTCACCGACCTTGACGTCGTTGTAGCTCTTGACGCCGATACCGCATTCCATGCCGGCACGTACTTCGGAAGCGTCATCCTTGAAGCGGCGCAGGGATTCCAGCTCGCCTTCGAAGATAACGATGTCTTCACGCAGTACACGGATTGGACGGTTACGGAAGACAACGCCTTCGATGACCATGCAACCGGCGATCGCGCCGAATTTCGGCGAGCGGAACACGTCGCGGACTTCAGCGATACCCAGGATATTCTCCCGAACGTCACTGCCAAGCATACCGGTGAGGGCCTTCTTGACGTCTTCGATGATGTCGTAGATGACGTTGTAGTAACGCATATCCAGACCTTCCTGCTCGACGATCTTGCGCGCGCCAGCATCGGCACGCACGTTGAAGCCGAACAGTACAGCGTTGGAGGCCAGTGCCAGGTTGGCGTCGCTTTCGGTGATACCACCGACACCGCCGCCCACTACACGCACTTGCACTTCGTCGTTACCCAGGCCATTCAATGCACCCTGCAACGCTTCCAGAGAACCACGGACATCGGATTTGAGGACGATATTGAGCGTCTTCTTCTCTTCCTGACCCATGTTCTCGAAGATGTTTTCCAGCTTGCCGGCGTGAGCACGGGCCAGCTTGACTTCGCGGAACTTGCCTTGACGGAACAGAGCCACTTCACGGGCTTTCTTCTCGTCGGCAACAACGCTCATCTCGTCGCCAGCGTCCGGCGTACCATCCAGGCCGAGAATCTCGACCGGGATCGACGGACCGGCTTCCTTGATTGGCTTGCCGTTCTCGTCGAGCATTGCCCGAACGCGACCGTAGTTGGAGCCAACCAGAACCATGTCGCCCTGACGCAGCGTACCGTCCTGAACCAGAACAGTGGCAACCGGGCCACGGCCCTTGTCCAGACGCGATTCAACCACAACACCACGACCCGGAGCCGACGGCGTTGCCATCAATTCCAGAACTTCGGCCTGCAGCAGAACGGCTTCAAGCAGCTCGTCCACGCCGGTACCCATCTTCGCGGAGACCGAGACGAAAGGTGTCTCGCCGCCCCACTCTTCGGACGTTACGCCGTGAACGGACAGCTCACTGCGGATACGGTCCAGGTCGGCGCCCGGTTTGTCGATTTTGTTAACGGCTACGACCAGCGGAACACCGGCAGCCTTGGCGTGTTGCACGGCTTCGATGGTCTGCGGCATCACGCCGTCGTCTGCAGCGACAACCAGAATCACGATGTCGGTTGCCTTGGCACCACGGGCACGCATTGCGGTAAACGCAGCGTGACCCGGGGTATCGAGGAACGTCACCATGCCACGCTCGGTTTCTACGTGGTATGCACCGATGTGCTGGGTGATACCACCGGCTTCGCCAGCAGCCACCTTGGCGCGTCGGATGTAGTCGAGCAGCGAAGTTTTACCGTGGTCAACGTGACCCATGACCGTTACAACCGGCGCACGGGAGAACGTCTCACCTTCAAACTTCAGGGACTCGGCCAGGGAATCTTCCAGCGCGGTGTCGCTGACCAGGGTCACTTTGTGGCCCAGTTCTTCAGCGACCAGCTGGGCAGTTTCCTGATCCAGAACCTGGTTGATGGTGGCCGGAGTACCCAGCTTGAACATGAACTTGATGATCTCGGCAGCTTTGACCGACATCTGCTGAGCGAGATCGCCCACGCTGATGGTTTCGCCGATCTTCACTTCACGAACGACAGGGCCGGTAGGGCTCTGGAAACCGTGCGCGTTGCGCTTCTTCAGCTTGGCCTTGCCGCGACCGCCGCGACGGAAGCCATCGCTTTCTTCGTCGGTAGTACGAGGAGCAACGCGTGGCGTTGGCGCCTTTTCCTTGACCGATGCGCGATGCGGGGCGTTCTTGCGATCGCCATCACCACCGCCGCTGCGACGATTGTTATCGTCGTTGCGTGGTTTGTCAGGGCGACGCTGTTCGTCTTTCTTGCGATCGGCGACAGGCGCAGCAGGTGCCGCAGCCGGAGTCTCCCGAGCTGGCTCGGCAGCTTGCGGAGCCGATGCCGGCGCTGCAACAGCCTCGGCAGCGGGGGCACCCGACGAAGGCTGACGGCGCGCTTCTTCTTCGGCACGCTGGCGGGATTCTTCTTCAGCCTTTTGACGAGCGGCGTTTTCTACCGCACGACGTTCGTCCAGCTCGCGCTTGCGTTCGGCTTCGATTTCTTCCGGGCTGCGCTGAACAAAGACTTTCTTTTTACGTACTTCAACGCTGATGCTTTTGCTGCCAGCAACGCGAAGGGTACTGGTGGTCTTGCGCTGCAAAGTGATCTTGCGCGGCTCTTCCACCTTCGCCTTGTGACCGCTTTTCAGGTGCGTCAACAAGGCTTGCTTTTCGATATCGGTCACAACTTGTTCGGCGGCGTTGTGCGGCAAACCTGCCTCACGCATCTGCTGTAACAGGCGCTCTACCGGTGTGTCGACCGTCTTGGCCAGTTCTTTCACCGTGACTTGCGTCATGCACTTCTCTCCTCAGGCCGCATCTACTTACTCGAACCAATGGGCTCGGGCGGCCATGATCAACTTGCCGGCACGATCATCGTCAATGCCGTCGATGTCGAGCAGATCGTCAATAGACTGCTCGGCCAGGTCTTCGCGGGTAATTACGCCGCGCACCGCCAGTTCCATCGCCAAATCCTTGTCCATACCCTCAAGCGAGAGCAGGTCTTCGGCCGGATGGGCGTCTGCCAGCTTTTCCTCAGTAGCGATGGCTTTAGTCAACAAACGATCCTTGGCACGAGCGCGAAGCTCGTTGACGGTGTCTTCGTCAAAGCCGTCGATGTTGAGCATTTCTTCCAACGGTACGTAGGCAATCTCTTCCAGGCTGGTGAAGCCTTCGTCTACCAGAACCTGAGCGAGATCCTCATCGACTTCCAGCTCGTCGATAAAGTTGCGCAGGATGTCGCCGGTTTCCGCTTGCTGCTTGGCCTGGATGTCCGATTCGGTCATCACGTTAAGGGTCCAGCCAGTCAGCTGACTGGCCAGACGCACGTTCTGGCCACCACGGCCAATCGCCTGGGCGAGGTTGTCTGCGCCTACAGCGATGTCCATGGCGTGGGCATCTTCATCAACGATGATCGCTGCCACTTCGGCAGGCGACATGGCGTTGATGACGAACTGCGCCGGGTTATCGTCCCAAAGCACGATATCCACACGTTCGCCGCCCAACTCGCCGGAAACAGCCTGCACGCGAGAACCACGCATGCCGATGCACGCGCCTTGCGGGTCAATGCGTTTGTCCTTGGAGCGAACTGCGATCTTTGCACGCGAACCAGGATCACGGGAGGCAGCCATCACCTCAATGAGTCCTTCGGCGATTTCCGGAACTTCAATCCGGAACAGCTCGATCAGCATTTCCGGCGCGGTACGCGACAGGATCAACTGAGGGCCGCGGTTTTCGGTGCGGATCTCTTTAAGCAATGCACGGACGCGGACACCCACGCGGAAAGTCTCCCGCGAAATGATGTCTTCACGCGCCAGCAGAGCTTCGGCATTGTTACCAAGGTCGACGATGACATTGTCACGTGTAACTTTTTTAACAGTGCCGGAAATGATTTCGCCCAGACGCTCACGGTAGGCGTCCACGACTTGAGCTCGCTCAGCTTCGCGAACTTTCTGCACAATGACTTGCTTGGCAGTTTGCGCAGCGATGCGGCCGAACTCGATGGAATCGATCTTTTCTTCTACTACGTCGCCAACGTTGGCGCCCGGGTGCGTCAGGGCAACTTTGCTCGGCCACGTTTCGATAGCCGGGTCGTCGAGGTCGTCTTCTTCGACGACGGTCCAGCGACGGAAAGTCTCATAGGCACCTGTTTGACGATTAATCTCGACACGCAGGTCTACTTCATCTTCAAAACGCTTCTTGGTGGCCGTGGCCAGAGCTATCTCAAGCGCTTCAAAAATCACATCGGCCGGTACGCCTTTTTCATTGGATACCGATTCAACAACCAGCAGTACTTCTTTGCTCATCGTACGCCTCGCCTTTCGCAAGCCATTGGATCCGCGGGATCCGCTGTATCTGGCACGTCTTAGTCAAACGTGGGAATAATGTTGGCTTTGTCGATCAGATCGATCGGCAACAGAAACTCGTGATCTTCAACCTGAACCACGACGTCCTGCTCCTCCACCCCGCGGAGAAGGCCTTGAAAGTTGCGTCGACCTTCAAACGGCGAACGCAGCTTTATCTTCACTTGTGCCCCGGCAAACTCGGCAAACTGCTCAATCGTGAACAGTGGGCGTTCCATGCCTGGAGAGGAAACTTCGAGCGTGTATTCGGAGCTGATCGGATCTTCCACATCCAGAATACCGCTGATCTGACGGCTGACGATCGCGCAATCGTCCACCAACACGCCGCCTTCTTTATCGATATAGACGCGCAACATCGAGTGACGCCCTTGAGACGAATACTCGATACCCCAGCATTCATAGCCTAGGGCCACGACCACCGGGGCCAACAAGGCCTGCAACTCTTCTAGCTTGCTCGACACCTGAACCCCCTCGTCCATGCTGCAAATAAAAAATGGGCAAAAGCCCAATCATGAAAACGCCGGCGAAAAGCGGCGTCATAAAGTGTCCAGCTAACAAAAAGCCCCTGAAAAGGGGCTCCGCTAAAACTGGTTGCGGGGGCTGGATTTGAACCAACGACCTTCGGGTTATGAGCCCGACGAGCTACCAGACTGCTCCACCCCGCGACAAAGCTGGGGCGGAAGTATACGACCGATCCAAATTTGGGTCAATCCGACACATCCACCTACAAGAAAGCCCGCTACTGCGGGCTTTCTTGTTAATTGGTACCGAGAAGGGGACTCGAACCCCTACACCCTATGGGCACAACCACCTCAAGGTTGCGTGTCTACCAATTCCACCACCTCGGCATTACAACTCTTTTGCAGCCCCAAAAACAGCTGCGAATCCGTTATTACTTTTGCTCTGGAGTGACAGGAACATCAGCAGGTACTGCAGCTGGTTTCTGTTGCCCTTCCAGAACCGGAACATCATCTGCTGCCGGCTTTTGCTTCACTTCCAGTACCGCTGGATTTGGCAAACCTACTTGAGTCAGCTGGTGAGCTTTCTCTTTAGCAAAGTAACCTAACCCTAAGCTAGTCATGAAGAAACAGGCGGCAAGTATAGCAGTAAGTTTACTGAGAAAGGTAGAGGAACCTTGTCCACCGAACACAGTATTTGATGCACCTGCTCCAAATGATGCGCCAGCGTCGGCACCTTTACCCTGCTGCAGCAAAACCAGAGCAACAACGCCCAGAGCACCCAGCAGATGAAGAACGACTACGACTGTTTCCAGCATTTTTTCAGTTTCCTGCGGCGCGAATGATCGCACCGAACTCATCTGCATTCAGGGAGGCGCCACCAATGAGGCCTCCATCGATATCCGGCATGCCGAACAGTTCGGCCGCATTGGCCGCCTTCACGCTGCCGCCATATAGAAGACGCACACCTTGTGCGACTTCAGAATTCTCTTTCATCAACTGCGCACGAATCGCTGCGTGCACTTCCTGAGCCTGTTCCGGCGAGGCAGTCAATCCGGTACCGATGGCCCAGACTGGCTCATAAGCAACTACCGCATTAACGAAAGCACCGATGCCAAGCTCCTCGATGATGCTGTCCAGCTGCTGCCCGACAACTTCAAGCGTCTTGCCCGCCTTGCGCTCTTCGAGCGTCTCGCCGATGCACAGTATCGGAGTCAGACCCGCTGCCTGGGCAGCCTCAAACTTGCGATTGAGTACTTCATTGCTTTCGCCCATTACCTGGCGACGCTCTGAGTGCCCAACAAGCACAAACTTGCAGCCTGCATCCGCCAACTGAGTCGACGACACCTCTCCGGTCAACGCGCCTTGCCCGGCTTGATGGGCGCAATTCTGCGCACCAACTGAAATCGACTGCCCTTCCAGGCAATCAACTACAAGACTCACGTGCAGGCTCGGCGGGAAGACCGCCACATCTACGCCACCCGGAAGGGCGAGATTTGCAAGACCCTCGATCAGCTCAGCGACGCTGGCGCGGGTACCGTGCATCTTCCAGTTACCAGCTACCATAGGGCGACGCATGCTGTACCTCGTCGGTCAAAGTGGGCGCAGATGTTACCCAACAGTTTCAACACTGGCAAGCCGAAATCAGGCGCAAACTTCAGCAACGAGTTTTGCCAGTTCATCGGCATACCCACGGACCATGGTTTCGTCCTCGCCCTCGACCATTACCCGCACCAGCGGCTCGGTACCGGACTTGCGCAGAAGAACACGCCCACGCCCGCCCATGGCGGCCGTCACGCGGTCACACGCTTCAATGACAGCAGGGTGCTTGACCGGATCAACGCCTCCACCCTCAAAGCGCACGTTAATCAGTACCTGAGGGCATTTCTTCAAACCTGAACGCGATTGCGCGAGGCTCTGACCGGTACGCTTCATCGACAGCAGCACCTGAAGCGCGGCGATGATCGCATCCCCCGTCGTGGTATGCCGGAAGCACACGACATGACCCGAGTTCTCGCCGCCCACCTGCCAGTCACGCTCCAGCAGCTCGGCGATGACATAACGGTCGCCCACGTTGGCGCGCACGAACGGGATGTCCAGATCCGCGAGTGCCAGCTCCAGCCCGAGGTTGCTCATCAGGGTGCCGACGACACCTCCCTGCAACTGGCCCCGCTCCTGCAGGTCACGCGCGATGATGTAAAGCAGTTCATCGCCATCGACGATCGCGCCGGTGTGGTCGACCATCAGCACGCGGTCGCCATCACCGTCAAAACCGATGCCCAGGTCAGCGCCATGCTCGACAACGGCAGCCTGCAGCGCTTCCATGTGGGTGGAGCCGCAGTTGTCATTGATGTTGAGCCCGTTGGGGGCCGCCGACAGCACGGTCACCTCGGCGCCAAGCTCACGGAACACATTCGGCGCCACTTTGTACGTTGCACCGTGGGCGCAATCGACAACGAGCTTCAGCCCCTCAAAATCAGTACTGGTCGGAACACTGCTCTTACAAAATTCGATATAACGACCCGCAGCGTCGTTGATACGCGACACTTTGCCCAGCTTATCTGACTCCTCGACCGTCATAGGCGAGTCGAGGAGCTCTTCGATCATGAGTTCGATTTCATCAGGTAGCTTGGTGCCCTGCCCGGAGAAAAATTTGATGCCGTTGTCGTAGTGCGGGTTGTGCGACGCACTGATCACGATGCCCGCTTCGGCATGAAACGTACGCGTCAGATAAGCAATCGCAGGCGTCGGCATCGGACCCAGCAGCATCACATCCGCTCCGGCTGCGGACAAACCTGCCTCAAGCGCCGACTCGAACATGTAGCCCGAAATACGTGTGTCCTTGCCGACCAGGATCCGGCATGCGCCCATTTTTCGGAAGGCCATCCCTGCTGCCCATCCCAATTTCAGCATGAAATCAGGGGTGATCGGGAATTGGCCTACACGTCCGCGGATACCGTCGGTACCGAAGTATTTTTTTGTGCTCATGGGTGCTCCAGATTTCTTATTTAGCTGATTCAACGGCAGCAATCATACGCACCACGTCTACCGTCTCCGGGACGTCATGCACACGCAGGATTTTTGCGCCTTTGACCATCGCCATGGCGGCAAGCGCCAGCGCACCATTTAGACGCTGATCAACAGGCTTGTCGAGAACCTTGCCGATCATGCTCTTGCGAGAGACGCCGACCAGCAACGGACGGCCCAAAGCATGGAGCGCCTCCATATGCTTGAAGAGGCTCAGATTATGCTCGAGGGTTTTGGCAAACCCGAATCCCGGATCGAGGATGATGTTCTCAACCGGAATGCCTGCCGCGACGCACTGCTCCATGCGCTCGCGCAAGAATGCACTGACCTCGGCGACCAGGTCTGTGTAGTGAGGATCATTCTGCATGTCCGTAGGCTCGCCGCGCATGTGCATGAGGCAAACAGGCAAACCCGTCGCTACAGCGGCGTCCAGCGCCCCGTCTCGACGCAGCGAGCGAACATCGTTGATGAGGCCTGCCCCCAGTCGCGCCGTCTCGCGAATGACGGACGGCGTTGAAGTATCTACTGAGATAATGACATCCAGCTCGGCGCTGATCGCCTCGACGACAGGCGCCACACGCTCCAGCTCTTCAACAGGAGAAACAGATCGCGCACCAGGCCGAGTCGACTCTCCACCGACATCGATCAAGGTCGCGCCGGCCATCATCATCGCTTCGGCATGACGCAACGCGAGGTCGCGCTGCGCAAAGCGCCCGCCGTCCGAGAACGAATCAGGAGTGATATTGAGGATTCCCATCACATGCGTGCGGGATAAATCAAGAACCCGGTTGCCGCAAGGCAACCGGGTCAGGTGAAGCGCAGAAGTCATGTCAGACCTTAGTGTTCAGCAGCAGGGCCGCCAATCGGCGATTCCGGACGCGGACCTACAGGCGCGATTGGAGTACCGGAATCTCCGGAGCCACCTTCCCAATCACGAGGCTCACGCGGTGTGCGGCCTGCCATGATGTCATCGATTTGTTCGGCATCGATGGTTTCGTACTTCATCAGCGCGTCAGCCATTGCTTCCAGCTTGTCACGATTATCCGTGAGGATCTGTCTGGCCGTGCCGTAGCACTGATCAATGATGCTGCGCACTTCAGAGTCGATAAGACGTGCCGTGTCACCTGAGAGGCTGGAATTTTGACCGCCGCCACCACGACCGAGGTACCCGCCTTCGTCTTCGTCCGAATACATCAACGGACCCAGCTTCTCAGAAAGACCCCACTTGGTGACCATGTTCCGAGCGATCTGGCTGGCCCGCATGATGTCGTTGGAAGCACCGGTAGTCACGCCATCGAAGCCCAGTGTCATTTCTTCCGCAATACGCCCACCGTACAGCGAGCAGATCTGACTGATCAATGCACGCTTGGAAAGGCTGTAGCGATCTTCTTCGGGGAGGAACATTGTGACACCCAACGCACGACCGCGAGGGATAATCGACACCTTGTACACCGGATCATGCTCTGGCACGACGCGACCAACGATTGCATGACCTGCCTCGTGGTAAGCCGTGTTCCGCTTCTCTTTGTCGGACATGACCATCGACTTGCGCTCGGCGCCCATCATGATCTTGTCTTTCGCCAACTCGAATTCTTTCATCTCGACGATGCGCTTGCCGGTACGAGCGGCGAACAGCGATGCCTCGTTGACCAGGTTTGCCAAGTCGGCACCGGAGAACCCCGGAGTACCACGAGCAATCACACCTGGCTGAACGTCGTCACCCATTGGCACTTTGCGCATGTGTACCTTGAGAATCTGTTCACGACCGCGGATATCGGGCAAGCCCACGACCACCTGACGGTCGAAACGGCCTGGACGCAGCAGTGCCGGGTCGAGGACGTCTGGACGGTTGGTGGCGGCAATCACGATGATGCCGTCATTCATTTCAAAGCCGTCCATCTCAACCAGCAACTGGTTGAGCGTCTGCTCACGCTCATCATGACCGCCGCCCATGCCGGCGCCACGGTGGCGACCTACTGCATCGATTTCGTCGATGAAGATGATGCAAGGCGCATGCTTCTTGGCCTGCTCGAACATGTCACGGACCCGGCTTGCACCAACACCGACGAACATTTCAACGAAGTCAGAACCGGAAATCGTGAAGAACGGGACCTTGGCTTCACCGGCGATGGCTTTCGCCAACAAGGTTTTACCAGTACCCGGAGGACCCACCATCAGAACGCCACGCGGGATGCGACCACCCAAGCGCTGGAACTTGCCCGGGTCGCGCAGAAACTCGACGAGCTCGCCGACTTCTTCTTTGGCCTCATCACAACCGGCAACGTCAGCCAGTGTCGTCTTCACCTGATCTTCGGACAGCAAACGCGCTTTGCTTTTGCCAAAGCTCATCGGGCCGCCCTTACCACCTGCACCACCTTGCATCTGGCGCATGAAGAACATGAAGACAGCAATAATCACGAGGATGGGGAAGCTGGCGACGAGAAGCTGAGTCCAGATGCTTTGCTGCTCTGGTTGCTTGCCTTCGATCACAACGTTGTTGTCGACCAGATCACCGATAAGACCGTTATCCTGGATAGCCGGTCGGATGGTCTTGAAGGAGTCGCCATCGCTGCGTTTGCCGGTGATGACGTAACCGTCAACGGCAACCTTCTCCACCTTGCCGTCCTTCACCTGCTGGATGAATTCGGAATAGTTGAGGGTCTGCGGCTCGTTAGGACTGGAGAAGTTGTTCATCACGGTCACGAGAACCGCCGCGATGATCAACCACAGGATCAAATTCTTTGCCATATCGTTCAATTAGCTACCCTCTGAAGCAAGCTCCACGCTGGAGCGTGCCTCGCATGATATTTACCGGCCTAACGTACTACAGATCCTACAGGCGTGGCAGGCGGCGTCTGTAACCCTTTGTGAAACTTTGACTACGCGATGTTGGTTACGCTCCCTTGATTAAGCTATTTGAAAAAAGCTATCGCTTGATCAAAGGCGCTCATCGCTTGCCGATCCTTCTATGCCGCGAAACCCGCGACCCAACAAATATTGCTCCCTGGACCGGTCCCGCGACGACAAAGGCTTGCGCATCTGCACCTTGTCGAACAGCTTGCGGATGTCCTTGTGGTACACGTCAAAGCCCTCACCCTGGAAGACCTTGATCAAGAAATCCCCACCAGGACGCAGTACACGGCCGGCCAGATCCAACGCCAGTTCACAGAGGAACATCGCGCGCGGCATATCCACAGCGCTCAATCCACTCATATTGGGGGCCATGTCGGAAATCACAAGGTCTACCTGCGTATTACCCACAGCCTCAAGGATCTGGGCGAGCACTTCATCCTGGGTGAAATCCCCCTGGATGAAGGTCACGTCGGGGATGCTGTCCATTTCCAGAATGTCCGATGCAATCAAACGGCCCTGACCACCAATCAGACGACTGGTCACTTGGGACCAGCCGCCTGGCGCTGCGCCAAGGTCGATGACCGTCATGCCGGGACGAATGATTTTGTCTTTTTCCTGGATCTCGAGAAGCTTGTAACTGGCGCGGGAACGGTAACCATCCCGCTGCGCCATTTTGACGTACTTGTCGTCGAAGTGTTCTTTAAGCCAGTTATGGCTGGTTTTGGAACGTGCCACGGAGCACCTCAAAAAATTAGGACGAGTCGCGATTAACCGGGCGGTCCCGGACTCGCTCGGGTAAACTGGCCGCCGCTTTTTACAAGATCAGACGCAGAGGTCAGATTATGCCGCTCACTCAAGAGCAGAAGAAACAATACAAATCCATTGGTCACCATCTGAAACCGGTGTTGATGGTGGCGGACAATGGTCTGACTGAGGGTGTGCTGGCCGAACTGGAGCGCGCGCTGGGCGATCACGAGTTGATCAAGATCAAACTCAACATCCTCGACCGCGAAAGCCGCCTGGCAGCCATCGCTGAATTGTGCAAAGTCGGCAAGGCCGATCTGGTGCAGGTCATCGGCAAAATGGCGCTGATCTACCGCAAGAACCCGAAGGTCAACAAGCAGCTGTCCAACGTCCACCGCTTCAACTGATCTTGTCAGGTCAGCGAGCGATGATCGCTGGCCTTCCGATTCGGTGCCCACCTGCAAAGATGAGCGCCGACCCGGCAGATCCCGGTCATACCAGAGCTGCGACTGCCGGCTCGAAAGATCAACCAATGACCTTCGAACCGGCTGCCTGAATCAACACCCGCGCAATGCGGGTGTCGATCATCAAACGTGACGCACTTCCACGATTTCGTACTCGATCACACCGCTCGGTGTTTTCACAGCGACGACATCGCCCTCTTCTTTGCCAATCAACGCGCGAGCAAGCGGCGAACCTACCGAAATCTTGCCCAGTTTGAAGTCAGCTTCGTCCTCGCCCACGATATGGTAGGTGACGCGCTCATCCGTCTCTACGTTGGCAATTTCGACCGTCGTGCCGAAGATCACCTTGCCAGTGTGAGGGATGGTAGTGACGTCGATGATCACCTGATTCTGGATCCGGCCTTCGATGTCGCGGATACGCGCTTCGACCATGCCCTGTTGTTCGCGAGCGGCGTGGTATTCGGCGTTTTCCTTGAGATCGCCCAGCTCACGCGCAGTCCCGATGTCCTGGCTGAGCTTGGGCCGAACCACCTTGGTCAGGTGTGCGTGTTCTTCTTCCAGGGCGCGAGCGCCCTGAACGGTCATTGGATACTTGATCATGCTTTGAGTCCTGCGTGTAGATCCTGCAAGCGGCGCACGGTTTTTTCAGGACCGAACTTGAGCGCTTCACAGATGGCCTCGCCCGCAGCAATGGTCGTGGTGCAGTAAATCTTGTGCTGCAGGGCATTGCGGCGAATGGAGTAGGAGTCGGCGATCGACTGACGACCTTCGGTGGTGTTGATGATCAGCGTGACTTCGTCATTCTTGATCATGTCGACCACGTGTGGACGGCCCTCGGTCACCTTGTTGACGCGCCGAACTTTCAGACCGGCCTCTTCGATCAGGCGCGCAGTGCCGGCGGTTGCAACGATGTCGAAGCCCAGCTCGATCAAGCTGCGTGCAACACCTGCCACCAAGGGCTTGTCGTCATCACGCACACTGATGAACGCCGTTCCGCCAGTCGGCAGCACTTCACTGGCGCCCATCTGGGCTTTGGCGAAGGCTTCGCCGAAGGTGTCACCGACGCCCATGACTTCACCGGTCGACTTCATCTCAGGGCCGAGGATCGGGTCAACGCCCGGGAACTTGGCGAATGGGAACACCGCCTCTTTCACGCTGTAGAAATTGGGAATGATTTCTTTGGTGAAGCCGAGTTCTTTCAGCGTTTTACCGGCCATGACGCGAGCTGCAATCATCGCCAGCGAGACACCAATGCACTTCGAAACGAACGGCACAGTACGCGAGGCGCGCGGGTTCACTTCAATGACGTAGATATCTTCACCCTGCAATGCCAGTTGCACGTTCATCAGACCGACAACGCCGAGCTCCAGGGCCATTTTCTTGACCTGCTCACGCATTTCGTCCTGGATATGCGCCGGCAGCGAATACGGTGGCAGCGAGCATGCCGAGTCACCCGAGTGAACACCGGCCTGTTCGATGTGCTGCATGATTGCGCCGATTACCACGTCGGTACCGTCGCAGACCGCATCAACGTCCATTTCGATCGCGCAGTTGAGGAAGTGATCAAGCAGCACCGGGCTGTCGTTGGACACTTGAACCGCTTCACGCAGGTAGCGCTTGAGCTCGTCTTCTTCGTAGACGATTTCCATCGCACGGCCGCCCAGTACGTAGGACGGACGCACCACCAGCGGGTAGCCGATTTTCGCAGCGGCCCGAATCGCTTCGTCTTCGCTGCGCACCGTAGCGTTTGGCGGTTGACGCAGGTTCAGTCGCTCAACCATTTGCTGGAAGCGCTCGCGGTCTTCTGCACGGTCAATGGCGTCCGGGCTGGTGCCGATGATCGGCACGCCTGCGGCCTCCAGCGCGCGAGCCAGTTTCAACGGGGTCTGCCCGCCGTACTGAACGATCACGCCTTTCGGCTTCTCGACGCGGACGATTTCCAGCACGTCTTCCAGGGTCACTGGCTCGAAGTACAGCCGGTCGGAGGTGTCGTAGTCGGTCGATACGGTTTCCGGGTTGCAGTTGACCATGATGGTCTCGTACCCGTCCTCCCGCAGCGCCAGCGCAGCGTGCACGCAGCAGTAGTCGAACTCGATGCCCTGGCCAATGCGGTTCGGACCGCCACCCAGAATCATGATCTTGTCGCGATTCGTCGGGTTGGCTTCGCACTCTTCCTCGTACGTGGAGTACATGTACGCAGTGTCGGTGGCGAACTCGGCTGCGCAGGTGTCAACGCGCTTGTAGACCGGCAACACGTCCAGCTTGTGACGGTGCGTGCGCAGGTTTTTCTCGGTCACACCCAGCAGCTTGGCCAGGCGTGCGTCCGAGAAGCCCTTGCGCTTGAGGCGATACATAATGTCGCGGTCAATCGCCGACAGACCGAGAGTCTTGACCTTCTCCTCGTCCTTGATCAGATCTTCGATCTGCACCAGGAACCAGGGGTCAATCATGTTCATGCCGAAAATCTGTTCAACCGTCATGCCGGCACGGAAAGCGTCGGCTACGTACCAGATGCGCTCGGCACCCGGAACCGTCAGTTCGCGCTTGAGAATGCTCATGCTTTCCGGATTGCTCAGGTCCAGCTTCGGATCGAGACCGCTGACGCCCACTTCAAGGCCGCGCAGGGCTTTCTGCAGGGATTCCTGGAACGTGCGGCCGATGGCCATGACTTCGCCGACCGATTTCATTTGAGTGGTCAGACGCGCGTCAGCTTTCGCGAACTTCTCGAACGCAAAGCGCGGCAGCTTGGTGACGACGTAGTCGATCGACGGCTCGAACGACGCCGGGGTCTTGCCGCCGGTGATTTCGTTCTGCAACTCGTCCAGCGTGTAGCCAACAGCCAGCTTGGCTGCCACTCGGGCGATCGGGAAGCCGGTAGCCTTGGACGCCAGTGCAGAAGAACGAGAAACCCGTGGGTTCATCTCGATCACAACCATGCGGCCGGTGTCAGGGCAGATACCAAACTGAACGTTGGAGCCGCCCGTTTCGACGCCGATCTCGCGCAGAACCGCCAGCGAGGCGTTACGCAGAATCTGGTATTCCTTGTCGGTGAGCGTCTGTGCTGGCGCAACGGTGATGGAGTCGCCAGTGTGGACGCCCATCGGATCGAAGTTTTCGATGGAGCAGACGATGATGCAGTTGTCCTTTTTGTCGCGGACAACTTCCATTTCGTATTCTTTCCAGCCGATCAGCGACTCGTCGATCAGCAGCTCTTTAGTCGGCGACAGATCGAGACCGCGGGCGCAGATTTCTTCGAACTCTTCACGGTTGTACGCGATGCCGCCACCGGTGCCGCCCATGGTGAAGGACGGACGAATGATGCACGGGAAACCCAGCTTTTCGAGGACTGCATTGGCCTCTTCCATGCTGTGAGCGATACCGGAACGCGGGCACGCCAGGCCGATGGATTTCATGGCTTTGTCGAAACGCGAGCGGTCTTCAGCCTTGTCGATGGTGTCGGCATTGGCGCCGATCATTTCAACGCCGAACTTCTCCAGAACGCCCTCGCGCTCCAGGTCCAGTGCGCAGTTCAGTGCGGTCTGGCCGCCCATGGTTGGCAGCAGCGCGTCAGGGCGTTCTTTTTCGATAATCTTGGCGACGGTCGCCCACTTGATCGGCTCGATGTAGGTCGCATCCGCCATGGCCGGGTCGGTCATGATGGTGGCCGGGTTCGAGTTGACCAGAATGACGCGGTAACCCTCTTCGCGCAGGGCCTTGCAGGCCTGGGCGCCGGAGTAGTCGAATTCGCAGGCCTGGCCGATCACGATCGGGCCAGCGCCAAGAATCAGGATGCTTTTAATGTCTGTACGTTTTGGCATGGGTTGTCACTCGAATCCTGTGTCAGTCGGCAAGCCGTCTTGAACATCTCAGGTGCCGGGCGGGCTGTCGGATCGGGTCCGGTCCGCCGCGGTCACCTGTTCGCTACAGTCGCAAGGCAGCCTCAGCGGCATTTGTCCATGGCTGTGATGAAGCGATCGAACAGCGGCGCGACGTCAGTCGGGCCCGGGCTCGCTTCAGGGTGACCCTGGAAGCTGAACGCGTCCTTGTCGGTGCGCTCAATGCCCTGCAGGCTGCCATCAAACAGCGACTTGTGAATCGCGCGAACGTTGCTCGGCAAGGTCGCTTCGTCCACCGCAAAACCATGGTTCTGGCTGGTGATCATGACCACGCCTGTGTCGAGGTCCTGAACCGGGTGGTTGGCGCCGTGGTGGCCCAGATCCATCTTGATGGTCCGAGCGCCGGAGGCGAGCGCCAGCAGTTGGTGACCCAGGCAGATACCGAACACCGGAATGTCAGTCTCCAGCACATCCTTGATCGCTTGAATGGCGTAGTCGCAGGGTTCCGGATCGCCAGGGCCGTTGGACAGGAAAATGCCGTCCGGCTTGAGCGCAAGCACTTCGCTGGCCGGGGTTTGCGCCGGTACGACCGTTACACGGCAACCGCGCTCCACCAGCATGCGCAGGATGTTCAGCTTGACGCCGTAGTCCCAGGCGACCACGTGGTACTTCAAGTCGGCTGCGGCGACTTCGGGGCTGCTGTCGGACTGCAGGTTCCAGACCGTGGAGCGCCACTCGTAGGTGTCTTTGGTGCTGACTTCCTTGGCGAGGTCCATGCCCTTCAGACCTGGGAAACCTCTTGCTGCCGCGATGGCTGCCTCTTCGGAAATGTTGTCGCCAGCCATGATGCAGCCATTTTGAGCGCCCTTCTCACGAAGGATGCGCGTCAGACGGCGCGTGTCGATGCCCGCAATCGCAACGGTTTTATTGGCTTTCAGATACTCATCCAGGGGCATCTTGTTACGCCAGTTGCTCGCAACCAGTGGCAGGTCGCGAATCACCAGACCCGCCGCCCAGACGCGGTCGGACTCAGCATCTTCCGGTGTAGTGCCGGTGTTGCCGATGTGCGGGTAAGTCAGGGTGACGATTTGCTGGGCATAGGAAGGATCGGTAAGAATTTCCTGATAGCCGGTCATTGCGGTGTTGAACACCACTTCACCAACGGTTTGACCGTCGGCACCAATGGCTTCGCCGCGAAAAATGCTGCCATCAGCAAGGGCGAGTATGGCTGGCTTAGTCAAGAAGACCTCCCGTAATAAAGCCTGAAAGGGCGATCGCAGGTTGTAAAAAAGCGGAATGACGTATAGACACGTCACCCCGCTTTTTTCATAGAATTATCTGCGCGCTTTTAGTGGACACACTAAAGCTGTAGCTTACAGAAAGAGGTCTTTTTAATCCACCGCTAAAATTGCCGTGAGGGCTGGGGAGTGCGACGGGACATCGCGTAGCGGGTGTGTGATGGCTTGAAACTGCGGGCAGGATACAGGGAAAGCCCCTCTCCTGCCCGCATTGTTACTGGTGACATCTAAGCGCCGGAAGACTCAGCGCAGGTCGAGTACGTCCTGCATGTCGTAAAGACCCGGCGCCTTGCCATCAAGCCACAGCGCAGCACGCACTGCGCCCTTGGCAAAGGTCATCCGACTGGAAGCCTTGTGCGTAATCTCCAGACGCTCACCCTCGGCGGCGAACAACACAGTGTGATCACCCACAACGTCACCGCCACGGACCGTGGCGAAGCCGATCGTCTCCCGCTCACGAACACCTGTGTAGCCCTCACGACCGTAAACGGCGACCTTGCTCAAATCACGTCCCAGGGCATTGGCAACAACCTCACCCATGCTGACCGCCGTACCCGACGGCGCGTCGACCTTGTTGCGGTGATGAGCCTCGATGATCTCGATGTCTGCATCTTCACCCATCACTCGCGCCGCCAGATCCAGCAGCTTGAACGACAGGTTCACTCCCACACTGAAATTGGATGCGAAGACGACTGGAATATCCCGGCTCGCGTCCACCAGCAGATGCTTTTGTTCGACGCTCAAGCCGGTGGTACCAATGACCATCGCCTTGCCCGCCTTACGGCAGAACGCCAGGTTTTTCAGCATGACGTCGGGCAATGTGAAGTCGATCAGGACGTCAAACTCGTCCATGACCTGCTCCAGATTACCGGTCAACTGAACACCGATACGCCCCAGCGATGCGAGTTCGCCGGCGTCTGCACCGATCATCGTGCTGCCGGGACGGACGATTGCCGCTGTCAGCCCGGTGAGCGGCGCACGATCCTGCACCGCCTCGATCAGGTTCTTGCCCATGCGCCCGGCGGCGCCCATCACAGCAATGCGTCGCATGCCCTGCCCCTTAGAGATCGCCGAAGAAACGCTTCACACCTTCAAACCAGCCACTGGCTTTAGGCGAATGAGAGCTGTCGCCTTCGAGGGATGCGCGGAACTCTTCGAGCAATTCGCGCTGACGACGACCGAGATTGACCGGGGTCTCTACCGCCACACGGCACATCAAGTCGCCCGCGCCACCGCCACGCACAGGGGCAACGCCCTTCCCGCGCAGACGGAACTGCTTACCGGTTTGCGTGCCTTCCGGGATTTTCAGCTTGACGCGACCGTCCAGCGTCGGCACTTCCAGCTCACCACCCAGCGCAGCGTCGGTGAAGCTGATCGGCACTTCGCAGTACAGGTGCTTGCCGTCGCGCTGGAAGATGGCGTGTTCACGCACGTTGATCACAACGTACAGGTCGCCCGTAGGACCGCCCTGCGTGCCCGCCTCACCTTCGCCGGACAGACGAATACGATCGCCGGTATCGACGCCTGGCGGCACCTTGACCGACAGCGTCTTCGATTCTTCGACACGACCTTCGCCATGGCAGGAGTCGCAAGGGTCGGAAATGATCTTGCCGTTGCCGTGGCAACGCGGACAGGTCTGTTGAACAGAGAAGAAGCCCTGCTGCATACGCACCTGGCCAATGCCGCCGCATGTCGGGCAGGTCACAGGGGAAGAGCCCTTTTTGGCGCCGCTGCCGTCGCACGGCTTGCAGTTGACCAGTGTCGGGACACGGATGCTGACGGTGGTGCCACGCACGGCTTCTTCAAGATTCAATTCGAGGGTGTAGCGAAGGTCGCTGCCACGCTGGGCACCGCCACGACCACCGCCACCAGCACGGCCGCCACCGAAGAAGTCGCTGAAGACATCGCCGAAGATGTCAGAGAAGTTGGCGCCACCGCCGCCGAAACCACCACCCCCCATGCCCTGATCCACACCGGCATGACCGTATTGGTCATAGGCCGCGCGCTTGCTGGCATCGGAAAGCACTTCGTACGCTTCGTTGGCTTCTTTGAAGGCGTCTTCCGAAGCCTTGTCACCCGGGTTGCGGTCGGGGTGAAATTTCATTGCGAGACGGCGATATGCCTTCTTCAGTTCCGCTTCGCTGGAGCCACGCTCCACTCCCAATACTTCGTAATAATCACGCTTTGACATAAATTTTCCGCACTCTTGAGGACGTCCGGCATGACCCTCCTGAGCCTGCCGGACTCGTTGAGCCCCTTTCAGGCCCGGACCCAACTCACGTCATTAAACGATCCTGGTCTTGGTTCAGCGGCCTTTGATCGACCGTGAAAAGCGGCAGAACAAGCCGGAGTGCAGGAGCATCCGGCTTTGCCACAAAGCCCGCGATACAGCTTCGCGTGCTTGAAAATTTTGGGTGTTCCAGACACGCCAACGCGGGAGCAAGCTCCCGCGCGGCGACATCCTACCAGCGACTGTTAGAAAGCAGTCAACCGGCGATCAAGTGAGCCTGCGCTTACTTGTGGTCTTTTACTTCTTCAAACTCAGCGTCGACCACGTCGTCAGCCGGCTTGCTTTCTTCCTGAGCGGCCTGCGCACCGCCTTCAGGTTTTTCGGCTTGCTCGGCGTACATCTTCTGAGCGACCGGGGCGGAGACTTTCGACAGCTCTTCGATCTTGGCATCGATGGCAGCCTTGTCGTCGCCTTTCACAGCGGCTTCAAGTGCAACCAGTGCGGCCTCGATAGCGGTCTTTTCTTCAGCGGTGACTTTGTCGCCAGCGTCGGAGATCATTTTGCGAGTCGAGTGAACCAGCGCATCGCCCTGGTTGCGGGCAGAGGCCAGCTCTTCGAACTTGCGGTCTTCGTCCGAGTTCGCTTCAGCGTCGCGAATCATCTGCTGGATTTCTTCATCCGACAGACCGGAGTTGGCCTTGATCACGATCGACTGAGTCTTGCCTGTCGCCTTGTCTTTCGCGCCGACGTGCAGAATGCCGTTGGCGTCGATGTCGAAAGTCACTTCGATCTGAGGCACGCCACGCGGTGCTGGTGGAATCTCGGCCAGATCGAACTTGCCCAGGGATTTGTTCTGGGTCGCCTGCTTACGCTCGCCCTGCAGCACGTGAATAGTCACTGCGCTCTGGTTGTCGTCGGCAGTCGAGAACACTTGCGATTTCTTGGTAGGAATCGTGGTGTTTTTCTCGATCAGCGCCGTCATCACGCCGCCCATGGTTTCGATACCCAGCGTTAGCGGGCTTACGTCCAGCAGCAGAACGTCTTTTACGTCGCCGGCCAGTACCGCACCCTGGATCGCTGCGCCCATGGCAACGGCTTCGTCAGGGTTAACGTCTTTACGCGCTTCCTTACCGAAGAACTCGGTGACCTTCTGCTGAACCAGTGGCATGCGGGTCTGGCCGCCGACCAGGATCACGTCATTAATCGCGCTGATTTCGATACCCGAGTCTTTCAGCGCAATGCGGCAAGGCTCGATGGTACGTTGCACCAGATCTTCAACCAGCGATTCCAGCTTGGCGCGGGAGATCTTCACGTTCAAGTGCTTTGGACCGGTAGCGTCTGCAGTGATGTACGGCAGATTAACGTCGGTCGAATTGCTCGATGACAGCTCGATCTTGGCTTTCTCGGCAGCTTCTTTAAGACGCTGCATCGCCAGCGGATCACCCTTCAGGTTCATGCCGGATTCTTTCTTGAATTCGTCGACCAGGTAATCGATCAGGCGGTTGTCGAAGTCTTCACCACCCAGGAAGGTGTCGCCGTTGGTGGCCAACACTTCGAACTGGTGCTCGCCATCGACTTCAGCGATTTCAATAACGGAGACGTCGAACGTACCGCCACCCAGGTCATAAACGATGACGGTGTGGTCGCCCTTCGCTTTGTCCATACCGTATGCCAGTGCGGCTGCGGTTGGTTCGTTGATGATGCGCTTGACATCCAGACCGGCAATACGACCGGCATCTTTGGTGGCCTGACGCTGGCTGTCGTTGAAGTAAGCCGGAACGGTGATGACTGCTTCCGTCACTGCCTCGCCGAGGTAGTCCTCAGCGGTCTTCTTCATTTTCTTCAGAATTTCAGCCGAAATCTGAGGAGCGGACATTTTCTTGCCGTTGACCTCTACCCACGCATCGCCGTTGTCAGCCTTGGCGATTTTGTACGGCACCATCTTGATATCTTTCTGAACGACTTCTTCGTCGAACTTACGGCCGATCAGGCGCTTCACTGCGTACAGCGTGTTGTGCGGGTTGGTGACAGCCTGACGCTTGGCCGATTGACCAACAAGAATCTCGCCGTCATTGGCATACGCAATGATCGAAGGGGTGGTACGAGCGCCTTCAGCGTTCTCGATGACCTTGGCGACGCCGTTTTCCAGAACCGAGACGCAGGAGTTGGTGGTCCCCAGGTCGATACCGATAATCTTGCCCATGTTGAATCTCCCGAAACTTAAATTTGGTTGCCGCAACTGCATTTACAAATTGCGGTAATTCTTAAACGCTTGGCCTGTAAATGGGGGCCACTCAGCTAATTTCAAGCCTGCTCGTCAATAGACGGCGAAACAGGCGATGGCGCCTTGCTGACCACGACCATGGCCGGGCGAAGCAAACGGCCATTGAGCTGATAACCCTTCTGGAAAACCTTGAGCACGCTGTTCGGCTCCACGTCAGCGCTTTCCTGCATCGCCATTGCCTGATGGTGCTCGGCGTTGAATGGCTGGCCGTGTGGATCAATGGCTTCAAGGTGGTAGCGCTTGAGCGTGTCGTAGAACATCTTCAACGTCAGCTCGATGCCTTCACGCATGGGCCGGATGCTCTCGTCATCCGGGTTGGACAAATCCAGGCCACGCTCAAGGCTGTCAACGATCGGCAGCAGATCGCTGGCAAATTTTTCAAGCGCAAACTTATGCGCCTTCTCTACATCCTGCTCAGCACGGCGGCGGACGTTCTGCAGATCCGCAGCTACACGCAGAGACTGGTCCTGCGCCGCCTTCAGCTGTTCTTCAAGCACTTGCACGCGGGTTGCCAGATCATCTTGAGAAGTCGCCGTGTCAGCAGCCTGATCCTGGGCCTGCATGTCCGGGTTCTGTTCGTCAGCCATAAATTCTCTCCTTCTAATTACATCCGTGAGCTCAACTCACGCCTCTGCCCGGCTATATGGGGTCGTAATTTCCGTGTTCAAGGGGCTTGGGTGCAGGATCGGCCGAATAACCCTACAAATGTGCTGACATGAGATAGGCGGCTATGCGCGCTGGCGAAATGCAGGATTGATGCTAAAAAATTGCCATGACCTATCAAATCGAGCTAAGGCCGGGCATTGTCAGCCCAAAGCAAAACACTGTATAAATAACCAGACAAATTGTTTGGGAGCCGCTCTGATGCTGGTCCACCTGTCCATACATAATTACGCCATCGTTGAACATCTCGATCTCGAACTTGATCGCGGCATGAGTGTGATCACCGGGGAAACCGGGGCCGGCAAGTCGATCATGCTCGATGCGCTCGGGCTGACGCTTGGCGATCGCGCCGACAGTGGTGTTGTAAGGCCAGGTGCCGACAAGGCAGACATACTGGCGACCTTCGACGTGTCGGATATCCCAGAAGCAAGCGCCTGGCTGAAGGAGCGGGATCTCGAAACCGACGGCCCCTGCATTCTGCGTCGCGTCATCACTGCCGAAGGCCGCTCACGCGCCTATATCAATGGGACACCATGCCCCCAGGGCGACCTGAAAGCGCTTGGCGAACTGGTCATCGACATTCACAGCCAGCACGAGCATCAATCGCTCCTGAAGACCGACACCCATCGGCGACTGCTGGACGAATATGCGGGCGCCACCGACCTCGCACGACAGGTGCAACTGGCTTCCCAGCGCTGGCGGCAAACCCGTCAGGAGCTAGAGCGTCTTTCCAACTCTGGCGATGAGCAGCGTGCCAAGCATCAGTTGCTCAGTTATCAGCTTGAAGAGCTGGAGAGCCTGAGCCTCGGCGAAAACGAGCTCGAGCGGCTGGAACAGGAACACACCACGCTGACCAATGCCGAAAGCCTCCTGGGGATCTGCCGGCAAGTCGTCGAGCTGTGCAGTGAGAGCGACTCCGGCAATGCGCTGAACGCACTGACCGCCAGCCTCAACCGACTCAGCAGCGTGAACAACACGCCCGATGCACTCAATGAAGCAACCAACCTGCTTTCCAGTGCGCAGATTCAGGTCGAAGAGGCCGTCGGCGAGATCAACCGCTTCCTCGATCGTTTTGAAGCGGACCCCGCCCGACTGCAGCAAATCGAAGAGCGCCTCGACACCATCTATACGCTGGCACGCAAACACCGCGTGCAGCCGACAGAAGTCGCGGCGCTGCATCAGAAATTGCTCGACGAGATCGAAACCCTTAACGCCAACGATGAAGCGATCGAGAGACTGGAACACGAGGTAGGTTCTTACGCGCGGCACTATCAAGAGAAGGCGCGCGAGCTGAGCGACCTGCGTCACCGTGCTGCGCCGGAACTGGCCCACAAGGTCGAGCACGAAATTCAGCGGCTCGGCATGCCGGGCGGCCGTTTCAATATCGAGCTGCGCGAGAACGTAGACAAAGAGCTGTCACCCAACGGGCTGGAGCAGGTTGAACTGCTGGTCAGCGCCAACCCGGGCCAGCCACTCAAAGCGCTGGCGAAGGTGGCGTCGGGCGGTGAGCTGTCGCGGATCAGTCTGGCGATTCAGGTGATCACCGCGCAGACATCCCGGGTTCCGACGCTGGTGTTTGACGAAGTGGATGTCGGTATCGGCGGCCCTACGGCTGAAATCGTAGGTCAGCTGCTGCGCCGCCTTGGCGAACGCGGCCAGGTCATGACCGTCACTCACTTGCCCCAAGTCGCAGCTCAAGGGCATCAACACCTGTTCGTGCACAAGGTCCGGGACGCGGACGTCACGCGCACTGCGGTTTCCAAGCTCAGCAAGAATGAACGGGTGGAAGAGGTGGCACGAATGCTGGGAGGGATCGACCTGACCAAGGAGTCGCTCGCGCACGCCAAGAAGATGGTGGTCACCTCCAAGTCGTGATGACCGTCACGGCCTGGCCCGGCCCACACCGATCCCAGCCGCCGAACGCGGAGTGCAGAAGCAACAAAGGCGACCCGAAGGTCGCCTTTGTCGTACTTCACAAGAGGCTTACACCTTTTGCTTGCGTACGTAGAGCACCAGATTGTGATCCACCAGCTCGAAGCCGTGCTTGCTCACAATGGCTTTTTGCAGTTTTTCGATCTCTTCGTCGAAGAACTCGATGACCTCACCGGATTCCACGTTGACCATATGGTCGTGGTGGCCTCCGTCAGCCAGTTCAAATACCGCGTGGCCGCCGTCGAAGTTGTGGCGAACCACCAATCCGGCTGCTTCGAACTGAGTCAGAACTCGGTAAACCGTTGCCAGACCGACGTCTTCGTTGGCCTCCATCAGCGCCTTGTAGACGTCCTCTGCGCTCATGTGGCGCTGCTGCGCAGAATCGAGCATTTGAAGGATCTTGACCCGCGGCAGGGTCACTTTTAGTCCGGCTTTGCGTAGTTCGCTATTTTCAACCATGGTCAGCTTTCTCGCAGACGCTGCTTCGCAGCTTCTCTTAATGCAGGTATGATCGGGGTTTACGTTGTCCCAGCCAAGATAGTGGAAGTCGCCCACCGATGCAAAACACCAAGCTCTTGCTAACCAGTTTCACCTTTGTGGGACTGCTCGCACTCGCCGGTTGTTCATTCCCCGGGGTTTATAAAATCGACATCCAACAGGGCAATGTCGTCACGCAGGACATGATAGACCAGTTACGCCCGGGAATGACCCGTCGGCAAGTAAGGTTTATCATGGGCAACCCCTTGTTGACCGACACTTTCCACCCTGAACGCTGGGACTATCTGTACAGCCTGCAGCCTGGTGGTGGCGAACGCCAGCAGGAGCGCGTGAGCCTTATCTTCAATGGCAACGACCAGTTGGCGAGTCTGTCAGGTGACTTCAAGCCGGGTGTCAGCCGCGACGAAGCCATTCTCGGCAAGGGCAGCGATACAACTGTCACCCCCGAAAACCAAGGGACAGAGCCGCCGAAGGAAGAGCCACCGAAGCCTGGCTCGTTGCTTGAGCAGATTCAAAACGACGTCGACAAAGTCGAAACCGTGCCCATTCCTTCCCAGGAACCACTGGATACGAATCCGCGTTGAGCCACCGTTTCCTTGTGGAATCAGCCGCATAAAAAAGCCCGGACATCCCGGGCTTTTTTACGTCTCTCAATCGAGCCGATGAGAAAATTAAATCGGTTTTTGCGCCTTTCTTGAAGCCGCAGCTTTCAGAGCACGCAGACGGCGTATCTCTTTCGGATCGGCCAGCAACGGGCGATAAATCTCAACCCTGTCACCGGCCTCCAATTCGTGCTGCTCCGACCCATCGATAAGCTTGCCGAAAATGCCCAAGGGGCAGTGTGCGAGATCCAGCTCAGGAAAGCGCTCGGCCATGCCCGACGCGATGGCTGCGGCACGTACCGATGTTCCGAGGGGCACGTCCAGTGCAAGCAGTGCCTGACGGTCGACGGCGGCATAGACCACCTCGACCCGAATCATCGGCTCAGCCATGCAGCTCTTTGGCTCGCTGGCAGAACGCGTCAACCAACGTGTTGGCGGCCTGATTGAACAGCGGCCCCAAGGTCGCGCGTACGATGGAGCCGCTGTAGTCGAACGACAAGTCCAGGCTGATCTTGCAGGCCTTTTCATTCAGGGCCTTGAAAGTCCAGACACCGTGAAGCTGGCTGAAGGGCCCCTCCACCAGATTCATCTCGATGGTTTGCCCAGGCGTCAGCGTATTACGCGTGACGAAGTGCTGGCTCAAACCGCCTTTGGCGATCTCGACACGCGCACGCATTGAGGTATCACTCTGCTCCAGCACACTGGCGCCGGAACACCAGGGCAGGAACTCGGAGTAGCGACTCACGTCATTGACCAGGTCGTACAGCGCCTGGGCGGGATATGGCAAAAGGGCGGAACGTTGAATATGCGTAGTCATGTCAGCGTCATTTCCAAAGCTGAGCGGCAAAGACAATCAGGATGCCGATCGGCGCCACATAGCGCATCAAAAAGAACGTTAAAGCGAACAGAACCGGGCTGCGTACCGACAATTCGTCACGCACCGCGCCGCGTCCCATCACCCAACCTGCGAATACCACAAAACACAAACCACCCAGCGGCAACATGATCCGCGAGGTGAAGAAATCGATCACGCCGAAGAAATCCAGTCCCGACGACGCTCCCCACTGATAGAGATGGAAGCCGGCGCCTTCGTTCACGAAGAATTTGGCCTGCTTCCAGATGTTGAACGAGAACACCGTCCCCAACCCGACGAACCAGCAGATAAACGATAGCCAGAAAGTCACCCAGCCGCGGCGAACCTTTGTGCGCTCGACCAAGTACGCGACCATGGGCTCGAGCAAGGAAATGGCCGAGCTCCAGGCCGCGACGGCCACCAGAATAAAGAACACCACGCCCATGACGGTACCAAACGCGACGTTACCAAACGCGTAGGGCAGCGTAACGAACATCAGGCCCGGCCCTTCGCTTGGGTTTAGGCCGGCTGCGAACACAATTGGAAACAATGCGAGGCCCGCCAGCAGTGACACGAACGTGTCGAGCAATGCAACGCCCACGACGGTTGCGCTGATCGAGGCCTCTTTGGTCATGTAGGCGCCATAGATCATGATCGAACCGACGCCCACACTGAGTGAGAAGAACGCGTGGCCCATGGCCGGGAGAAGACCATCCAGCAGCTTTTCGGGCGTGAAGTCGAACATGAAATGCACGCCTTCCATGAAATGCCCGGTGGTCAGGCTGTAGCCCAGCAAAATCACGATGAGCACGAATAACAAAGGCATCAGGATGCGCAAACTGCGCTCAAGGCCGGCGTTGACGCCCTTGGCGATGGTGATCGCGGACAGCAGCATGAACAGCGTGTGCCAGCCCACCAGACGCCATGGATCGGCGATCATCTCGCCGAAATAGGCACCGACACCGTCAGGCGTCACGCCCTTGAAATCGCCTTTGCCGACATCAATGATGTACTCGAGCGACCAGCCGCCGACGACGCTATAAAAAGAGAGGATCAACAACGCGGTGATCATGCCGGCAAACGCGCCCCAGGACCACTTCGACGAATGCCCGGCGGCGAGTGCCAGCGAACGCAGCGCGTTGGCCGGGCTCTGCCGTGCGCGGCGACCGATGAGCGTCTCGGCAATCATCACCGGAATCCCGATCAGGGCAATGCACGCCAGAAACACCAGCACGAACGCACCACCGCCGTAGACGCCGACCATGTAAGGGAATTTCCAGATGCTGCCCAACCCCACGGCAGAGCCGGTGGCAGCCAGGATGAACACCCAGCGACTGGCCCAACTCCCGTGAACCGAAACCTTGTCCGTCGACATCGTTGACACGTCCAACACGCAAAAAAGATCGCGCATTGTCCGGGATTCACTCCACGTGCTCAAGCACGCAGCTTCAGCGCGCGAGCCCATAGCCGAGACGCCCGTTGATCCCTATAATGCGTCGCCTATGGCTAAGCTCAAGAAACATCCCACAGGGACCATCGCGCAAAATAAAAAGGCGCGTCACGATTACTTCATCGAACACAAGTTCGAGGCCGGTCTGGTCCTGGCTGGCTGGGAAGTAAAAAGCCTGCGTGCCAACAAGGTGCAGCTGGTTGACAGTTACGTGTTGCTCAAAGACGGTGAGGCCTGGCTGATGGGTAGCCATATCTCGCCACTGACGACAGCCAGTACCCACGTCATCGCTGACCCGACACGCACCCGTAAACTGCTGCTCAACAAGCGCGAGCTGGAAAAGCTGACGTCGTCTGTTCAGCAAAAAGGCTATGCCTGCGTGGCCCTTGCCCTTTACTGGAAGCAGCACTTGATCAAGTGCGAGATTGCTCTGGGCAAAGGCAAGAAGGAATACGACAAGCGCGACACCGAGCGCGAACGCGACTCCAATCGCGAGCTGCAACGCGCGGTGCGTAACAAGGGCAAGGAAGACTGATTCAGTCTTCCTTGCCGCTTCGAAAAGCAGCGCCTGTAGATGACGCACGGCCCGCAACCACTCCGGCGCCGTGCAACATCTTCAAATCCGGTTCCGCCGTTCGGCCCGCGCAGTGCGCTGCACCTGCTGGCGCACTTCCTCCAGCACCTCCTGCACGTACAGCAAATGACGGCTCGACACCTCTCGGGCATCGTCCGCCCGGCCTTCGATAATCGCCATGTACAACTCACGATGCTGATCAATCAGCATGTCGCGGGTTTCTGCGCGCTGTTTGTACATGCCGCCAATGTTGGTGACCACGCTGCGCCGCAGCAGATCGAACAAGCCACGAATCGTATGCAGCAACACAGCGTTATGGCTGGCTTCGGCGATGGCGAGGTGGAAGCTGGCATCTGCAGCGCCCTCCTCCGCACGGCTCACTTCTTCCGCACGGCTGTAGCAATCCTGCAGCGCATCAAACGCTTCACGCAGCCGTAGCCGGTCGACATCGGTTGCACGTATGGCCGCGTAATAAGCGCAGGAGGCTTCCAGGGTGTGGCGGAATTCGAGCAGGTCGCGCTGGGCTTCCGGGCTGCTTTCCAACAGATGAAGCAGCGGATCGCTGAATGTGGACCCGAGACTGTCGACGACGTAATTGCCGCCGCCCTGACGACTGACCAGGAGCCCTTTGGCCGTAAGCTTTTGAATAGCCTCACGCAGCGAGGGACGTGACACCCCAAACTGCTCGGCAAGTGCTCGCTCAGCTGGCAGACGACCGCCGGAGCTCAACGTGCCCTCCAGAATCATCCTTTCCAGCTGCTCGACAATCTCGTCGGACAAGCGGCGCTGGCGCACCTGATCAAAGCCCATAACCCTTCACTCCACAACCCGGCAGCCCCGTCTGACGTGATGCGGGGCGCATATTCTCGCCGATCGCGATCAGACATTCACCCGCCAGGTGTAGGAGAAATCTCCCTCTCAGGCGAAATGCGGGCGAGCTACTACGAAAGTTTACGCGTCATAAATTGACACACCGTCAACAAGGCTTCTAACCTAGCTCCAAGACATTGTAAATTGGTATTACCAATTTACAATGCCGGCGACGGACGGCTACCACCGTACTGCGCCGCAGGCACTTCCCGACGGCGGAACGCTTGAGCTGGTGAGCTGTGCGACTCGTTCGTCAGCGCCGACAGGAAGACAGAAAAGCAGTTGTCGCCTGCAGGAGCCGCGCACGTAAGACATGGACACCGGGCCTAACCAAAAACAATTAGGGGCCTCATACATGCAAACCTGGCAACAGCTCTACACACCTCTTGGCGGCCTGGGCCTTTCGGCGCTGGCGGCTGTCATTCCGATCGTTTTCTTCTTTCTGGCGCTGGCGATATTCCGGCTCAAGGGCCACATCGCAGGCGCGATCACGCTGCTGCTCGCCATTTTGATCGCGATCTTCGCGTTCCAGATGCCTGCCGACATGGCTGTCGCGTCCGCCGGCTATGGGTTCCTTTATGGCCTGTGGCCCATCGCGTGGATCATCATTGCGGCGGTGTTTCTCTACAAACTCACGGTCAAAAGCGGCCAGTTTGAAATCATCCGCAGTTCGGTCATGTCGATCACCGACGACCAACGCATTCAGGTCTTGCTGATCGGTTTCTGCTTCGGCGCATTTCTGGAAGGGGCGGCGGGCTTCGGTGCGCCGGTGGCGATCACCGCCGCATTGCTGGTCGGGCTGGGACTGAACCCGCTGTATGCCGCCGGCCTCTGCCTGATCGCCAACACCGCACCGGTGGCGTTCGGCGCACTGGGCATCCCGATCATTGTGGCTGGCCAGGTGTCCGGCCTCGACCCGTTCAAAATCGGCGCCATGGCCGGTCGTCAATTGCCACTGTTATCGGTGTTCGTGCCGTTCTGGCTGATGTTCATGATGGATGGCGTAAAGGGCGTCAAGGAGACCTGGCCAGCGGCTCTGGTCGCGGGCGGCAGTTTCGCCATCGTGCAATTTCTGACCTCCAATTTCATTGGCCCGGAACTGCCTGACATTACCTCGGCGCTGGTCAGCCTCGTGTCCCTGACCTTCTTCCTGAAAGTCTGGCAGCCAGCCCGCTCAGCCGACGCGCAAATCGTCGGTGCGTCCGGCGGTGCTGCGGTCATGGGCGGCGGCGCTGGTAATGCGGGCGGCTTTGGTCAACCGCGCACTACCAAGAAATCCCCGTACTCGGCGGGCACCATCATCAAGGCATGGTCGCCCTTCCTGATCCTGACTGTCGTCGTGACGATCTGGACGCTGAAGCCGTTCAAGGCGCTGTTCGCTGCGGGCGGTCCACTGCAGGCACTGACCATGAACTTCCCGGTGCCTCATCTGGATCAACTGGTCATGAAGATGGCGCCGATTGTCGCCAACCCGACGGCCATGCCAGCGGTGTACAAGTTCGACCTGCTCGCCGCCTCGGGCAGCGCGATTCTGATCTCGGCCATTCTGGCGATGATCGTGCTGCGCATTACCCCTAAAACAGGTGTGGTCACTTTCAAAGAAACGCTGATCGAACTGCGCTGGGCAATCGTCTCCATCGGCATGGTGCTGGCCTTCGCCTTCGTCATGAACTACTCCGGCATGTCCTCAACGCTGGCGCTGGTCCTTGCGGGGACGGGTAGCGCGTTCCCGTTCTTCTCGCCGTTTCTCGGCTGGCTGGGCGTGTTCCTGACAGGCTCCGACACCTCGTCTAACGCGCTGTTCGGCTCGTTGCAGGCCACCACTGCGCATCAACTGGGCGTCAGTGACGTGCTGATGGTCGCGGCGAACTCCAGCGGCGGCGTAACTGGCAAGATGATTTCCCCGCAATCGATCGCGGTGGCCTGCGCGGCGACTGGCCTGGTGGGTAAAGAATCCGACCTGTTCCGCTTCACCCTCAAGCACAGCATTTTCTTTGCCACCATCGTTGGCTGCATCACCTACGCCCAGGCGTACTGGTTCACCGGCATGCTGGTTCATTAATCAGACGAGCGCCGGGCGTGTTTCATGCGCTCGGCTGCGGCCCCGCTCACTCATCTGCGAGATCCCATGATCATTTCTGCCTCCACCGACTACCGCGCCGCCGCCCAGCGCAAGCTCCCGCCGTTCCTGTTTCACTACGCCGACGGCGGCGCCTACGCCGAGCACACCCTGCGCCATAACGTTTCTGACCTGGCCAGCATCGCGCTGCGCCAGCGCATCCTGAAGAACATGTCCGAGCTGAGTCTGGAGACGACGCTGTTCGGTGAAACCCTGAGCATGCCGATGGCACTCGCACCGATTGGCCTCTGCGGCATGTATGCCCGTCGGGGCGAAGTCCAGGCCGCCCGCGCTGCAGATGCCAAGGGCATTCCGTTCACGCTGTCGACAGTTTCGTTGTGCCCGATTGAAGAAGTCGCCCCGGCGATCAAGCGGCCCATGTGGTTTCAGCTGTACGTGCTGAAGGATCGCGGTTTCATGCGCAACGCGCTGGAGCGAGCCAAAGCCGCCGGCGTCAAAACACTGGTGTTCACCGTCGACATGCCTGTCCCGGGCGCTCGCTACCGTGATGCGCACTCCGGCATGAGCGGCAAAAGCGGACCGATGCGACGCGTCTTGCAAGCCATGACTCACCCGCAATGGGCGTGGGACGTGGGCATCAACGGCCGGCCCCACGATTTGGGTAACGTGTCGGCCTATCGTGGCAATCCCACGGGGCTTACCGATTACATCGCCTGGCTGGGCAACAACTTCGACCCGTCGATTTCATGGAAAGACCTGGAATGGATTCGTGATTCCTGGGACGGCCCGATGATCATCAAGGGCATCCTCGACCCGGAAGACGCTCGCGACGCCGTTAAATTCGGCGCCGACGGCATCGTCGTGTCCAATCATGGCGGCCGCCAGCTCGATGGTGTGTTGTCCAGCGCCCGTGCGCTGCCCGCCATTGCCGACGCCGTGAAAGGCGATCTGAAGATTCTCGCGGACTCCGGCATCCGCAGCGGCCTGGACGTGGTGCGCATGATCGCCCTCGGGGCCGACACCGTGCTGATCGGCCGCGCGTTCATCTACGCCTTGGCCACCCACGGCGAGGCTGGGGTGAAAAACCTGCTGGATCTGTTCGAGAAGGAAATGCGCGTCGCAATGGTCCTTACCGGCGCCAAGTCGATCAGCGAGATCACCCGTGATTCGCTGGTCCGCGAACTGGGCGCCTGACTCCGCCGATTCCCCGCATGCGGCCCGACAGAGGCCGCAGCGCCACCGAGATGCCCCACGAGGAAAACAGCATGACTTTGCCCGCCGCGTTTCTGGCCGGTGTGAACAGCCTCATTCCTGCCGGTCGACGCTTCGACGACCCGCTCTCGACCCTGGCATTCGGCACCGACGCCAGCTTTTATCGGCTGGTCCCCAAACTGGTCATCCGCGTCGAATCCGAAGATGAAGTCGTGACGCTGCTCAAACTGGCGCAGGCCGATAAAGTCCCGGTGACCTTCCGCGCGGCCGGCACCAGCCTCTCGGGGCAGGCGATCAGCGACTCGGTGTTGATCGTTCTCGGCGACAACTGGAACGGCCGTGAAATACGCGAGCAAGGCGCGCAGATCCGTTTGCAACCCGGCGTCATCGGCGCACAGGCCAACGTCTGGCTGGCGCCATTCGGACGCAAGATCGGTCCGGACCCTGCGTCCATGCATGCGGCAAAGATCGGCGGCATCGTCGCCAACAACTCCAGCGGCATGTGCTGCGGCACGGCCCAGAACACCTACCACACCCTCGCCGGCATTCGGCTGGTGCTTGCCGACGGCGCCCGCCTGGACACGGAAGATGCTGCTAGCGTCGATGCTTTTCGCGTAAGCCATGCCGATCTGCTGGAGCGCCTTGCGCAACTGGGTCGCGAGACCCGCGCGAATACCGAACTCGCTGCAAAGATCCGCCACAAGTACCGCCTGAAGAACACCTGCGGCCTGTCGCTGAACGCCCTGGTGGACTTCGACGAGCCCCTCGACATCCTCAGCCATCTGCTGGTGGGTTCGGAGGGCACGCTGGGTTTCATCAGCGCGGTGACCTACGACACGGTGCCTGATCACCCGAACAAGGCGACGGCACTGATTGTCTTTCCCGACATCGAAACCTGCTGCAACGCTGTCACGGTTCTGAAAACCCAGCCGGTCGCCGCCGTCGAACTGCTTGATCGACGCAGCCTGCGCTCGGTGCAGAACAAGCCAGGCATGCCGGCATTCGTTCGTGAGCTGTCGGAGGGTGCCTGCGCACTGTTGATCGAAGCCCGCGCCGCGACCCGACCGTTGCTGCACGAACAACTGGCGCAGGTCATGGCGTCCATCGCGCATTTCCCGGTCGAGAAGCAGGTCGACTTCACCGAAGACGCGACCGAGAACGCTCGGCTCTGGGCCATTCGCAAGGACACATTCCCTGCCGTCGGCGCGGTGCGTGAGACGGGTACGACGGTGATCATCGAGGACGTGACCTTCCCCGTCGAGCAACTGGCCATCGGCGTTCGGCGATTGATCGAGCTGTTCGAAAAGCACCGCTACGACGAGGCGATCCTGTTCGGCCACGCGCTGGAGGGCAACTTGCACTTTGTCTTCACTCAGGGCTTCAACGACCCGACGGAGATCGCGCGCTATTCAGCCTTCATGGACGACGTCACGCACCTGGTGGCCGTGGAGTTCAATGGCTCACTGAAAGCCGAACACGGCACCGGCCGCAACATGGCGCCCTTCGTGGAGCTTGAGTGGGGCCGCGAGGCTTACGCGCTGATGTGGCAACTCAAACGGCTGCTCGACCCCGCTGGCATCCTCAATCCCGACGTCGTGCTCAGTGAAGATCCGCAGGTGCACCTCAAGCACCTGAAACCCATGCCGGCTGCCGATGCGATCATCGACAAATGCATCGAGTGCGGCTTTTGCGAACCGGTGTGTCCGTCGAAAGGGCTGACCCTGAGCCCACGGCAACGCATCGTCATGTGGCGCGACATTCAGGCGAAGAAACGCGCAGGCACGGACACAACTCAGCTGGAGCGCGACTACCAATACCAGGGCATCGACACCTGCGCTGCCACCGGTTTGTGCGCGCAGCGTTGCCCGGTCGGCATCAATACAGGCGAGCTGGTGAAGAAGCTTCGCGGGCAGCAAGCGCATCATGACAAGGCCGCCAGCTGGATCGGTCAGCACTTTGCGACAGCCATGAAGGGCGCGCGATTTACGCTGCATGCGGCCAATGGCGCCCGCATGCTGCTTGGCGCACCGAGGCTTGCGAAGATATCCAGCGCGCTGAGCAAGGCGTCCTCAGGCCGCATGCCGCAGTGGACGCCAGCCATGCCGCAGCCCGAGAACGCTACTCGATTCTCCCCGCCGGTTGAAGATCAGCGCCCTCGTGTGGTTTATCTGGCGGCGTGCGTGTCCCGTGTCATGGGGCCTGCGGCAGGTGATCGCGAACAGACGTCGCTGATGGACAAGACCCAAAAGCTGCTGGAGAAAGCCGGTTATCAAGTGGTGTTTCCGGAAGACCAGGACAGCCTGTGCTGCGGCCAGCCTTTCGCCTCCAAGGGCTACGCCGAACAGGCGGAAGACAAGCGTCAGCAACTGCTTGCCGCGTTGACCAAGGCCAGCCGCGGCGGGCTCGATCCAATCTACTGCGACACCAGTCCCTGCACGCTGCGCCTGGTTCAAAACCTCAAGGAAACCCGACTCGACCTGTACGATCCAGTCCGTTTCATCCGCACCCATCTGCTGGACAAACTGGTGTTCACCCCGCAGCAGGCACCCATCGCTGTTCACGTCACCTGCAGCACGCAACAGCTGGGCGAGAGCCAGGCGCTGGTCGACCTCGCGCGGATGTGCAGCGTGAATGTGGTCATCCCCGAAGGTATTCATTGCTGCGGGTTCGCGGGGGATAAAGGGTTCATGACGCCCGAGCTGAATGCCCATGCGCTGCGCTCGTTGAAAGACGCTGTTCAGTTCTGCGATGAAGGCATCTCGACCAGCCGGACGTGCGAGATCGGGCTCACGCGACACGGCGGCATCGACTACCACGGTCTGGTCTATCTCGTGGACAGGGTGACTCAACCAAGAACCGCTTGATGCACACAAATGGGGCGTAGATCGCACCATTATCTCGAAACATCCGGCAACGTGGCTTTTTCACAGCACTGTGAAAAAAAATAGAACCCCTGCGATGGTCGGCAGTCCATCTCTTTAAGCGCCACAACCCATTCGGCGCTTTTTTCCTCTATCTCGGGCACCGGCGGAATCAGTCGGCGATACCGAGTCAACAGGCTCAAGGAGATACACATGAAGCGCACCGCACTGACTGGACTGTTTCTTACCGCTGCACTGTTGGGTTCCCCGGTCTTCGCTGCTGATGACCTGTGCGGCGCGAACATCGCGGCACTGAAAAATGCTGAGGCGTCGACCACCACCAACCTGACCGGCGACAGCAAGACTGACATCGAAAAAACCGTTGCTGATGCCACCGCTGCGCAAAAACGTGGCGATGACAAGGAGTGCATTTCGATCACTACCAAGAAAATCACCGAGCTGAAGACCGGCGGTGACGGTAGCGACGGCGGTGCCGCCAAGTAATGACCGAATCGCGACTGGCCCAACGCCGTCGCGAGCGGAATGTCAGGCGAACGGTCGACGTATCTCATTGATTCGGGTAGACTCCGCCGCCTGACTGCTAGAGCAGCAGAATTGGGGCCGATTAGGATTCGACGCCGGTGATGAAACTCTAGGGGCATGCCGACTTGGTAACAGAAGTCGTAAATCCACTGTTGCAACTTTCTATAGTTGCCAATGACGAAACCTACGGGGAACAAGCTCTCGCCGCGTAAGCGGTGCTAGCCTTCCTTCTGGTAGCTTCGGCTCCAGCAATCACCAGGGGATGCCTGTAAACCCAAAGTGATTGTCATATAGAACAGGATCGCCGTGCAGTACGCTGTGGACGAATCGGCTAAAACTTACACAGCTCGCCCAAAGCACCCTGCCCGTCGGGTCGCTGAGGGTTAACTTAATAGACACGGCTAAGCATGTAGGCCCGAAAGCGGAGTACTGGCGGACGGGGGTTCAAATCCCCCCGGCTCCACCAAATCCAAAAAAGAAGACGTCCTCGGACGTCTTTTTTTGTGCCTGAAATCCAGTAAACACGAGGGTTTCAGCTCTTTTGGGGGCTTTGGAGGATTTCTGAGTTCCAGGCGCTTTGGTATCCCAGGTGGTATCCCGAGTTACCAAATGCTATTTTCAGGATACCAAAACGGTGCTGGAGGTAGCCCCCATGCCTACTAACGCAACCCGCCTCTCCGATCGCCAGCTCAAGGCAGTCAAGGCAACTGGTAAAGACTTCGTCCTCAGCGACGGCGACGGCCTGCAGCTTCGAGTACGCGCCAGCGGCTCGATGATGTGGAATTTCAATTACCGCGAGCCGTTGACCAGAAGCCGTCTTAATATGGCGCTCGGTCCATACCCCGACCTCTCGCTAGCCAACGCCCGGAAGAAAGCAGCAGAGGCGCGTGAGTTGCCCGCTTTGGGCACTGATCCCAAAACCAAGCTTGATGAGGTAAGGCAGGCCAAACTTGCTGAGACTGAACACACTTTCGTGAAGGTGGCCACTGCCTGGTTCCCGGCCTTGTTCGTTACGCGTCAGTTAACACCTCACAGGACGCGGGGGCCTGACTCGATGCGCTTACTGAGCTTGGGATCGAACCCGCCAGCGCCAGCATAAGCGGCAGGCTCATCCGATCTTCAGAAATGATAAACCGGCCGGAGCGGTATTGATCGGCTCAATAGGATCACCTGTCGAGTTGCGCTTGGGCTTCCTGCTCCTGGTCAATGCAACCTGACAATATTTGGTAGCTCCCGCCTACCGCTTTCGCTACTCGATCACAGTAAGCCAGTATTTTTGGTGAAGGGTTCTTGGCGGGGATCTCAGCCCGGGCGTCTGCTTCTTGCTCTCGACACCCAAGCTCAATCTGAGCACTACCGCCCACTGCATCCGAGACTTTTCCACAGTATATTTTTATATCGAAACAGCGGCTTGAGAGAGAGCAGGCAAGCAGCTAAGGCACAAGATCAGGGAAAGTTTGCGGTGCACAGGCGGAATCCTTTCGTTGGTGAGACCAGACAGTGCCATCATTCGGCTGGGCATTTCAATGACCAGCTTGGGACCTCACAAATGGAATGTATTACACGGACATCCCCTTGGGCGCTGCTAGAGTCGGCTGCCTTTACCCTGATAGATCACCCCAGACTTATCCGGTGCTCCGGCATCCACGACTAGCCGCAAAGAGTCCCCTTGGCTCGAATCCAAAAAGACACCCACAGATGTCTTTTTTCCTTGATGACAATGGCAATGAGCATTCAGGTGCTCTGGCATCTGTTGGAGGGTTGGCGAGGTTTGATAGCGGCGTTAAGCTTTGCCCCTGACATCAATCAAATCCGCACGATCAGTTGCAGGGAGCAGGAATGGCATTTGATACTTTTTTGTGCATAGACGGTCTTGATGGCGACTCCTCGGACTCCGAGCATAAAAACTGGATAGAGATATCCGCGTATAACCTTGCCGCTACTCAAGCGGTCTCCAGGACAGCGAGCTCGGCTGGCGGTGCCACAGTAGGCCGCGTTTATTTAAGTCACTTCAGCGTTGTAAAGCGAGTGGATATTGCAACACCTAAAATACTCGAAGCCTGCTGCGCGGGACAGCACTTCAAAAAGATAGTAATGAGCGTGCATAGAGCAGGTGGAGAAAAACAAAAATTTCTGGAGATTGTATTCGAGGAAGTTATCATAAGTGGCATCCACAGCGGAAATATTTTCGACGCTGCGGCCTCGTCATTCCCTGAAGAGGTCGTATGGTTTGATTATGCCAAAGTCAACATAGTGTACTCCCAGCAAAGCCGCATCACCGGGCTAATCACAGGGCAAATCTCTGCCGGCTGGGACCAAACCCGAAACAACACTTACGCATAAGGACGGTATAAGTGCCTAATATATATTGCTATGACGGCGATTGTGGGCTTACGGCGGATCAGTTGCTCTGGGTGATTGCCGCTGAGACGACAATGGAAGAATTTGGTCTAGACGATGTAGCATCTGCGTTGGCAATCGTTAGCGGGGCTAATGTAATTCCAACTCGGGGGAAGCCTGGGGGCGCGATTCCGAACACTTCCGTAGCGTCTGTCCTTTCCCGACGCGTGCTTAGAAAAACAAAGTTTCCTGGCGGGTATCGGGCACCAACAGTTGTTGGAATGTGGCCGCCCAGATTAAGACGAACCCCTTATCTCGCTGCATTCGTAGGGCGTGCCATACCTGTATTCGGATGGGCTTACACTGCCGCCGAGCTAGGCCTAATAGGCTACAAGACTGTCGTTACCTACAACGCTATTGTGCGCCCTGAAGATCAGGTATTTTGAATGAACAATAATGAAGTTGATTACGAACTGCTCGGCAAAATAATAGAGTGCATTCACGAAACCTTTGAATTCAGCGCAACCGCATTTAAAGATTTAAGCCTATCTACGGATATCAACCGTGATCTAGGTATTGAAGGCGACGACGCCAACGAGCTGATGCCAGAGTTTTTCCAACGGTTCTCGGTGAACATCGATAACTATGACCCTTACAGATACTTCGTGCCAGAAGGTTTTGACCTGCTCTCTTTCAGGCGTGGTAAGGAGAGACAGGGGAATATACCAATTAAGCTAGGGATGTTGTATCTGGCCGCCAAAACGCAGACTTGGGATCCGACTCTGCTGGAGCAGGTCAGCTACAGCAATATCCCTTTATACAACAGCAAGACCGACATACCGCTGCCAGGGTACGAGATATAGCGGAAAGGGTCTCTGTCGTGAATGGTATATACCTCAAACCGAAAAATTATTTGGCCACGTCGTCAGACTCTAATCCGCAATTGGATTTGCAGCCCCTAACAACCCAAAACCAGGACCGCTCATGAAGCAATGGATTGCAGCGTTCCTCATCACAACCCTATCCGGCTGCGGCACGATCATCACGCTCTACAACGCACCCAAGGCAGCCGACAATCTTGCCGGCTGGCATTCGTACTGCTCTCAGATCCCGCGCGTTTACAGCGGCTTCGCTTACGGGTATTGCACCATGGATGCGCCGGTAAGGTACGGCGTCCATGACTCGGCTCCGATCGCCGCGGCCGACATGCTGCTTTCAGGGATTGCAGACACCCTCGTCCTGCCCTACACGATTTATCAAAAGAATGAGCTCGGTGTCATCCCGGTCAAGTGCAGGCAGCGCTGATCAGAACGCCGTCAGCATTCGCCAACAGCCATAAAAAAGCCCCGCTCGAATCAGCAGGGCTTTTAGGTTCAGCGCGAGTCGATCAGACCCCGCCCTTCCCCGGCAACGGCTCGTCATTACCGCGGCGAGTGGTTGGCTCTTCCGTCACCGGATCGTTCTCGGTCCGCGCGGGCTCAGTCGGGTCTACCTGCGGATCGGAGACATCGGGCGATTCTTCATTAAACCCAAGATCCTTATCCGGATCCGTCTGCGCGCTGGTCCCTGTAAGCGAAGCGTCATTAGCCATGAATTCGATCTCCTCGTTTACGTGCGAGTTATCCGCACCATGACTATCTGAATCCCCCAAGCGCGCCAAGTGCCACGGATTAGACAGGCGGTTTCAAAATCGCCTACCCGTCCCATGGCTCACCAACTCGCACGAACGCCGATACTGCCGCTGGCCTCCGCCCGTTCATTACTGTCGAGCTGTGCGGCGTAGTCCACGGCGATGAAAAGGCTGACGCCTTGCGCCACGCCGACGACCAGCCCGACGCCGATGTCGGTGGATGACGACCTGTGTTGGCTCTTGATCCGGTCGACACCGTTGTAGGTCACGGTGTCCTTGCCAGCCAGCACATGCCAGACGTTCGCGCGCAGGTAGGGTTCGACGGGCAGGGTGTCGATCAGGTATCGGCCCTTCAGGCGCGCGCCGACTCGACTCGTCCAGTAGTCCTGCGAATCAAACGAGACGTCGGAGATGCCGTCGTTCTGGCGGTCGAGGTCGATCCGTTGATGGATAACCTGCGCTTGTGGTTCAACGACCCAGCGTTCGGAGACGGCCATCGGGTAGCCGGTTTCCAGGGACAGGCTGACGGCGTGACCGTCGGTGTCGAGCCTGATGCCTTGATCGGACCGACTGCTGCCGCCAAGACGCGTGCCCATGGCGACGGCGTCCAGGTACCACCCGCTTGGATCGACCAAGGTCCAGTAGGCGCCAAAGTGATCACCCTTGACTTTCATACGTCCGGCCTTCGTGCCCTTGAACCCTTCGGCGAATCCTTCGACGCTGCCTTGCAAGCGGATCTGGCCGACGAAGACACCCGCACGTTGCACCCGGCCGGAATCCGTTGGCGCGACAAACAGGTCGTGGCCCACCTGATAGCCCTTGGTTGACCCATCGAAATGCGGCGACGCATCGCCGGCCCAGTCCCTGCGTATATCGCTGCCATAAAGCCGCGTCCACCCGGCCGGAGCGCTGTTGGTGTCGCTGAGCAGACGCTGATCACCCTGGCGATCGTGAAAAGTGCCCAGTGCCTCACGCACCGTGATCTGCGCAGCCGGCACGAACACGGAATAGATCGGCACTTCCGGGCGATACAGCGGGATGGGCTCAGCGCCAGGGGACGCTGCTGGCAATGGCGCAGTCAGTGGCGCCGGAACGGGCGAGACAACGGCGGGCGCGGCGGAAGGCGTCACCGGCGCAGCAGGCGGTGCGACGGGAGCGAGGGTCGGTGGCTCAACGGCCGGTTCGTCCGCATCGACAGGAACGGGAGGCACTGGCTCGGGAGCGGGAACAGGAACGGGCGCAGGTATCGGTGTCGGAATAACAGGGTTCGTGACGGGCGACGATGCCGGATCAACCACCGGAGTTGCTGCAGGCGGCGCTACGCTCAGTGGGCTTCGGACGGGCGCCACCGACGAGCGCAGGAACCAGCTGTTCTCGGTCCCGGCCGTCACGCCGCCCTTGAACAACTGATAGCGGTAAGCGCCGGCCACGACGCGGTTGCCGAGCACAAAGGCATCGCTGGTGCTGGTCGCTCCATTGACGGCCTGAACCACCTCAATACCATTGTCCTGCGTCAGTCCGCCCAGCCCGTTGAGGTTGCTGATGCCCAGCTGGGTGTTGCCGCTGATTGCACCTTGGGACACTACCAGCCGGTCACTGGCCGAGCGGTCGTCACCCAGCGTTGTCTGCAACAGCAATTGACCGTTGTTACCGGCATAGTTGCCGTACACGGTGAGCGTGTCGCCCGCCACGGCGCTGTTGGCGGTCATGTCGATAAACCCGGCATTGCTCAACGTCGCGGTCTGCCCCGCGCTGTATGGGCGAATAGCGCCTTGGGTCACTTCCAGCGTACTGGAGCTGTCGATGTTGAATGTGCCGGTGTTGCTCACGCTGTCGCCAAGAAAGAGGTCGGTGTCGAGCGTGAAATGCGACTGCTCGGTGAGATCAATCGCCTCCCACCCCAGATAGCGCCCGGCCCCGGCGCTGGAGGTCTGGAACAACGTCAGTTGGTCATTACCCAGTCCGCCGTCTACGAAAGGGGTCGAACTCAGCGTGCTTTCTTTGAGGTTGCTGACTGAGGCGCGGTCATTGCCGTCGCCCATAAGCACGGAGGACTGGATCACTCCTGCCCCGTTCCACGCGAACGTGTCGTCGCCGAAGCTGGCGCGGATTTCGCCGGATACCGTCCCGCCGCTCACGCTGATGCTGTCGTTGCCGCCACTGACGCTGATGTTGCCGCCAATGCTCCCGCCCCAAACGACAATAGTGTCGCGGCCGAAACCGGTGACGAGGTTGCCGATGATCCGGCCGCCCGACATGTCGAAAAGATTGTTGTCGAGCTTCATATCGACGCGGCCAATGGTGCCGCCGCTGAGGGTCGCGACATCACCGTCTTCAAACGCCCCGACGATGGTCCCGCCGCTCATGGAGAACACGTCGCGGCTATCACCCTGCGCCAGTGACTGGAGGGTGCCCTCGCTCATGAAAAAGTTGTCGATCCCGGGACCCTGCATGAGGCTGCCGGTTATGGTCCCGGCCTCCATCACCATCACGTTAGTGCCCGCGCCCTGGTTGATGGTGCCCTGCACCCGGCCGGAGCTCATGACGATCCGGTCGGCGCCGTTGCCAAACAGGATGTTGCCCGTCACCACGCCCGTGCCGCCAGTTGGAAACGTCAGCACGTTATCGCCGGCCAGATCGACCAGGCCCGGACTGGTGCTGCTGTCGCACACATAGTTGTCATTTCCTGTCCCTGAGACCAACGTGCAAGCCGCTTCGATCGGCGTGACTGGCAACAGCATTGATACACAAGACACACGGAGAAACTGGCGGAAAAATGCCCGACCGGGCTGTTTCATCACAACGTCCTGCGGAATGACCCGCGTGCTTACATCCCTATAAAGAGCGCACTCAAGCAAGTGCGTCCAATTGTCGCCCTGACATAACAAGCGAAGGATACATACCCCAAGATGTCAAATGGCGAGGGCCTGATCGACCGGGGCTTGCTGGAAAAACGCTGCTCATTCACGTGCCCAAAGCGTTGATCAACGCCGGCCTGCGAACCCCTGAGCGCGCCCGGCCTTGGTTGTGACAACGATTACAACGGCGTAGAATCCGCAACATCTCGTCGCATCTCCCCATACTCATAATATTCAGCTGACCGCATGCACCGCCCAGGCAAAAGCCTCGAGCGGTATTCCTGCTTGTCGGCGTTTTTGTTGGGACGCGGCCAACCGAATTATTCAGGAGGCATTCGTTTTAATGAATACCACTAACGCACACACCGGAAGTTGGCTGAGCGTCATCGCGCTGGCCTTGGCAGCCTTCATCTTCAACACCACCGAATTCGTGCCGGTGGGCTTGTTGAGCGCCATCGGCCACAGCTTCGACATGACCACCGCACAGGTCGGCCTGATGCTGACGGTGTACGCGTGGATCGTCTCGCTGACCTCGCTGCCGATGATGCTGCTGACCCGCAACATCGAGCGACGCAAGTTGCTGTTGTTTGTGTTTCTGACGTTCATCGCCGCTCATGTGATGTCGAGCCTGTCATCGAGCTTCGGCATGCTGTTGGTCAGTCGCGTCGGTATTGCGGTGGCCCACGCGGTGTTCTGGTCGGTCACGGCATCGCTGGCGGTACGAGTCGCACCGGAAGGCAAGCAGGTTCAAGCCCTCGGCCTGCTGGCCACCGGCACCGCGCTGGCGATGGTGCTTGGCATTCCGCTGGGGCGCGTGCTGGGCGAAGCGCTGGGCTGGCGCGCAACATTCCTGGCGATTGCCGTGGCGTCAGGCCTGACCGTGCTGGTGCTGATGAAGTCGTTGCCGCTGCTGCCAAGCCAAAACTCGGGCTCGCTGCAAAGCCTGCCGATGCTGTTCAAGCGCCCGGCATTGATGTCGCTCTATCTGTTAACGGCTCTGGTGGTCACCGCGCAGTTCACGGCTTACAGCTACATCGAACCGTTCGCACAGCTCGTGGCGAAGATGACCGGCGACATGACCACCGTCATCCTCTTGCTGTTCGGCGGCGCCGGCATCGTCGGTTCGGTGATCTTCAGCCGCTACAACAACCGTTACCCACGTGGCCTGCTGATCACCGCGATCGGCGCCCTGGCGGCCTGTCTGATTCTGTTGCTCCCGCTGTCCGGCAACTCATCGTCGATGGGTGTGCTGAGCGTGGTCTGGGGCATGGCGATCATGTGCTTTGGTCTGGTGATGCAGTCCAAGGTGCTGGCGATGGCGCCGGATGCAACAGACGTGGCAATGGCGCTGCATTCAGGCATCTACAACATCGGTATCGGCGGTGGCGCGCTGCTCGGCAGTGTGGTGATCAGCCAGCTCGGCGTGGCCAATATCGGTCTGGTCGGCGGGATGGTAGCGATCAGCGGCCTGCTGCTGGCGTGCCTGGCGACCCATCGCTATGGCGAAACCATTCGGGCATAGAGGCGAAACCCCGAACGCAGTCTGGAAGGCGGGAGCGACCGTGAGGTCGCTCAAGCCTCCTCGCAAAACAGCTGCGTATCCGCTAGACAGCCGGCGTCTCAAAGCCGTATTCGTGGGCAAACTCACTCCCCCATGAACTGCGTTCGCCGCGCCACAGCGACCGATCCATCATTCCCATCGATAACCAACATTCCCGCGAATGCCTTCCGCTCAAAACTGATGGGCGTACCATCGCCCTCACACCCAAACACGACCGAGGGCAGGAAAATGATCGTTCATCTCCTTACTTGCTTGACGCTCGCAGCGCTCACCAGCTACGTCGTCGCCCTCAAACTCTTCGATCTGGGATCGGTCTTGATGACCGCAGACGAAGAGGACAGTCGTGTTGTGGCACCGGCCAACTAAGGCCAAGTAGCTGACACTTATCAGCACCTTTCACGCTTTCAACTTGCTGTTAGATGCGGAGCAATCGACATGACCCGAGACGTCACTTTGCACGTTAGCTTTCCCACATTCGGAAAGAACTATTACTCACAACATGTCATCGCCCGCAAGAATAGCCACGGTCTCGTTGAGGACAATCGCTTCGGCGGCTTCATGATGCCGTCGGCGGAAAACCACTTCAGCAACGAGGTGGTAGGTTTCAACGATCAGTTCCGGTTTTTGACTGACGTATTGGCCATGCACTTGCTGGAAGTTGAAGAGGCCCGACCTGCACGCCGAGCTCGACAGTCAGCTCAGTCGCGCAGCATGTAACGCAGTATTGAACAATGCCATCCATGCAGCCAGGTAACCCCGACTTTGGCGACATGGGTGGCTTTTCTTTTTGCCGCATTTGCCCCCTGTCTCCGGCGTCGTGAATCTGGCTCGGTTCACGTTTGCCTTCGTTGGCCAATGCATTGAGAATCCCGAGCACTTTTTCCCCCTTTAAAATTTGCCGATCGTGAAAAACCTCTTACGCAGTTTCATCCCCCATTCGTCTAACACTCATCCTGCCGAGTGGTGGCGCGCCGCAATTGGCGCGTGCCTGGGCATATTCGTCAGCGCTGTGTTCTGCCGCGAGTTGTACGGCATAGACATCACGCTGCACCTGCTGGGTCCGGTGGGCGCATCGGCGGTGCTGCTGTTTGCGGTGTCGACCGGCGCGCTCGCTCAGCCGTGGTCGATCCTCGGCAGTTATCTGATCGCCGCACTGGTAGCGCTGTTGTCGATCAGGCTGCTTGGCAACACCATTAACGCCGCCAGCCTGGCGGTCTGCTCGTCCATCCTGCTGATGTGCGTGTTCCGCTGCCTGCACCCGCCCGCTGCCGCGGTGGCCATCTGCATCGTCACGTCGAAGAACGAGCTGTCGCCCATGGGCCTGCACGTGCTTGGCCCGGTGATGCTCAACGCGGTATGCCTGCTGGCCGGCGCGCTCATCTACAACAACCTGACCAGGGTGCGTTACCCCAAGGCGCAGGCCAAGGAGCTGCCGGTGCTCGACCAGGTGCCGCTCAACAGCGACGGCTTCAACGCTGAAGACCTGGACAAAGCGCTAGAGGAAATGGGCGAGTTCGTCGATGTCTCTCGCGAGGACCTCGAGGAGATTCTGCACAAGACCGAAGAACACGCGCTGCGGCGCAACCGTTCCGATATCGACGCCGCTCGGATTGTGTCGCGCAGCACGCAAAGCCTGTCTCTTGAGCACTCGATGGCTGACGCGATGAAGATGCTGGCCGGGAATGACAGCAAATACCTGCCGGTACTGGACGAGGACAAGAAAGTGGTGGGCATCATCACGCTGGTCAGGTGACAGCTCGCGCCAAGCACCCACTGGCGGAAATCCGGAATCTGAGGTCTGATGCGCAAAGCTCGTACAGATAACGAGCCACATCCCTACTTCTGCGGAAACCCACATGAAACACGCCCTGCTCGCCGGCTTGCTCCTGACTGTATGTGCCCTGCCCTTCGTGGCGTATGCCAACGACGACAACAATCAGTGCCAGATGAACCTGAGCAAGGTTCGTGACGCAAAAGTCGCCAATCCCAACCTCAGCGACGCGGTCAAAAGCGATATCGACACGACCGTGCACCGCGCCGAAGCGGCCTTGGCGCGGCACAACGATGACGGTGGGCGTGAATGTGTGGCGCTGACGCAGCAGGCGCTGCAAAAGGCCCAGAGCCACTGAGCCGGAGGTGCGCCAGACGGCTCACCTCCCTCAGCACTGTAGCTATTTCAGCACCAGCATCCGATAAACCCCCGCTTCGTTTTCAATCCCATGGGTGTCGTGAGTGAACCCGGGGAATGAGCGATCGAAGCTTTCAAGCGCCCGAAGATAGGCTAGCAACGGCCCGTCCGCAGGCCCTGCGTTTTCCCCGGGCATCAACAGCGGGATGCCCGGCGGATACGGCACGATGCCCGTCGCGGCAATGCGCCCCGCGGCCTCTTCCAGGGTGACCTGCTCCACTTCGTTTTTGACCAACTTCTCGTACGCCTCCACCGGGCTGAACTCCGCCTTGGGCAATGTGCCGAACGCCTTCGACATGGCCGCCGTGGTCTTGGTCTCTTTCATCGCGGCAAAGATGTCTTCCGCCAGATCCTTCAACCCCATTCCGGCATAGCGCTGCTGATTCGCGGTGAGCAAATCGGGCAGGCAAAGCTCCAGCTCAAGGTTGGTGTCGTAGTCGCGTTTGAAGTCCAGCAACGCGTTGACCAACGTGCCCCACTTGCCCTTGGTGATGCCGATGGAAAACAGGAAAAGGATCGTGAAGTCGGTGGTCTTTTCGACGACGATGCCTTGGTGCCCCAAATAGGCACTGAGCACACAGGCTGGAATGCCAAAGTCCAGGAGGTTGCCGTCGTCACCCATGCCCGGGCTGAGGATGGACACCTTGATCGGATCGAGCATGCAGTAGCCGTCTTCGATGTCGCCGAAGCCGTGCCACACCTCGTTGGGGTGCAAGACCCAGCAATTCGGATCGGTCTTGAGCCGGACGGGATCGACTTCGTGAAACGGAATCGCCGTAGCCCCGACCTGCACTGAAGGCGGCTGCCAGCAGGAGAAAAACCAGTCATCGCGGCTCTGCATGTCAGTCTGCATGCGGGAGATAACCTGCCGGAACGCCACCGCTTCTTCGATGGATTCGTTGGTCAGAATCTGGCCACTGGGCGCTTCCATCATTGCCGAGCTGACATCGCACGACGCCATGATCGCGTAATTGGGCGAGGTCGACGCGTGCATCATGTAGGACTCGTTGAACCGCCCGTGGGGAATCGGGTTGCGGCCGTTACGGACATGAATCATCGAGGCCTGGGACAGCGCCGCAAGCAACTTGTGGGTCGACTGCGTGGCGAACACGGTGGGCTTGGACGGATCGTGATCGTCCGGGCTGCCGTGCATGGCGAAGCGGTCTTTATACAGCGGATTGAACCGCGCATAGCCGTACCAGGCTTCGTCAAAATGCAGCCGGTCAACGCTTTGCCCCAGCAACGCTTCGACGCGAGTGACGTTGTAGGTCAGGCCGTCGTAAGTAGAGTTGGTGATGATGGCATGCACGGGCGTCGGGTCGATGTGGCTTTTGACCAGCGGGTTGCTGGCGATGGCGGCTTTGACGCTCTCCGCGCTCAGGGTCTGCGGCAGGATCGGGCCGATGATGCCGAAGCGGTTGCGGGTGGGCACCAGGTAGGCCGGGATCGCGCCAGACAGCGTCATCGCGTGCTCGGCGGACTTGTGACAGTTGCGGTCGCACAGGGCGATCTGGTCCCGGGTCACGCTGGCCATCAGGATCACCCGATTGGACATCGATGAACCATTGGTCACGTAATACGTGCGGTGGGCGCCAAACACCTTCGCCGCATAGCGTTCGCCCTGGCCGATCGGGCCGCTGTGGTCGAGCAACGAGCCCAGTTCGCCGACCGAAATCGACAGGTCGGAGCGCAGCAGGTTCTCGCCAAAAAACTCGTAAAACGCGCGGCCTGCGGTGCTCTTCAGAAACGCCGTGCCGCCGGCGTGGCCCGGGGTGTGCCATGAATATTCGTAGCTGCGGGCAAACTTCAGCAGCGCGCCGAACATCGGTGGCAACACCGCCTGACGGTAGCGTTCAATGGCCGCCATGATGCGTCCGCTGAGGAAACGGCTGGTGTCTTCCGGCAACCAGATGAAGTCATCGGCGTGCTGCATGACGATCAGCGGCACGCTCGACGCCGTACTGCGATCGCTGATCAAAAAAACTGGCACCCGGGTATTGCGCTCACGCAAGGTGGTGAGCAGATCGATGCATTCCTTGTGGTCGTTACTGCTGTCCATTTCCCAACTGAGCAACACACACTGGATCGCCGGATCAGAGCTGAGAATCGACTTCGCATCGCTCAGGCTTTCGGAGGTCAGCACACTGATGGCGCGGTCTTCGACGTCGCTGATCAGCTGGATCAAGGCCCGGCCGAACACGCTGCGTTTGTCGGGCTGGCTGCTGACCAGCAGCGCCAGCATGCCGAGCAAGTGTCTGTTGTCGCTCATGGTCGAGTCTCCAGGGTGGCCAGGTTCAGGTTATTGACGGGGATCGGCTCGCCGACGATGTGCTGCGCCGCGACAGTCTGGGTCGGCACGCTGTTGTTCAGCGCTTCGAGTTTGATCAGGCGCGTGTTGACGAAGCCGAACAGCGTGTAGCCAACGATGGTTGCTACCCCGCCGAGCATCAACGCTTCAGCGCCGGAGCTGTACAGCGCCAGATAGCTGTACGCGGTCGCGATGCCGGCCACGATGTTGGTGATGAGCGCCTTTTGCGGTGGCACGTTGGAAACCTTTTGCAGGGTCATCAGTGTCGCCATCGACAGGATGTACGGCACCAGGTTGGTAACCACCGCGAGATTGACCAGTGTGTCGAACTGCTTGGCCAGGTCGGGGCTGATGGTCAACAGCGCCAGAGCGGTCTGGATCGCCAGCAGAATCAGCATGCTGATGATGGGCACCCCGTGCTTGTTGGCCTTGGCGAAGATCGGCAGGAAGTAACCGGTGTCTGCGGAGCTTTTGAATACTTGAGCCACCGTGAACTGCCAGCCCAACAGCGAGCCGACGCAGGCGAGGACCATGAGACCCATGATGATGTCGCCGATCATGGGGTTGAACATCTTGGCGAACACCAGCCCGAAGGGTGCGGTGGAAGAAACCAGTTCCGCGTTATCGACGATGCCCGCAATGACGTTGGTCGACACGATGTAAATCACTGCTGCGCCGAGGGTCCCGCCAAGCACTGCGATGGGCACGTTCTTCTCGGGGTTCTCCACCGCATCGCCGTTGGCGCACGCCGACTCCAGGCCGAGAAACGCCCACAGCGTGATCGCCACCGAAGCGCCCGCGGCTTCATACCAGGTTTTGTCATGGGGATTCCATCCTGCAGCGTAAGTGCTGCTGTCGAACCAGAACCAGCCGATTGTCGAAACCAGCACCACAGGGGCAATAACGCCCCACACGGTCACTGCACCAATCTTGCCGGTAATACTCGCGCCGCCGAAGTTGGCGAACGTGGTAATCCATAACAGAGCAATGGTCGCCAGGCCCACTTCAAGCGAACCCAACTTGATATCGAACAGCGTCTGGATATATCCCACCGCAGTAATGCTGATCGCCACATTGGCAATCAACAACGACAAGCCGTAGGTGTAGTTAGTGATGTAGTTGCCCGATTTACCGAAGGTGTATTCAGCGTAACCGCCCATGCCGCCGGTCTTGCGACTGAGCATGCCGCATCGCGCAAAGGCGTAGGCCAGAGCCAGCGAGCCGGTGGCGGTGATCAACCACGAAAGGATGGAGATGCCGCCAACCTCGGCCAGTTTGGTAGGCAGCAAGACGATGCCGGACCCCAGCATGTTGACCGCAGTCAACATCGTGAGCTGGCCGACGCTCATTTTCTTAGCGACTGACATTCCTTTGCCCTATTTGAAGGAAGTGAGAGGGTTTAGCTATAGCAAAGGAGTCTTGTTAATCAAGAAACGGCCGATCGCTAGTTGCTGGCGACAAGCCACCTTTGCTCGGGCTAGTTATATTTATAAAGGATTAATAAGATTGAAAAGAACTGTGAGTTCAGAGAGATGGCGGCGTATGCCGAAGGCAAAAGAGGATAGCGTCAAGAACCGGCGGGGTATTGATCTATGTCAATCAACGGCCAGGTCGCGGAGCGGCAACACCTCGTACTCCGGAAGGGCGCAAGGGGCCGAGCGAAACAAAGGCATGCAGGAGCCGGGTTGCCGGCTCCCGACGATCAAACGAATAACGTGATCAACGCAAAGCCGACGTACCAGACGATGGCCGAGCGGATGAGCAATTCCCACAATACGTCCAGGCTGTTGACGCCCTCGACGCCCACCACTGGCGCCGGAACCTCGCCAGCGACGCAGCCGACTTTGCTGATCAGGCACGAGGCACTGATGTTCCAGTTCAGCAGTTCGCTGAGCATCACCCGGCTGACCGCTACGAAGTTTCCGACCAGTGCGAAGCTGGCCGCCAGCAAACGCACGGGCACCCAATCAAAGGCATGCCTTGCCTGGGTCGCGCGCTCAACCACCGCTGGTGTCTTGCCGTGCTCCGAGGCCAGCGCCAGCAAGCGGTACGCCAACGCGGCAACCGGGCCGAGCACGAAATACCAGAAAATCACCGCGAAAAACCCCTGATAGATCTGCCACAGCAAATACGTTTGAGCGCCGCCCAAGAGCTGCTCTTCATTCTCGGCCTGAACCCCCAGATCACGCTCGGCAACCAGCACTGCCGCTTCCTGATCGCCCCGACGGCAAGCGTCTCGAAACGAGCCGAGGGTGGCTTTGACGTCGCCACGGCCCAGGCTGTAAATCAGCACCAGCAAATGGATCGGCAGCGCGAGCCAGCCATAGGCCACTGAGCCGACAATGACCAATATCAGGGCCAGGACCACCAAAGGCAGCACAACCGTCACCATCAGAATCCACCACGGCCGTTTGGCCGAGCGCGGGTTGGATTCCAGCCGACTCAATTGATTGAGCCATGGCCCATCGCGCTGGATACGCCGGCGCAGGGCCGAGAACTTCTCGATCCAGACCGCCAGCAGCAAAACCAGAAAACTCATCAGCTGTTCCTCATTTCAAACGTCCAGGGCGGCACGAAACCGCGCCCAGTCAAAACACGGACCCGGATCGGTCTTGCGCCCCGGCGCGATATCGCTGTGACCGCATATGCGTTGCGTCGTAATTGTCGGCCACGCCGCTTGCAGCTGGCGGGTCAGCTCGACCAACGCCTCATATTGCGCGTCGGTGAAAGGTTGATCATCAGTGCCTTCCAGCTCGATGCCAATGGAAAAATCATTGCACGTCTCGCGACCCTCGAAGACTGACACACCTGCATGCCAGGCACGATCCAGGCACGACACGAATTGCGTCACCTCGCCGTCGCGCTCAATCAGAAAGTGCGCAGACACCCGCAGCTCGGCGATGCCTTCAAAATAGGGGTGTTCTGTGACGTCCAGCCGGTTCTGGAAAAACGCCTGGACCTTGCCGGTCTTGAACTGCGCGGGTGGCAGACTGATGTTGTGGATCACCAGCAACGAGATTTCGTTTTCCGGGCGGGGATTGAAATTGGGTGAAGGGCATTGCTGCGCGCCGTGGCACCAGCCTGTGGCAGGGTCCAGATGCATGAGAAGTCCTTAGGGCGTAAAACGACAGCGCGCAGTATGCCCGCGACAGGAAAGGATGTGGATGGCGAATCTACGCGGAAGGCGCACAGATTCGCAGTCGGAAGTCGTAGGACCGATCTGGGGCTTAGCCCCTGAGCTTGCGCAAATTGCCCAGTACCGACTCCAGTGCACGGTCGAACAGCAGGGCGTCGTCGAGAACACGAATCGTGCCGCGACGGAATTCCACCGCCAGACCCATCCGGGTTTTCTCAAGCACCTTCATGCCAGTGCGATTGACGAATACGTAGCGCCCGCTCGGCTCAACGATCGCCGCCAGCTTGCAGCGCAGCTTGTGGGATTCGTCCTCGTGGATCTCGACCCAACTGCCGAGACGAAGCTTTTCGACCTGCATCAAGCCTTCGTCATCGGCAGGAAGCTGCATCGACGGTTCGTTCTGGATTTGCTCGCCCGGCCCGACCAGCACGATCTCCTCGACCACCGCCATCATCGTCGGGCCGTCAGAAGGCTGGGGCTGATCGCCTTCCGCATCGCCTTTTGGCGTCCGCGGCACATGGCTGAACGCCTGGACGTGAAGCACTTCGAGCTGGCTGAAGAATTCGCTGGTGGCAAACGGATCAAAAGCCGCACTGCTCAGGCCGTCGCGCAGGGATTTCAGCAGCCCAGGTACCACTTCAAGCAAACGCTGTCGGGCATCCGGCTCGTCATGGGGCTCGACGCTCCAGATCAAATCGTCCATTGCCTGAAGGCCTGACGCCCATTCAGCCGACTGATCGCCGTGCTTCAGGCAGGTGAGTAACAGCACCTTGCTCCACGCCTCCTGCAACAGGCGAACAACCACCTGCGGCAGCGTCTTGCCGAGCAGGCGATCGTTGAGCGCCTGCTGCACACGTTGACGCGCCAACTCTGCCAACGCGCGGCCTTGTTCAGCGTCACGGGTGCGTTGCTCGAGCAGCTCACTGCGGCGGCGCTCGTCGCTGGTGAAGGCCAGAAAATCCACCAGTAATTCCGTGAAGATCGCCGGATCATCGACGAAATCGTGGAGCAGACGCTGAACGATCTGGTCGATGCGGGCATAAAGCGAGTCGCGCTGGGTGTCATCGCGCCCACCCCAGCCGAGCGCCGCTGACGCGATTTCGTTCAGCAGCCGGCGCGCAGGGTGGCTGCCACGGCTGAAGAAACTCTTGTCGATGACCGCGACCTTGAGCATCGGAATCTGCAAACGGCCGATCAACGCGCGCAGGGAACTTGGCAGGTTGCGGTCGTCGAGAATGAATTCGAAGAGCATCGAAATGAGGTTGATAACGTCCTCATCCATCGTGCCGACGACGCGAAACTTGCCGCTTCTCGCGCTCACGCGGCTGATCAACTGCTCAAGCTGGGCGCGCAGGTCGAAATCGTCGCTGTCTTCGACTTTCGGGACGTACTGCTGCAAGTGGGACAGCAGACGCAGCAAGTCCTGGCTTGAAATCGGACGCGCTTCAGTCACCGAATCGGGGCGCGGCGTTAGATTTCCACGCACGTGCACCAGCAACTCCTGCAGCGCCGAAAACACGTCTTGCACGCTTTTATCGAGGCTCTCCGTCGCTTGAAGAATGGCGGCGTTGTCGGCGCGCACGGCTTCGCTCGAAGGCGGCACGCTGGCGATACGATCGGTGGAGCGGCGGGACGGCAATGCCTTAAGTTCCGGCAATACACCTGCGGAAATCAGCAACTGGTTGGCTTCCTCATAAAGCTGATCAGCGTTGCTCAAGGCGTATTTCTCAAACAGCTTGAGAATGATCAGCTTTACCTTGATTTCAACACCGAGGCTGCGCCCGGCCTGCAGGAAATAGTCGCACAGGAGCGTCGGCCCCAACGGATTGGTCTCGTCGGTCAACGGCTGGGGGATGAGTACGTTCAAACGCGTGGTCAGTTGACCCAGGGCGATACCGTCGCGACTCATGACCTTGACCACCATGGCATCAACCGCCACGGTGCGCTCGAGATCATCGTTATGGACCAACGCAAGCTTGTCGTAGGAGACAGGCTCGGGAATCGGGGGCTCAGAAACTTCGTACTGCCCCAGGCGCAGGAACGCTTCAAAGAATTTGTCGAGGAAATTGCGCTCGATGCTTTTACGCTTCAGGCGCAAGTCGCGCATGGCTTCGAAAAAAATGTTCTGCTCAGTGTTGTTGTGAGCACGGTCGGCCATTTCGAAAAGCGTGTCGTCAGCATTATCGAAAAGCGTCTGCAGGCTTTCCTTGAGCTGCTGCGCCGCCCGGTCACGAACCTGAAGCAAAACGACGGGCAGCCGAGCAACAGGCGAGGATCCCGAATGATCCGCACCTGCCTTCAAGGGCACCACTTTGTTACCGTCGTTCTGCATCAAGGACTCCTTCACACCGTCGACACAACTGCTCAGACAACAGTTACACCCCGCAGCGAATGAAGACTCGACTCCATTCGAACGGATCTCAAAATTTTATCCCTGGGGATGTTGCAGGCTAACGTCAACACCATGACGTCAAATACAAGGCGAAAGTATCGAGTAAAACCGGGTCGCTCGCCAGCGAACTCTTCGCCTTTATTGGAATGATAGAAGGCGGCGAAGGGACATGTGCAGCGATAGACCACGGAAATCGCAATCTGTCGCATAACCAAAGAAAAAACCGACAAAGTGCATCTAATGCATCCGACTGGACACTTGCCGTGCGTAGGTTGGTACACCCGTCTGCCATATACTCGGCGCACTTAGTCCGTGGAGCTCGTTATGCCAAACCTACGTCTTGATGCCCTCGCTGCTGAAATCGAAGCCAACGTGCGCCGCGCGTTGCTGGAGGATGTGGGCAGTGGCGACATCACCGCGCAGCTGATTCCGGCGGAGCGACTGGCGAAGGCCACGGTGATCTCCCGCGACGCAGCGGTGATTGCCGGTACAGCATGGGTCGATGGGGTTTTCCGTCAGCTTGACCCGCGAGTGGCCGTGCATTGGCAGGTCGTTGATGGTGATCGCGTGCAGCCCAATCAGGCGCTGTTCCATCTAGAAGGCCCCGCCCGCTCCTTGCTGACGGGCGAACGCAGCGCGCTCAACTTCCTGCAGCTGCTCTCAGGCGTCGCTACCCGCGCGCAGCATTACGCCGACATGGTCGCGGACACTCAGGTCAAACTGCTCGACACCCGCAAAACCCTCCCCGGCCTGAGGATGGCGCAGAAATACGCGGTCACCTGCGGCGGCTGTCATAACCACCGCATCGGCTTGTTCGACGCCTTCCTTATCAAGGAAAACCACATCGCCGCGTGTGGCGGCATTGCGGAAGCCATCACCGCCGCGCACAAAATCGCGCCGGGCAAGCCTGTGGAAATCGAAGTGGAAAGCCTCGACGAACTCAAACAAGCCCTCTATGGCGGCGCCGACATCATCATGCTTGATGAACTGAGCCTGGACGACATGCGCGAAGCCGTACGCCTCACGGCGGGTCGTGCGAAGCTGGAGGCCAGCGGGGGTGTGACTGACGCTACCCTGAGGACCATTGCTGAAACTGGGGTTGATTACATTTCTATCGGGACGCTGACCAAGGATGTGAAGGCTGTGGATTTGTCGATGCGATTGAGTACCTGAGAGCGTCCCGACGCCTTAAAGGTTGAACTGCGACGGCTGGTCGGGCTCTGCTTGTTACTACCCCATGGAGACCGTGGCGTAGATCGCCCGCAAGACGGCGGTTTTGGGCTGGGCTTTAGGTTTCGGTATTGATAGCGAAGATGAGGAAGCGACGATGACTGACGAGAAAAAACCTGTCGAACCTGAAGAAGACGTTCCCGCACATTCGACTGAAGAGGAGAAGGAGCGGTTGAAGGATTTCAATAAGGACGGGATTCCGCCGGGGATTTGCTGATTGGCGGGATGTGGACGATGGTACGAAAAAGCCCGGTCTTGATGACCGGGCTTTTTGTATTTCTGGTGCCGAAAATAGGAATCGAACCTACGACCTTCGCGTTACGAGTGCGCTGCTCTACCGACTGAGCTATTTCGGCTTTAGCATAAAACAACGGTGCTTAACTCTAGCAAGCAACGATTCACCATGACACCGTCTTCCGCCACACGGATCTATAATTCTTAGCACCCCAGCACTGTTTGAGAGGTAGGTTGTGACATTAATCAGTCTTGAAGCCGCTATCGCGATCGGTGGCGGCAGTCGCCGCACTTGGTGGAGAAGAATCTCGGAAAACCCTGGAATGAAAAAAGGTGCCGACTCGCGGGGTCGCACCATGCTTTCGCTCACGTCCGCATCCGAATTCATTTCAATCCCAGATGAACACAACGCGTTGGCGACTCTCGTCGCAGCTGATGCAGGAGACCTCGCAGCTCAGAATGATGCGGGGTTAATGTTCGCGGAAATGGAAAACCAGAAAGCTGCAATTTATTGGTGGAGAGCCGCAGCGGATCAAGGAGATGCCGACGCGATGCATCATTTGGGGCGGTGTTACACCGCCGGATTTGGGGTGATTGCCGATGAAAACACTGGGATTATGTGGATAGCTAAAGCTGCAGCGACTGGGCATCTTATTGCCCATATCCAAATTCAAGCACTTCGACCGAATTCAGAATGGCGCTCCATCAAGCTGCCTTAAGGCATTGGCACACCGTAGGGTGCGCCATTATGTCTTATGACACGTTACCAATAGCGCCACTGGTGCGCTTAGATGTTCACTCCTACATTTGAAAAGGCATAAATTAGGACATGAAGGGTGTTCGGCATTTCTGGCATGTGAATTGCGTTACCGGACACGGAAGTCAAAATCCTAACTAGCCTTTGAGGAAATTAATATGCAGTCCGTACAGAAGGGTTTTACGCTCATTGAGCTTATGATTGTCGTTGCTATCATCGGCATCCTAGCAGCGGTAGCCATTCCCGCATATCAGGACTATGTCGCTCGGTCTCAGATGGCTGAAGCGATGACTCTCGCTGATGGCCTAAAAACAAACGTTACCGAAGTCTTCGCCCAAGCCGGTACGTGTCCAGCTAACGGAAGTGGCGGCATCGCAACAAATACTGATATCAAGGGCTCATATGTCCTTCAAGTCGACACCGGTGGTACTGCTGCGGCAGGCGGTGGCTGCACAATCGTTGCCACAATGAAAAGCTCTGGTGTAGCCACCGGCATTGTCAGCAAAACGCTCACGCTTACGCTCTCCAACGCTGATAAGGGTTCCAACATCTGGACCTGCACGTCATCTGCCCCTCAAAAGTATCTGCCTAAAGCATGTACGACTACAGCTACGTAATCGTAAGGTCCCTAAGACACGCCTTTCAGCGGTTTATAGATCGCTGAAAGGTTTTTTTGGAAGCCCGAATCTTCAGCTCGTAAACCCTGAGTGTCCTCGGATAGCTTACCCTCGTGCGTCCTGACGACCCTACGTGGGTGAATCGCATGTTTGGCATCAGGACGTGACTACGCTATAAATCCGTATTGCATGCGCCTGGTGGTTCTATGAGTGATGTCGTCCTTACCGGTTTGGCGAAACAAATCGTCCTAGCCGAGCTTCTTAACGAAAAAGCTGCTCAGGAGGCTTTTCAACAGGCCCGCCGCGACAAGCTTTCGCTCGTCAGTTATCTGGTGCAAAACAAGCTAGTGAACGGCTTGGTTCTCGCAGAGATGGCGGCAGAGCAGTTCGGCCTCCCCTTTCTGGACATCAGTAGCCTTGACAAAGAAAGCCAGCCTAAAGGTCTTGTTAGCGAAAAACTAGTACGTCAGCACCACGCGTTGCCGTTATGGCGACGTGGTAACAAACTATTTGTAGGCGTCTCGGACCCAACGAACCATCAAGCGATCACTGACATTCAGTTCAGCACAGGTCTGAATACGGAAGCAATTTTGGTAGAGGACGGTAAATTATCCTCTGCAATCGACAAATTCTTTGACTCCAACAGCGGCCTTGGTGAAATGGCTGATGTGGATCTGAGTCTGGAAATAGAAACTTCGAATGAATCCAAAGAAAGCATGCTTGGCGATGTCGATGCTGAGGATGCACCAGTGGTTCGATTTGTTAATAAAATGTTGATGGACGCGATTCGATTGGGTTCGTCGGATCTTCATTTCGAGCCATATGAAAGAATATTCCGAGTTCGTCTGCGGACTGACGGAATTCTCCACGAGGTCGCAAAACCGCCGACCCAACTTGCGGGCCGTATCGCCGCTCGGCTAAAGGTCATGGCGGGGTTGGACATCTCTGAGCGCCGTAAACCTCAGGACGGGCGCATCAAACTGCGCATATCTAAGAACCGTGCCATCGATTTTCGTGTTAATACGCTTCCGACGCTGTGGGGCGAGAAGATTGTGATGCGAATCCTAGATCCGACTAGTGCTCAGATGGGGATTGACGCACTGGGTTATGAGCCAGACCAAAAAGCACTGTATCTCGATGCTTTGAGCAAGCCGCAGGGCATGATCCTAGTCACCGGTCCCACTGGTTCGGGTAAGACCGTATCGTTGTATACGGGCCTTAACATTCTGAACACTCCAAATATTAATATCTCAACGGCAGAAGATCCGGTTGAGATCAACCTTGAAGGCATCAATCAGGTAAACGTAAACCCGCGTCAGGGAATGGACTTCTCACAGGCCCTGCGGGCGTTCCTGCGTCAGGATCCTGACGTAATCATGGTGGGCGAAATTCGAGACTTGGAAACAGCCGAAATCGCGATCAAGGCTTCCCAGACTGGGCACATGGTCTTGTCGACCTTGCACACCAACAGCGCGGCAGAGACACTCACCCGCCTGCATCATATGGGCGTTGCGGCTTTTAATATCGCAACCGCAATCAACCTGATCATCGCTCAACGTCTTGCGCGAAAACTGTGCTCGCAATGCAAGAAAGAAATCGAGATCCCACGCGATACTTTGATTGCAGAAGGTTTCCCCGAGTCGCAGATCGGCCTATTCCAGCTTTACTCTCCAGTTGGCTGCGAGTACTGCAATGGCGGCTACAAAGGCCGAGTAGGTATCTACGAAGTGGTGAAGAGCACGCCAGCGCTGGAGCGCATCATCATGGAGGAAGGCAACTCGATCCAGATTTCCGAACAGATGCGAAGAGACGGGTTTAATGATTTGCGCACTTCGGGGCTTGTGAAGGCGATGCAGGGCGTGACCAGCTTGGAAGAAATAAACAGGGTGACCAAGGATTAACATGGCGACCAAAGCAGTAAAAGTCAGCGTCTATGCTTGGGAAGGGGTAGATAAAAAAGGGACTAAGGTCACTGGCGAAATCAATGGGCACAATCCTGCGCTGGTGAAAGCTCAGCTCCGCAAGCAAGGAATCAATCCCACTAAGGTCCGTAAAAAATCTGCTTCGTTCTTCCGAAAGGGTAAGAAGATCAAGCCGCTGGATATCGCGTTTTTCAGCCGCCAGATGGCCACAATGATGAAAGCGGGCGTGCCGCTTTTGCAGTCGTTTGACATTATCAGCGAGGGCCATGACAACCCGAACATGCGCAAGCTCGTTGACGATATCAAGCAGGAGGTTGCGGCAGGACACAGCTTCGCCACAGCGCTACGGCAGAAGCCGCTTTATTTTGACGATCTTTTCTGTAATTTGGTGGATGCGGGGGAGCAAGCGGGAGCACTTGAATCGCTGCTAGACCGGGTGGCGACTTACAAAGAGAAAACTGAGTCGCTGAAAGCGAAAATCAAGAAGGCAATGACCTACCCCATCGCGGTCGTGGTTGTAGCATTTGTCGTAACGGGCATTCTACTCATCAAGGTCGTGCCTCAATTCCAGAGCATCTTCCAGGGTTTTGGAGCAGAGCTGCCTACATTTACGCTGATGGTAATTGGGCTATCTCAGGTTGTTCAGGACTACTGGTGGCTGCTGCTCGCCGGACTCGCCCTAAGCATTTTCGCTTTTCGTCGCGCCTACAGAAATTCCGAGAAGTTTCGAAATGGTCTGGATCGAGCCCTGTTGAAAGTGCCTGTGATTGGCCCCCTTTTATACAAGTCCGCGGTAGCCCGTTATGCACGTACCCTTTCGACAACATTCGCGGCGGGTGTTCCGCTCGTTGAAGCACTTGATTCGGTAGCAGGAGCCACTGGGAATATCGTTTTCAAAAACGCAGTAAATAAAGTTAAACAAGACGTCTCAACGGGTATGCAGCTCAATTTCTCGATGCGCAGCACCGGTGTATTTCCAATGCTCGCAGTGCAGATGACCGCGATCGGTGAAGAATCCGGCGCGCTTGACTCCATGCTAGATAAGGTCGCTACCTACTACGAAGACGAGGTCGACCATATGGTCGACAGTCTCACCGCGTTAATGGAACCGATGATCATGGCAGTACTCGGCGTAATTGTCGGGGGCCTCGTCATCGCCATGTACCTCCCAATCTTCAAACTCGGCAGCGTCGTCTAACATGCCCCTCCTCGACCTCCTGGCCAGCTCCCCGCTGGCCTTCGTTCTATGCACCCTAATCCTCGGCCTACTCGTCGGCAGCTTCCTGAACGTCGTGATCTATCGCTTACCGCTGATGATGATCCGCGACTGGAAAATCCAGTCCCGGGAAATGCTCGACCTCCCCCCAGAGCCGCAACCAGAAACCTTCAACCTCATCCTCCCCCACTCCCGCTGCCCGCACTGCTCACACAAAATCCGTGCGTGGGAGAACATTCCGGTCTTGAGTTATCTGTTCCTCGGCGGCAAATGCTCACAGTGCAAAGCCCCCATCAGCAAGCGCTACCCGCTGGTTGAATTAGCGTGCGGCTTGCTGTCGGCCTTCATCGCCTGGCATTTCGGTTTCGGCTGGCAGGCTGGGGCGATGCTGGTGCTGACGTGGGGCTTGCTGTCGATGAGTCTGATCGACGCCGACCACCAGCTTCTGCCGGACGCAATTGTGTTGCCGCTGCTGTGGCTGGGGCTGATCGTGAATGCGTTTGGCCTGTTCACGTCGCTGACCGATGCGCAGTGGGGCGCGGTCGCGGGGTATCTGGTGTTGTGGTGTGTGTTCTGGCTGTTCAAGCTGATCACCGGCAAGGAAGGCATGGGTTACGGCGATTTCAAGTTGCTGGCCATGCTTGGCGCGTGGGGCGGGTGGCAGATTTTGCCGCTGACGATTCTACTGTCATCGATTGTCGGGGCGGTATTGGGCCTGATTCTGTTGCGCTTGCGCAATGTCGAGACCAGCACGCCGATCCCCTTCGGTCCTTATCTGGCCCTCGCGGGGTGGATCGCTTTGCTCTGGGGTGATCAAATAACGACTTCGTATTTGCAGATCGCCGGTTTCAGATGACTTCTCCTGCGTCAAAACCCTGGATTCTGGGCCTCACCGGTGGCATCGGCAGCGGCAAGAGTGCGGCCGCTCAGTGCTTCGTCGATCTCGGCGTGCACTTGGTGGACGCCGATCACGCCGCCCGCTGGGTGGTCGAACCCGGGCGTCCTGCCCTGGCGCAGATTGCCGAGCACTTCGGCCCGAGCGTGTTGCAGGCCGATGGCACGCTGAATCGCTCGGCGTTGCGCGAGCTGATTTTCAAGGATCCGCAACAGCGGGTCTGGCTCGAAAGCCTGCTGCATCCGCTGATCCGAGAGGAAATCCGGCAGTATCTGGCGCGCGCCGAATCGGCTTACGCGATTCTGGTGTCGCCGCTGTTGCTGGAGACTTCTCAGCACCAGATGGTGCAGCGGGTGTTGGTCATTGATGTGCCGGAATCGGTGCAGATCGAGCGCACGGTGTTGCGCGACAAGACCAACGAGGAACAGGTGCGGGCGATTCTCAAGGCGCAGGCCAGTCGCGAAGAGCGCTTGAGCCGGGCCGACGATGTAATCGTCAATGACCGTGACCCGGCCTGGCTGAAAAGCGAAGTCGAGCGTCTGCATCACTTTTATTTAACTTTGCGTGGAGGCTAATGATGAGCCAACCAATGACCGTCGATTGCCCAACCTGCGGAGCGCCCGTGGAATGGACGCCGGAGAGTAAATTCCGGCCGTTCTGCTCGGACCGTTGCAAGCTGATCGACCTGGGCGCCTGGGCGTCGGAAGAACATGCGATTCCGGTTGCGCCGGATGCGGAAGACGAGCTGTTTTCGGGTGACTTCGACCCCCGTCAGCACTGATCAAATTCAGCGGCCGTATGGCTCGCTCCCCGCAATAAATCGCAAAAACAAAAAAGCTTCACGACCTGGATCGTGAAGCTTTTTTTGTGGCCGAGCGTTTTAGCCCAATTTACGCTGCGGCGCGCCGTGGACCATGGTGTAGGCGTAATCGACGCCCATGCCGTATGCACCGCTGTGCTCCAGGACCAACTCCATCACCGCCTCGTAGGTTTCCTTGTGTGCCCAGTCGCGCTGGAATTCGAGCAGAACCTGCTGCCAGGTGACCGGCACAGCGCCTGCCTGAATCATCCGTTGAACCGACATGTCGTGCGCTTCCTTGGTCGTGCCGCCGGAAGCGTCAGTGACGATGTACACCTCGTAGCCTTCAGCCAATGCGTCCAGCGTCGGGAAGTTCAGGCAGACCTCGGTCCACAGCGCGGCGATGATCAGCTTCTTGCGGCCGGTCGCCTTGACCGCTTCCACCAGTTTCTTGTCTTCCCACGAGTTCATCGACGTGCGCTCGATCGGTTGCTGATCCGGGAACACCGCCAGCAGTTCAGGCCAGATGAAACCGCTGAAGCTTTTGGTTTCGACCGAAGTGTAGATCGTCGGCACGTTGAAGATCTTGGCGGCCTTGGCCAGGCCAACAGTGTTGTTCTTCAGGGTCTGGCGATCGATCGATTGAACGCCGAAAGCCATTTGCGGCTGGTGGTCGATCAGGATCAGGGCAGCGTTGGTTGGGTTCAGCAGTTCGCGAATGGACATGGGTAGATTCCTTAAATGGTCAACAGTGAGTTCTTTATGGGTTAGCCGCTGCGCTGGTTAAGCGTGTTGGCTGGCTTAGGAGTGAATTTACGGGCTGGCCGACAAAGGAACAATCCCATAGAATCGGGACTCATTGTTTCCAAATCAGGAACGGTCATGGATCGTATCGAATGCATGCGCGCGTTTGTCGCCACCGTGGGCGCCAATGGCTTTGCCGCAGCGGCCCGCGCACTGGACGTGCCGCGCTCGAAAATCAGCAAGCAGATTCAGGCGCTGGAAGAGGCCATCGGTGTGCAGCTGCTGCAGCGCACCACGCGCAGCCTGCATCTGACCGAAGCGGGCGCCGAGTACTACGACGCGTGTCGGGATGTCATCGCTTCGCTGGACGAAGCCGAACAACGGGCGCGGACCGGGATGGGTGAGATACGCGGCGTGTTGCGGGTCAACGCGCCGATGTCGTTCGGACTGAGTCGTCTGGGGCCGCTGATTCCGCGCTTCAACGAGTTGCACCCGAACGTTGAGCTGCAGGTCGTGCTGAGCGATCAGCAGGTGGATCCGGTCAAGGGCGGTTTTGACGTGACGATTCGGATTGCCAGCCTGCCGGACTCATCAATGATCGCGCGTTCACTGGCACCGGCGCCGAGGATCATGGTGGCTTCGCCCGACTATCTGGCTCGCGAAGGCACGCCGCAGACGCCCAAGGATTTGGCACACCATAAGTGCCTGAGTTACGGCTATTTGCAGAGTGGCGTGAGCCTGCAGTTATGCAACGGCAAGGAAACACAGCGGGTGACGGTGAGCGGGCCGTTGCACGCCAACAACGGTGACATTCTGGCGCAGGCTGCAGTGGCGGGAATGGGCATTGCGCTGCTGCCCAATTTCATCATCGAGCGCGCCGTGGCGGATGGGCGGCTGGTACCGGTGCTGTGCGATTGGGAAGCGCCGGCGATTACGGTGAACGCCGTGTACCCCTCGTCCCGACGGGTGCCGATGAAGACCCGAGCGTTCATTGATTTTCTGGTGGCTGAGTTGTCGGTTGAGTCGGGGGCGTTTTGAAAGCAGCCGTTGGGGGAGCGTGCTCGTAATACAGGCAAGTACATCCGCTAAATCTTCAGCGGCTGGAATACCGTCTTCGTGAGCAAGCTCACTCCCACAGGGGCCGTGTTACAGCGCGAAACCGTGGCGTGTCCCACAGGTCCTTGATCAGCCCGGGATTCCTGATACGGCGCCGATCATGTGGGAGCGAGCAAAGAGATAGGACCATCCGCTAAAAATTCAGCGGCTGGAAGGCCATTTTCGTGAGCAAGGTGGAGCGCCCCCCGGTCACTCCCACAGGTCCGTGATCTACCCAGAATTCTTGGGTATGGCGCCGATCATGTGGGAGCGAGCTTGCTCGCGAAGAGGCAGGAACATCCGCTGCATCTGTGGCGTCTGGAATACCAACCCTGCGAGCAGCGCGTTTCAGCTCAGTCAATCAAGCCCTTCAAACCACACTCCCCACCGGCACCTTCCCTGCGAGCCCATCCGCCAGGCTCGCCAATACCATCTCGCCCATCCGCGTCCGGGTTTGCACGGTGGCGCTGGCGCGGTGGGGTTGTAGAACCACGGTTTCCAGGGCGAACAAGGCATCCGGCACGTGGGGCTCATCGGCGAATACGTCGAGCCCCGCGCCCGCAATCGAGCCAGCTTCCAGCGCTGCAACAAGGTCCGGCTCATTGACCAGACTGCCGCGCGCCACGTTAATCAAGAAACCTTGCGCGCCCAGCGCTTCCAGCACCTTGGCGTTGATGATGCCTTTGGCTTTGTCGGCGGCTGCCGCCACGATCAGCGCGTCACTTTGCGCGGCCAGTTCGACCAGATCGCTGACGAAGGTGTAAGGCACGTCGCCCATGGCGTTAAGGTCGGTGTAGCTGATCGGGCAGCCGAACGCAGCGGCACGCGTGGCGACGGCCCGCCCTACCCGGCCCATGCCGACGATGCCGATGCGCATGCCGCTGAATTGACGCGCCAGTGGCAGCGGCACCAGCGGCGTCGCGGTCTTGGTCCATGCGCCGGAGCGTACATATCGGTCGCCCGTGCACAGCCCGCGACAGGCTGAAATCAGCAGACCGATGGCAAGGTCGGCGACGTCTTCGGTCAGCGCGCCGATTGTCGCCGAGACGCGAATGCCACGGTCCCGCGCGTAGGCCAGATCAATCGCGTCGGTGCCCACGCCGTTGACCGCGATGATTTCGACCTTCGGCAACTGCTCCATCACTTCACGGGTGATACCGGTGTGGCCGCCGGTGACCACGCCGCGGATATTGGCGCCGTGCTCGCGCAGGTAAGCAGCCTTGTCGGCCTGCTGGAAATACGGGCGAACGGTGTAGCGCTCGTTCAGCCGCGCGTTGATGTCAGGGATCAGGATCGGGCTTAGCTGGAGGATTTCAGGTTTCATCGGTATCTCGCTCATCTCGAATTTGGACGGTTCAACCACGGCCCACGAAGGGCATGTTGGTGGCCATGACGGTCATGTTCAGCACGTTGGCCGACAGCGGCAGTGCAGCGATGTAACGCACCGCGTCGGCGATGTGCTTGACGTCGATCATCGGCTCGACCGCTGTCGAGCCATTGGCCTGACGCACGCCTTTGGTCATGCGCACCGACAGCTCGGTCAGCGCGTTGCCGATGTCGATCTGGCTGCAGGCGATGTTGAACTCGCGACCGTCCAGCGCCAGGCTCTTGGTCAAGCCCAACACTGCGTGCTTGCTGGCGGTGTAGGGCGCGGTGAACGGCCGTGGCACGTGGGCGGAGATCGAACCGTTGTTGATGATCCGGCCACCCTGGGGCGACTGTTTGCGCATCAGGCCAAACGCGCCGCGGCTGCACAGGAAAACGCCCGTCACATTGGTGTCGATCACGCTCAGCCACTTCTCGATGGGCAGCTCGTCCATCGGCACAGCAGGGGCGTTGACGCCGGCGTTGTTGAACACCAGATCGAGTCGGCCATACACCTCCTCGATGGTGGCGAACAGGTGGTCAACACTCGCCGGATCACGCACATCGCACGACACCGCCAACGCTTCCCCGCCCTGCTCGCGGGCCTGCGCCACCAGCTCTTCAGGCGGCTCGATACGGCGCCCGGTCACCACTACTTTGAAGCCATCTTCCAGCAGGCCTAACGCGACGGAGCGGCCGATGCCACTGCCCGCGCCAGTGACCAGGGCAATTTTTGAAACGGATTGATCAGTCATTATTGTTCTCCTTGTTGCTCATCAAAAATGCGGCTGTTCTGGATGAATTGCTCAGCGGCGCTCACCCACCCTCACTTCAAATTCGCCGACGCCGTCGATACCGCCGTTGATCACGTCGCTCGCTTCGAGCGCAGCAACGCCGGGCGGCGTGCCGGTCATGATCAGGTCGCCAGCGCGCAACGTGATGGAATGGGATAGCTGGCTGATGACCTCGCTCACCGACCAGATCTGGCCGTCAAGGTCGGAACGCTGACGCTCGACGCCGTTGACGCTCAGCCAGATGGCGCCTTGTTGCGCATGGCCGTCACGGCCTGCCGGGCGGATGGGCGTGATCGGCGCCGAGCCGTCGAACGCCTTCGCCGGCTCCCATGGATTGCCCACCGCCTTGGCCGCCATTTGCAGATCGCGACGGGTCAGGTCGAGCCCGGCGGCGTATCCCCAGACGTGGTCCAGCGCATGTTCGGCGTCTATCTCGAAACCGTCCTTGCCGATGGCGACGACCAGTTCGATCTCGTGGCAAAACTGGTCGGTCTGGGTCGGAAACGCGATCTCGCCCACTGCGTCCATCACCGATGTCGCCGGTTTCATGAAGAACGCCGGAACCTCGCGCTCAGCGGTGGCAGCATCGCCCCACAGGTAATTGCGACCCAGGCAAAACACCCGGCCAACGGGGAACCGCGCATCGCTGCCATGCACCGGCAGGCTGCTGACTCGGGGCGGTTCAAATACAAAGTTGCTCATGAAATTCCTTATCACCGAAAGACGCTCAATCCCGCCAGTTGCAGTTCAGACTACGGGATCAACCGACGGGAAAGTTGGACAAAACCGTGTTTGCGCTGGACTAAAAAACTCAATACCGCGGGCATTAAAAAAGGCGTATTTGCATACGCCTCTGCCCAATACGGCATAAGTTCACACACACATTCTTGAGCGGTTACCGGGCCTTCAGCTCGATGCGATAAATGCGGCCCAGCAACAGTGAATAAGAGAGCGTGCCGATACACGCGACCCCGCCGATGAACCAGAACGCCCACGCGAAGTTGCCGGTGACATGCAGGATCTGCCCGATAACAATCGGCGTGACGATGCCGCCAATGTTGGCCGCCAGGCTGGTGATGCCCCCGGTCAGGCCGATCAGTTCCTTGGGGGCGATTTCCGACACGGCTGCCCAGGACGATGACGCGATGCCCTGTGCGAAAAAGGCGATTGTGAGCAGCGCGATGCAGACTTCGTTGGAGTCGGTGAAGTTGACCAGCATGATCGACATGCCGAGCGCCGAACCCACCACCAGTGGCAGCTTGCGGGAGAAGGACAGCGAATAACCGCGGCGGATCATCCAGTCGGCGATAAAGCCTGCCAGCAGCACGCCGACCGTGGCGCCAATGAACGGCAGCACTGCGAAGATGCCAACTTTGACCATGGTCAGATGCCGCTCTTCAATCAGGTAGGTCGGGAACCAGGTCAGGAAAAAGTACAGCGCCGAGGTGCTGGCGAACTTGCCCAGGCAGATGGCCCAGACCTGACGGTATTTCAGCAGCTCGGCAATTTGCGCCCACTTGAATTTGTTTCGTTCCTGACTGCTTTTGACCAGGCCGCCGCCGTCTTCGATGTAAGCGAGTTCTTCCTTGCTGACTTTCTTGCAGTTCATCGGGTCGCGATACAGGTACAGCCAGGCAATCCCGAAGACGATGCCGATGACGCCGGTGCTGTAAAACACGTGGCGCCAGTCGTAGGTCGTGGCGAGCCACAGCAACAAACCGGTGAACAGCGCCGTGCCCAAATACTGCCCGCACACATAGATGCTGCTGGCCATGCCGCGTTCCCGCGCCGGAAACCAGACCGTGACTGCGCGGCTGTTGGCCGGAAAGGCCGGTGCTTCCATTGCGCCAATGGCCAGACGCAAGCCGAACAGCGAAGCGAAACCGCCTGCCATGCCCTGGCATACCGTTACCGCGGACCACGAGATAAGTGAAGCGCCGTAGGTGAAGCGCGAACCGAACCGGTCGGCGATGAAACCGGCGGGCACCAGGGCGAAGGCGTAGGTCCAGGCGAAGGCGGAGAAGATAAGGCCCATCTCGACCTTGTCCAGACCGAGGTCTTTGGCCATGAAAGGTGCAGCGATGGAGATGTTCACGCGGTCGACGTAGTTGATGATCGTGGCGATCAGCAACAGCGACAACATGAACCAGCGGCGGTGGGTCATCGGGCGGGCGGGAGCGGCGGTGACTGGAGCGGCCACGACAGCATCCATCGCCTGAATATCAGGGTTGCTCGACATGAGAATTCCTCATTGTTTTTATTGGTATCGAGTGATGAAGCGCGCCCCCAACTTATCGTACGACCGGTTTTAAACAAGCCGACGCTTAGAACGTTTTTGGATTTCAACAGCCGCCCGTAATGAATTGTCCAAAAAACTGCCCGCGTGTTAAAACAGCACCGAGCAATCGGATGCGCACGCAAACGCCTGCGCTAGAGCAGTCCGCTGAGGGCGAGCGGTAAAACGATTCTTGGACAAATCGACTCGCCTCCTCCCTAAGCAAAAGTTTGGATTTGGTCATACGACGACCGACAATAAGAAACACAAGACGAGGAGCACTCGATGGATTCCATCAATCGCGTCCCCACCTACGGCATGCAGCAGCGCAGTGAGCGGCCGGATTTTTACATCCGCGGCAAGACCGAGGGCAAGGCAGAAACCGCGCCTCATCGCCACGAGTACTTTCAGATCCAGATCAACCTCGGCGGCGACACCGTGCAGCATATCGGCGGTGTAGTACGGCCCTTCCCGCGCAACACGCTGGCGTTCATCCTCCCGCATAAATTGCACCTCATTCCGCATCCACCGGAAGGCAATTTCCTGCTGATCAATTTTGCCCAGAATTTCCTCCTGCCCCAGTTGCAATGCGACCCGCTGGACCTCGAAGACGTGGCGATCGCCCTCGCCCCGGAGCTGTCGCCGTTTCGTTTTCAGGAGCACCTGGATTTCACGCTGGGCGCCGCTGATTTTGCCGAGATCAAGCATTTGCTGGGCCGCATGCGTGAGCTGGACGCGAACCGGCAATTCGGCTCGCGGGAGATTCTCAAAGGGTGCCTGCTTCAACTGATCGGCACGATCTGCCAGTTGTACGCTGAGCCGATCAAGCTGCTGGCCGACGACAATGCCGCCGAGCGCAGCCGCCGCGACGCGCTGGCGCGGATGTCGGAGTACGTGCGCAAGAACCTCGATGACCCGGACCTGAGCCTGAAAAAAGCCGCCTCGGCCGCGTTTCTGTCGCCCAACTACCTGACCCACTGGCTGCGCAAGGAAGTCGGCAAGACCTTCAGCGAGCTGGTGCTGGAACGGCGGATGCACCTGGCGCGCACGCTGCTGCTTAACGGCAGCAAACCGGTGGGGGAAGTGGCGCGGCTGTGTGGTTTCGCCGACGAGGCGTATTTCTCGCGACGCTTCCGCCACGCCCACGGCATGCCGCCGGGGCAGTTCAGGAAGCAGCGGGATTTGTAAGCCTGACGCCCCCGCTCCACCGCTGGGCAACATGTCCGTGGGAGCGACCTTGCTCGGGAAGGCATGTACATCCGCTGGTTATGTGCCGATTGATGATGACGCTTTCGTGAGCAAGCTCACACCCACAGTAGTTCTGGGTTGTCCGGGATTCAGCGTAGGGCACATAACCTGTGGGAGTCAGCTTGCTGGCGAACGCGGCGATTCAGGCGCCACTCATGACGAAGGCAGACCGCATTAACTAGCAAGCCCCCGCAATTGACTTGCGGTGGAGCCCAAGTGAATTGAGTCACGTCAGCCCAACTTTATCTCGGCCCCCATGTTTCTTCTCGCCTCCGGAGCGTTAAGCTTGGCGCCATGGATGACTCCGATTATCTGCGTCTTTTGACGATCCAGGCCGAGCAAGCCAATGCGTTTCTGTCCAATGCGCGCAAGTGGGAGCGCGAGCGTTGGGTGTGCGAACGGTTGCTGCAGGGCCTGAACATTCCCCATCGCACCGACGACTTCCTGCCTGCCGGGCAAGAGCCGCCGGACGTGCTGTTTCGCGATGCGTGTTTTGAAGTGTTCTTTGTTCTGGATGAAGGTCGTCGGCTCAACGATGAGTGGCGCGAAGAACTGCAACGTCGGCGCAGCGCGTTTTCCCTCAGCCAACTGGTACGACGCGAAGCCAAACCCAAGCGCATTCCCGCTGCCGAATTGCTCCGGCGCCTGGCGCCAACCCTGCGCAAAAAGGCCCACAACTACACAGAGCGCGGCCTGGATTTGGGCGAGCTGGACATCATTGCCTTCGCCAGCCTCAAGCGCGAGGTGCTCGACCTGAACAGCCACTTTCCGCCGCCCACCGAATATTTGCGCCAAGGCTGGCGATCACTCTCGCTGGTCGGGCCGACCTTCGCCCGGGTATTGTTCGCCCATCCGGATGCCCCGGATTTTCTGCGGACCAATCTGGGCCGCAGCGTGGTGTTTGATGTAGGAATCAGTTTATGAGCCCGTTGCAGGAATTGATCGCCGATGTCCCCCAGCGCGGGCGCGTGCGCTGGATCGGCGTGCGCCCCGAATCCCGAGGCGAGATGGTTGAGCTGGAAGCCGTGGAAGCACGCCGTGAGGCTGGCCTGACCGGCGATCACGCGCGCCCGGGCCCGCGTAACGCTCGACAGGTAACCCTGATCCAGTGGGAGCATTTCGCCGTGGTCAGCTCGTTGATGGGGAGGGCCGAGGACAACCCGGTGTTGCCTCAGGATTTGCGACGCAACATCGTGATCAGCGGCATCAACCTGTTCAGCCTGAAGAACCGACGCTTCCGCATCGGTCAGGCGATCTTTGAAACAACGGGCTGGTGCCAACCCTGCGCACGCCTTGAGCAACGCCTGGGCCACGGCATTTTTCAGGCCGTCCGTGGCCATGGCGGAATCACCGCGCGGGTGATACAAAGCGGCATCGTGCGTCTGGACGACGTTTTGTGTATCGAGCCGATCGAACCGAGCGTCCAGGACTTTAACGCAGCCAACAGCGCGGTCTCCTGATCCGGATCAACAGTGATAAAGAGCCTCAAATGATCAGCCCCCTGAAACCTGCCGACACCGCGCGTGTCGAAGCGTACATTCGAGCTCCCCGCCCAAGTCGAGCGCCGACCCTTTTGGCGTTGGATGCTCCTTGTAATGGTGCTCGGACCGGGCCCTTTGAGCCGTTTACTGAGCGATCTGACGCTATGAGCTGCCTTGCGCTCGCGCGGATTGCGCTGACACAGAATTCCTTAAGCCTTATGAGATATCCCCATGACCCATCGTATTGTGATTGTCGGCGGAGGCGCTGGCGGTCTGGAGCTGGCTACCCGTCTGGGTAAAACCCTGGGCAAGAAAGGCACCGCCAGCGTCACGCTGGTCGACGCCAACCTGACCCACATCTGGAAACCGCTGCTGCACGAAGTGGCCGCCGGCTCGCTCAACTCTTACGAGGACGAGCTGAACTACGTGGCGCAAGCCAAGTGGAACCACTTTCAGTTTCAGATGGGCCGCATGACCGGGCTGGATCGGGAGAACAAGCAGATTCACCTGGCCGAGACCCTCGACGAAAACGGCAATGAGCTGGTCCCGGCGCGCAGCCTGGATTACGACTCCCTGGTGATTTCCGTCGGCAGCACGACCAACGACTTCGGCACCAAAGGTGCGGCGGACCACTGCCTGTTCCTCGACACCCGCAAGCAAGCCGAGCGCTTTCATCAACAATTGCTCAATCGCTACCTGCGCGCCCACGCGAGCCAAACGGATGTGGCCGAAGAGATCAACGTCGCCATCGTCGGTGCCGGTGCGACCGGTGTCGAGCTGGCCGCAGAGCTGCACAACGCGGCCCATGAGCTGGCGGCTTACGGACTGGGCCAGATCAAACCGGAAAACCTGCGCATCACAGTGATCGAGGCCGGGCCGCGCGTCCTGCCGGCATTGCCGGAACGTATTGGCGGCCCGGTGCACAAGACGCTGGAGAAATTGGGCGTCACGGTGCTGACCAATTCGGCGGTCAGTGAAGTAACAGCCGAAGGCCTGGTGACTGCGACCGGTCAGATGATTCCTGCGACGCTGAAGGTCTGGGCGGCAGGCATCCGCGCTCCGGCGTTTCTGGAGGGCATCGCCGGTCTTGAGACCAATCGCCTCAACCAGCTACAGGTGCGTCCGACGCTGCAGACGACCCGCGACGACAACATCTTCGCTTTCGGTGACTGCGCGGCGTGCCCGCAAAAAGGCACGGACCGTAACGTGCCGCCCCGTGCGCAAGCGGCGCATCAGCAGGCATCGTTGCTGGTGAAGTCGCTGAAGCTGCGCATCGAGGGCGGCACGCTGCCGGAGTATCGCTACCAGGATTATGGCTCGCTGATTTCGCTGTCGAAGTTCTCGGCGGTCGGCAATCTGATGGGCAACCTGACCGGCAGCGTCATGCTCGAAGGCTGGCTGGCGCGGATGTTCTACGTCTCGCTGTATCGCATGCACCAGATGGCGCTGTACGGCATGTTCCGCACGCTGATGCTTATGCTGGGCAGCCGAATCGGCCGCGGCACCGAGCCACGCATGAAGCTGCACTAAGGCTGAGTCCTGCAGGTCCGCCGCGCCAATGCGGCGGGCCTCATCCCTCCCTCATTCCAGACACCTGCCTTGCCGGGCGGGCGCGAGAATGCGCGCCCATTACGGCATCACCCGCCCCTTGCCCAGATGCTTGGCCTTGTACATCCAGCGGTCGGCTTCGCGCATCAGTTCGTCAGGGGCCTTGCCCGAGCCGGGTTCATACATGGAGAAGCCGATGCTGGCGTTGCTGCGAATGACATCGCCCTTGATCGTGAGGGGCTGAGCAATCGCCGTGAGGAGTTTCTGAGCCACTTCACGGGCTTCTTCCACCCCCGGCGTGATGCCTTCGAGAATCACGATAAATTCGTCACCGGCCAGCCGCACCAGGCTGTCAGTCCTGCGGATGCAGCTCTGCAAACGTGTGGCGATAGCGCGCAGCAGATCATCACCGGCATCGTGCCCGTAACTGTCGTTGATGACTTTGAATCCATCCAGGTCAATGAACATCAGCGCCATTTGCAATCTGGAACGATCCGCCCGCGCCTGAGCGATGGGCAACAGGGAGTCCAGCGCGCGGCGATTGTGCAGACCGGTCAGAGAATCATGCCGGGCTTCCTGCTCAAGCTCTTTGCGCGCTTGAATGTTCTGGATGATTGAAATGAAATATTCCAGCTCTCCTGCTTCAGACAGCTTCTTCGTTACGCTCAGATTGACCCAGACCGCGCTACCGTTTTTGCGCAGGTAACGCTTTTCCATCTGGTAGCTGTTGATTTCACCGACACTCAGCTGATGAAGCATCTCAAGGTCACTGTCCAGGTCCTCAGCATGGGTGATGTCCTGAAACGTCAGGTGTTTGAGCTCATCGGGCGCGTAACCAAGGACATCACACAGCGCGGCGTTGACGCTGATCCAGCCACCGTCGGGCGCTACCAGCGCAATGCCTACCGAGGCCAGCTCGAACATTGAGCGATACCCCGCCTCACTGGCTTCAAACAAGGCCTCGGAGCGATTCTTCTGAATCCGCGTCAGCATCAGGTTTTCCCGCAGCTGCATTTCGCGGCTGACGATCTCGGCCAGGTCGTGGAGGATGGACAACTCGTCCGGGGTGAGGATTCTGGGCCGCGCGTCAATGGCGCAAAGCGTGCCCACGGCGAAGCCCTGGCTGGTGCGGATGGGCACGCCGGCATAAAAGCGGACATGGGGATCACCGGTGACCAGCAGGTTGTCGCAGAACCGCGCGTCTTCGAGGGCATCGGGCACCACAAGCTCGGTGGCCTCAAGGATGGCGTGCGCACAGAACGCAACCTCCCGCGGCAGTTCCACCGCTTCAAGCCCCACTCGGGATTTGAACCACTGACGGTCCTGATCCACCAGCGATATCAGGGCGATTGGCACGTTCAGCACTTGCGCCACCAGACGCGTGATCCGGTCTAGCGCGACCTCGGGTGGCGTGTCGAGTACTTCGAGAAGATGCAGCGCTTCAAGTCGCTGTTGCTCGAATGAAGGAGTTGGCGACTTCATAAACGGCCGATCCTGGAAAGACTGCCTGAAGTCTATACCCGGCGTCATGAATCCGCACCGGAGCGCCGCGTAAATAAACGACCTGGGCGTCGCGATTGATCCGGCTGCCGGTGAAGAAATCTGTCATGCCTTGTCATAAAAACGTGCTGTTTGCTGTGATCCCATCAACGCATCTCACCCCGATGTCGCTCGATCACAGGAAGTCATCCATGTTGCAGCTCTCCCGTCTGATGCTGGCCGCAGGCCTTGGCATCGCGCTTAATCTATCCATGGCCGCCACGGCAGGCGCAGCGTCCGAAGTTACCGGCGCCGGCTCCACGTTTATCTATCCGGTGCTGTACAAGTGGGCCACCGACTACAACCAGAAGACCCAGATCAAGGTCAACTATCAGTACATAGGCTCCGGCGCAGGCATTGCACTGATCAAAGAAGGCGCCGTGGATTTCGGCGCGACTGACCGGCCGATGAGTTCGGCAGACCTGGAATCCTTTGGCCTGCAGCAGTTTCCCTCGGTGATTGGCGGCATCGTCCCGGTCATCAACGTCGCCTCGGTCAAACCGGGCACGCTGAAATTCACCGGGCCAGTGCTGGCGGCCATCTATCTCGGCAAAATCAACAAATGGAATGACCCGGCGCTCACTGCTCTGAACCCGGGTGTGAAGCTGCCTGACGCGAATATCAGCGTCGCCTATCGCTCTGATGATTCTGGCACCACGTTCAACTGGGTCAGTTATCTGGCGAAGGTCAGCCCGCAATGGAAGAGTCAGCTCGGCGCAGGGTCTTCGGTCAAGTGGCCGGTGGGCATGGGCAGCAAAGGCAGCGAGGGCGTGGCGACGTACGTGAAGCAGGTGCCGAACTCGATCGGCTACGTCGAGTACGCCTACGTCAAACAGCAGAAGTTGAATTACGGGCTGTTGCAGAACGCTGCGGGCGCATTCGTGACGCCGAGCACCGAGAGCTTTCAAGCGGCAGCCGCGACGGCAGACTGGAAGAATGCCAAGGATTTTGATCTGTCGATGCTCGACGCGCCGGGGGAAAACGCTTACCCGATTACGGCCGCGACGTTCATCGTGATGTACAAGCAGCCGAAAGATGCTGATCGTCAGAAGACTGTTCAGGATTTCTTCCGCTGGACGCTGGAGAGCGGGCAGGAACACGCACGTTCGCTGGACTTCGCACCGATCCCCGATGATCTGAAGAATCAGATCGAGGCCTACTGGGATAACCCGCCCAACGCTCAATGAATGCCAGAAACGAAAAAAGCGCCCCGAAGGACGCTTTTTTGTAGCTTCAGCGCGAGTGGCGCTTCAGCGGTATTTTCTGCCCGGATACAGCTGGGGCGAAAATGGTCGGGGTAAGGGGATTCGAACTCCTGACATCCTGCTCCCAAAGCAGGCGCGCTACCGGACTGCGCTATACCCCGGTGAAACATGAAAACACCCTAAGGTGTTTCCAGAGCGGGTGACGCGGATGGCGTCACTCCCTAAGATCCAACCCGATGAAGCCAGGTCAAAAATGGTGGGTCGTGTGGGATTCGAACCTACGACCAATTGGTTAAAAGCCAACTGCTCTACCAACTGAGCTAACGACCCAAATAATGGTCGGGGTAAGGGGATTCGAACTCCTGACATCCTGCTCCCAAAGCAGGCGCGCTACCGGACTGCGCTATACCCCGACGGTACTACCTCTTGAAATTGGCTCCGTGACCAGGACTCGAACCTGGGACCCAATGATTAACAGTCATTTGCTCTACCGACTGAGCTATCACGGAACGATCTTTTCAAATCTATCAATTTCAGATGCAGCGTTTGACGCGCTTCAACACAACAAATTCAGTAAATCTTCACCAGATAAATCCGGCATTTACCTCACTGAACCTACTGCATATTCAGCCTCTTCGACCTGTTTGCATCGCTGCGTTCACGTCTCTGAGGCGCGCTATTCTACATTTCCAGAAACACCTGTCAACCCTCTAAATTGCTTTCAAGACAATGATTTGCGAATTTTTTGCGGATCGCCCTTTACCCCCCGAAAATCCTGCGGTTCAGTGAATAAATCACCGCGCATAAAAAAGGGCTCCCGCTTGGAGAGCCCTTTTGCGCCTCTATATAGAAGTGCAGATCAGCCGAAGACGATCTCGTCGTCCTGCACCGTACCTCTGATGCTGGTGCCAGGCATGAAGCCACCCGACAGGATCAACTGAGCCAGCGGGTTTTCGATCCAGCGCTGGATCGCTCGTTTAAGCGGCCGCGCGCCGTAGACAGGGTCGTAGCCGACGGCGATCAGCTTGTCCATCGCCTCGGTGGACAGCTCCAGGCGCAGATCGCGCTCCGCCAGACGCTGGCGCAGACGACCCAACTGGATCTCGGTGATGCCTGCAATCTGATCGCGGGCCAGCGGTTCAAAGATCACCACTTCGTCCACCCGGTTGATGAACTCCGGACGGAAGTGCGTGGTGAGCGCATCCATGACTGCCGCGCGCTGGCCTTCACGATCGCCGACCAGCTCCTGGATGCGAGCCGAGCCCAGGTTGGAGGTCATGACGATCACGGTATTACGGAAATCCACCGTACGCCCGTGACTGTCGGTCAGACGCCCGTCTTCGAGCACTTGCAGCAAGACGTTAAACACGTCCGGGTGTGCCTTCTCGACTTCGTCCAGCAGGATGACCGAGTAAGGCTTGCGGCGCACCGCTTCGGTCAGATAGCCACCCTCTTCGTAACCGACATAGCCAGGTGGCGCGCCGATCAGCCGCGCCACGGAATGTTTCTCCATGAACTCGGACATGTCGATCCGCACCATCGCTTCTTCGGTGTCGAACAGGAATTCCGCCAGCGCCTTGCACAGCTCGGTCTTACCCACACCGGTTGGGCCGAGGAACATGAACGAGCCGCTCGGGCGGTTCGGGTCCGACAGCCCGGCACGCGACCGTCGAACAGCATTGGCCACCGCGACAACCGCTTCGTTCTGGCCGATCACGCGCTGGTGCAACAGCTCTTCCATTTTCAGCAGCTTGTCGCGCTCGCCTTCGAGCATCTTCGACACCGGAATACCGGTCCACTTGGACACGACTTCGGCAATCTCTTCCTCGGTCACCTTGCTGCGCAGCAACTGGTTTTCCGGCTTGCCGTGCTGGTCGACCATCTGCAGGCTGCGTTCCAGGTCGGGAATCACGCCGTACTGCAATTCGGCCATGCGGTTCAGGTCGCCCTTACGCCGTGCCGCTTCCAGTTCCTGACGGGACTGCTCGATCTTTTGCTGAATCTGCGCAGAACCGGTCACTTCCGCTTTTTCAGAGGTCCAGATTTCTTCGAGGTCGGCGTACTCCCGCTCAAGGCGCTGAATCTCCTCCTGAAGTTTTTCCAGGCGCTTGATCGCGGCCTCGTCGTCTTCCTTCTTCAGCGCCTGCGCTTCTACCTTCAGCTGGATCAGGCGACGTTCAAGGCGGTCGAGCACTTCCGGCTTGGAGTCGATCTCCATACGAATGCGGCTGGCCGCTTCGTCGATCAAGTCGATGGCTTTGTCCGGCAGTTGCCGATCGGTGATGTAGCGATGGCTGAGCTTGGCCGCCGCGATGATCGCGCCGTCGGTGATCGCCACCTTGTGGTGAACTTCATAGCGCTCTTTCAAGCCGCGCAGGATGGCGATGGTGTCTTCTTCGCTCGGCTCGTCCACCAGCACTTTCTGGAAGCGACGCTCGAGAGCGGCGTCCTTCTCTATATATTGGCGGTACTCGTTGAGCGTCGTGGCGCCCACGCAATGCAGCTCACCACGGGCCAGCGCCGGCTTGAGCATGTTGCCAGCGTCCATCGAGCCCTCGGCCTTGCCGGCACCAACCATGGTGTGCAGCTCGTCGATGAACAGAATGATCTGCCCTTCCTGCTTGGACAGTTCATTGAGCAGCCCTTTCAGGCGCTCTTCGAACTCGCCACGGAACTTGGCACCTGCGATCAGCGCACCCATGTCCAGCGACAGCAGACGCTTTCCGCGGAGGCCGTCTGGCACTTCACCGTTGATGATGCGTTGGGCAAGGCCTTCGGCGATGGCGGTTTTACCCACGCCAGGTTCACCGATCAGCACCGGATTGTTCTTGGTCCGGCGTTGCAGCACCTGGATGGTCCGACGGATTTCGTCGTCGCGGCCGATCACCGGGTCGAGCTTGCCTTCCTCGGCGCGCTTGGTCAGGTCAACGGTGTACTTGTCCAGCGCCTGACGGGATTCTTCCGCGTTTGGGTCGTTGACAGCATCGCCGCCACGCAGGTTGCTGATGGCGTTTTCCAGGGCTTTCTTGCTGACGCCCTGACCGAGCAGCAGCTTGCCGAGTTTGCTGTTCTCGTCCATGGCGGCGAGCAACACCAACTCACTGGAAATGAACTGATCGCCTTTTTGCTGAGCCAGTCGATCAGCCTGATTCAACAGGCGCGCCAGGTCCTGGGACATGTTCACGTCGCCAGTCGGGTTCTGGATTTTCGGCAGTTGATCGAGCTCTTTGCTCAACGCAGTGCGCAGGCTGTTGACGTCAAAGCCCACTTGCAGCAGCAAAGGCTTGATCGAACCGCCCTGCTGTTCAAGCAATGCCTGCATCAGATGCGCAGGCTCGATGGCCGGATGGTCCAGACCCACCGCCAGTGATTGAGAATCTGATAGAGCGAGTTGTAACTTGCTGGTTAAACGGTCAATACGCATGGGTCACCTTCCTAAATGGGCAGGCCGGAGTAATGAACACACCTAATAAAGAAAACCTGCCAGATGGTTCTTTACATGCGGCCGATTAGGCAGGATTCAAGCGCCGACGGGTTGACATGGATCAACATTAGCTTGAAGGCAGGGTTTCGGGAGGAATGAGTACCGCAGCGCGGGAAAGGCTACCGGGCTTCGATCCAGATGAGAGACGCGAACCGTCCGGTGCGCGCGCCACGGCGATAAGAGAAGAATCGCTCATCATCGTAGGTCGAGAGACCGCCGCCATACACCGCTGTGACGCCGTGGGCGGCGAGACGCAGACGCGCCAATTGATAGATGTCAGCCATGAACTTGCCGTCGTTGGCGCCCGACACGAATGCATCGGCTGTCTCTGGGTGCGTCGCCATGAAGGCCTCTCGCACCTCGGTACCCACTTCAAATGCCTGGGGCCCAATGGCAGGGCCGAGCCAGACAAGGATGTCGGAGGGCGCATCGGCAAAACTGTCCACCGTCGCCTCAAGCACACCCGCCGCCAGACCGCGCCAGCCCGCATGGGCAGCGGCAACCTGAGTGCCCGCTTTGTTGCAGAACAGTGCGGGCAGGCAATCGGCCGTCATGATGGTGCAGGCCACGCCCGGGGTTTGACTCCGGCTGGCATCAGCCTCAGGCACTTCTGCGGGCGTGGCCTCGACGACGTCAGTGCCATGAACCTGCTTCAGCCATGCAGGCTGAATGCTCAGGCGCGAGGTGAGTAAGGAACGGTTGTGCGCAACGGCCGCTGGATCGTCCTCAACGTGGTCGCCCAGATTGAAGCTGTCGAACGGCGCCACACTGACTCCGCCCGATCGCGTCGTGACGCAGGCTTTGATACCCACTGGCGCAGGCCAGTCGGGAATAAGCCAGTCCGCCACGGGCTCGGTCATCCGATGAAGGCTTCGCGGTCTTGCTTGAGCAGGGTCAGCAGCCAGACAAAGTCGTCCGGCAACGGCGATTCCCAGCTCATGCGCTTACCGGTCGTCGGATGATCCAGTTCAAGGAAACGCGCATGCAGCGCCTGACGCGGGAAATGTTTCAACGATTCGACCATGTTCACGTTGGCCGCAGGCGGGATCCGGAAACGACCGCCGTAGGCAGGATCGCCTACCAAGGGGAAGTTGATGTGGGCCATGTGCACACGAATCTGGTGAGTACGCCCGGTTTCCAGCTTGACCCGCACGTGGGTGTGGGAACGAAAACGCTCCAGAACCCGGTAATGGCTGACCGCTGGCTTGCCGCCTTCCATGACTGCCATGCGCTGACGCTGCTGACCATGACGACCGATCGGTGCGTTGATCTTGCCGCCGGCAGTCACTACCCCGATAACGATGCACTCATAGATGCGGCTGACGCTGCGGTTCTGCAGTTGAGTGACCAGTTGGGTCTGCGCCTGAATGGTCTTGGCGACGACCATCAGACCGGTGGTGTCCTTGTCCAGGCGGTGCACGATGCCGGCACGCGGGACATTGATGATGTCCGGCACGTGGTGCAGCAAGGCGTTGAGCAGGGTGCCATCGGCGTGACCGGCTGCCGGATGTACAACCAGGCCGGAAGGCTTGTTGATGACCAGGATCTGGTCGTCTTCGTAGACGATATCGAGCTCGATGTCCTGCGCGATCCACTCGCCCTGGGCTTCCTGCTCGGCTTTGAGGAGCAGAACGGCGCCACCATGCACGATGTCACGCGGGCGCAAAACGCCACCGTCCACCGTCAGGCGACCGTCTTTGATCCAGGCGGAAAGGCGCGAGCGCGAGTGCTCTGCGAATAGTTGGGCGGCGACTTGGTCGAGGCGTTGACCGCCCAATTCGGACGGCACCTCTGCGCGGAGTTCTATGATCTCAGACATGCTCAAACTAGGAGGTGGCACTGGCCTTTGGTTTCGGCTGTGCGCTTGTGGTTAAATACGGCGTCTTTTGTCCCGGGGGTTCCACGGGGCGCCCATCATAACAGGACGGTCCTGCGCAAGACAGCAGGCCGTTATAGGGACGCAAGCCGCCATGCAAGTGAAACACCTGCTGCTGATAGCCATCCTCGGACTTACTGTTGCCTGTTCTTCGAAGAAAGAAGTCATCGACGAAAACCTCAGTGAAGTCGAGCTGTACCAGCAGGCGCAGGCCGATCTGGACAACAATAGCTATAACAGCGCCACCGAGAAGCTCAAGGCGCTGGAGTCGCGTTATCCGTTCGGTCGCTACGCTGACCAGGCGCAACTCGAGCTGATCTACGCCAACTACAAGAATGGCGAGCCGGAAGCTGCCAAGTCGGCCGCCGAGCGTTTCATTCGTCTGCACCCGCAACACCCGAACGTCGATTACGCCTATTACCTCAAGGGCCTGACCTCGTTCGACCAGGACGTCGGCATCATCGCCCGCTTCCTGCCGCTGGATCAGACCAAGCGTGACCCGGGCGCTGCTCGCGATTCGTATAACGAGTTCGCCCAGCTGACCAGCCGTTACCCGAACAGCCGCTACGCACCCGACGCCAAGCAGCGCATGATTTATCTGCGCAACCTGTTGGCGGCCTACGAGATCCACGTTGCCGACTACTATCTGACCCGTCAGGCCTACGTGGCAGCGGCCAACCGCGGTCGCTACGTTGTCGAAAACTTCCAGGAAACCCCATCGGTCGGTGACGGCCTGGCGGTCATGGTTGAGGCCTATCAGCGTCTGCACCTGGACGACCTGGCTGACACCAGCCTGCAAGTCCTGAAAACCAACTACCCGGATCACCCGCAGCTGGTAGACGGCAAGTTCGAAGCGCGCACGGCCGAGGCCGACAACCGCTCGTGGCTGTCCAAGGCGACGCTGGGCCTGATCGAAAGCCGTCCGCCGTTGCCGCCAGGGCAAACCCGCGCCAACCAGGACGTGATCAAGCAGTACCAGGACGCCAAGGAAGCCATCCCTGCCGACCTGCTGCCTGAGAACCAGTCGGCTGACGAAGAGAAGAAAAACGATGACGACGACGGCACGCCGAAAAGCCGCTCGATCTTCAGCTACATGACCTTTGGCCTGTTTGACTGATTCAGTCCCTGCCAAACGTCAGCTAAAAGAGGCCCTTCGGGGCCTTTTTTAATGCCCGACCGTTTTCCGACAGCATCCGACGATGGAGATGACTGTGCGCCCGACACCCGCTTGGCTACACTGCGCGCTCTTCACTTCATAAGCTGACAGACATGATTCGCTTGATTATGTGGATCGCCCTGATCGTGGCGGCCATCTGGTTTTTCAAACGCCTGGTTAAGGGCCCTGCCCCACGCCCGAAACCCGCAACGCCGGAACTCGACGCTGCGCCCATGGTGCGGTGCGCGCAATGTGGCGTGCATGTTCCGCGCGATCGCGCGCTGAGCCAGAACCAGCAATGGTATTGCACCGAAGCACACCGTTTGCAGGGCCCCGCCACACGTGACCGCTGACAGCCTGTCGCTGACCACGCCTCAGGCCCAACGCATCCTGCGGCTGTATCACCTGTACCGTCTGAGCATCGGCGTCCTGCTGGTGCTGCTGATTTCCAGCAGCCTGGACGCCGAGTTGCTGGAACTGGCCGATATCGAGCTGTTCCGGATCGGCTGCTGGCTGTATCTGGTGTTCAACATCCTCGTGGTCGTGCTGCTTGAGCGCCCGAGCCGCCAGGGGCAACTGTTCTCCCTGGCCATGGCCGACACGCTGATGCTGGCCGCGCTGTTCTATGCCGGAGGCGGTGCACCGAGCGGCATTGGCAATTTGATCATTGCCTCCGTAGCGATCAGCAACGTGCTGCTGCGCAAGCGAACCGGGCTGCTGATTGCCGCGCTCTCAGCCATCGGCATCATTTATCTGACCTTCTACATCAGCTATCACAAGCCCTCCGCTGCCAATCATTTCGTGCAGGCCGGCTCTCTCGGTGCCCTGTGCTTCGCAGCAGCGCTGCTGGTTCAGGCCCTCGCACGACGCCTGCAGCTCAGCGAAGACATCGCCGAACGTCGCGCTGCTGACGTCGACAACCTTGAAGAGCTCAACGCGCTGATCCTGCAACGCATGCGGACCGGCATTCTGGTGCTCGACGAAGATCACAAGGTGCTGCTCGCCAACCAGAGCGCGCTGAACCTGCTGGGCCACGAGCGCTTGCTCGGCGAAATCGTCGACGCCTATTCGCCGCAACTGGTCGAACGCTTGGGTCAGTGGATGACCAACCCGTCCATGGCACCGCGGAGCATCACGACCTCGGTCATCGGTCCGGTGCTGCGCCCGGGGTTCATCGCACTGGCGCGGGGCAGCCATCGCCACACCCTGGTGTTTCTCGACGACCTGTCCCAGATTTCCCAGCAGGCCCAACAGCTCAAACTCGCCGCGCTGGGCAGACTGACCGCTGGCATCGCCCACGAGATCCGCAACCCGCTGGGCGCCATCAGTCATGCCGCACAGCTGCTGTTGGAATCCGAGGAACTGACCGCGCCGGACCGTCGTCTCAGTCAAATCATTCACGATCAATCGCGGCGGATGAATCTGGTGATCGAGAACGTTCTGCAGCTGTCTCGTCGACGTCAGACCGAACCCCACCTGCTCGATCTCAAGCAGTGGATCGAGAACTTCGTCCGTAACCTGCGCGGTGACCTGATGGCTGATCAGGCCGTGCATCTGGATATCGGTCCGGGCGTGCTCAGTACGCAGATGGATGCCGAACAGTTGCAGCAAGTGATGAGCAATCTGGTGCAAAACGGTTTGCGCTACAGCGGCCAGCTGCACGAACACGCCCAAGTGTGGCTAAGGTTGTTTCAAGCCCCGTTCAGCGAACTGCCGACGCTGGAAGTCCTCGACGACGGGCCGGGTGTTGCCGAAGAGCATCTCGGGAAAATCTTCGAGCCCTTCTTCACCACCGAAAGCAAAGGAACCGGCCTGGGCCTGTACCTTTCGCGCGAGCTGTGCGAAAGCAATCAGGCGAGCCTCAATTACACTCCACGGGAAGGTGGCGGTAGCTGCATGCGAATAACCTTCGCCCATCCGTTCAAGCTGAGCTGAACATGAGCCAACGGCAAAAGATCCTGATCGTCGACGATGAGCCGGACATTCGTGAGTTGCTGGAAATCACGCTCGGACGGATGAAACTGGACACTCGCAGCGCGCGCAACGTCAAGGAAGCCCAAGAGTGGCTGGCGCGCGAGGCATTCGACCTGTGCCTGACCGACATGCGTCTGCCGGATGGCAATGGCCTGGAGTTGGTGCAGCACATTCAGAAGCGCCACAATCAGGTACCGGTGGCGATGATCACCGCCCACGGCAGCCTCGACACGGCGATCCATGCACTGAAAGCCGGCGCGTTCGACTTCTTGACCAAGCCGGTTGATCTGACGCGATTACGTGAGTTGGTGACCAGCGCCTTGCGCCTGCGCATCGCCCCTGCCGAAGACAACCGCATCGACCATCGCCTGCTGGGCAGCTCTCCACCGATGCAGGCGCTGCGTAAGCAAATCGCCAAACTGGCGCGTAGCCAGGCGCCGATCTATATCAGCGGCGAGTCGGGCAGCGGCAAGGAGCTGGTCGCACGCTTGATTCACGAGCAAGGCCCGCGCGCCGAGCAGTCGTTCGTACCCGTCAACTGCGGCGCGATCCCGTCGGAACTGATGGAAAGCGAATTCTTCGGGCACCGCAAAGGCAGTTTCACTGGCGCCCATGAAGACAAACCCGGGCTGTTTCAAGTGGCCAATGGCGGGACGCTGTTTCTGGATGAAGTGGCTGATCTGCCGCTGGCGATGCAGGTGAAACTGCTCCGCGCGATCCAGGAAAAATCCGTCCGCGCGATTGGCGGCCAGCAGGAGCAAGTGGTGGACGTTCGCGTGCTGTGCGCGACTCACAAGGACCTCAATCAGGAAGTAGCCGCCGGGCGTTTTCGGCAGGATTTGTATTACCGGCTGAACGTCATCGAACTGCGCGTCCCGCCCCTGCGCGAGCGCCGCGAAGACATTGAAGAGATCGCCAACAGCGTGCTGCGCCGCCTGGCCGAATCCGCCGGAGAGCCTGCCACCCTTCTCCCGCCCCACGCGCTGGCGGCCCTCAAGGGCTACCGTTTTCCCGGCAATGTGCGCGAGCTGGAAAACATGCTGGAACGGGCATACACACTCTGCGATAACGATCAGATCAATATCGAGGACCTGCGCCTTGCCGAGCCATCACGCCCTACCGAGCAGGACGGCCCGAGCCTGGCGAACTTCGATAATCTGGAAGACTATCTGGAGAGCATCGAGCGCAAACTGATCCTGCAGGCGCTGGAGGAAACTCGCTGGAATCGTACGGCGGCGGCGCAGCGCTTGAATTTGACGTTCAGGTCGATGCGTTATCGGTTGAAAAAGCTGGGGTTGGAGTGAGTGACTTCGCGACGTCGGAAAGGTCCCAAAGAAGGACCGATCGTTCCTCTTTTGGGACCTGTTCTTCGGCTGAACCACTTAAGCGTTGAGTCTTCCCGCAGGCGCATACGGCGCCTCATCAATAATCGGCTCATCGCCCACCAGCAAATCCGTCAACAACTGACATGAGGCCGGCGCCAGCACCAGGCCGTTGCGATAGTGGCCGCAGTTCAGCCACAAGCCTTGATGATCCGGCACCGGGCCGATGAAAGGAATGCCGTCCGGCGAGCCCGGTCGCAAACCCGCCCAGTGCCCGACCACATGGGCATCCGCCAGCGCGGGGATCAATTCAATCGCCGAAGCTTTCAAGCTGTCCAGGGCATTTTCGGTGGGTGTCTTATCAAACCCTTCGTGCTCGAGCGTACTGCCGATGAGGATATGTCCGTCGCGCCGGGGGATGGCGTAACGACCCTTCGCGAGGATCATGCTCGGAAGAAAGTCGGCCGCGCATTTGTAGAGGATCATCTGCCCTTTGACCGGCTCAACGGGCAGCGCCAACCCCAGTTTGCCGAGCAGATCGCCGCTCCATGCACCTGCGGCCAGCACCACGCTGTCGCCGAGCACATCGCCCTCTTCCGTCGTGACGCCCAGTACGCGATCACCCTCGCGCAGGAAATCAATGACCTGGCAGTGCTCTCGAATCACCACATTGGGCAACGCCAATAATGCAGCCTTTAGCGACTTGACCAGACGCGGGTTGCGCACGTTGGCGACGTCGGCCATGTGCACCGCACGTGAATAGCCACCGCCCATGACGGGCACGGCGTCGTAGACCGCAGAGATATCCACCGACCTCAGCGGGCGATTCACCCGCGCCGCCCACTGGAGCGCTTCTGCTTCGTCATCCAGGTCCAGCCAGTAAAGGCCGGTCTTATGCACTTGCGGATCGATGCCGGTGATCGCCAGCAAGCGTTCGGCGAGCTGTGGGTAAAAATCCTGCGACCAGTGCGAGAGTGCCGTTACGGCCGGGCTGTAGCGCCATGGGTAAAGCGGCGACACGATGCCGCCGCCGGCCCAGGAGGATTCCTGGCCGACATCCGAACGGTCGATCAGCGTTACGCTTCGGACTTTGGAGGCGAGGTTGAAGGCGGTCAGGAGGCCGCTGACGCCGCCGCCGATGATAATGATGTGTTGATCTAGCACAGCGGCCACGACTTGTTCATCTGCATGGATTCAACGGCCCCAACAGTCTTTGTTCGACAGGCCGGTGGAGTTGGTGCGCGCGCCGGTATTGGTGATCTGGAAATTGCCGCACTTGTCGCCGTTCATCATGGAGTCGGGGACGGGTGTTGCCGTCAAGGTAAAGGTCGTAGCGTCGGACACTAACGCAACTTTGTACCAAGCGTTGGAGACTGTCACCGTAGCGTCTTTATAGCTACCGGTCTTTGTGAAGTAACGCTCCAGAACCTGGCTCTGCTCCATCAGAGTTGCGGCAATTTCTGTCCGATGAGTGCGCCTCACGTACTCGGTATAACTGGGGTAAGCGATCGCCGCCAGAATGCCGACGATGGCGACCACGATCATCAGCTCTATCAGGGTAAAGCCCCGCGCCTTACAGCCAGCCATGTTTTTTCCTCATCTTGTTTGTCGCCACATAATGCGCCGGTTTGAAACTCCACCCAACTCTGTCGCGATAGCAGGATTGGCAGGGTCGCCGCTTAAAACGATTTCCTGATTGCCGTTGTCCTTATCCAATGCTGCGGCCAGATAAGGGACACCGCCGCTCACCAGAAAGCCGCTGGAATTATTATCTGCGCTGTTAATCTGCCGATCGCTGTTGGTATCCAACACGGGATAACTGAGCATACGCCCGCTTAACGCATCCAAGTCCACGAATCTCCCTGATCCCGAACTGGAGCAGGGATCACCCGTGTCGACTATGGCCGTGGTGAATCGAACCCGACCAAACGCTAGATCCGCAGGATAGATAACTCGTTCACCCGTAGCGACGTTGTTGTAGATCAGCGGGAGGTAGAAGCCCTTCTTGGCGGCGTAGTTCACGTCATTTTGAGTGGTCGTAAAGAACTGCCCATTCGGGCCGCTGGACACGCCATTAATGGACTGAGCGACGAGGTCGGTTTCTCGGTAATTGGCACTCGTAGCGTCATTGTCCCAAACGGCATAAAACGCTTGAGTCGTGAGCGTGGTTTTGTCGGCGGTTTCAAGCAATTTGCCGGTTCCGAAGTAAACCATCTTGCCGCCGTTCGGATTGTTCGATACCACCGGTTGCGCAGTAATGGGTTGACTCGCCCCGCCAGCAGCGGTGAACAGTGGACTGCCCCCCAACCCCACCTTCCACGAGGCCGCAGTCAGTCCCCTAAAGTCAAATTTCCACATCTGCCCTTTCAGATCACCTGCATAGGCATACTGAACCATGCTCTGGGCATCGACGCGCAACCTCACTGAGGACAGGCCGTTGTTGCCGGACGTATCGACCGGTATCTCTCTGATCAGCGAGCCGTTGCTGACATCCACCACAAACAGTGAAGCCACGCCGTTAGTGCTGCCATAACCATTCGCAATGAAAGCTGCCCATCGACCATCCGGCAATTGGGCCACTTCGGGCTTGGCGTAGGCGTACCCCATATTGGCGTATCCGGTAGAACCGCTGCTTATGTCCCAAAGCGCCTTTACCGTGTTTGACTTATCTGCGTTGAACAATTGCAACGCATAAAACCCTTTCCCCCCTGCCCCGGTGCCGCCGATGGCCAAGGTTTTCCATGATGAGGCGAACTGCACGTCAACAATGGATATCTGGCCGTCCACCAAAAACTTGTGGGAATCGCCGTTGATGTAGTCCGTATCAGCGACGTAATGCAGGTTAGGAAGAACCGTGGACGGCATGTAGGCATATCGTCTGGTGCCCAAGGCCGGGTCGATGACATTGACCAACCCGTCGTTGGCATTCACGACAAGACTAGGCGTCATGGACCCGGCCTTTGTATCGAGGTAAGTGGTGTAGCTGTTATCGGCGGCAGGGTCCGAAGCAGGGTTTGCCGTGGGAGAGGCATAAGCGAGCGGGGAGTTAATCACGTCCCCTAGAAGCACTGTCCGCGTTTTCAGCCCTGTTTTGTTTGTTCCCTTGCTCCACTCAACCAAGTCTGAGCCGGACACTCCCAATGGAAGATTGAGGCTGAGTGCCAACTGCTGCGGTAAGGAGAAGCTGAGGAACGATAGGGGGATGACCCTATTCGTCAGGGTGTTCCAGGACTCATAGGTTGATTTGATGCCCGGAACAATCTGTAGATCGGTGGACCAGTTGGGCTGAGCTGTATTGATGGCGCCATCTGCTGCAATCGCCAATGACTTGATCGTCCCGCGCCAGTCAGTGGGGTCATATTGGGTCTGAAAGAAAACAGAACTGCTCGACAGCGAAGAGGAGTTCGAAGCTGCGCCGCCCCCGGTGCCTGCGCGAGAAGTAATGTCATTCAGCGCGGCCGACAATGCCGCGTTAAGACCAGCGCTGTCGGTTGCTTGATAATAGGTTCCTTTGCCGTAAACCGCCGCGTCAGAAAGCATGGCATTCGCGGCAGTAAACCCCACGGTATAGGTGAACATATTCTGTTTGATAAAATCTGGCGCATTCCAACTCTTGTTTGCGCCATCAGTACCGTCCGTTCTCATATCGATGTCGTAGGCAAATTTCGCGATGTCGTCGAGGTAGAGCGTGTCGCCCTCACCGTCGCCATTAAGGTTGTCCCCGTCATTATTTTTGCCATCCCAATTCGGTAAACTCGCGCCGCCCTGGGGATCGTTGGTGGGAAAGGTCCGGTCGTAAGTGGGCAGCCCATCGGTGATCACGACACCATAGTTGCGTTGGCACCGGTACTGAATGGGGCTCGTATAAGTAGTTGGCGTCGTGTTGTAGTAGGGCGTCAACCCGCGGAAATAACGAGTGACTTCATAGTACGTCTCAGCCAATGGCGTGTTCGCAATTGCAGCCAAGCCGTTAATGGAGGAAATCAGTGCGTTGTAATTTGTATTGGCCTGAGCAGCGGTCGTGGAGGCTGTCTGAGACAGATCATTTACCCCTCTAGCGATATAACCGCCGGGGCCGGAATTTCCCGTGACAGGTGGGTTGAAGGTAGCCAGGCCGATCCTAAGATTCCGATTACTTGCTACCAGCGACGCAGAGACGTTGCGAGCAACGTTGATTCGGTAATCGTTCGGGATAGAACCGTCGGTATAGTCCTTTCTCGCCAAGGACGTGGCAGAGATCAGATAGCTGATATAGGCGGTGCTATACCGAGTATTACCATTACCCACCGGATCCGGTAATTTGAGACAGATGATGCTGTCGGTAGAGACCTTGTAAAAGCCGTCGTAGCCTGCAAAGCACCCACCCCCCCTTAAATTCCCCACAAAGAAATTGGTATCACTCAGATCAAGGCTGTTAACGTTACGGCAGGATGTGTCCGAGCTGCAGTTGTACACCGGGAGGGGCACCGCATTGGGATCGAATCCGGCGGCCCAAATGATGCTGTTCATGCTGCCGGAGTCGTCCACCAGCAGCATGACATTCGGCGTCACGGAACCTGCGGTCAACAACGGCGAGTCCGAAGGAATGAACGCGGCGTAAGCTGTCGCCGAACCATAAAGGCCGAAAAATGCCCCTAGCAAGAGCCCGCAGACATACTGCTTGGCTGTGCGGTACCACTCAACGCTTGGCATAGATACTTTCCACTACAGTTCGCGAGTTACCGGAGACGCCAACACCTGTGATGCGATACAGCGTCCACGACTTGCTTTCATCCCACCCTACCGAATTGATATTGACCGGATCTTTGGTCGTAGCTATTTTCTGGGCTGCCCAAAATCCGTTTGTTACCGCTATCCACGTTACGCCGGACGCAGCGCTGACTCCCGCTTTTATATCGTTGACGTTTTCAGCCGGTGGCGCGCATCTCGTGCACGTCGCCAGTGTGTAGCTGCTGGCCTGCACCGCCGCTTCACCTGCACGCACTGCTGCTTCGGCCAACTGAAATGACTCATTGCGCAGCTTGACACTGCCCGACATTTTTTCCTGAAAAGTCGCACTCTGCATAGAAGATATGCCGACCAGCGTCAGGAGCAAAAGAAAGACGAGGCTTACAATCAGCGCCATTCCTTGCTCGCGAAAGGGGGTAAGTGGAAATGCTTTGTGTCTCGCTGCTTTCACTGTGGCGCACCTAGTAGAGACGATTACGCAGCGCGATCAAAACGCTGAACGACTGATTTTGGACCCGGTTAGCCGGGTCCTTCAGCACGAGCGTGATACGCACACTGCGCACCAGATCAGTGTTGCCAGGGTTGGCGGTGTATCCAGTAACCGCTGGCCCCGAGGCCGCGCTGGCCGTGCCAAACATCAACAGAAACTTATCCACGTTATTGACGATGGCGGCCCCGCCCAGCATGAGTTGGTTATTCACAAGCTGGTACTCAAGTTGCCGTATCGGGAACGCCAATTGTCCTGCCGCAGGAGCCGCGGTTCCTGTTCTGGCTGTCGCCGAGGATTTGCAGTCTGAGAGAATTGTCCAGGAAGGTGTTCCGCCGTTGTTTCCCACATCAGCGGTCACCAGCGTCAGCTTTGCAGTGGCGTTATCCCATCGAATCGGCGTCGCCTGCGCGGCTGCAAAATCAGCTTTAGCGCTCGCGTCCGCGACGGTTGCCAGGCAGCCGAACATGCCCACCATGCGAATTTCCTGCGACAACTTGGTAAGAATGAAACGCGCATCTTCTTGCATCGCGGCGGACGCGTTCTGCGTCGAATAAGTATTTTTCGCAGAAATAAAAATCTGAATGATCCCGGCTACGATCAGCAGGCCCAACAATAACGAGATCATGATCTCTATCAGGCCGAAGCCTCTGGCACGATGGTTCATGGCGTCGCCTTAGGGTCGGCCACAACGCGACTCCTTACGCTAAAGGTCTGCTGCGCATTTGCGGTGTTAGCAGCACGGGCATCGTTCCATGTCACTGCAATCGTCACCCAACCTTGATTGACGGTAATGACGCCGTCGCCACCCGGTCCGGCAAAGTTAGTGATGTTGTTTTTAAAATCTACCAAATCCTGGGTTCGCGGAACGTTCAAGTTCGCCGCCGAAGGTGCGGCAGCCAATGACGCCAAACGGTAATCCGCATCTGGATTGGCACGAATGCGGTCCATCATGTCGTAAGCCACGAAGCTGGCCTGGCTGCTCATTGTTGAGCTATCGGTGTACTTCAATGCGTTCAACTGCAGCGCAGCCGCTCCCAACAATCCGATGGCCAAGACAAGCAGCGCCACCAGTACTTCAATGAGCGTCATGCCTTGCTGCGAGGAGTCGATTTTCACGCTCATATGCAATTACCTAATACGATGCGCCCGCTTAGGCAAACGTTGATCACCCTGCTGATGGTGCCTCGGGTATATGTGATGCTCAGCGCCGCGGCAGGCGTCGGCACCGGGGCAGCCAAACCACCCAAGTTATTGAAATCGATAGCGCTCGGATTCCCGTTGACGGTCAGCACTGAGCCCGTGTCCATCGCTGATAGCACACGCAACGTCGTAACAGGACTCGTTGCAGGGTCGACGATACTGAGTTGCGTATTCCATGCGCTTCCGGCAACCGTTGGCGTGATGCGAATCACAGTCCCACTATTTATCGCCTGCTGACGTGCATAGTTGAGGAAACGCTGAAAGTCGCTGACCTCTGTATCTGCCTTGGTATTTTGAATTGCCGTGCTGAAACTCGGAATGGCGATCGCGGCGAGGATGCCGACCAACGTGATAGTCACCAGCAACTCGACCAGCGTAAAACCCCGACACCGTTTGGGCATTTAATCTCTCCTTAATGGAGAAACTATATCGCAACCGGTTGTTTCAATATTTGTCGGGGGGATGTGTGGCTGTTTTCGACGGACGAATGCCCTGACGCCTTGTGTCGTAGGCCTCATATGTCATTTCAGCGCCCCCAACACCCCGGCACACTGGCAGCCCCCGACATCCCGAGATTGTCGCGCCCGCCAGTGTTTTCCAGCACAAAGCTGCCGCAGGCATCGCCCGCCATCATCCCCCCGCCAATCGGCGACGCAGTCAGCGTAAACGTTCGCTCCTTCCGCTCTGCCTCTATCCGGTAAAACGCATTCCCGAACGACACTTCATGACTAAATGCCGGCGGCCCGCTGACGTCCGAATACTGCCCAGCCCGTGAGTGAAACCGCTCCAGTTTCTGCGCTTCTTCAACCAGCATCCCAGCGATCTCCGAGCGGCGGGTTTTCCGGGTGTATTCGCTGTACTGCGGGTACGCGACGGCGGCAAGTATCGCGACGATCGCGATGGCAATCAGCAACTCAATCAGGGTGAAGCCTCTACCCGTCCTGCTCATTGCCGCTGCCGCCACATCACGCGACGCTCCTGGGTGTGGATGCTTTCAAGCACAGTCCGTGAGTCGCCTTCGATGCCAATGGCCGTCACGCGGTACAAGGTCCAAAGTTGACCGTCTGCGCCACCGGCGGGGTGATCGGTTTGGCCGACATGCTGAATGCCGTAGAAACCACCCCGCGTTGCGACCCAATTCACTCCTGAAGGCCCGCCGGCGCCGCTGCTTGAAAGGGTCAGCGCTTCGGGCGGCGGCAGACACTTCGCGGGCGACGAACAGCCCTGCAGGGAAAAACCCGTTGCCACGATTCTCGCTTCCGCAATGCGCAGCGCTGTCTCGGCGGATTGAAACGAGGCATCGCGCAGCCTCAGCGTGCCTGCCACTTTTTCCTGGAGCGTGGCGTTCTGCATCGACGATGTCGCCAACAGGGTCAGCAACAACAGAAACACCAGGCTGACAATCAACACCGCACCACGTTGTGCATTCATCTTCATGCCCTCACCCCAGCCGATTACGGATGGCGGCAACAACGTCGATGGTCTGCTCCTGAGCCCGGTCTGCGGGGTCGAACAGGGTGAGGGTAAGCCGTACGCTGCGGATCAACGAGGGTTCGGCAGTGGCAGCGTACCGCGCGATGGAGCGATCGTTGAGCGATCCGGCGACGCCGAACAGCACATCGAACGCGCCCACGTTGCTGACCAGAGGTTGGCCGTTCAGGGACAGCTCATTGCGTGCCTTGTTGAAGCGATAGACCTGCCGGTGAATGGGCATCGCGGTCTCATCTGCGGAAAGCCGAGGCGCCCGGCCGTTGGTGTAAGCGGTGGCGGACGACACGCAGTCAGTGTGAATAACCCAGGTTGACCAGCCGCCGCCCTCCCCGGTCCCTGCCGTGGCGAGGGTCAGAGTTTTCGAATTGACGTCCCACGTGATGGGGTCTTGAAACGCCTTGGAAAAGCCTTTGCCGGCACTGGCATCCTCAACCTTCCCCAGGCAGCCGAACATGCCCACCAGCTGCACTTCCTGGACCATTTTGCTGAGCACGAATCGTGCGTCTTCCTGCAGGCTGGCGGACGATGTCTGACTGGCATAGCTGCTCTTCGAGCTGATGAATATCTGCGCCAAGGCCAGCGACATCACCAATCCCAACACCAGCGCCAGCATGACTTCGACGAGGCCAAAGCCCTTCTCCAGAGGCCTCATCGTGCGACCCGCTCGGCAGAGACATCGGCGCTCAGCGTAAGCGTTTGCTTCTGCGCGGCGTCCTGGCTGGCACGCGAATCATCCCACTTCAATGTGAGGGTCACGCTCGATCCCGCCACCGCTATGGATGCCTCGGCGTCATCACCGGCCGCGCGTTTCAACTGCGTCGCGAAGTCGTACAGGTCTTGCTGGCGAGGCACGGCGAGACTGCCGGAGGTTGGAGCCTGACTCAGAGAAGACAGCGCGTAGCGGGTGCCAGGATTGGCTCGGATGCGCTCGAAAAGGTCATGGGCGATGAAGCTGACGTGCAGGCTGCGCATGGAGCTGTCGGTGTACTTCAGCGCATTGAGCTGCAACATCGCCACGCCCAATATGCCGACGCTGAAGATCAGCAACGCGACCAGCACTTCGATCAATGTCATCCCCGATTGCATCGTTTTCCCTCGCACCATTCACCTCGACGATTCCCATGCAGACGCCATTGAAGACGATGCGCAGCGGTTTGCCCGGAGGATGTGTAACGGCGGCTTGCGGACATACCGGCTGACAATCGACCCGGTTGTCAGGGCGGCCGAGCAGGTGTTTCCTTGAGCGCCGCACTCAACGGAAGACGCTCGTGAACCAGCAAGGATTGACGCTGATAGAACTGCTGGCAGGGCTGGTGATTGTCGGCATCGTCGCCACGCTGGCGATCCCCGCCTTCGGGCAATTGATCGACTCACAGCGCCGTCAGGACACGGCCCAGCAACTGGCCAGCGGGCTGCGAATGGCCAGGACCGAGGCAATTCTGCGCAGTCAGCCGGTGGTGATGCAGGCGCTGGAAAATGACTGGAGCCGAGGCTGGAACGTGTTCGTTGACAGCAACCGCAACCAGTTCAAGGACGAGGGCGAGCTGTCACTGACCGAGTTCGCCAGCCACCGAAATGTCAGGGTCGTCGGCAACAGCAAAGTGGCGGCGCGAATTGGCTTTGATAACACGGGGCGGCTGCTGAACAACGCCAACGGCACACTGGCAGTGTGCCTCAAAGACTCACCTGTCAGTCGCTATCAGTTGGCGATTGCGGTGACCGGCAGGGTCACGCTGCGATCCGAAGGATTCGGCAGCGAGCCCTGTGCATGATGCGGTGACAGGATGACCGGATTACAGCAGCGATTTGACGCGCAATTCTTTGGGCATCGAGAAGGTGATGTTTTCCTCGCGCCCGGCCAACTCGTCTTCGCCGGTGGCACCCCATGCGTGCAGCTGCTGAATCACGCCGCGCACCAGGACTTCAGGCGCCGAAGCACCGGCGGTAATGCCGATGCGGCCAACGCCGTCGAACCAGCTGCGCTGCATGTCTTCAGCGCCATCGATCAGATAGGCCGGGGTCGACATGCGCTCGGCCAGTTCACGCAGGCGATTGGAGTTGGAGCTGTTCGGGCTGCCCACCACCAACACCACGTCGCACTCATCGGCCAGAACCTTGACCGCGTCCTGACGGTTTTGGGTGGCGTAACAGATATCGTCCTTGCGCGGCCCGCCAATAGCCGGAAACCGTGCGCGCAAGGCGTCGATCACACGGCTGGTGTCGTCCATCGACAGCGTCGTCTGGGTCACGAAAGCCAGGTTCTCGGGATTGCTCACCTGCAGGTTGGCGACGTCGGCTTCGTCTTCGACCAGATAGATCGCGCCACCGTTGCTCGCGTCGTACTGACCCATCGTGCCCTCGACCTCAGGGTGGCCGGCGTGACCGATCAGGATGCACTCGCGGCCGTCGCGGCTGTAGCGCGCGACCTCAATATGCACTTTGGTCACCAGCGGACATGTGGCGTCGAACACCTTCAGGCCGCGCCCTGCCGCCTCGGTACGCACCGCCTGCGACACGCCGTGGGCACTGAAAATCACGATGACGTCGTCCGGCACCTGCTCGAGCTCTTCGACGAAGATCGCGCCACGGCTGCGCAGGTCTTCGACGACGAATTTGTTATGAACCACTTCATGGCGCACGTAGATCGGCGGGCCAAACACTTCCAGCGCGCGATTGACGATTTCGATCGCACGGTCCACCCCGGCGCAGAAGCCGCGTGGGTTGGCGAGTTTGATTTGCATGATGTGCCTCGTGTCTACGCGCAATGAAACATATAAACGAAAAGGCCCCGAACTGTGCCGGGGCCAGGCGCTCTGGCAATGCTCAGAGTGCTCTCACCTCGAAGATTTCCACTTCAAAGGTCAACGTCTTGCCCGCCAGCGGGTGATTGAAATCGACGGTGACATGATCATCGTCTATTGCTTTCACCACGCCCGGCAGTTCGGTATTAGCCGCATCGTTGAAGATCACCAGCAGTCCTTCGGACAGCTCCATGTTCTGGAACTGCGAACGCGGCATGACCTGCAAGTTTTGCGGGTTCGGCTGACCGAAAGCGTTTTCCGGCGGCACCTGCAGCGTACGCTTATCCCCGGCTTTGAAACCGAAAATCAGCGTTTCGAAGCCCGGAAGCAGGCTGCCATCGCCGACCTTGAAGGTCGCCGGCGCCTTGTCGAACGTGCTGTCGACGGTGTCACCGTTTTCCAGGTGAAGCGCGAAATGCAGAGTGACTTCCGTGTTCTGACCGATCCGTGTTTCCTGAGTAGCCTGTTCGGTCACCAACTGATCAGTCATTGACGGTTTCTCCGGTTTTCTTGCTCTTGAACATGTCCAGAGCCAGCATGATCGCGCCAACGGTAATGGCGCTGTCCGCGACATTGAAGGCCGGGAAGCCGTGTTGTTTCCAATGCACGAAGATGAAGTCTATGACATGGCCGACGACGATTCGGTCATACAGATTGCCGAGCGCCCCGCCCAATACAAGGGCAAGGGCAATCGCCAGCCAGGTTTCGTCGCGCCCGAGCCGCTTGAGCCAGACCACCAGCACAACACTCACCACGACCGCAATCAACGCAAACAACCAGCGCTGCCAGCCGGAACTGTCGGCCAGAAAACTGAACGCAGCACCGGTGTTGTAGGCCAGCATCCAACTGAAGTAGTCGGGAAGGATGACGATCTGCTCGTACAACTCCAGGCGATTTTCGAAGTAGAACTTGCTGGCCTGGTCAATGACCACCACCAGCACGCTCAACCACAACCAACCCAGTCGGCCCATGCGGCCAGCTGATGCATTAGGCATAGTGACGAACCTCGCCTGCGCCGCTGATGTTGTCGACGCAACGGCCGCAGATTTCCGGATGTTCAGGATCGACCCCGACGTCCTCACGGTGATGCCAGCAGCGCGCGCACTTGGCGTGGCCGGATTTGACGACCTTTAGCTTCAGACCGGCCACTTCGGTAACCACGGCATCGGCAGGCGCGCTGACGAAAGGCGCGACGCTGGCCGTCGAGGTGATGAGCACGAAACGCAGCTCATTGCTGAGCTTGGAGAGATCCGCTACCAGCGCGTCTTCGGCGTACAGCGTAACTTCGGCTTGCAAGTTGCCGCCGATGGCCTTGGCCGCGCGCAGGTTTTCCATTTCCTTGTTGACCGCCACCTTCACCGCCATGATCCGCTCCCAGTAGGCGCGATCCAGCTCGAAGCCTTCCGGCAGCTCACTCAGCTCCTGATACCAGGTATTGAGCATGACCGACTCGTTACGCTCGCCCGGCAGGTACTGCCACAGCTCATCGGCGGTAAACGCCAGAATCGGTGCGATCCAGCGAACCAGCGCTTCGGAGATGTGGAACAGCGCGGTCTGGCAGGAACGACGCGCCTTGCTGTTGGCGCCGGTGGTGTATTGGCGATCCTTGATGATGTCGAGGTAGAAACCGCCCAGCTCCTGCACACAGAAGTTGTGCACCTTCGAGTAGACGTTCCAGAAACGGTACTCGCCGTAGTGCTCTTCCAGCTCACGTTGCAGCAGCAGCGCGCGATCCACGGCCCAGCGATCCAGCGCCAGCATGTCTTCGGCGGGCAGCAAGTCGGTGGCCGGGTTGAAGCCGGTCAGGTTCGAGAGCAGGAAGCGCGCGGTGTTGCGGATGCGACGGTACGCATCGGCGCTACGCTGCAGAATGGTGTTGGAGACGGCCATTTCGCCGGAATAGTCAGTCGCCGAAACCCAAAGACGCATGATGTCGGCGCCGAGCGTGTCGTTGACGGTCTGCGGCGCGATGACGTTACCCAGCGACTTGGACATCTTGCGGCCGTTCTCATCCACGGTAAAACCATGGGTGAGCAATTCGCGGTACGGCGCGTGATTGTCGATGGCGCAACCGGTCAGCAGCGATGAGTGGAACCAACCACGGTGTTGGTCCGAGCCTTCCAGGTACAAGTCGGCGCGTGGGCCGGTTTCGTGGCCCATGGGGTGCGAGCCGCGCAGGACGTGCCAGTGCGTGGTGCCGGAATCGAACCAGACGTCCAGAGTGTCGGAGATCTTGTCGTAGTGCGGCGCTTCGTCACCCAGCAGCTCGGCAGCGTCCATTTTGAACCAGGCTTCGATGCCTTCCTGCTCCACACGCTGAGCGACTTCTTCCATCAGCTCGACGGTTCGCGGGTGCAGCTCGCCGCTTTCCTTGCTCAGGAAAAACGGGATCGGCACGCCCCAGTTACGCTGACGGGAGATGCACCAGTCAGGGCGGTTGGCGATCATCGAGTGCAGGCGCGCCTGCCCCCACGCCGGGACAAATTTGGTTTCTTCGATGGCTTTAACGGCGCGATTGCGCAGCGTGTCGCCCGAAGTCGGCTGCTTGTCCATGCCGACGAACCACTGCGCGGTGGCGCGGTAGATCAGCGGGGTCTTGTGACGCCAGCAGTGCATGTAGCTGTGGGTGATGGTCTCGGTGTGCAACAACGCGCCGACTTCGGTCAGCTTGTCGATGATGGGCTGGTTGGCCTTGAAGATGAACTGGCCACCAAAGAACTCCAGCGACGGGCTGTACACGCCGTTGCTCTGCACCGGGCTGATGATGTCGTCGTTGGTCAGGCCGTAGGCTTTGCAGATCACAAAGTCATCGACGCCATAGGCCGGCGAGCAGTGAACGACACCGGTACCCGCGCCCAGCTCCACGTAGTCGGCCAGATAGATGGGCGACAGACGATCGTAGAACGGATGACGGAAGTTGATCAGCTCAAGTGCTGAACCCTCGGCGGTCGCCAGCACCGAACCTTCGAGATTCCAACGCTTCAGGCAGGACTCAACCAGCTCTTCGGCAAGCACCAGCAGACGCTCGCCGGTATCGACCAGCGCGTAGGTGAATTCCGGGTGAACGTTGAGCGCCTGGTTTGCCGGGATGGTCCACGGGGTGGTGGTCCAGATCACGATGGCAGCGGGCTTGTTCAGGCTTGGCAGACCGAAGGCGGCGGCGAGCTTGTCGGCATCAGCAACCGGGAAGGCCACATCGATGGTGGACGATTTCTTGTCCTGATATTCGACTTCCGCTTCAGCCAGTGCCGAGGCGCAGTCGAAACACCAGTTGACTGGCTTCAGGCCCTTGAACACGAAGCCGTTCTTGACCATTTCGGCCAACGCGCGGATTTCTCCGGCCTCGTTAGCGAAGTCCATGGTGCGGTACGGGTTGTCCCAGTCGCCGAGCACGCCCAAACGAATGAATTCGGCTTTTTGCCCTTCGATCTGTTCGCCCGCATACGCACGGCACAGCTCGCGGGTCTTGTCCGCAGGCAGGTTTTTGCCGTGGGTGACTTCGACCTTGTGCTCGATCGGCAGACCGTGGCAATCCCACCCCGGCACGTAAGGCGCGTCGAAGCCCGACAGGGTCTTCGAGCGCACGATCATGTCCTTGAGAATCTTGTTGACGGCGTGACCGATGTGGATATTGCCGTTGGCGTAAGGAGGCCCGTCGTGCAGCACGAACTTGGGCCGATCCTTGCCAATTTCGCGCAGCTTCTGGTACAGGCCAATGCTGTCCCAGCGCTGCAGAGTTTGCGGCTCGCGCTGGGGCAGGCCGGCCTTCATCGGGAAGGCGGTGTCCGGAAGATTAAGCGTGGCTTTGTAGTCGGTCATTTCAGGCTCTAAAGTTTAGCGGTTGATCGTGCCAGTGGGCACGAGCGGCAGCGACATCCGCATCGATCGCCGTCTTGAGCGCCTCAAGGGAGGCAAAGCGCTGCTCATCACGCAGCTTCTGGTGGAATACCACCGTCAAACGCCGGCCATAGATATCGCCGGTAAAATCCAGAAGGTGAATCTCCAGGTGGGGACGCCCATCGCCCGCCACGCTAGGACGCACGCCAATGTTGGCAACGCCCGGCCATACCTTGCCGTCAATCTGCGCGCTGACCAGATAGACACCGGTCAATGGCACGCGACGACGTTTGAGTTGCACGTTGGCGGTGGGTGTACCCAACTGACGCGCCAGTTTCTGGCCATGCAGCACGCGGCCGGATATCTCGAACGGACGGCCCAGCAAATGCTCGGCAAGGGTGAAGTCTGCGGCGGCCAACGCGGTGCGCACCTTGGTGCTGCTGACGCGGAAGCCGTCGATCTCGACAGTCTGTGCCGCCTCGACGGTAAAGCCCTTCTCGGCACCTACCTTTTGCAGGAATTCAAAATCACCGATCCGGTCGCAGCCAAAGCGGAAGTCGTCTCCGACCTCCAGATGCTTCACGCCCAGGCCATCGATCAGCACGGTGTCGACAAACTCCGATGCACTGAGCTTGCTGAAGCGCTGGTTGAATGCCAGACACAGCACCAGATCAACACCCTCGGCAGCGAGCAGATCGAGCTTGTCACGCAGTCGCGCCAGCCGGGCCGGCGCCGTGTCGGGAGCAAAGAACTCGCGCGGTTGCGGTTCGAAGATCACCACACAACTGGGCAAGCCCAGCTCGACGGCACGCTCACGCAGTCTCGCCAGGATAGCCTGGTGACCCCGGTGAACACCGTCGAAATTGCCAATGGTGGCGACGCAGCCCCGGTGCTGCGGGCGCAGATTGTGAAGGCCTCGAACCAGCTGCATAACGCGCTTCTTGCTCATAAAGTGGCCGATTATAACCACACACCGCCATCAACGACAGGCGACACATCCGGGCAAACCACAACAATCGACGTTAACCGGCAGAAAACGACGACTGATCCTACAGGATCGCCTTGCGAGCAAAATGCCTGACCCGGAAACCCAACACCAGCAGAGAGCCGAAATACGCCACGACGCCTGCCAGCACCAACGCGCCCAGGCGCAGAAATCGCTGCAGCATCTCACCGTCCGACCAGGCCGGCATCACATGCATCAGGCCCAGCAGCACCGCGGACATGATGGCCACGGCGACAATCAGCTTGCCCAGGAACACCGGCCACCCCGGCTGCGGCTGAAACAGATCCTGCTTGCGCAGCTGCCAGAACAACAGCAAAGCGTTCAGGCATGCGCCCACACTGATCGCCAGCGCCAGACCGGCATGAGCCAAGTGAATGACGTAGACGAAAAGCAGGTTGAACAGCTGAGTCACTATGAGGGTGAAGATCGCGATTTTCACCGGCGTGCGGATATTTTGTTGAGCATAAAAGCCCGGCGCGAGCACCTTGATCACGATGATGCCCAGCAGCCCCACCGAATACGCGACCAGCGCACGCTGGGTCATCGCGGCATCTTCACCGTCGAACTTGCCGTACTGGAACAGCGAGACGGTCAGCGGCTCGGCGAGCAGTCCGAGCGCCAGCATGCAAGGCAGCACCAGCAGAAAACACAGACGCAGGCCCCAGTCCAGAATGCGCGAATACTCCTGGCGATCCCGACTGGCGTAGGTTTTCGAGAGAATCGGCAGAAGAATCGTCCCCAATGCCACGCCGAGCACACCGGAAGGCAACTCCATCAGACGGTCGGCGTAGTACATCCACGACACTGATCCGGCAACAAGAAACGACGCAAATATCGTGTTGATGATCAGCGAAATCTGACTGACAGAGACGCCGAGCATGGCCGGCAGCATTTGCTTCATTACTCGCCAGACTCCGGTGTCGCGAAGATTCAGGCGCGGCAGCACCAGCATTCCGATCTTTTTCAGGTGCGGCAGTTGATAAAGAAGCTGTAGCAGCCCGCCCGCCAGCACCGCCCACCCCAGCGCCATCACGGGCGGGTGGAAATAAGGCGTTAGAAACAGGGCGAAAAAGATCATCGCCAGATTGAGCAGCGTCGGCACGAACGCCGGAACGGAAAAGCGATTCCACGTATTGAGGATCGCGCCAGCCAGCGACGACAGCGAGATGAGCAATATATAAGGAAAGGTCACCCGCAACAGGTCCGAAGTCAGCTGGAATTTCTCGGGCGTATCGGCAAACCCCGGCGCAGTTGCCCAGATGACCCAAGGAGCAAACACGACGCCCAATACAGTGACGATCGCCAGCGCCAACGTCAGCAGGCCGGTGACATACGCGACAAATGTGCGGGTTGCTTCTTCGCCCTGCTGGCTTTTGTATTCAGCAAGGATCGGCACGAACGCTTGGGAGAAAGCGCCTTCGGCGAAGATCCGGCGCAGCAGATTGGGCAGTTTGAAGGCAATAAAGAAGGCATCGGTAGCCATGCCGGCGCCGAATGCGCGCGCGATGATGGTGTCGCGGACAAAGCCCAGCACCCGCGAAAGCATCGTAATAGAGCTAACGGCGGCAAGCGATTTGAGTAGATTCATCGAAAGGTTGTGCGCCTGACCAAAGGAAGCGCCAAAGCGCGTTCCATATATGCGATACTCCGCGCCGCAAAACAGCTCAGAGCCAAAGCCCGCGAGTTTACAGGTCGCACGCCGGAAAGAAATCACCTCGGCACCACACGGCGACCACTCAGCGGAACGCATCAACTGCCCTTGACAAGCGTCAATCTCATCGGCATGATTCGCGGCCTATTTTGTTAGCTATTTCCCAAGTCTTTCGAGGAGCTCGACGGTGGCCAACACACCTTCCGCCAAAAAACGTGCAAAACAGGCTGAGAAGCGTCGCAGCCACAACGCCAGCATGCGTTCCATGGTTCGTACCTACATCAAGAATGTAGTTAAAGCCATCGACGCTAAAGACGCTGAAAAAGCGCAAGCTGCTTATGTTCTGGCCGTGCCAGTTATCGACCGTATGGCCGATAAAGGCATCATCCACAAGAACAAAGCTGCTCGCCATAAAGGTCGCTTGAATGGCCACATCAAGGCTCTGAACCTTGCTGCTGCAGCCTAAGCGATTCGCTTGTTAAAAAACCGACCTCAGGGTCGGTTTTTTATTGCCTTCGATTTAGCGCTTCAGCATCAAGGCGCCGGAGCTGGCGTCCATGGCAGAATCGGGATCGCGGTCACGGCATTCTGCGGACTGCCTTCGATGACCTTGTCGCTGTAGACGAGGTACACCAGCGTATTGCGCTTCTTGTCCAGGAATCGCACGACCTGCATGGTTTTGAACACCAGCGAGGTCCGTTCCTTGAACACCTCGTCACCGTCTTTCAATTGCTCTTTGAAATGAATGGGACCGACCTGCCGGCATGCGATGGACGCCTCTGCACGGTCTTCAGCCAAACCCAGGCCGCCCTTCACCCCACCGGTCTTCGCACGGGACAGATAGCAGGTCACGCCATCGACCTTAGGGTCGTCAAAGGCTTCGACCACGATCCGATCGTTAGGCCCCACCATCTTGAACACGGTCGATACCTGGCCGATCTCTTCAGCTGACGCCAGTAACGGCAACATCAGCAACGCGCCTACCAGCCCTTTCATGACTCGCATGTATGCTTCCTTCTTTTGATGATGCACTTCAGACCAGAATCAGGTTGTCACGGTGCACGAGCTCAGGCTCAGCCATGTAACCCAGTTCCCTGACGATAGCGTCGGAAGGCAGGCCAATGATCTTTTGCGCTTCCAGGGCGCTGTAATTGCTGAGACCCCGGGCAATCTCGCGACCGTCAGCCGCCACGCACACCACCATCTCGCCACGACGGAAACTGCCTTGCACCAGCTTGACGCCGACCGGCAACAGGCTCTTGTGGCTTTCGGTCAATGCCTTCACCGCCCCCTCATCCAGCACCAGCGTGCCACGGGTCTGCAGATGCCCGGCCAGCCACTGCTTGCGAGCGGCGAGCATTTCGCGCTCCGGTGAAAGCAACGTTCCCAGGCGCTCACCGGCTTTCAGACGCGCCAGCACGCGCTCGATGCGCCCCCCCACAATCACGGTGTGCGCGCCGGAACGGGCGGCGAGTCGCGCAGCACGCAATTTGGTCTGCATGCCGCCACGACCCAACGCACCGCCGGTGCCGCCGGCCACGGCATCAAGGGCAGGGTCATCGGCGCGCGCTTCATAGATGAGCTGCGCCTCGGGATTGTTGCGAGGGTCGGCATCGAACATGCCATCGCGGTCGGTCAGGATGACCAACAGATCAGCTTCAACCAGGTTGGCAACCAGCGCCGCCAGCGTGTCGTTGTCGCCGAACCGAATTTCGTCGGTGACGACCGTGTCGTTTTCATTGATGACAGGGATGACACCCAGCTCAACCAGGGTGCGCAAGGTGCTTCGGGCGTTCAGGTAGCGCTTGCGGTCAGACAGATCGTCGTGGGTCAGCAGAATCTGCGCAGTGTGCCGCTGATGCTCGGCGAAGCTGGATTCCCACGCTTGCACCAGGCCCATCTGACCAATCGCGGCGGCCGCCTGGAGCTCATGCATGGCGCTCGGTCGCGCAGTCCAGCCCAGACGGCTCATGCCGGCCGCTACCGCGCCGGATGACACCAGGACCAGTTCAACACCTGCTTCATGCAGGGCGACCATCTGCTCAACCCAAACACCCATCGCGTTGCGATCCAGACCCTTGCCGTCCGCTGTCAGCAGCGCACTTCCGATCTTCACCACCCAACGCTGGGCACCTGTCACCTTGCTCCGCATGATCTTTCAACCTTAAGCCAGAGAGTCCGAATTCTAGATACCAAAACGCCGCTTCAAGAGCGGCGTCGTAGTTTACTTCAGTCGATCAGTCGCGGACGTAAATGATTTCCGGACCATCTTCGTCTTCCACGTCTTCCTCATCCCAATCGTCGTCACCGATGTCATGGACGCTCTTCACGCCGCTGCGGCGCAAGGCACGCTGGTCATCCAGCGCCTGCAACTGGGCGCGGGCTTCGTCTTCGATGCGCTGATCCAATTCAGCCAGCTCGGCAGCGTAGGCCGGGTCATTGGCCAGACGATCAGCGCGGTCTTCGAGATAGCGCATGATGTCGTGGGTCAGGCGATCGGTGCCTTCTTTGGCAATGGCCGAGATCACGTAGACAGGGCCAGTCCACTCCAGGCGATCAATGATCTCCTGCTTGCGGGCCTCGTGCTCTTCTTCGAGGATCTGGTCGCACTTGTTCAGCACCAGCCAGCGGTCACGATCGGCCAGCGCAGGACTGAACTTGAACAGCTCGGTGACAATGACCTCAGCCGCATCCGGCGCACTGCTGTCGTCCAGCGGCGCCATGTCGACGAGGTGCAGCAGCAGACGCGTACGCGCCAGGTGCTTGAGGAAACGAATCCCCAGGCCGGCGCCGTGGGAGGCGCCTTCGATCAAGCCGGGAATATCGGCAACGACGAAGCTTTTCCAGCGATCGACACTGACGACACCCAGATTCGGCACCAGAGTCGTGAACGGGTAATCAGCAACCTTGGGCTTGGCAGCCGACACCGAACGAATGAAGGTGCTCTTGCCAGCGTTCGGCAAGCCGAGCAGACCGACGTCAGCCAGTACTTTCAGCTCAAGCTTGAGGTCACGCTGCTCACCCGGCTTGCCCGGCGTGGTCTGACGCGGTGCACGGTTGGTACTGGATTTGAAGCGCGTATTACCCAGACCGTGCCAGCCGCCATGGGCAACCAGCAGACGCTGACCCGCCTTGGTCAGGTCGCCGATGACTTCCTGGGTACCGGCGTCGATCACGGTAGTGCCGACCGGCACGCGCAGTACCAGCTCTTCACCCTTGCGACCGGTGCAGTCGGTGCTGCCGCCGTTCGAACCGCGCTCGGCGTCGAAATGGCGGGTGTAGCGGTAGTCGACCAGGGTATTGAGGTTTTCGTCGGCGACCATGTAGATCGAGCCTCCGTCACCGCCATCACCGCCGTTGGGACCACCGTTCTCGATGAATTTTTCGCGACGGAAGCTCATGCAACCGTTACCGCCATCACCGGCCTTTACTCGAATGGATACTTCATCAACAAATTTCATAGCGCACGCCTCCCGTCACAAAGACGAGCAAACAACATAAATTCATAAGGCTCTTGCAAAGATGAGCGTTGCGATACCGATCAAAAACCAGCGACTTCACACCACAACGGCCCACACAAACAGCTTTGCAAGAGACTCACCAGAAACAGGACCTTCTACAAACGAAAAAGCCCTGTCATCGACAGGGCTTTTCAGCTCAGGAGGCGTGAAGGCGAGGCCCTCACACCCCCTGAACGCAAGATTATGCCGCGACTTCAGTCTTTGGCACGATGCTTACATAGCGACGACCGAAGGCGCCTTTAACCTGGAACTTGATCACGCCTTCGACTTTAGCGAACAGGGTGTGATCCTTGCCCATACCAACGCCGTAGCCAGCGTGGAATTGGGTGCCGCGCTGACGCACGATGATGTTGCCCGGAACGATAACCTGGCCGCCATACATCTTCACGCCAAGGCGTTTGGCTTCTGAGTCGCGACCGTTACGGGTACTACCACCAGCTTTTTTGTGTGCCATGAGTCAATTCTCCTAGTGAGGATTAGGCTGAAATTAAGCCTGAATACCGGTGATTTTGATCTCGGTGTACCACTGGCGGTGGCCCATACGCTTCATGTGGTGCTTACGACGACGGAACTTGATGATGCGGATTTTATCGTGACGACCTTGGGAGATCACTTCAGCCACAACGGTAGCGCCTGCAACAACTGGAGCGCCGATGTTCACGTCGTCGCCATTGGCAACCAACAGAACGCGATCAAAAGTGACGGATTCGCCGGTAGCGATTTCCAGTTTTTCAATCTTCAGGTATTCACCTGGGGCGACCTTGTATTGCTTGCCGCCAGTAACGATTACTGCATAAGACATGGTGTATCTCCGATAATCCTGCTCACCCAGCTCTTTATAGGAAGAGGTATTGGCTGGCATGGCTGCACAAGGCTGGAAGGCCGACATGCAATTGCGTAAGGCAGGTGCTGCCCAGGAAGTTAGGGTGCGCGATTGTACGCAAGCGATCAACGCCTTGCAAGCTGCGTTATGTCACGCCTTGACAGGGTTGGGCCTGCAACCTAGCATGCCGCGCAACCCTTCTGGAGCACGTCTCGCTGATGCAACCCCAAGCCTTCTACACCGCTGTGGCGGACGACTTTACAGCCGTCGACCACATTATCAAGAAGCAGCTGACATCGCGCGTGCCGCTGGTCTCCAAAATCGGCGACTACATCACTTCTGCTGGCGGTAAACGTCTGCGCCCGTTGCTCGTTCTGTTATGCGGCAAAGCGCTGGGCTCTGGCGGTGATGACCTGCGCCTGTTGGCGGCGACCATTGAATTCCTGCACACCGCGACCCTGCTTCACGACGACGTGGTGGACATGTCCGGCATGCGCCGTGGTCGCTCGACTGCCAATGCAATGTGGGGCAACGCGCCGAGCGTGCTGGTGGGTGACTTCCTGTATTCGCGTTCATTCGAGATGATGGTCGAACTCGGCTCGATGCCAGTGATGCAGATCCTGTCGAAGGCCACTCGGGTCATCGCAGAGGGCGAAGTGTTGCAGCTGTCCAAGGTGCGCGACGCCAGCACCACCGAAGAAACCTACATGGAAGTCATCCGCGGCAAAACCGCGATGCTCTTTGAAGCGTCGACCCACAGCGCAGCTGCTCTGGCCAACGCCGGTCCGGAGCAGAGCGAAGCCCTGCGCACCTTCGGTGATCATCTCGGCGTGGCATTCCAGCTGGTCGACGACCTGCTGGACTATCGCGGCGATGCGGAAACCCTTGGCAAGAACGTCGGCGACGACCTCGCCGAAGGCAAGCCTACCCTGCCGCTGATCTACACCATGCGCGAAGGCACTCCTGAACAGGCCGCGCTGGTCCGTCAGGCCATTCAAAAGGGTGGCCTGGAAGATCTCGAAAGCATCCGCAATGCCGTGGAGCAGTCAGGTTCCCTCGAGTACACCGCCCAGCTCGCACGCGACTACATCGCTCGCGCCATTGCCTGCCTAGATGTGCTGCCACCGAGCATTTATCGCGACGCTCTCATCGAATTGAGTGAATTTGCGGTCGCTCGCACGCACTGATCGCCGCCCTGCTCCACCGAAAGCCCGTCCACGTGACGGGCTTTTTGTTGCCTGCGATCCAGGGCCGCCCCACTGCGAATACAGCCAATGCGAATTAATCTCAAATAGATCCTTGCTATTCCTCAGATAAGAATTATTCTCATTGAAACATTTTAAGGAGAATCACATGACGTATCTGATTGATGCCTGGCTTGATCGGCCACAGCCCTACCTGCGCATCCTCGATCGTGAGACAGGCCAAGTGTGCGCGGTGCTGGAGGAAGAGGCGCTCGACGAATTACGCGATCAGGGTGATCTGGATGTCAGCAGTCTGAGTTCAAGCGAACCCGGCATTCAGAAGGAGATGGTGCGAAGTCTGTTTCTGTTCTGTTATGCGCGGGCATTGCGTCCGGGCAGTGAACTGCATTGATGGAAGAGATAAAACGACAATGCCGAGCCAGCGCGGGCTGACTCGGCATATGTCGATGCATGACGCGGTCGCTACAGAACCTTACAGAACGTCGAGCAGCTCGACGTCGAATACCAGAACGCTGTGCGGCGGAATGCTGCCTACGCCCTGAGCGCCGTAGGCCAGTTCGCTAGGAACGTACAGACGCCATTTGCTGCCGGCTTTCATCAACTGAAGGGCCTCGGTCCAGCCTGGAATCACGCCGCCGACCGGAAATTCAGCCGGCTCGCCACGATCGTAGGAGCTATCAAACACGGTGCCGTCGATCAGCATGCCGTGGTAATGGGTGCGTACGTTGCTTTCGCGGGTCGGCTGAGCGCCTTCGCCTGCCGTGATCACTTCATACTGCAGACCGGAGGCCAGAGTGGTCACGCCGTCACGCTTGGCGTTCTCAGTCAGGTATTCCTTGCCAGCGCCAGCCGCTGCTTCAGCTTTGGCAGCTGCTTCGGCCTGCATGATTTCGCGGATGACTTTGAAGCTCGCGCCCATTTCTTCCTGGCCAACGCGGCTCGGCTTGCCGGCGAAAGCGTCGGTCAGGCCAGCCAGAATAGCGTCCAGGTCAACGCCCGGTGGCGGGTTGTCACGCAGTTGGTCGCCCAGTTGACGGCCAATACCGTAGCTGACGCGGGTTTCGTCGGTGGACAGATTGACTTCGGACATGAGACTGCTCCGCTGAAGAGCGCCCTCGGGCGCCCGTATTTAAAGGCCGGGCAGCCTAGCACAAAGCGTAATACCCGTAACCACTACCAGGCGGATCGAAAGGCCAGGGGAATTTTGACGTCCTGATTCAGGTTGTCGTGCCCACCGCACATTTCGTCGTGAACCACGGCGTGGACCAGATGGAACGGCATCGGCGCAACCGGCTGCAGCAGTTCGCGCGCATGCTCGACTGAGCGCAGGTGCAAAGCCTTGTTCTGCGCATCGACCAAACGATGCGCGACGCCCTGCATCCTTGCTTCCAGTAAGTAAATGCCGCCTTCGATGGAGATCAGATTCAGCTCTTCAACACCACCGGTGCTGGCGTGGGAAATGAGTTCCTGAAGGTTCATGGCAAATCCTCGCGGGCCGCAGGAAGTCGATCAGTGCTTGGTGACTTTGTCCAGAAAGCCCATGGCGCAGGCCGACACAACAAAGGTCATGTGGATGATCACGTACCACATGAGGTACTGCGGCTCGATGTTCTTGGCGTCCATGAACACCCGCAACAGGTGAATGGACGAAATCGCGACGATGGACGCAGCGACTTTCATCTTCAGGGACGAAGAATCCATCTTGCCCAGCCAGTTGAGCTTTTCTTTGCCTTCGTCGATATCCAGCTGGGACACGAAGTTCTCGTACCCGGAGATCATCACCATAACCAGCAGCCCGCCGACCAGCGCCATGTCGATCAACGACAGCAGCACCAGGATCAGATCAGACTCCGCCAGCGCGAATACATTGGGGATGATGTGAAAGATTTCCTGGAAAAACTTCAGCGCCAGCGCCAGAAGCCCCAGAGACAAACCAAAGTAGATCGGCGCCAGCAACCAGCGCGATGCGTACATGGCATTTTCGATAAAACGTTCCATTGAAGCTCACAGATAATTTAAAAGCCCGCGAGTATAGGGCGAAGGCCGATTAGCACAACCCACGGTGAAAAGAGTTGAAACAATAACGCCAGATCCGACGCCGGAAGCGCCGGACGATCCGCGTCTGCAGGTAGCACAAAGCAAACGCGGAATGCATCGAAACGCAGGGGTCAGTTGGCGGGAGACGTCCGCTGACCCACGGCGGCGTCGCTGTTGATTCTTCGCAGCTCCCCCTGAAGGTGAAGGCCCCAGATCGGGATCTCCTCCGCCGTTTGATAACCATGCATCAGGAGGCTTTCGGCAATCGCATCAAGCACCGATTCGGCAGCAATCGGCCCATGAAACGGTCCCTGAGCCTTGAGTGCGGAGGGCTGTTCGCCAGACATCCCGGCGGCGAACAACAAGGTCCACATTCCTTTATCGCCTGACAGCGGGCGTACAACACATTCGATTCGGGTCACCAGACCCAGGCATTGGCGGGTAAGACAGAGGCTGCGCGGCATGGCGAGCTCCTCATTGATTGCAGTATTCATCTCCTTCGCATAGCGAGGGAAACGCGTCAGTCCCTTTGACAACTGCTGCAACCCGACAATATCGAACAAATACCCCGTTGGAAAAGCGCGAAAACGAAAAGGGCGCCGAATGGTCATTTGGCCATCAAGCGCCCCGTTTCATTGACGTCAAAGGCCTAGCTTTTCAGCTCGGGCTGTAATTGTGGCGCCTCCTTTTCGAGCTCTTTGAGGTCGTCGTCGCTGAGCATTTCAGCGATGTCGCGCAGACGGTCCACCACCCTGCCGTTGACCGAATCGTCGGGGAATTGACCGTCCTTGTCTGCTTCTCCCACCGGCATACCCACCAGCAGGCTCAGCGCCTCATCCACCTGACGCACGGCGTACACGTGGAACTGCCCGGCACGCACGGCTTGCAGCACGCGCTCGTCGAGCATCAGCGTGGCGACGTTGGCGTGAGGGATGATTGCGCCTTGATCGCCGGTAAGACCGCGGGCTTCACAGAGTCGGAAGAAGCCTTCGATCTTCTCGTTGACGCCGCCCACCGCCTGAACTTCGCCGAACTGATTGATCGAGCCGGTGATGGCGAAGCACTGTTTGAGCGGGGTTTTCGACAGTGCGGAAATCAGCGTGCAGACCTCGCCGAGGGAAGCGCTGTCGCCATCGACATAGCCGTAGGACTGTTCCAGCGCGATGCTCGCGGAAATGGCCAGCGGGAATTCCTGGGCGTAACGGCTGCCCAGATAACCGGTGAGAATCATCACGCCCTTGGAGTGAATCGGCTGGCCCAGGTTGACCTCACGCTCGATGTCGACGATGCCGCTGCCGCCCGGGTAAACCGTCGCCGAGATCCGCGCTGGTACTCCGAACGCGGAATCACCCACCTCCAGCACTGTCAGGCCGTTGCATTTGCCGACCGCCGCACCGTGGGTGTCGATCAGGATGATGCCAGCGAGCATGTCATCGAGAATTCGGGCCGACACACGACCGGTGCGCGTGGCCTTTGCCTTCAGCGCGCGCTCGATGTGCCCGGCATCAGTGCGCTCGTCACCGGCGACGCTGCGGATGAAGTCGGCTTCGCTGACCAGCTGGAAAAGATCGCCAATGCGCGCCGACAAACGCCCCTGATGCTCGGCGAGACGCGCGCTGTACGTGGCAAGCCGCGCGACCGCATCCGCCGTCAGGGGCGCCATGCCCTCCTCCGAGGTCCGGGTTTTGAGCAACTGGGCGAACTGCTCCAGACTCTCGTCGACCATCGGAATGTCTTCGTCGAAGTCCACCAGCACCCGGAACATCTCCTGGAAGTCCGGATCGAGGTCCTGCAGCGTGTAATACAGCGACCGCGCACCAATGATGATGACTTTGACCTGCAACGGGATGGTCTGCGGGGTCAGGGTCACGGTGGCCAGACGACCCAGTTCACCCAGCGGCGCTTCCATCTTCAGCTTGCGCGATTGCAGGGAGCGCTTGAGGGCGTCCCACACAAACGGCTCGCTGAGCATTTTCTCGGCTTCCAGCACCAGGAAGCCGCCGTTGGCGCGGTGAAATGCGCCGGGGCGCAGCTGACGGTAGGTGGTGTAAAGCGCGCCCTGATCAGTGCTGTATTCGATGCGGCCGAAGAGGTTGTCATAGGTCGGGTGCGGTTCGAACACCACCGGCGCGCCACCGCTTGCGGAATGACCGACCATCAGGCTTGGGCAGTATTGCTCTTCAAGCAGCTTGCGCGCCTGAGCATCGGTCTTGCTGTCGTCGACCAGTTGTTCGACCACGGTTTTAAGCAGGTTGACCTGCACGGCCTGAAGGTAGGCGCACACTGCGGCGTTTTCGGCGTACTGCTCGGACAACGGTGCCAGCAGCGGCTGGAGCGCGAGGATGATGGTTTCCTCATTGAGCTCACGCATCTGGTTGTTGGACTCGCGTTTCCACTGCGGCAGGCTGGCGAGCTCTTCATTCAACCGCTCTTCCAGCGCCGAAATATCAGTGTGAAAACGCTCGCGCTCGGCTTCCGGCAGTTGCGAAAACTCGGCCTCGTCCAGCGCCTTTCCTTCGAGCATCGGGGTGAAGGCGATGTTGGTGTTGTCGCGGTAAAGCGCGATGTCCTTTTCCAGCGCAAGACGCTCAATGACATCGAGGGCGCGGTCGTAGCGCTGATTGAAGGCGCGGTCGATCGCGCTCTTCTTCTGCTGGTAGGACGGATGCTCGAACACCGCAGGAAACGTCGACAGCAGGTTGTCGATCAGTCCGTTGATGTCGGCGATGAAAGCGCTGGCGCTGCCGGGCGGCAGTTCCAGGGCGCGCGGCTCACGGGCGTCGTCGAAATTGTTGACGTACACCCAGTCCGACGGCGTTTGCATGCGTTTGGCTTCGGCCTTGAGGTAGCGCTTGACGAAGGAAAAGCGCCCGGTGCCGGGCTCGCCCATCACGAAGACGTTGTAGCCAGGGCGCGGCATGGCGACGCCGAACTGCAGGGCTTCGACCGCTCGTTCCTGGCCGAGCACGCCGCGAAAGGGTTCCAGATCGTTGGTTGTCGTGAAGCTGAACTGTTCAGCGGAAAAGGGACGGGTCAGCGCTTCGGGCGCGAGTCGCAAGCTGGCAGCAACAGAATCGGGCATCGGACATCCTTACATCAGGCGGGGCAGATGGGAGCATTCTGGCGCTCGCCGCACCGCACTGGCAAGGCATGAACCACCTGATCGCTTCTCCGTATGAGGAACCGGCCTACACACCCGGCGGAGGCGGATTACACGCAACAATCTGCAATTACTCACGGAACGTTCATATCGTGCCTAAACTCCAACTTGCGCGACCGGTAACAATTTAAATAACCGGTTCGCCCTGGCGCCCTACCGGCCAGGAATCCGACCCTTGGTTGAAACAACAGAGACTAAAGCTATGAAACGGATTCTTCTTGGTACTCTCTTCGCCGCTGTGTCCATCAACGCCATGGCTCAAGCGCCTGGCGGTCCGGACTGCGGTTGGGGCAACATGCTGTTTGAAGGTCAACGCGGCACTCCCGCTCACTTCCTCGCTTCCACCACCAACGGTACTTCGGGCAACGCCACCTTCGGCATGACCTCGGGCACCAACGGTTGCTCCACCAACAGCGCGCTGACCTACGGCGGCAAATCCTGGATTGCAATGAACGGCATGATGGATGAGCTCTCCAAAGACATGGCCATGGGCCAAGGCGAAGCACTGACCACGTACGCGGTCGTGTTGGGCGTTGCACCGGAAGACCGTGCGCATTTCGCCGCAGTCACCCACGAGCACTATCAGCAGATCTTCACCAAGGCCGATGCCACTGCTGAAGATGTTCACACCAACACCATCGACGTCCTGAAGAACGATCCGACACTGGCTAAATACGCGACCCAAGCTTAAAGTCGTGCCGCCTGCCTTCCTCCCCGGAAGGCAGGTTCTCCGCCCTGCCCATTTCTGACTAGTTGCCTATCTATGCTCAAACGCCTTGCCTGGCTGGTGCTGTGTGTCTGCGCCCCGCTGTCCGCCGCGCCTCACGTCGACAATGATCGTTTGCAGCAACTGGCCAGTTCCAGGTTCTGGATCTCCATTGGGCACTACGAAGCCGGCAAGCTGGGCGGCTGGCGCAGCTATGTCGATGATCCGAAATTCTTCCTCGCCCAGAACGGCGCTCATGATCCCAAAGCCGAGCTCGCGGCGACGCTTGAGGCGATCTACCGCCCCGTCACCCAGGGCCAGGAAAACGCACACCCGCAATGCGTTTACCCCTCTCGCACGCGATTTTTGCGTGACGAACTGAAGCTGACCGATCTGCCTGCCGTTGACTGCGCAGAATTCAACAAATGGTTTTCCGATGTGGCCCCGGACAGCACGGTGCTGATTTTCCCGGCGGCGTACCTCAACAGCCCGTCCTCCATGTTCGGCCACACGCTGCTGCGCATCGATCAGGCAGACGTGCAGGCCAACAAGACCGCCTTGCTCAGCTACGCGATCAATTTCGGCGCGTACATCGAAGGCTCCGACAACAGCATTCTGTATGCGTGGAAAGGCCTGGCGGGTGGCTACCCCGGGTTGTTCGCGCTGGTGCCGTATCAGGAGAAGCTTTCCGAGTACCGGAGTCTTGAGAATCGGGACCTGTGGGAATACCGCCTCAACCTGACGACGGAAGAGACCCGGCGCATGGTCGAGCACGTGTGGGAACTCAAACAGATTCGCTTCGGGTATTTCTTCTTCGACGAAAACTGTTCCTATCGTCTGCTTGAGCTGCTTCAAGTGGCTCGCCCGAGCCTGGACCTGACGCCGCAGTTTCGTCTCACGGCCATTCCCACGGACACCGTGCGCGCGGTGAAGGAAGCGGGTCTGGTGGAGAAGATCGAGTATCGCCCGTCGAGGGAGCGCGAACTGCTGAGCCGCGCCGAGCCGTTGAATCACGACGAGCAGCAATGGGTTTTGAAGGTCAGTGCGGACCAGAAGCAGATGCAAAGCGCCGAATACACCGCGCTGCCGAAGGAACGTCGCGCATTGATTCAAGACGCGGCCTACAGGCTCGAGCGGTATCGCGCCAACGGCCAGGAACGTGACCCGACCAGCGCACAACGCAGCTATGACCTGCTGCGCGCCATCAGCACCAATCCGCCGCCTGCGCTGGAGATTGAGCGCCCGGGACTGCCGGAGGACGGGCATGAGTCGCGCACCTGGCAACTGGGTGCGGGCACGCGGGATGACAAGGCATTTGCCGAATACGGCCTGCGCATGGCGTATCACGATTTGAACGACAACGCCTACGGTTTCCCGCTGGGTGCGCAGATCGAAATCCTGCAGCTCAAGCTGCGCCAGTATGAAGACAACCATTGGCAGGTGCAGCGGCTCGATCTGGCGACCATCCGCTCGCTGACTCCGCGCAATGAGCTATTGCAGCCGTGGTCATGGCAAGTGGCGGGCGGCCTTGAGCGGGTGCTCGGCAAGCATGGCGACGAGAATCTGGTCAGTCACGTCAACGGCGGCGCGGGCGGCACGTGGAAATTGGGTGATGACGTGCTGGGCTTTGCGATGGGAACGGTGCGGGTGGAGCACAACAACGATTTCTCCGCATTGATTTCGCCGGCGGCGGGTTTTAATACCGGCGTGCTGTGGCGCAATCCGCTGGGTAATTTCAGCCTGGAAACCAAGGGCGATTACTTCACCAACGGTGAGGTGCGACGCAATATCAGCCTTAACCAGCAATGGGAGCTGTCGCGCAACCTCGGCCTGCGGCTCAGCGCGCAGCGGGATTTCAGCCAGCTGACTTCGCCGGTGAATGAGGTGATGCTGGAGCTGAAGTGGTATCACTATTGAGTAGCAGGCGCCTGAATTATTCAATGTGATGCCGGGGGCCTTCCCGGCTGAAGCCGGTCCTACGATGCGCGCGACGGTTCTGTAGGACTGGCTTTAGCCGGGAAGAGGCCAGCCCTGCTATGTGCGCGTCGTGGCGTAACCTTCTTCTTCGATCAATTCCACAATCTGCTCGGCGCCAAGCTGGCTCTGGACTTTCAGCTCGCCTTTGGCCAGATCAACCTGCACCTGTGCCGTGGGGTCTTGCCCCTGGATGGCATTGGTGACGGCTCGCACGCAATGCGCGCAGGTCATGCCTTGGACCTTGAATACCTGCATGTGCTGACTCCTCTTCTCATCGAAAACACGCGATGGCGCTATCTAAGACCTTCCCGTCGGGGCAAGGTCAAGTTTCCGGAGGATCTGCCGGGCTGGCGTTCATCTGCACTCTGCGCCAGAGTGCGACTACAACCGTCATATCAGGAGATTCAGCCATGCGCTGGTCAGCCTTTCGTATTGCAGGTTTTGCCGGCCTGTTGGCGTGCGCATCCTGGGCCCACGCCGATCAGGACTATGGCGTGCTGATCATTTCCCGCGAGCGCCTGGAGGTTTCCACTTCCTGCGAAATCGGAATCTTCATGCAGGACCAATTGGTCGGCCGCCTGTACCAAGAGGAGTCGCGCTCATTCAATCTGCCAGCCGGCGACCTGTCCGTGCGCTTGCGGGTGCTCCCGGGGCAGACGCCGGGCTGCTCGCCGGGCATTGAGGCTCAGAACAACACGCGTCTGCACATCAATGCGGGGGACGTTCTGAAATACCGCATCGCGTCCGGGCCAAACGGGATGTACCTGAAGAAAGCAGATTTGAATTATTAGCGTGCAACGAAAAAACCCGGCCTGAGCCGGGTTTTTTCTGGGTCGATCACTGCATCCAGGGCGGAGGCGGTTCTTCGGTTTTTCCAGGTGGCGCGTCGTCTGCAGCACGTGCTGCCTGACGCCTTGCATCATCCAGCCGTGCCGCTTCAATCTCGCGCAGCACACCCCCAACGTCAGCGTCCTCTTCTGGCTCGTCAAACTCGCCGGTCAGCACTGTTGCGGGCGACAAGGTGCCAGCTTCGTAGTAAGACCACATTTCCCTGGCGTAGCGAGTCTTCTTGAGCTCTGGCGCAAAACGACCAAAGTACGATGCCATGTTGCCGACGTCGCGCTCCAGCATGCTGAATGCGTGGTTGTTCCCCGCAGCGTCCACGGCCTGCGGCAGGTCAATGATGACCGGCCCGGTTGGCGTGAGCAGCACGTTGAACTCGGACAGGTCACCGTGCACCAGACCGGTACACAACATCAGCACGATCTGCTGAATCAGGAACGCGTGGTACTCACGCGCCTGATCCGGCTCCAGCGTCACGTCATTCAGACGCGGCGCCGCATCGCCATACTCGTCGCAGATCATCTCCATGAGCAGTACGCCCTCAAGGAAGTCGTACGGCTTGGGTACTCGCACGCCGGCCCCGGCCAGACGGAACAGCGCCGCCACTTCAGCGTTCTGCCACGCGTCTTCGGTTTCCTTGCGGCCAAACTTCGACCCCTTGGCCATGGCGCGGGCCTGGCGGCTGTTGCGGACCTTGCGGCCCTCCTGGTACTCCGCAGCCTGGCGGAAACTTCGTTTGTTGGCCTCCTTGTAAACCTTCGCGCAGCGAAGCTCTTTGCCGCAGCGCACCACATAAACAGCTGCCTCTTTGCCGCTCATGAGCGGGCGCAGCACCTCGTCGACCAGACCGTCTTCGATCAGGGGTTCAATGCGTTTAGGAGTCTTCATCAGCTTTTATTAGGGGTCCTTCGTTGCCAAACACGCGATTGTTGCTCGTTATACGGCAATCCTCTGCCAGCGAGTAGGGGGTAGGCCGATTGAGTTGAGGGTCGGCCGTTGTCCCGACTGGGTAAAGCAGTTTTTTTGCCGCCCCGAGCCAAGGCGCGCAGAGCGCCGTAAACCTGATGCTGCCCAGACCTGTTTGCAAGTAAAAGAAGGCCGCCCATTGCCAAATTAAACGACGACTAAAAAAGGGGCCATCAGCAGCCCCTTTGTCATTCGGTCATGAGTTGCGTCGCGTCACCAGTTGTAGCGAACGCCGACATTCACCCCCCAAGGCTGCTCAATATTGCTGCCCTTCATGTAGTCCACATCCGCATGCACGGACAGGACGTCCGTCAGTTGCGCCGCGACGCCCGCGCCCAGTTCACCACGGAAACCAGAAAGATCATTATGGAAGCGGTTTCCGTTAATGCTGACCTGATTGCTGCTGACGAACTCATGAGCGGCAGCCACTTTCACGTATGGCTGTACGAACCCGCCCTCGTCGAGCGCAAACTTTCGACCGACATACGTACCCACTTTGCCTAACAGAGAGTCAGCCTGATTGCTGCTGGCCTCCATACCATTGTCCAGCTTGTAGTCCTGGCCACTGACCCACAGTCCCGAAACCTGGGCAAACGGCTCGACAAACCATTCGTCGTTCATCTTGATGTGCTTGCCCGCTTCGACCGAGACACCTACGCCATGATTGGTGTAGTCGCCCTTGGATTTTTCGCCGTCGCGCATCACCACGTCCGATGAATTCTGAAAGCGGTTGGCCTTGATCAGCGCATCGATGTAGAAGCCATCATCAGCCAGCCAAGTGGTGTAGGCGCCAACGTAGTAACTGTCGACCTTGCCGGTGGTGCCTTCCTGCAGGTCCAGGTCGGACTTGCTGTAGCCGCCCATCAAACCCATAAGCCACTGGCCGTTGCTGCTCGGCAGCGGCGCATCGGCACCGAAGGAAAGCCCCTGCTGGTTCTGCCTGTATGCCACGCCACCTCCGGCGGACATGGTGTATTTATTGCCATACGCACGCATCCAGCCGCCACTTGAATCCTCGCCATTGCGCAGTTCGCCCATGCGGCTGCGCAGGGTCGCGGACTCGCCGTACCAGACGGTCGGCGCGGCGCTGAACAGGCCGATCACCGAGCGCGAGCCCGCCGACACTTCTTCGGTTTGCACCAGCGACCAGTCAGCACCGCCGGTAGCGTTTTTCTGTTGCTCCAACTGGTAGGCGTAGGTGCCGAAGTCGACTTTGTCGCCAATCAGCGAAAACTGCGCATCGCCGCTGCCGGTGTGCACGATCTGTTGAGGTGACGCACCTTGGAGTGGATTGATCCCGCTGTTCTGCACCTGTAGCCGATGGGTGCCCGTTGCGCGGCCAGCAACGTTCAGGAAGTCTCCTTGTTGGTCCGCCAGGTCAGTGCCCAAGGCGAATGTACCCGAGCCAGACAACTCGTTAACGCTGAGCGTGTGGAAACCTTCCGTCTTGCCGCGAAGGTCAACCGAGCCACCGTTCAAGTCGAGTTTGCCGACACTGGAATCACCTTCCATCACCCAGCTGGAGGTGTTATCGACTGCGAGCGATGTGGCGTTGGCGATGTTGCCGGTCAGGCTGGCGTTGTTGGAAAGCGTAAAGTGCCCGGTGGATCCCTGCGCGACCTGTACATCGCCAACCAGCTGGCTGTTGTCCACACCGACATAGCCCGTTGCGTCGTTTGTGATTTCCAGCGCAACGCCATTGCCCCCGGACAGCGTGGAATGGTTGCGGATATCCACAAACACGTCCTTGTCGGCGCTCCCTGAATGGGTGATGACAATCGCACTGCCATTGATCCCTGCAATCGTGGAATTATCGACTTCCGTACGTGGCGATACCTCCAGCGCCCCAGTTGCATCAGCCCAGGTGACCAAGCCATTGTTGTCGCCTTGCACCAGACTATTCTGGTTGATCGACGCGTAGGCCCCTGCCACCACCAGACCTGCCCCGCCAGTGACAAAGCCGCTACCGGAACTGCCTGCGTGCCCCTCTACGCGAGAGTTGCTCAGCACCAATGTCGCGCTGTCCGTCACGTTGATGCCGCGATCGATCCCGGACACGAAGCTGTTGCTGACCTGAGCGCTGGAGGCCTGCTCGAAGCCCGACAGGCGGATGCCGAAGCTGCTGGCGCCTGGGTTCGCTGGATTGGCGGAGGCGATGATGACGCTGTCATTGATGACAGCGCTGCTATTGAAAAGCGCAACGGCAGGTGCGCCTGTTGCGGTGATCTTGCCGCCGTCCATCTCGAGCCAGGACTTGTTATCGGCAAAAATGCGGCCAGTCTCACCGCCCGCACTGATCATCAGGCCCGAGGCGTTCAGATTGAACTCGAAGACCCCGCTTCCTTCGCCGATTTCAACGGTCTGCCCGGGCGGAACGGTGATAGGTGCCGCATTGATGTTCATCGATACCCAACTCAACGCCAGTACCGCCCAACCTACTTGCTTCTCTAACCGTTTCATGTGCCTCTCAATCCCGGGAATAATCGAGGGCACATTGGATAGAAAAGGACTACAGAACGAGTTCAGGCATTTCGTCAGCAGTTGTAGGAAGTTTCCCTAAATGACACACACCGTTACTCAAGTAGGCCCCAGCGGCTTCGCTGCTTCAACTCGGAATGCTCACCAAGGAAGTGCTCACCATACGTATCGAAGCCCTACGTTCACGCCCCATGGCTGATCGATATTCTTGCCGGTGCCGTAATCAACATCGGCATGCAATTGCATGACCTCAGTGATTTGCGCTGCAATGCCTGCGCCCAGCTCACCCCTACTCCCGGACAGATCATCGCTGAAGGTGGTGCGATTGACACGCACCTCATTGCTGCGGGCGAACTCATGGGCCAGCGCAACTTTTACGTATGGCTGGACAAAACCGCCCGACTTGATGGGAATATTGCGTCCAACATGAGTGCCGACCTTTCCGAGCAGCGAGTCAGCATTGTTGCTTCTGGCCTGCAGGCCGTTGTCCAGGCTGTAGTCCTCCCCGCTGACCCACAGCGCCGAGGCTTGGCCATAGGGCTCAACGAACCAGCCGTCACCCCAGTCGATATGCTTGCCGACCTCCACCGAGCCACCCACGCCGTGATTGTCATAATTGCCTTTGGCCTTGACCCCGTCGCTCATGCGCACATCGGCCTTGTTCCTGAAGCGGTTGGCCTTGATTATGGCATCGACGTAATAGCCGCTGTCTGACAGCCAGGTGCTGTAGACACCCGCGTAGTAACTGTCGACTTCGCCGTCGGTGCCGAGCCTCATGTCCAGGTCAGAACGGCTGTAACCGCCCAGTACACCGATCAGCCACTTGCCATCACTTTGGACGGCGGTATCGACACCCAGCGAAACCCCCTGCTGGATCTGGCTGTAATGCACCTGATCCTGAGCCGAGACGTTGTATTTGTTGCCATAGCTACGGGCCCAGAAACCACCGCCTTCATTGCCGTTACGCAGCTCGCCCATGCGGCTTCGCAATGTGCTGAGTTCGCCGTACCACACCGTTGGTGCCGCACTGAAGATTCCGATCACCGCCCGGGCACTGGGGCTGATGATCGGGTTGCCGCCCGGGGTTTCTCCGCCACCGCCGGGATCGACCGGAGTTTCGCCGCCTCCACCCGGTTCGCCAGGATCAACCGGAGTTTCGCCGCCTCCACCCGGTTCGCCAGGATCAACCGGAATTTCGCCGCCTCCACCCGGTTCGCCGGGATCGACCGGAATTTCGCCGCCTCCACCCGGTTCGCCAGGATCAACCGGAATTTCGCCGCCTCCACCGGTGTCGGTTCTGGCCTGTGCGAGGTACCAATTGGTCCCGCGCTGTTCCAGCCTATAAACGAAAGTCCCGACGTCCACCTGCCCCCCGACGACCGAGAAGGTGGCAGGGCCGCTGCCGGTGTGTACGACCTGCTGGGCGTAGGTTTCTTCGATTGGATCGACACCCGTATTGCGGATGCTAAGCGCATGGCTGCCGCTTGCCTGCCCGGTGATGTTAACCAGGTCGCTCAGATGGCCTGCCAGATCAGTGCCCATCGCGAACGTGCCGTTGCCTGCCAGCGTCGAGGCATTGAGCGTTCGGAATGCGCCATTGCCACCGCGTAAATTGACGGTGCCTCCGCCCATCGTCAGCGCCCCGACGTTCGAATCGTTGACCATGTCGAAGGTCGAGTTGGTGCCGACCGAGAGGCTTCGCGCGCCCGTCACAGTGCCTGTCAGACGTCCTCCGTTGGTCAACGTCAGGTAGGCAGGGGTCTGGGCATCCTGAACAATGTCACCGGTCATCTGGCTGTTATCGATGTTGAGGCTGCCGATATTGGTCATGGATCCGGTGAAGGACGAGCCCACAGCCATCGAGACAGGCGCGGTGGAGCCTGAAAGCTCGACCAGATTGCCCGCCACACTGCTGGCGTTCATGTCGAGGCTGCTGATGTTGCTCATCGTCCCGGTCAGCGTGGCACCGTTGAGCATCACAATGTCGGCAGTCGAACCGGCAAGGGCCTGGATGTTCCCGGTCAGATCGCTGTCGTCGACCGTAAAGACAGCACCCGTTGTCGAGCCGGCAGGTGACGTCGCAAGCCCAACCTCAAGCAACACGCCGTTACCTGCATTCAGCGTGGAGCCATTAAGCACTTCGATTGCGGCGTTCATGGGCGTAGCGCCGAGATTGCCAACCAGAATGGCACTGCCTGTACCCGAACTCAGCGTAGAGGCGTCGAGCACCAAATGTGGCGCGGTCGTGAATTCGGTATTGGAGAACACACCAGCGCCGCGCGTGCTTCCCGTGGCCTGACTGCCCTCAAGCAAGGCCTCTCCGCCGATGATGGAAATCCCCAGGCCATCCCCCGCAACCGATGCACCGACTGCACCGGTGCCCGTAATTTGAGAGCCGATGACCCTGGCTGTGCTGCCCCCCGAAACATTCAGCCCCCGACCCGCTGCGGTAATACGGCTGTTGGTGACGGTGGCCGTGGAGCCGCGGACGGTGTCGTCGACGCCGCGAACCACGGATAACCCGGTATTTGAGGTGGACACCAGGGTCGAGTCATTGATGACTGCATCGCTTTCGGTCAACACCAGCGCGCGCAACGACGTTGCCGAAACTGATGCGCCATTTAAAGTAACGGAGGAGCCGGCGTTGGTGAAAATATTCAGCGTCTGCCCGCCCGGATTCACAGTCAAACTCGCAGCGTTTAATGTCCAGGATTGTGCCGGTTCGCCAGGCTCAACTGTTGCGGATGTACCCGGCGAAAGCGTGACAGCACTCACCTGCTCACTGGATGTAAGTATTGTAAGTGCCAGCATCAGATTGGCACCTGAGCAGCCAGACTCGCGATAATTCATATTTCCTCCTCCCTGAGTGCAAAGCATTACTCCCATGGGCGCGACTTCGGAACGGTCGTCAGCGTTTTTCCAGCAGCAGTACAACTAACTAAGTTGACCAGGAGCTGACTGTCAAGTTAGAGCCCCCAGGTTAGCGACCCACTCGCCAACTGTTTCGCGATAACCGTTATCGCGAAACACTCTATCCAGGCTAATCAATTACTTAGCGCCGGACTGTCATTATTGACAGTGGCCTGATTCCAAACTTGTCGTTACTGTTAAACCGCTATAACCACTCCGACAATCGCAAATTGGATGACAAGGAGTCACAGCAATGGAGCAGAAAAAGAAGTTTAACTCGCTTAAATCAAGGGCTGATCTTCCGTCCGTGGAAGTCCCTGGCGTTCTCGAAGATGGAAGGGTGCCGGCTGAGATGCTGAACGCTGACCTGGATGTGTTGATACCGACCTTCGCTGGGCTTAAGAAGGACGACACCCTGACGCTGTATATCAACACTGTGCCGTCAGAGACGGTAACGGTGACGGAGTCTCAAGCACAGGACCCCGATTTCAAGGCAGCATTTACGATCAGCCAGGAGAATTACCCTGCCCCGGGTAAGTACTTTGAAGTTTCACTGGACTATGTGTACGTCGACTCTGCAACGCAGGAAAGTAGCCGCTCAGGCGCACCTCTGAAAGTGATATTCGACCGTGAGCCACCCGGAGGCGACTCACTGAGAGCCTTGGACTTCAGTCAAGTAGCGGGAGACGTGATCACCGAAGACGACCTTGTTGAAGGTAATCTGGTCGTCAAAGCTTACGCCTGGTATGGCATGGAAACGGGCGATGTGATCACTGGATGGGCCAGCGATTCCCCGCCGACACCAGAATCGATAGCGCAGTTTCTGATTCCCGACTCTGCAGTAACGGTTGGAGAACCAGGATCACCCTTTCCGCCGGGCAACTCCGTTGAGCTGAAGTTTCCTCGTGCGTCATTCGACGGAACAGGCACTCGCTACTTTGGCTACCAGCTCAAAGATAAATTAAACAACATTTCTGCGCTTTCGCCCTATGTCGAAAAGCCAGTCGATCTGGCACTTACGGACCTCAACTAACTTCCAGGCAGGACATGAACATGACAACCACCTCTGATTATGCACGTGCAATTAGCCCCAATAAGACGCTGGCCGACCTTCCCTCTGTCACGGTTCCGGTAGCAGATCCCGCAACAGGGATTATCAAAATCTCCGAGTTGACCAACGACATCGAAGTTATCGTTCCAAGATCAGACAACATGAGATCCTCTGACTCTATCGTTCTCACGTGGAATAAGGTAGAGGTAAGCGCGCGTCTGGACCTTTCTACAGTCGACTTGACTGACCCAAACCTTACCGAATTTACACTGCTCTTCCTCAAGGCAGAGTTTCCTGTACAGGGAACCGACGTGTTAGTCCCTTTGACGTATTATCTTTTCGATTCGGTATCTGAAGATGGCCAGTATGCACCAATCCCGACAACGGTTCGATTTGATCAACTCGCCCCCGGGGGCGCTCAGCTTCCGCCACTGTACTTTACACCAGCCCAGCAGTCCGGCATCACCGTCGCTGACATTGTTAACGGCGTGCTGCCATTTTGGGTCGATCCGTATTTTGGAAGTGAAACCCGTGACTTCGTAGAGCTGTGGCTTGGCACTGACGAAAACACGGGGGTTTACCTTGCCCCGACGGTCGAGGTCACTGACCCTAAAGGCCGGACCGCCGTCAGCATTTCAGAAACAGACTTGAATGTTACGCCGGATGGCGAAAAATGGTTTGGCTATAGAGCCACGGATTTCGCGGGTAACGTAAGTCAGTTATCCGAGCTGACCATGCTTCCGGTTTATCTGAATCTGCCGACGCTGGACGCACCGATTGTGCCGGAGTATGACGACACCTCCCTGATTACCTACACCGACGCCTATCCCGACGTCGGCGTGGATATCCCTACTTATGATGGCGCCGCCGTCGGCGACACCATTTACGTCATGTGGGGGACCACTACATTAGCGCCCTATACGCTTACGGCCAGCGATGTCGGCAACACTCCGATTCTGACGACGATTCTTGTGCCTTACGCGACCGTTTTGGCCGTCGGCAATGGCGCCAGTATCCCGGTGAGCTACTTCCTCCGGAGAGCAGATGGCCAGCGGGTCGACTCCCCCGCTACCACTGTTGCGGTGAACCTGGAAACACCCGGCGGCACTGACCCGGATCCCGATCCAGAGACCCCTGAGAACGACAACATCAAGCCGCCGGAACTGAATTGCGGATCAAGCCCGGTCAATACCATTCTGCCCGGTGACTTTGGCAAGGACGCAGTCGTCACGATTTATCGAGCCAGGGTTAAGGACAACAACCCCATTTGGAAGGTAGGTGACATCATCCAGTTTTACTATGGCAACATCGGAGATCCGCTGATTCCCGCTGTGCCGGTCACTACTCTCAATGAACCAGCGAATATCACCATCCCTGTTCCTTTTACCGACGTCATCGAGGCCCTAGGCGTGGGGGACATCCCTATCTATTTCACCGTGACCCGACAACTGGACCCGCAAAACGCTGTGACGGTTGAGTCGCCCAGACCGAACGTGGAGGTCACTTCTGCAGGTGAGTTGCCAGGCGATGGGGCACTTGCCCAAGGTGAGTTCCCTGAAGTGAAGGTTGGCACCAACACCATCATCCGCAGGGTGACATGGGACGGCACCACTTTCCAAATCCCGTTGGCCGGGGTCTCAAATATCGAACTCACCAAGTCTCCAAAATTGAGCTACAACTTTGTAGGCCTTGCAAGCGGCGATTCCGAAGTTCCTATTGGCGCCCCTATCGACGGGACGGAACAGGAGGGGGTTGATATCGCCATTACCCAGGCGATGATCACCACCGGATATTTTGAGTTGCTCCTCCCGTGGTCACTGCTTTACAAGATCTGCCGCAATGGGGCGACACTGGACTACTCGCTCAGTAATGATTCCGGGACGGTACAAGCTCCGACCAGATTTGTGCGCATGGCACTTAACCCGGGCGGAGGTACTTGCGAGCTTGATAATCCTCCGGCTCAACCCTAAGCACGTGCAGGGATTGCACTAACAGGTATTGAATCGCTCGATGCATGTCATTGAGCGATTCATAACTTTTCAATAAGAAAAACAGTTTTGCGTAATCGGAATCAGATTTGCTGCATGCTGTTTAGCGACGGAAAGTGGTCATATTCAATAGACCGGGGACAGATCAATTTACGGTGAAGCCTTGTTAATGGATCTGTCCCCATTTCCACGCAGCTTTATCCCAGCCATCGCCTGTCCAAGCGCTTTGAAGGATATCCACCCACTCGCAACATCAAGGACGATCTACATGAACATCAACAATCTCCCCACCCATCCTGCAGGCGGCAAGGCTCTGAATCCGTTGGTGTTCTCATCCATCGATGACTCGCCCAATAACCCGCGCCTCGGTTTGGGGTATGCGCAGTTGTTCGATGAAACCAGACCCGTACCGCTGGTGGCGAAGTTACCCGATGTCACACGCGTCGGCGACAGCATCACCTTGTATTGGGACGACGAGGATATTCAGAACTATTCGCTGGACGCCCTGACCATCGAAAAAGGCTGGCTGAGTTTCTCGGTTGCGCCGTCGTTGATCAAAGACCCGCAGGGCAAGGTGTATTACACGCTGTACGATCACGTTTCCGATAACCTGCAGACATCTGCAACGCGCACTATCGTAGTCAACCGCCAGGTACCCGGCGGGCTGGACCCAGACACCGATACGGTAATCAACGAAGACTTGCTTGCTCTCATCGTCAGGCCTGAGCGAATCGACAACGCCAATACGCCTGTGACGGTGGAAGTACCGATCTGGCGGCACATGGAACCTGGCGACGAGCTGACCGTGATGTGGAACGGCATCCGGGTTCAAGCGGCGCCGCTGAATCAAAAAACCCTGGGGCAACTGCTGCGAAATGTTGCCGGGGCGCGCTCGTTGAAAATACTGGTGCGCTCGTTGAAAACACTGATATTTCAAGGATTTACCCAGCGAATTCGGCGCAGGTCTGGCGCCCCGGCCGCCATCAACGAACCGCAAATCGTACCGATCCCCAAAGACGTGATCGAGCGAGGCGGCAACAGCAAAACCATTCTGGTCAATTACGAGATTCGCGACATCGTCGACAACTACTCGCTGATGTCCAACCCCGCCTACGCTGACGTGGATATCGATCCGGACGCCCTTCCGGCGCCACTGCTGCTGGACAAAGACCCGCTGACCGGCATGATTGACCTTGAAGTGCTGGGCCTGGCGGACGCCCGCGTGAGGGTGCTCACGGCAACTCTTTCGTATGGCAGCAGGGTGACGGTGACGTGGATCGGCAGAACCCCGAATCACCAGTACACCGAAACTTTGCCAACACAAACGGTTGGCATTCCCGGCGTCGAAGACCTGACGTTCACCATCGCCAACGACAAAGTGCTGGACATTGCAGGGGGCTGGCTCAGCGTCAGCTACAAGCTCGGAGACCGGTTCTCCCGAAACGCAGACGCCATGGTCAGCGAGCAAATCGTTCACCTTGCAGTTCCGACCATTCAGGGCGTGACAGGTGATGTGATCGATCTGGCGACAATGACCTCGAATCCGGTGATCGTTCACGCAGCGGCATACCTTGGGCAGGCTGTAGGGGACCGTATTTCGCTGACTTGGGCAGGCATCACTGGCGCTGGCGTACCCATGAACTACAGTGCCGAATACGACGTGCAGGCCGGACAGCAAGGGCGCGAGGTCAGTTTTCAGGTGCTGCGCGAAATTCTCGCACCTCTGGGTGATGGCACGTTAACGCTGACCTATACGGTGACGAAAACCGGCACAGGGTTGACCCTGACCTCACCTTCGACGCTCTGCACCGTCAAGGCCCTTGCCCTGGTTCTGCCTGCGCCCACCGTGCCCGAGGCCAACGGCAATGTCCTTGATCCAATGAACGTGCGTGCCGGAGCAACGTTCGAGGTCAGGTATAACGGCATGATGCCCCAACACGTGATTGTGCCGATTTGGAACGGAATAGCCGATACCATCCCATGGTCGCTGGGTTCTGTGACGGGCATGATTTACGCCATCGTGCCCCCCGCGATGATTGGCGCGGTCATCGGCAAAACTATCGACGTGCTGTATGACGTCTTGCAAGACGATCAAGGATTTGCCTCGGCAGTTCTGAGACTGACGGTGATGCCCATTTCGCAAACGGCCCTTCCCACACCGGTCATCTCCGAAGCTCAAGGCGCTGCCCTCAATGTCACTGATCTTTCTGCTGATGCCCACCTGACCGTGGACGCATGGCCCTACATCGCGACCGGGCAGCGGCTCTGGCTGCGACTGGAAGGGACCGCCGAAAGTGGCGCGGCGCACAACCTCGAACTGCCCGACTGGCAAGGCTATGCGATCACCTCGGACGGACAGCAGAGCACCCGCGTGCCGCTGGACTATCTGACTGCACTCAAAGACGGTTCGCCATTACGACTACTGCTTCACGTCACGTTCGACGGTTCGCTGGATCGACTCAGCGCACAGGCTTTCCCGGTGCAGAGCTACGCCGTGTTGCACAAGCCTGAGGTGGTGGTGCCTGTGATTACCGCGGTGACCACGCCGCAGGGGGCAACCATCCCGGATAACGGCTCTACCACCTCGACCACCTTGATAGTGGCCGGCGCCGCAGGCCCTGGCACTCAGGTCAGGATTTACGACGGCGCGGCGGCCTTGACTGTGGTTAACGTTGACGCTCAGGGACGCTGGACTTACCAGGCATCTGGCCTGGCGGTTTCAAGCCACAGCTTTACGGCCAGGGTGGTGGGCATGGAAGAAGTGGCATCTGACACGTGGGTGGTGCACATCGCCAACGTTCCACTCGTTATCGATACCAGCACACTTGTACTCAGCGGACACCTTGTGCGTTCGGGCCGCACGCCAACGCATCCGCCAGCAGGCACCACGGCCACGCGAGTGGCGACCGGTGGTACTCCGCCTTACCGGTATTCGGTCGACTCGAATGCGGTGGACATCAACATGAACACCGGAACTGTCATTTCCTATCGAAACCGGCAAGGCGTAGTCACCGTTACCGATAGCAAAAACCAGACAGCCCGTTACACGGTCAGCGTTTCCAATGTGCTGGAAATCGACGGGTGGAACGGGCAGCAGGTCTACCGGGACGCGGTCACTAACGCGGCTAACTATGGCGGCCGGGTTCCTACGCTTTATGAATGGCGTGACTTCCGCTCGGCATACGGCGGGGACCCGCAATTGCCTTCCGGCGCCAACGAGCATGCCTGGTCCAGCACCTCTGCCGGAGGGAAATACTATTACACCATCATCCCCAACAATGGCGCCGAGGGTACTCAGCCTAATCAATCATTCATTATCGGCGGCCGCGGCGCGGCGAAGGGTTGGGCCATCGTCGTGCGGTCCTGAGTTGACAGAGGTCGTTAATGGGTCTGGTTTATTTATACCTTTTAAATGAATCAGCCCCTTTATTGAGGAGACGTTTACATCCGTTTAGATCTTTTGTTCATAACTTCAATTTCGATCTGCGATAAGTAACAACACACCGCTGCTTTACCTAACTTATTCCATCGCGCATCAAAAAAGCACTGTCATTTCTGACAGCAGTCAACTCGTCAATCCGCGCTAATACTTAATTCAGAAACACTCCGATCAAGGACGATTCCCATGAAAATAGAAAACCTCACCCGCGCGCCCCGTCAGCCAAACGGCTCGGCTAGCCCCAGAGCAATTAACCCTCTGGTCTTCAGCTCTTTCGATGACACCCCAGACAACCCGCGCCCCGGTCTGGGTTATCAGCAACTGTTCGACCGCACCCGGCCAGTGACGCTGACAGCCAAACTGCCCGACGTCACGCGCGTGGGCGATACCATCAAGCTGTTCTGGGATGATGATGCGGTGCCCGTCCAGACCTACGACCTGGATCAGGCCACCATTGACAAAGGCTGGCTGAGTTTCAGCGTGAGCGTTGACGTCATCAAGGCGCCCGAGGGCAAGGCCTATTACACGCTGTTCGATCATCAAGCCGAGAATCTGCAGACCTCTGACACCCGTACGGTCAAGGTCAATCGCAACGTGCCAGGCGGGCTTGATCCCGACACCGACACCGCGATCAACGAGGCCCTGGCGCCACTGACGGTCAGCCCTTCAACCATCAACAGCCCGGACACCCAGGTGACTGTGACGGTGCAGCCTTGGGCGCACATGGAAGCAGGCGATGAGCTGACCGTGTATTGGAATGGCATCCCGGTCGTCGCCCCGCAACTCACAGCCCCAGCGATAGGGTATCCGCAAACGGTCCTGATTCCCAAGGCGGTGCTTGAAGCAGGCGGCAGCAGTGACCAGTTGATGGTCTATTACGAGATTCGTGACATCGTCGATAATTTCTCTCTGCCCTCGCCACCGACGTATGTGGCCGTGAACGTCGACCGCGATGCACTGGCAGCACCTCGCGTACAGGAAGCGAATCAAGCCACGCTGGTGCTGGACCTCGAAGCGCTGGGCGACGGGGACGGCCATGTGCTTATCCCCGCTTTTATTGGGGATGGCACGCCCTATACGGTCACGCTGGAATGGGTCGGCAAAACCCCGACCACCGAAATCCGGCTCACGCTGGACCCGCAGCCGGTTACCGACCCCGGCTTTGATCACGCCACTTTCGTCATCCCCAACGCTGACCTGAAAGACCTCGCCGGCGGCTCGGCGGTGGTGCGCTACAGTCTGGTTCAGACGGGCGCAACAAAGCTTTCAAAAACCACGAGTATTACCCTCACCGGGTTGCCCGTGCAGCTGGCGGCCCTGGAACTGATCGGAGCAACGGCGGGCGTCATTGATCTTGGCGTCGTGACCGGCGACCCGTTGATCGTCAGTGCCCCGGCGTACGTCGGACAAAAAGCCGGGGACAGGATTTTATTGTCATGGGCCGGCACCAGCGCAACGGGAGTACCGGTCAACTACCCAGACGAGTACACCGTGCAGGTGGGCGAGGAAGCGGAGGAAATTTATTTCGAAGTCCCGCGCCAGAACCTGGAACCTCTGGGCGGCGGCACGCTGCAGTTGAGTTATCAGGTGGTCAGGGCAGGCGGCGGTACGCAGAATTCTCCGGTCACGGAGTACAGCGTCACGGCTGTCGCGTTGGTATTCCCGGCGCCGGTGATTGTGCAGGCACCAGGCGGCGTGTTGAGTCCAATGGATGTGCAGGCTGGAGCGACCTTCCGGGTGACTTACACCGGCATGCGCGACGCCGACATCATCGTGCCCATCTGGAACAAAATCTCCGACACCATTCCGTGGATGGATGGCAAACCTGGTGGCGTTCCCCCGAATACGGTTGAGTCCACTGTTCCGGCTGCGCTGATTGGAGCGGTTATCGGCAAGACGATTGACGTGGTGTACGGCGTGCTCCGGAAGGAGCAGGGGGAGGATATGTGGTATTTCTCCGACGTTTTGAAGCTGACCGTTGACGCGATTCCCCTTGCATCACTGCCAACGCCGCAAATCACCCAGGCATCAAGCGGGTTACTGGACGTTGGGGCGCTGCAAGGCGATGCCGATCTCACGGTGCAGCCGTGGCCGTTTATCGCGGTAGGGCAAAAAATGTGGATGAGGCTTGAAGGCTCGAGCAATCTGGGTTTACCTGCTTGGCAGGAGTATGCGATCACCACAACTAATGCTCAAACGACCAAGGTGCCTCTGACTTTCCTGCAAGGACTTACAGACGGCTCGCAATTGCGGCTGGTACTGGAAGTCTCATTTGATGGAGGGCTGACGCGTCAGGCGTTTCCGGTGCAGAGTTATTCGGTGGTCGCTATACCCGATATTCAACCAGTCATAACCAACGTCGTTGATACCGATGCGGACGAGATCCCAAACAATGGAAGTACGTACAGCACCTCAGTAACCATTTCCGGAAAAGCGTCACCCGACAAGGATGTCGAACTATTCGACGGCGGACGTTCTCTGGGCACTGCCCAGATTAATGCTGCTGGTGATTGGAGCTTATTCATACCTGGGTTAGAAATAAAAAGCTATTCAATCACAGTAAAGGCCCTCTATGGATCACAGCCTATTTCCACACCTCGGGGTTTCACCAGAATAACGGCGCTATATGACTTTACCGACTTTCAGGACACTTTCCGGAACGGGTGGCAAGCCGGCTATGGCGTACCAAGCTCTAATGACTTGAGAATAGGATCACAGGGAACCAACATCTACCTATCCAATGCAACCGAGATAATCAATGCAAACGAAGGAGTAATACTACTCAAACTTATGCGCAACCTAATTATCGGAAAACGTTACCATTTTTCGATACGAGCGCAACGTAACGGAACTCTGGGAAGTGCGCCAACACTCTCATTAGTAACCGCTCAACAAGTGACAGGGGGCCACATATCGGTTACCGGACCCGTGACACTAAGTAACTCATGGGTGGAAATTTCCGGAACGGTTCAGGCATACGCCGAACAACTTTTCTTCATGGTATACAGCCACGTCTATACAGGAGCGGGTAACGACTACAATATGGATGACCTTCTCATTCGATCACTCTGATTTGGTTTAGAACGGCAAAGGCGGCAAAGGGGCAACAAAGGGGTCTGGTTTATTTAAATCCTTAAATACATCAGCCCCCTCACGTTAAGCCTTAGACCATTTCCTCCTAACGCTAATTCCGATCCGCGATAGACAGCCGCCAGGCCCTTGCTCTGTCTGGTGAATGTTCAATTAAGCCACGGCCGTACTGTCAGTTCTGACAGCAGACAGCTCGTCAATCCGCGCTAATACTTAAACCCGATATCACCGCTTCAAGGACGATTCCCATGAAAATAGAAAACCTCCCCCGCGCGCCCCGTCAGCCAGACGGCTCGGCTAGCCCCAGAGCACTTAACCCCCTGGTCTTCAACTCTTTCGATGACACCCCAGACAACCCGCGCCCAGGTCTGGGTTATCAGCAACTGTTCGACCGCACCCGGCCAGTGACGCTGACAGCCAAACTGCCCGACGTGACGCGCGTGGGCGATACCGTCGAGCTGTTCTGGGATGATGATGATGTGCCCGTCCAAACCTACAACCTGGATCAGGCCACCATTGACAAAGGCTGGCTGAGTTTCAGCGTGAGCGTTGACGTCATCAAGGCACCCTTGGGCAAGGTGCATTACACGCTGTTCGATCATGAAGCCCAGGATCTGCAGACCTCTGACACCCGTACGGTCAAGGTCAATCGCAACGTGCCCGGCGGACTTGACCCCGACACTGACACGGCCATCAATGAAGGATTGACCGCCGCAACGGTCAGGCCTTCGGCGATCACCGATCCTGCAACACCGGTCACCGTTATCGTCCCTGCCTGGTTGCACATGGAAGCGGGCGATGAACTGGTGGTGCTGTGGAACGGGATACGGGTGAGTGCCCCCGTCTTGACGCAGGCAGGCGTCGGCATGCCGCAGGTCGTCAGCATTCCTCAGACGGTGGTGGAACAGGGCGGCAGCAGCGAGAAGCTGCCGGTTAACTACGAGATTCGCGACATCGTCGATAACTATTCGTTGCTGTCACCCACCACCTTTGTCGATGTCAACATCGACCCCAACGCGCTGCCCGCGCCCCGTCTGGCGGACGCCAATGCGGCCACAAACCAGATTGACCTGGAGGTGCTGGGCGCCAAAGACGCTCGGGTGCAGGTGCAGACCGGTGCTTTGACCGCAGGCAATGTGGTCACCCTGACATGGACCGGCCGCACGCCCACTACCGAGTTGAGCGAAACGCTGCCGAGTCAAACTGTCACCGACCCAGGCTTTGAGGTACTGCTGTTCAACATTCCCAACGCCAAGGTTGTCGCATTCGCGGGCGGCTCTATCAGCGCCAAATACACGGTGGGTGCCAAAGTTTCAAAAAGCGCCAACGCCACCCTCAGCGGTCTGGTCATTCCATTGACCGCGCCGGAGCTGGAGGGCGCAGTGGGCGGCGTCATTGATCTTGGCGTCGTGACCGGCGATCCGCTGATCGTCAGTGCCCCGGCGTACGTCGGACAAAAAGCCGGGGACAGGATTTTATTGTCATGGGCCGGCACCAGCGCAACGGGAGTACCGGTCAACTACCCAGACGAGTACACCGTGCAGGTGGGCGAGGAAGCGGAGGAAGTTTATTTCGAAGTCCCGCGCCAGAACCTGGAACCCCTGGGCGGCGGCACGCTGCAGTTGAGTTATCAGGTGGTCAGGGCGTCGGGCGTTACTCAGAACTCGCCGATCACTGCATATCAAGTTAGAGCGGAGCCCGTCGTAGTCTTCGATGCTCCTCAAGTCAGAGAGGCGACTTTTTCCGCAATCGATACTCAGTGGCTGGACTACTATGAAGTCAACGATGACATACATATCATCGTTCCGATTACGCAACTAGCGCCTAATGACACCGTTAACGTATTCTGGGTTGGTAGGAATACAACGATCAAGTCGGAAACCTTGACTGTCGAAACATCACCTGAACCATTGGAGTTTGTTATTTCTAAATACGAAGTTATAGATGTCATCGGCTATGCCACCACCGACATCTACTACACCGTGAAAAAACAAGGAATTTCGGACACCTATACATCTAACCATTTGAAGCTAAGCGTTACCGGTCACAGCTTCACAATCAAGGCCCCCACGATAAATAGCAGTAACAAAAACCTCTTCGTCTGGAGACAAGATAAATTCAACGACACAACGACCGCTCGGGTCAGAGCAATTGGCGTAACAGATTGGGAAGTCGAGCACAACCAGAAGTTCGGCGCGGAAAAATATCTTAACTTTCCTATCGACCCCGCCTGGCTCGCCGCCAATCGTGGTCACTCGGTAGTGTTCGATTACAGTTTGCGTTTAAACACTGGTGATACTCGTTGGTTGTTTTCTCAATTATTGAGAGTCAACCCTCTATAGAAAAAAGCAATGGATAGCTCAACCAACGTGTACGCATATAGCGCCCTAGGCCACGTCGTTCTATGTGGGTACAACCTTATCAATAACAAAGTTGTACAACACTGCTCAAAGATAAATAAAGATGAAGGGGTCTGATTTATTTAAAACCCGGAACAGAACCATCGCGGCTACGCTGATCCTTCCCAAGGACGGAGGATCAGTCATGCCCCGCACTGCTCGTATCGTGTTGCCCGGTCACCCTCATCATATTGTCCAGCGCGGCTACAACCGGCAAACGGTGTTTGCCCATGAGGACGATTTCGCGCGTTATCTGGATGATCTGCAGGAACTCAAAGACGTGTTTGACGTGAAGGTGTTTGCGTTCTGCCTGATGACCAACCATGTGCACTTACAGCTAGCCCCTTCATGCGCTGAAGGGTTAGGGAAGTTGATGAAGGCGCTTGCTGCGCGCATGACGCGGTATCGCAATAAGCTGGAGGGGCGGTCTGGAACGCTATGGGAGAGTCGTTACAAGTCTAGCGTTGTGCAGTCCGTGGATATTTTCTGGCGTGCAGTCGGTATATCGAACTCAATCCTTTGAGGGCCGGAATGGTTGAGCGCGTGGAGGAGTATCGATGGTCAAGCTTTGGGTTGCGGTTCACAACGAATGTGCAGCACGACTGGCTGGATGTTCATTCCTGTTACGAGGCGTTGGGGCTGACACAGCTTGGTCGGCAACAGGCGTATCGGGCGTTTTTTGAGGCGCCGGCGGCTGATGGCGAGTTGAGACTGATTCGGGATGCAGTGCAGAGGGGGCAATTGACCGGGGGACGGCAGTTTACTGATGAGGTTAAACAAGTGTTGGGGCGACGGGTTCAATACCGGGGCCGGGGTCGGCCTCAGGGTGTATTGGGTACTTGATCAGGGATGGATCAGATCGGATTTGGCACGCGGGGACATGGCACGCGCGGCACTTGGGGACAGATTAATTTACGGTGAAACGTTGTAAATAAATCAGTCCCCTTTCCACTCTCTTTCCACTCCTACCTACTGTTATTGGCTGCGGAAGAGCTCGCCGGGGGTGAGTCCGAACAGGCTTTTGAATGCGGCGATAAACGCCGATGTTGAATCGTAACCGGACGCCAGCGCCGTACTGGTCACGCTAGTGCCCTCCTCCAGCGCGTTAAGTGAGGAAAGCAATCGGGCACGTTGTCGCCAGCCCCGAAAGCTCAGACCGGTCTCCCGCTGGAACAGGCGCATGAGGGTTTTCTCGGACATGCTCAGCCGCGCCGCCCACTCGGTCAGGGTGATGAGCTGGTGGGGTTGTTCTATCAATTCGTTGCACAGACTGAGCAAGCGCCCATGCCTTGGCAGCGGCAGTGAAAAACCCACCTCGGGCAGACTTGCCAATTGATCGAGCAGCACCTGCACGAGGCGCGTTTCTCGGGTGTCGGCCTGTGGATACTCCGCCGGCAGTTGGCAGAACGCTTTGATCAACTCCTTTGCCAACGGCGTGACCTCCAGCACACGGCAGCGGTCCGGCGCCCACTCGCAGTCTTCTTTGCGTACATACAGGCTGCGCATCTCGGCGCGGGTTGACGTGACCACCTCATGGTCGAGACCGGCCGGAATCCATACGCCCCACTGCGGCGGCGCGAAGAAGCTGCCATGCGGGGTGTGAACGCCAAGTACGCCACTGATCGCGTAGGAAAACTGCACCCAGTCGTGGCAGTGCGTGGGGGTCCATGAGCCTTGGCTCAGACTTTCGGCTCGGGCGTAGAGCGGGCGCGGGAGGGCGTCGAGCGCCGGGATTTGACGCTGGGTATCGGGGCTGCGTGAGGTGTGTATGTCAGTTGCCATCGCTAGAGCCTGTGCGGGGGATGACAGCTTATGCAAAATCGGGCTGCCGCAGTGTATTTCTAAAGGGGTCTGATTTATTTGATTTTCTTGAGACGGGGACAGATTAATTTACGGTGAAGTGTTGTAAATAAAGCAGTCCCCTTTTAGGCACCATGGTGTCCGGCATGTGGCGGACCCAGTGCGACTCGGTCATCCTGATAGCTGTCATCGGCAGCGCGGTGCTGCTGGCGGTGATACTGCTGATGAATACCAGCACCGCCAAACTGGTGAAATTCAATCACGCGGACAAAATCGCCCCGGTATTCTGCGCCAGGAAAAAATCCCTTCCCGCCGGTGCGCCCAGGGCCGCGCTGATCTTTCGCGACAACCCTGGGTTAGGCCTGATTCTGCTGCCGATCATGATCTGCCATCCGCTGCAGCTGATCGTGTGCTCGGTGATGGATGAGGCGTACCCCACCCGGCCAAGCAGCAGTTGTCAAAAGAAGCGATTGAGGATGCGCAGGCGGCGTAACGTGTGTCGGAGCGAGACTTGCCTGCGAACGGTGTGCGACTGAAGGTTGTTCCAATGTTTCGGGGACAATCCTTGCCCCGGTTCCAATCATCATCTCGGCGCAAAACGTCGGTCGCTCCTACATGTCGCTTATAGCGGGTTGTTATAAATGTAATCACTGCAAGTTGTCGCTTATCGCCGATACTGCTAACACTCTCTAACAACAAAGAACTATTGCATTACCACTGCAACTTTTACTGGCACCACTGTCACTCCTGACAGTAGCGCACGTGGAGACCAAGACCTAAACTAAACTTGTTAAAAAAAACCAGGGACAAAAGTCATGAAATGGATAGTTCTCGCATTATCAACAATGGTTGTATGCGCACCTGTTGCTCATTCTAAAACTCAAGACGCCCCGTCGCCCCGCTCTGCCTCTACAAATTTCTATACTGCTGACGGCCCTACGGTCGTGGCGCAATTGACTGATGCTTACTTTGACACACGGGAAAACTGCGGGAAGCTTTCAACCCCAGCTTTTTTATGCACCGGCGTTTTGCTTCGCGGAACTGGTCAGTCTGATTCACACCATGCGTGGAATCCAAGGCCAGGGAGCAAAGGTGTGTCATTCTCCTATATCAGGAAAGATGCGAACTTTGACCGACTCGTGTGGGGCATCGCGCATGGGTTTATTTTTTATCCCTATCTCAATGCGCCGGCTGGCAAAGTGCATCCTGAGGTACTGTGTTCATTTCCAATTGAGGCATATACATGGGTCAGAAATGGATGCGGCCCTACCAGCTACCATCCCGTTGACAGCGACGTCTGCCAGAAGCAAGGCATCACTACTGCGGCACAATGGAAGGTGCATATTGAAAAAGGTCCCCTTGGCGGCGGAGACGGCATTTATACCTATGTGTGTGGCTTTGACGTTCGGAATGCTTTGAATGAGGCAGGAGGTCCGGCCTTTTATCAATCATTGCGGGCAATGCATGAAATACCCAAGGAGGTGGCCAGTAGATATAACGAACTCTTGCTTCAGCCTTGGGCCCAGGATATCCCGACTTCTTTGCCCATACAGGCATTCTTCTACCTGGAGGGCGGACTCGCGAGGGCACAACTTGATCAGGCAGATTTCTATACCTCAACTGGCGGTATGGTTATTCCGATCATTAAGATCACCTTGCCTGCAGTGGTGACAGGCGACGCCAAGTTTGAGTACTTTCCTGCTGATCAAAAATATGGAGGTTAAGACAGTGGCTAGCGCGACCCGGCAAACTCCAGCTCTCCAAAAAAAGTGATCGAGGATGCGCAGGCGGCAAGGGAGTGTTGGGGCGAGGCTTTGATCGTGCCCACGCTCCGCGCGGGTATGCATCCGCGGAGGCTCCGCGTCGATACGGTGACGCGGAGCGTCACGGGCGGCGTTACCACGCAGAGCGTGGGAACGATCCATCCAGGATCGACTTCACCGCTCAATAATCGCCGTGACGCCCTGGCCACCCGCGGCGCAGATGGAGATCAACCCGCGCCCTCCCCCTTTCTTGCTCAGCAGTTTCGCGAGGTTCGCCACAATCCGCCCACCCGTTGCGGCAAACGGATGTCCGGCCGCCAGCGAGCTGCCTTTCACATTCAGTTTGCTGCGATCAATCGCTCCCAACGGCGCATCAAGGCCCAGACGAGTTTTGCAGTATTCGGGGTCTTCCCACGCCTTCAACGCACACAGCACCTGCGCGGCGAAGGCTTCGTGAATTTCGTAGTAATCGAAGTCTTGCAGCGTCAAACCGTTACGCGCAAGCAAACGGGGGACGGCGTAGACCGGGGCCATCAGCAGCCCTTCGTCGCCGCGCACGAAATCCACGGCGGCGGCTTCGCCATCCCGCCAATAGGCCAGAATCGGCAAGCCACGCTCACGCGCCCACTCTTCGCTGGCGAGCAACACCAGCGAGGCGCCATCGGTCAGCGGTGTCGAGTTGCCCGCCGTCAGTGTGCCCTTGGCGCTGCGCTCGTAAGCAGGCTTGAGCGAGGTGAGTTTTTCCAGGCTCGCGTCGGGCCGCAAATTGTTGTCCCGCGTCAGGCCGAGGAACGGCGTAAGCAGATCGTCCTGCCAGCCTTCAGCATAAGCCGCAGCCATTTTTTGGTGGCTCTCCAAGGCCAACTGATCTTGCGCCTCGCGAGGGATGCCCCAGGTTTGCGCCATCAGTTCGCAGTGCTGGCCCATCGACAAACCGGTGCGCGGTTCGCCATTGCGCGGCAGTTCCGGCTTGAGGTTATGCGGGCGCAATTGCGTCAGCGCCTTGAGCTTGTCGGCCGTGGTTTTGCTGCGATTCACCCGCAACAGGATCTGGCGCAGGTCTTCGTTGACGCCGATGGGCGCGTCAGACGTGGTGTCGACGCCGCCAGCGATGCCGCACTCGATCTGGCCAAGGGCGATTTTGTTCGCCACCAGCAGCGCCGCTTCGAGACCGGTGCCGCAAGCTTGTTGAATGTCGTAGGCCGGGGTTTGCGGCGACAGCCTTGAGCCGAGCACGCATTCACGGGTGAGGTTGAAATCACGGGAGTGCTTGAGTACCGCGCCGGCGGCGACTTCGCCCATGCGCAGGCCATGCAGGTTGAAGCGCTCGATCAAACCTTCCAACGTAGCGGTCAGCATTTCCTGATTGCTGGCCGTGGCATATGCGCCGTTGGAACGTGCGAACGGTATGCGGTTGCCGCCGACAATGGCCACGCGTCGTGTCTGAATCATCGAAATCTCCTTTCTCTTGTTTGGATCTTGCAGGCATCAGTTGCGCAAGCACGGCCGTTGCAGACCAAGCGTTGCTGTGCCGCCTAACGAAAAGCGATCGCGAGCAAGCTCACTCCTACAGGGTTTGGCAGCTGACAGCGTAGGACCTATTACCCACCCACGCGGTCCACTGATTCGAACCCAGACGCAAGGAGAGTGTTCCATGGCATCCGATCACTACATTGACTTCGTCAACTCTGACCTCGGCCGCAAGCTGGTCGGCGCCGTCGGATTGCCTGCTCCCGCACGGCTGGAGCGCTGGCAGGCGGGTCGGTTGCGTCCAGTGGAGGGCGCGTTGTTGCTGAGCACAGGGCCACTGGCCGAGCGGGTCAGCAACTTTGCGCCGCGCCTGACCGACGTGCTTCTCAGTGCTGGCGGCGAAGTCACTGGCGCTCACCCCTGGACTGCCGAGCAGAGCGCGAAGATCAAGGCCGTGGTGTTCGACGCCAGCGCGCTGCTGCACACCTCCCAACTGAATCAGTTGCGCGAATTCTTTCAGCCAGTCCTGCGTCATCTGGATAACAGCGCCCACGTCGTCATTCTCTCGCGAGCGCCGGAGGTTCAATCCGATCCATTGGCCGCGAGCACGCAGCAAGCCATCGAAGGGTTCAGCCGCTCGCTGGCCAAGGAAATGCGCAACGGCGGCACGGTTCAGCTGTTGCAAGTAAAGGACGGTGCCGAAGACCAGCTGGAAGGCGCGCTTCGGTTTTTCCTGTCGCCAAAGAGCGCGTTCATCTCCGGCCAGGTCATTCGCCTAAGTGTCTGCCGTCAGCAGGTTCAGGACTGGACCCGCCCACTGGCCGGACGCAAAGCGCTGGTGACCGGCGCAGCCCGAGGCATCGGCGCCGCTATCGCTGAAACCCTCGCCCGCGATGGTGCAGAGGTCGTCTTGCTGGACGTGCCCCAAGCCAAATCCGATCTCGATGCGCTGGCGGCGCGTCTGGGTGGACAGGCGCTGGTGCTGGACATCTGCGCGCCGGACGCGGCGGCTCAGTTGATTGAACACCTGCCCGGCGGCCTGGATATCGTCGTGCACAACGCCGGCATCACCCGGGACAAGACGCTGGCCAACATGCCGGCGGACTTCTGGGACTCGGTGCTCGACGTCAACCTCAACGCGCCGCAGGTGCTGACTCAGGCGCTGATCGACAGCGGCGCGCTGCATGAAAACGGCCGTGTGATTCTGCTGGCGTCGATCAGCGGGCTGGCGGGCAATCGCGGGCAAACCAACTACACCACCAGCAAAGCCGGCCTGATCGGCTATGCCCGGGCCATGGCGCCGACGCTCAAAGCGCGGGGCATCAGCATCAACGCCGTGGCGCCGGGCTTCATCGAAACCAGCATGACGGCGCACATGCCTTTTGCACTGCGCGAAGCGGGCCGACGCATGAGCTCGTTGGGCCAGGGCGGGCAGCCGCAAGACGTGGCGGAAGCAGTGGCCTGGCTCGGTCAACCGGGCTCCGGCGCAATAAGCGGCCAGGTGCTGCGGGTGTGCGGCCAGAGTGTGCTTGGCGCATGAGTGAGCGTCGACACGATCAGCGTTTGAACAGCTGCGCCGACGAATGGCGGCGTGCCTGATCTGCAGCATGACCACAGGAGAAGTTCGATGAGTGCGCACTGGCGGTATCTAGACACTCCCCCGGCCCTGCCCGGCCTGTTCATGCAAGCGGTGCTGCGGCGCAAAGTCAACGGCACGCAACTGCCCGATCAGGGGCTGCGGTGCTGGATGTCGGTGGACCCCGACAAGGTCAAGGCGTTTGCCGACGTCTGCGGGTTCGTGCCCGGCAGCCTGTTGCCGCCCACTTACCCCCACGTGCTGGCCTTCCCACTGCAGATGAAGCTGCTCACCGACAAGGACTTTCCCTTCCCGCTCCTGGGGCTGGTGCACCTGCGTAACCGGATCAGCATCCGCCGGCCCCTCGGCAGCGTGATCAAGGTGCAGGTCAGCGTGCGTGTCGACCGTCTCAAGCCCCACGCCAAAGGCGCGACGTTCAGTCTGATCACACAGATCGAGGATGCGCTGGGCCTGCTATGGGAGGAAGAGAGCACGATGCTGTGCCAGGGCGTTCACGTGGACGGCGAGATGGAAGGCGATTACGAACCCGCGCCCCTGCCGATGACGGAATTGGCAACGTGGTCGGCGCCGTCGGACATTGGTCGTCGGTACGCAAAGGTCAGTGGCGATTACAACCCGATTCACCTGAGTGACAGCAGCGCCAGGCTGTTCGGTTTTCCCAAAGCGATTGCCCACGGGCTGTGGATAAAAAGCCGGGCGCTGGCTGCCCTTGAAGATCACCTGCCGGCCTCGAATGTGGAGATATGGGTGGAATTTCACAAACCGGTGCGACTGCCCAGCGGGGTGACGTTTTCCGCCAGCGCGGCGGGGTCGCACGGGCAGTTCAAGCTGGAAGGGGCGGAAGGGATCGTGCATATGCTGGGGAATTGGCAGCCTGCGACGGAGTGATTCTCCAAGAGGTTCCCCTTCGTCCAGGCGCCGCGCTTTCGCGCCTCAAACACAATCCCGGTGGGAGTGAGCTTGCTCGCGAAGACTTTATGACTGCCGCAGAAAATTTAGCGGATTCACTAGCCTCTTCGCGAGCAAGCTCGCTCCCACCGATCGTGTATGGACAGATACATCTCCAACGTTGTCATGTTTGCTGAGAGCGTGCGCCCGCCACCACGCCAAGCGACTGCGCATCGCGCCCCCTTGCGTCTATCTCTTATCCCCCTGAAGCTACGCACCTTCAGGAGACCCCCATGAACCTCGACGAACTCACCCAACGCCTGCATCGCATCCGCGATAACAACGACTGGAACCAATTTCACAGCCCGAAAAACCTGGCCATGGCCGCCAGTGTGGAAATGGCCGAGCTGGTGGAGATATTCCAGTGGAAGACCGAGGATCAGTCGCGTCAGCTGCCGGCTGATGAGCTGGCCCACGCCGGGCAGGAAGTCGGGGATATCGTGCTTTACCTGCTGCTGTTGTGCAGCGAGTTGGGGCTGGACATGGATGAAGTGGTGCGCGCGAAACTGACCGACAGCGAACGGCGGTTCAGCCAATGAGCGACCGTCATTTCGATCAACTGGCGACGCGCTTCGCTGAAAAAATCTACGGCGGCGCCAAAGGTGCAATTCGGTTGGCGGTGCTACAAGCTGACCTTATCGAAAGCCTGCCGGACCGTCCGTTGCGCGTGCTGGACATCGGCGCCGGGCTTGGGCACATGTCGCTGTGGCTGGCCGAGCGCGGGCATGACGTGACGCTGGCCGAACCCGCCGCCCCCATGCTTGAAGGCGCTCGCCAGCGCTTTGCCGACGCGGGGCAGACGGCGAATTTCATTCAGGCGCCGTGGCAAGCACTGCCCGACATTCTGACCGAGCGGTACGACCTGGTGATCTGCCATGCCGTGCTGGAATGGCTGGACGAACCGTTCACGATTCTGCCGGTGCTGCATCAGTTGACCAAGCCCGAAGGCTGGCTGTCGCTGGCGTTCTACAACCGCGACGCGCTGATTTACCGCAACCTGCTCAAGGGCCACTTCCGCAAAATGCGCAAGAACACCCTGGCCGGCGAGAAACAGAGCCTGACGCCCCAAGAGCCCCTTGATCCCCGCGAATTGGCGGCGCAACTTGGCACCTTGTGGCGAGTCGAAACCCAGAGTGGCGTTCGGGTTTTTCACGATTACATGCCGGTCGAGTTTCAGGCCAGAGCCGACCTTGCGGACCTCTTGGAAATGGAGCTCGCCCATCGTCGCCACCCGGCATTCGCCGGACTGGGACGCTACCTGCACTGGATGTGCCGCCCCTTATAACAGACGCTGGTTTACTCGCTGCTTAACGCACGCTGCGGAGACCCTCATGAAACGCCGTCTCGCTTTGCTTTCCCTATGCCTGGGCCTCGCCGCCTGCCAGAGCCCCAACCCTTATCGCGCCGTGTCCGCGGCCATCCCACCGGCGCCGCCTCACGCCGCCAATGCTGTCGACATGAGCGCCTACCCTGCGGCGCCGCGCGATTATGGCCGCTATCGCAACTGGACCTGGCTGAACGGCCAACTGCCGCCAGGCACGCTCTGGGCTGACTCTGCTCAACTGGCCGAAGCCGTCAGCAACGGGCTGGACCAGCGCGGCTTGCGGCCTTCGCAGAACCCGCAGGTGGCAGACCTGCGCGTGGCCGCCGATGCACACGCCGAAACCCGCATTCGCCAGGTGCGCGATGACTATTACGATCCGTACTATGGCGGTTCAGGCGTGGGCTATTACGGCGGCAATGGCTACCGTAACGGTTACGGCGGTTATGCCAGCGTCCCGATCGTGCGCACGTATCAAGAGCAGGTGGTTGTGGTGCGCATCAGTCTGTTCGATGCGCGCAGCGGCCAGCCGGTCTGGAGCGCGAGCGCCGAAACCGCGGGCGGCGGCGATCAGTCGGCCCGCGCCAAAGCCCTGCGCCAGGCCGTTCAACAAGCACTGACGGCTTACCCGCCGTCCTGATTTCGCGCCCCTTGGCGTTTTGTTTTCACGCTGGAGAAATCCCATGTATCGCCGCATTGCTGTCCTCTGTGTCGCCCTGCTGCTCGGCGCCTGCCAGACCGACCGGGTCAACCGCGACTTCGACGCCCAGCGCGATTTCGGCGCCTACCGCTCTTGGGCGTGGAAGGAGCCTGGTTTGCAATATCAGCCCAACGATCCGCGCATCAAGAGTGACCTCACCGAGCAGCGAATCCGCCAGGCAGTCGGCGATCAATTGGAGCAGCGCGGCCTGCGCATGGCAGCGCCCGGCGTGAAAGCGGACGTGCAACTGCAGGCATGGCTGATCGTTGAAAACCGCCAGCAGACGGTCACCACCAACTATGGCGGCGGTGGCGGTTATTGGGGCAACCCGTGGGGCGGCTACTGGGGCGGCCCGATTGGCACCGAGACGCGTAATGTCGATTACAAGGTGTCGACCCTGCAGATCGACATGCTCGACGGCAAGGACGGCAAGCTGGTCTGGCGTGGCAGCACTGAACAGATGGTGAGCGACAGCAACGCCAATCCTGCTGCGCGCGAACAGGCGTTGCGCCAGACGGTGCAGAAGATCCTGCAGCAGTACCCGCCGCATTGAGGGGTTGGCCCATTCGCGAGCAAGCTCGCTCCCACAATCCGTGTTTGAACAGACACATCTGCGGCGTCCTCTGACACCGCGCTATCTCGCAGCCGACACATCGCATGTGGGAGTGAGCTTGCTCACGAAGACGGAAATGGAGTCCAAACCCCTGCCTTAATCCACCACACTGAACTCCACCCGGGCGGTCTGTCCGCTTTCATCCAGCACGCTGAGTTGGTAGCGCCCCAAGCGGGTGAAGGTGTGGGTGTAGCTGTCCTGACTGGCGGTGTCGCCCACCGGCGTGCCATCAATGAACCACCAACGTCGACCACTTCCGCCCAGCGCTGACAGCGTGAGCCGCAACAGCTGCTGACTGCCGGCTGGCAAGCGCAACTGATCGCCCTCTCGCACGCCCACCACCGACAACGGCGGCGCCAGGCTCAGTCCCTGGGGCGGGCATGAGGGGTCGACCTCCGGCAAACGTGCCTCGCGCCGCTCGTTCTTCGGCAGCCAGGGCTCAAGCGGCGCCGGCCAGAGGGCGATTTCTTTGGGTTGAGCCTGTGGACAACTTGCCGCGACACGCAGGCCCTTATCGTTCAGCCAGACTTTCTCCGTGAGCCCCAACCCCAGCGGCTGATCGGTCGCCTGCAAGGTCGGTGGCGTCGTGCCATCCAGAGTCCAGGCGAAACGCTGACGCCGGCAGTTCGGATCGCTTTTGCTCATCGGCTGCCCCAACGGCCAGCAGATCGCCGCGACACCCACATTGAGCGGCACCGGCAACACGGGCGGCAGGATGTTGCGCTGGGCGTCGCGATTCACCAGCAGATCGTGAACCTGCAGCATCAACGGCGCTGCCGACGCCAGCCCGAACTGCCCGGGCACCGGGGTGCCGTCGGGCCGGCCGATCCACACGCCAATCAGAAACCTCGGCCCCACGCCAATCGACCAAGCATCTCGAAAGCCGTAACTGGTGCCGGTTTTCCAAGCCAGTTGCGGGCGCTGCACCAGTTCCGCGTGAGGATCGAGGTCGGGCCGTGACTGGCCGCTGAGAATCCGCCGAATGATCCAAGCCGCGCCGGGCGACATCATCGGCCGGTCACGCAGGCGATCATCGGGCTGCAAGCGAATATCAGCGCTGCGCCCGCCCCGCGCGAAGGCGCTGTAGCCGCCGACCAGGTCTTCCAGCCGACTGCCCGCGCCGCCGAGAATCAGCGCCAGATTGGGTTCGGCCAGAGGCGGCAGGGTCAGCGGCACGCCGCCATTGCGCAACTCCGCCGCGAAGCGCTTGGGTCCATAGGCTTCCAGCAGCTGCACCGCCGGCAGATTGAGCGACATCGACAGCGCCGAACTCGCCGCCACCGCACCGTTGAACCCTGAGGAGAAATTGCCGGGACGATAGTCGCCATAGCGCCGCGGTACGTCCTGCAGCAAGGACTCGGAATGGATCAGGCCGGCGTCGATGGCCTTGCCGTAGAGAAAGGGTTTCAGCGTTGAGCCGGGTGAACGCAGCGCGCTGACCATGTCGACATGACCAAAGCGTTTTGCATCGCCGATGTCCACCGAGCCAACGTAGGCGCGCACGGCCATGTTCTGCGCCTCCACCACCAGAATCGCGGCGGACGTGCGCTCAGGCAGACGCGCGCGCCAGCCCAGCAGCAGGTCTTCGAGACGTCGCTGCAGACCGGCGTCCAGCGTGGTGCGGATCAGCGGCGGGCTGTTCGGGCGGTTCAGGCGCCGGGCCAGCAACGGCGCCAGGCTCGGTTCCTGACGAGGCGCGAGCAGCAGCGGTTCTTCCAGCGCTTCATCAACCGCACCCTGGGGCCATGTGCCGAACTCCGCCAGACGCCGCAGCACTTTGTCCCGTGCGGCTTGGGCACGTTGCGCGTGGCGATCCGGACGCAGACGACTCGGCGCCTGGGGCAGCACCGCCAACAGCGCCGCGTCGGCACGGGTCAGTTGCTGCGGGGACTTGCCCAGGTAGGCCCAACTGGCGGCGGCGACGCCCTGCAACGTGCCGCCAAAAGGGGCGCGATTGAGGTACAGCACAAGGATGTCCTGTTTGGACAGGTGCCATTCCAGCTGCGCGGTGCGCCAGAGCTGTCGAAGTTTGCCCGCCAGCGTGCGCGAATGGGGGTCGAGCAATCGGGCCACCTGCATCGACAGCGTGCTGCCCCCCGACACCACGTGGCCGCCGCTGAGGTTTTGCCAGGCGGCGCGCGCCAGCGCCATGGGGTTCACGCCGGGATGCTGATAGAACCAGCGATCTTCGTAGGTCAGCAGCGCTTCAAGGTAATACGGCGACACCTGATCGACCGTCACCGGGTAGCGCCAGACGCCATTGGTATCGGCGAAGCGCCACAGCGGCGTGCCGTCTTCGGCGAGCACCACGCGGGCCAGATCGTCCTTGGGCAAGGGCAGCGGCCAGATCCGGTCAGCGAGCCAGAGCAGCAGGCACACGCTGAGCAGGCTGCCGAGGAGCCAAGCGCACGCGCGGGCAAAGCGTCGCCCCATTCGCGAGCAAGCTCGCTCCCACAATCCCGAGGAGGTCGGCCGTAGCAATAATCGGGTGATCTTCACAGAAAGCCTTTACCCGACAGGGAACTCGCCCGGACAATCGACAGCCAAAGCGAGCAATGCCGTTTTTGGTCCACGCCCCTCATCAGGAAGCAGATATGCAGGTAGAAAGCGTTTTCGAATGGCTCGGCCAAGTGATTGGCGCCGTGATCCGCTTCGTCGTCGACGGCTTAAGCTGGTTGTTCAACATGTTCACTCACGCGGGCGGCAATTTCGTTGATGGCCTGTCGCGCACGCTGGGCATGGACACTTCAATCGTCAGCATCGTGGCCCTGATCGTCGGGTTGATGCTGCTGTATTCAGCGATCCGCGCCTTCATGCGCGCCTCGATCATCATGGGGATCATCTGGCTGTTTCTGGGGTTGTGGCTGTTGAGCTGGATTATTCATTGATCGCTTGATGCCGATCGTTCCCGAGCGGCGCTGATCGTCCGCTCGGCGCTGATCGTTCCGACGCTCCGCGTGGGAACGCAGCCCAAGACGCTCCGCGTCCCCTGACGCAAAGCGTCGACCGAGGTGCTACCACGCAGAGCGTGGGAGCGACCATCAGCGTAATCCCTATTTCTTGCCCTTCACCACCAACTGCGCCGGCGCTTCGCCCAAAGCCTGCCAGTTCGGCCGATACATCGACTCCACTTGCGGCGGCGGCACGCGGTACACGCCCGGCGTCACAGCCCGCGCCAGATACAGCAGGTGCACCGTGTTGAAACCCTCCAGATCCACCGCCGCCACATAACGATCGCCACGGAATTCCTGATGCTTCACGCCAGCGTTTTCCATCGATTCGCGCCACTGTTTCACCGACTCGCTGGCGTCCTCCAGACTGGCCGAACTCTGCGCCAGGTTCTGGTTTTCAATCTCCAGACCGGCCGGCAGCAGGTCCACCACCAATGCGTCAGGCACACGCTCCTTGGCCTTGAGCTCAAGATGCACCAACACCAGTTCGCCGCTTTTCAGCCCATTGAGGTTCAGTGCCTCCCCGTCCATACCCAGGTAATCACGGCTGATCGACAGGTTCTCGCCCCCGGCCGCAGGCGGCTGCGACGGATAACCGGAAATCGTCATCTGCTGATACAGCGTGTCGCCACCGGTGTTCTGCACCGTCAATGGCGCGGCCAGCACTGAACTGTCGAGTTTGACGCCCGGCTGATCGTTGCTCAGCTCGCGATTGTTGCTGCCGCTGGTCAAGGTCGCCGCCCATTTGGCTTCAGGCTTGCCGAGCAGATCTCGACCGGCAAGGAACAGGGAGTTGCGCTCTTGGGTCGACAGATAGCGGTTCGCCGCGACCTGATCAGACAGCGCAAACAGCCGCTCTTCGACCTTCTCCGGTGCCAGTTTGTTTTCTTCCAGCAGTGACAAAATCAACGCCTGATCACGCAACGGGCTGCCGTAATCGGCGAGCCAGTCGTTGGCCTTGCGACCCGCCGCCAGCCCGGCGAGCAAGGCTTGATCGGCGCGTGGCTTGTCGCCCATTTTCTCCAGCGCGATGGACAGCTGCACCAGTGGCAGCCCCGATCGCGCATCGCTGCGGCGCTCGAAGAGGCTGCGCAACGCACCCAGCGGCGCCTGCTGACTGCGCGACAACACCAGACCGGCGTAGGCCTGTACCGCGAAGCGGGTGTGCTCAGCGTTTTCGCTGTAATTGACCTCGATCTGATTGCGCTCCTGCAAGTAACGCAGCAGCCGCTCGTTGGCTTTCTTCAGCGCATCCGGCGGCACGGCAAAGCCTTGGTCGCGGGCGCGCAGCAGGAAGTCGGTCACGTATGCAGTCAGCCAGTATTCCTCTTCGCCGTCCGCCGCCCACAGGCCGAAGCTGCCGTTGTAGCGCTGCATACCGATCATTCGCTCGATGCCCAGCTCGATCTTGCGCTTGCGGTCGGCATCGGATTCGCCTTGCAGGCCCAGACGCTTGAGCGTCGCGGCGTCGGCGTACAACGACGGGTACAAGCCGCTGGTGGTCTGCTCCAGGCAACCGTAGGGATAGGCTTTCAGCGCGCGAATCTGTTCGCCGAGGTTGAGCGGCGGACGGCTCGACACCGACAGCAGCGCCTCGCGCCCCGCTGGCTCGAATGCCTCAAGGGCGCCCTCCGGCAGGCTCCATGCCTGATCCTTGAGCACCGCGCGGTACTGCTTGAGCATCGCCGGGTATGCAGGGCGCACGCCGATGGTCCATTCGCGGCTGAACGCCGGCAGGTTCTCGCCCGGCAGGTCCAGGCCATTGACCGTCACCCGAATAACGCCCTGACCGAAACCGCCCAGCGCTTTGACCGGAATCTGCAACGTGGTGCGTTGCCCCTGATTCAGGCTGACAGCTTTGGCGCTGTCGCCTTCGGCGAGACTCAACTGCCCTTCCGCCACGACCTGCACGTTAAGCTTCTGCGCCTTGCCGGACAGGTTCGACAGGTCCAGCGCCACCTTGGTCTGGTCGCCCCCCGCCAGGAAACGCGGGGCTGACAGCTCGGCAATCAGCGGCGCCGCCACCACGGTTTTGGCTTCCGCCATGCCGTAGCGCTCATCGGTCCAGGCTTGGGCCATGATGCGCAGCTCGCCGTTGAAATCCGGGATATCGACGCTAACTTCCGCGTCGCCCTGCTCGTTCAGGGTCACCGGCGCGCTTTGCAGGGCGACGATGGTGACGCTGGTTTCCGGCCGCTTGCCACCTTTGGCCAGGGCCGCGTCGCCACCGAACGCCAGGCTGGCGAGACGATTACGCCCGGCCTCGATCAACTGCCCGTAGATGTCCAGTTGATCGGCGCCATATTCCTTGCGCCCGAACATCGCCGCGAACGGATCCGGCGTGGCGTACTCGGTGATATTGAGGATGCCCACGTCCACGGCCGCGACCAGCACATGCACGCTCTTCGGGATCGTGCCGTCTGCATTCTTCGCGTTGACGTTGAGCTTGAGCGGCTGCTTGGGCCGCATTTTTTCGGGTGCCGTGACGGTCAGCGCCAGCTTGCGCTGCGAGCGGTCCAGCGGCAGGTGCAGGACGCCCACGGCGCGTTTCGGCGTCACATTGGCTTTGCGTTCGCCAGGACGAATCACCAGCGCGCTGACGTAGAGGTCATGCCGCGCCCATTTCTTGTCCATCGGGATGTCGTAGGTTTTACCTTCGGCGGGCACGTCGATCTCTTGCCACCACAGCGGCCCTTCGCTCGATTCCACCAACAGATAGCCCTTGCCCGCCGACGGCGGCGTCACCGTCACTTTCGCGGTGTCGCCGTCGGCATAGGCCGGTTTGTCCAGCGCCAGCTTGACCTGATCGGGACGCACGGCGCCGCCTTCGGCATTGTCCTGCCAGCGGTAACCGGCCCAGAAACGCACGCTGCTGATCAGGCCGGTGGCCGGATCTTCGACCTCGACGCGATAAGGCCCCCACTCGACCGGAAAGCTGATTTTCGCCGTCGAGTCCTTCTTCACGCTGAGGGTTTCTTCGGACAGGTTGAGAAACTTCTCGTTGAAGTGGTAGCTCCAGCCATCGCTGTCGGAGTAGTTCCAGTAGTAATCGCGGCGCTCGCGGACCAGTCGCACCTTGAGGTTGTCGGCGGCCAGCTTGTGGCCTTGGGCGTCGGCCATCAGCACTTCGAACTCAACCGGGCCGTCGCCGTCGGTGGCTTCATCGTCGAATAAACCGCGCAGGCCCGGCATTGCGTCAGCGGGCCAGACCGGCTGGGTCAGACGCCGCGTGATCGGACGCCCGCCCGATTCCTGCAGACTGGCCTGCAGGACCAGTTCCAGCGGTGAACGGGCCTTGGCCCACTGGCTGTCGATACTCAGGTCGAGCTTGCCGTTGGCATCCAGCGTGCTGTCTTCGATTTCCAGGTCCTGCTTGAGGTCTTCCTCGGTCACCGAGCCGAACTGATAACCCGGCAGCCCAGGCACCGCTTCACGTAGCGGGCGCACATAGAGCTGACCGTTCAGGCGATTGCCCGACGCCGGTGCGCCATAGAGGTATCGCCCGGTGATCGCCACATCGAACGGCGCATCGGGGGCCAGCGGGGTGTCGCTGCCCTTGAGCTCCAGGGCCATGCGTTCTGGCAGGAAGTCTTCGACCTGGAATTCATACAACTGCGGCTTGCCGTCACCCAGATCAAACACCAACTGCCAGCGACCTGTCGGTGCTTCTTCCGACAGCTGCAATTGATATTGATAGAGCCCGGTGGCGTCAGCGTCCCACACGAATTTGCGACTGACCTGCTCATCCGGACGACGCACTTCCACGGTGATCGGCTGAGGCTTCACGCTCTTGCCGTCGCTGTCACGCAGCAAGCCGTTAAGCAGCACCACTTCGCCCGGGCGATAGAGATCGCGCGGGCCGAAAATAAAGAATTGCAGCGGGTGGGCCTTGGGGCCGGTGATATCGAATTCGGCCAGATCCAAAGCAGCGCTGTTCAGGCGCAGCATGCTGGTCTGCTCACCCTGATGGGCCAGCAGCACTTCAGCCTTGGCCGGCAATGGCAGCTCGGCGTGGCCGGCGTTGTCGGTTTTGCCCTGGCCGATCACGCGGCCTTTCTCGTCATACAGCTCGACGTCAACGCCGCTCAGGGCTTTGCCGCCCTCCAGCGCCTGGGTGAATACGTCCAAGCGATTGGCGTAACGGTGCGCCGACAGGCCGATGTCGCTGAGGGTGAACAGCGTGGCAGGTTGGGTGTAGTTGTAGGTCCCGGAGGCGCGCATCACGGCGAGATAAACGCCCGGCTGTTGCAGCGGTTTGAGGCCTGAGATCGGCAGCAGCACGGTCTCGCGGGTGTTGCGCGCAGGATTCAGGTCGAAACGGCCGCTGTAGACCAGATCGGCCAAGGGCAACAATTCTTTGGATTGGTAACTCTCCAGACTGGACGAGCCTTCCCACGAACCCAGAAACGCCGGCAATGACTCAGGCTTGATGCGGAAGAATTCGACGTCGACTTTATCGACGTTGAGGGCGATTACCGGCAGGCCTTCAGCGAGCCGGGTCGGCAGCAGACTGCCACGACTGGCGAATCCCACGGTCGCTTGCAGGTCAGCCGTTTCGATCCGCGCGGAATACTCGGCTGCCAAGGTGTTGTTGTTCACCGCCACCAGACCCGGGTCGATGGTCAGCACCAGCTTGCGCTTGGGTTCGAGGTGACGAAGGCGCAGCTCCATGAGGTTGTCCGACAGCTCCCAGGCCCCATCCACCTTGCCGTCCTTGCTGTCGACCAGATGCACTTTTTCAGCGAATTTCTGATCAGGGTTCAATGGCACCGAGAAGCTCAACGACAGCGTGCTGGCGCCATCGAGCTGAACTTCGGAAACGTTCACCACCGTCAACTCGCGCCCGGCGTAACGCTTGCTCAACGCGGGAATGTCCACCGCAGGCTTGGGCTTGGCATCGGCGGGGCCCGGTTGCGCAGCTGTAGCAGCCGGCGAAGCGGGGACAGGGACGGGTTTGTCGGAGGAAGAGGAATCGCAGGCACTGAGCAGTACCAGCGCGCAGGCCAGGAACAATCCTTTGTTTAGCATGAGGCACTCATTTGGACGGCAGCGATGAGGGAGCAGAAGTTATAGCACCGCTTTGGCAATCGTAAAGCGCGGCGCGCAGATAGACCGTGGGTTTGTGCGTTTGTTCTCGCTACACTCGCGCGCTTGCCCGGGAGCCTTCATGTCCAACTTTTTCAACGACTGGTGTCAGCGTGCGACGCATCGGCAAGTGTGGGCGCTGGCGGCGCCGATGATCCTGTCGAATATCTCCGTGCCGCTGGTTTCACTGGTGGACAGCACGGTCATCGGTCACCTGCCCCACGCACACCAGCTCGGCGCTGTGGCGGTCGGCGGCACGCTGTACAGCTTTCTCGCCTGGGCCATGGGTTTCCTGCGCATGGGCACGACCGGTTTCGCGGCCCAGGCCGCCGGGCGCAACGACGGCGCGGCGCTGCGTCAGGTGCTGTTGCAGGGCTTGCTGCTGGCGATGGGATTTTCCGTGCTGCTGGGGCTGATCGGCCTGCCGTTCCAGCACCTGGCGCTGGAAATGATGCAGCCCTCGGACGATCTCAACGAGCTGACCCGCGACTTTTTCCATACCCGCCTGTTCGGGTTACCCGCCGCGCTGGCCAGTTACGCGCTGGTCGGCTGGTTCCTCGGGCTGCAGAACGCCCGAGCGCCGCTGGCCATTCTGCTGACCACCAACCTCGTCAACATCGCCCTGAACCTGTGGTTCGTCATGGGCCTGGACTGGGGCGTGGTGGGCAGCGCGCGGGCATCGGTCATCGCCGAATGGGCTGGCGCGCTGCTTGGCCTCGCCCTCACCCACAGAGGCCTGCGCGCGTATCCGGGGCACTTGGCGTTATCTGCCCTCAAGCGCTGGCAGAGCTGGCGGCCGCTGCTCACGGTCAATCGCGATATCTTCATTCGCAGCCTGATCCTGCAATCGGTGTTCTTTTTGATCACGGTGCAAGGCGCGCGACTGGGCGATGCCACTGTGGCGGCTAACGCGCTGTTGCTCAATGGCCTGTTGCTGATGGCCCACGCGCTCGACGGCCTGGCCCATGCCGTCGAAGCCCTCTGCGGGCACGCCATCGGCGCACGGGATCGCGACGCGCTGAGGCGCTCGTTGAATGTCTCCGGAGGCTGGTCGCTGATCTGCAGCGTCGCGTTTGTAGGGCTGTTCCTGCTCGGCGGGCACCTGTTCATCGAGATGCAAACCGACATCACCGCAGTGCGTGACATCGCCTTCGTTTATCTCCCTTATCTCGCCGTGCTGCCCTTTGTCGCGGTCTGGAGTTATTTGCTCGACGGCTTGTTCATCGGCGCCACCCGTGCCCGCGAGATGCGCAACGCGATGGGCGTCACGGCATTGATCACCGCACCGTTCGCCTGGCTGGCAAGCGGGTTCGGCAATCATGGTCTGTGGCTGGCTTTTTTGCTTTTCATGGCATTAAGGGCGCTGACGCTGGGGTATCTGGCGTTGAAGCTCAACCGCAGCGGCGCCTGGTTCAATGGCTGACCGAGACGCTCGACACCTGCGCCTGATCCTGGGCGTGGATAAACGCTGCGACCTCCTCCAGTACCGGCGCCAAGCTGCGTAATGGGCGGGCAAGTGCACCCACCAGCGTGCGGTGACTGGTGCGGGAAAAATACACCTCGCGCACTGACACGCCCTGAGCGCCCAACCGACTGGCCATGCCCCCCGTGTTGCGTTGCGGGTTGACCTCCGTGTCGTCGACGGAAGCGATCAGCAATGCCGGCGGTGACGCTGCGCTGACATGGTTGATGGGCTGGGAGTCGGGTGGTGAATTCGGGAAGTAAAACACTGGCTTCACTTCCGGATCTTCGATGGGCAGAAAATCATAGGGTCCGGCCAGACCGATCCAGCCCTTGATGATGGAAGGTGTCGTGCCCGCCGCAGCCAGCCACTGCGGATCCAGGGCCAGCATCGCCGCGTTGTAAGCCCCGGCACTGTGACCCATCACGTACAACTTTGCCGGATCACCGCCGAACTGACGAATGTGCGCGTGGGTCCAGCCCACCGCCTGGGCGCTGTCCCGCAGCAGCTCCTGATAATGCACTTGCGGGTACAACCGGTAATCGGCAAGTACCGCAACGATGCCCCGGGACGCCAGCGCCTCACCGACGAAGGCGTAATCACCCCGCGATCCGCTGATCCAGCTGCCGCCATAGAAAAACACGACGACGGGCGCGTCCGGCGCTGCATCTTTGGGCGTGTAGATGTCGAGTTCATTGCGCGGGTCCGGGCCGTACGCCAGATCGGACGTTCTGCTGAACGTGTCGCCCGGGTTAAACGCGTTGAGCACCTTCAATGGCGAGCAGGCCATCAACAAGGTCATCAGCCAGGCGGCGAACACTGCTTTGAGCGCCAGTTTGATCATCGTTCATGCTCCCGAAACAGTGAAAGACGCCTGACGGTGGAGACAACGAAAACGGGCCACAAGGGCCCGTTTTTTGGAGTCGCTACATCATCACGACGACAGGTAGGACGACCGCGTCAGGCCCAGACGCAAGGCGTCCAGAAACTGGGTGCGCTCGCGCGGGGTGATCTTGGCGCTAGCGACTTTGTCCCGGTAATGGGTCATCAGTTCTTCCGGCGACAAGTGCACGTAGCGCAGCATGTCTTCGATGGTGTCGTGGGTTTCGATCCCTGCCGAATACGCGCTGCCATCCTGGTTCTGATAGATATTCACCGAGTCGGTGTCACCAAACAGGTTGTGCATGTCGCCCAGAATTTCCTGATAGGCGCCGACCAGGAACACGCCCAGCAAGTAATCCTCGCCTTCCTTCAATGCGTGAACCGGCAGGCTGGTCTCGATGCTCTGCTCGTCGACGTACTGATTGATCTTGCCGTCGGAGTCGCAGGTCAGGTCTTGCAGCACGGCGCGACGCAGCGGCTCTTCGTCCAGACGATGCAGCGGAATGATCGGCAGCACCTGATCAATCGCCCAGGTGTCCGGCAGGCTCTGGAACACCGAGAAATTGCAGATGTACTTGTCGGCCAGCTTGTCGTTGAGCTCGTCGAGCACCTGACGATGAGAGCGCTGACGGGCTTTCAGCGAGTTGTGCAAACGGCGGCACACCGCGAAGTAGCACTGCTCGCCCAGGGCCTTTTGCGCCAGGGTGATCTTGCCATCGGAATACTGGGTAGCGATGTCACTCATGTAGTGCGTGGCGCGCCAGTAGGTCTCGGTGACCATTTCGATGTCGGTCGGGCCGAGCAGGTCGATCAGCCACTGCAGGGTTTCCGGCAGGCTTTCCTTGTCGGTGATTTCCGGCACTTCGTCGTTGTGACGCTCGACGTCCGTGACCTGGATCACCAGCATGGCGTGGTGCGCGGTCAGCGAGCGGCCGCTTTCCGAGAAGATATGCGGATGCGGCAGGCCCTGCGCGTCGCAGAACTCCTTGAGCATCCCGACCACGACACCAGCGTAATCGTCCATGTCATAGTTGATCGAACTGGCGTTGCGCGAATGCGTGCCGTCGTAGTCGACACCCAGACCGCCGCCCACGTCGATGTGATCCACCGGCAGGCCAAGGTTACGCAGCTCGCCGTAGTAACGAATTGCCTCCTTGAAACCATGCTGGTAGTCGGCCAGGTTGGCGATCTGCGAACCCATGTGAAAGTGCAGCAGACGAATGCCCTGATCGAGCCCTGCCTTGGTGAAGCGGTCGACGACCGACAGCAATTGCGCGGCGGACAGGCCGAACTTGGACTTCTCGCCACCGGTGTCGGCCCACTTGCTGGACGCCAGGGACGACAGGCGCACGCGAAGACCCACTTGCGGCGCTACCTTCAGCTCGGCGGCTTCTTCGATGACCAGTTCGACTTCGGATTCTTTCTCGATGACGATAAAGACGTTGTGGCCCAGCTTCTGACCCATCAAGGCCAGACGGATGAACTCGCGGTCCTTGTAACCGTTGCAGACGATGGTGCCGCCCTTCGGCGCCAGGGCCAGCACGGCCATCAGCTCAGGCTTGGAGCCGGCTTCGAGGCCGATGGACACGTTTTGCGTGGCGATGATGTTTTCCACCACCGCCTCTTGCTGGTTGACCTTGATCGGGTACAGCGCGGTGTATTTGCTCTGGTATTCCAGGCGGGCGATGTTTTCGTCGAACGCACCGGTCAGTTGGCGCACCCGGTCCTGCAGAATGTCTGGGAAACGCACCAGCAATGGCAGGGACAAGCCGCTCTTGCGCAGCTGATCGACCTGCTCGTAAAGATCGATGGGCGAGCTGGTCGGCCCGTTGGGCCGAACTTCAACGCGGCCGGCCTCATTGATTGCGAAATAACCGGCCCCCCAATGACGGATCCCGTAGACACTGCGGCTGTCTGCCACGGTCCATTGGCTGCCATCGTCTTTGCGTGTGCGTCGTACGGACATCAAAGTCCCCTATAGAAAAGTCATAAAGCCCCGGCCTGACCGGCTGGGCGCAGTGTAGAGCGTGGAAATGACGGTTTGGCGCCTGCTCGCTGTGGGGCAATAGACCCGCATTGCGCAGCAGAGTTTGCAGGGATGACTGCGGCCAGACCGACGACAAAATAAACGGGCTTGAAACCGATGGCTCAACCGCCTGACTTTTTCGCCTTGAAACCCTGCTTGACCAACTCGGCCAACAGCGTTTCGACGTGGTCACCCTGGATTTCGATCACACCATCCTTCAGCGCGCCGCCGGTTCCGCAACGTTGCTTGAGGGTCTTTGCCAAGTCCTTGAGCGCGTCTTCGGCCAGCGGAACGCCGGTGACAGTCGTGACGGTCTTGCCGCCACGGCCTTTGCTTTCACGGCGCACGCGAGCGATGCCATCACCTTCCGGGATGAGCGTGCGTTTGCAGGTGCAGGCGTCGACGGGCTGACGGCAGTCGGGACAATGTCGACCGGCGTCGGTTGAAAATACCAGGCCACCGAGGGCGGCGAAGGATGCGGCTTTTTTGGCCACCGGCAATCCTCTTGTTGAGGAGCGAAGTCTGGCCGACGGGAGCCGACCGCGAAGCCCCACTCAGGCAGGGGCAGCGCAACCGGATCGCGAGGGCGGTCCGGCGTGAAAAGTCGCGCAGTGTAACGGCAAATGTCGCAGATGCTAAGTGCAAATATGCGCCAATTTACGGGACATTTGCGACGCCTTCCAAATAGCGCTTGAAGGCAGCCAGCGAGTCCGGGCAGTAGGGCTTTTCAGTGGTTTCGCGCAGTACTTGCTCGATGCGCAGAAAGCGCGCTTCCAGCACCTCTTCCGGTTGCAGTTTCAGCGGCCCGTCCCAGACCGCCGAGAACACCGCGCACCACAGTCGATTGTCCGGCTGATCGAAGAAGAAACGTTCGTGAGGGGTAAGCGGTACGCCAGAGACGCCCAGCTCTTCTTCAAGCTCGCGCGCCGCCGACAGCTCGTAGCTTTCATCGGCCTGCACCATGCCGCCCGCCGCCACATCCCAATACCCGGGATAGATAGCCTTGCTCAGCGTGCGTCGATGCACACACAGCTCGCCCGTCGAATTGAACAGAAGGATGTAGGTGCCGCGGCCGATGAGTCCGCGCTCACGCAGCTCTGCCCGGGGCAGCGCGCCGAGGACTTGATCGTGACGATCAACCCAGGCAATCAGCTCGGCATCGGAGGCTGCACGGTGCGCAGCCTCTTGATTGGAAACATTCACCGATCAGCCTTGGGACAGCAGCTGACGCAGGTCAATCACCGCCGCGTTGGCACGGGACAGGTAGTTGGCCATGACCAGCGAGTGGTTGGCGAAGATACCGAAAGGGCTGCCGTTGAGGATCATTGGGCTCCAGATCGGCTCTTGCGAGGCCTCCAGTTCACGAATGATCTGACGCACGCTCACGGTTGCATTCTTCTTCGCCAGAACATCGGCAAAATCGACCTCGATCGCGCGCAGCAAGTGCGACAGCGCCCAAGCCTGACCGCGTGCTTCATAGAAGACGTTGTCGATTTGCATCCATGGGGTTTCGACAATCTCTTCGTCAACCTGCGGGACTTCTCCCGGCTTGACCGTGACCGTGGACTGCGCCTCGGTTTTCAGGGTGCTGTTCAGTTTGACCCGACCCACGCTGGCGGACAGCCGCTGGGACAAGGAGCCCAGACGTGTACCGACGTCGCCCAGCCAGTTGTTCAGGTTGTCGGCACGTGTGTAGAACAGTGCGCCCTTCTGATTCGGGTCAGACAGGCGCGCCTGGTAGCGGCTCAACGCAGCGATGCCGTCGCGGTATTGAGACTCGCTGGAAGGCAGCACCCAGCTTTTGTTGTCGAAGTTGAACAGCGGCTCGGCGCGCGCCAGGTCGCCATCTTCGGCGGACTGCGACTGCGAGCGGGCGAAGTCTTTGCGCAAGGCACGGCTCAGGTCGCGGACCTGAACCAGCACGCCGTATTCCCAGCTCGGCATGTTGTCCATCCACAGGCCAGGCGGCGAACGATCGTTGGAAATGTAACCGCCCGGTTTATCCAGCAGGGTAGACGCGACGGTCTTGAGGGTCTCGACGGTGGTGTAGCCCAGCACCATCTGCTTGCCTTCACTTTGCGCAGCAGCCTGGGCTTGTTGCTGGACCGGAAACAGGGGCGGCTCGCTGCTCCACCAGATGCCGAGCACCACGGTGACAACCAGATAAATACCCACCACAGCCCCAACGGCGCGACTGAACAACAGGCCGCCCCAATAACCGCGCGACGCCTTGCCCATGGGCTTTTCGTCAGCGCGTTCAGTTCCCGCGCTGCCCGAGCGCTTCTTCCAATCCAGCATGGCCTTGTCCTTTCAATCACGGAATTCAGTGCTTCTGACCGCAACCTTACAGCAAGGTGCGTTTGGCAGGAATGTGGTGGCAAGTGCATTTGTTTAGCAATCGAGTCAATCGGACTCTGAATCCTGCATCGCCTTTTCCGACGCCTCCCGGGGCTATGCCGGTCCTGCCTTCCACCCGGCGGTTCGCATTGGCTGCAAACTAACCAGGTACTTCAAAAGCTAAATATTTGACGGTCATAACCGTCAAAAATAACGAGAAATTGACCTGCGGCATCCTGACTGGAGAAAACTAGTGCTAGCATAGCGCCAGCATTGGCATTGGGGTTTCCCCATTAAAGAAGTCAGAGCATGACTGAAGCAGCAGATCCGAGCCGGGACCGGCTCAAACACCACTTTGCCCAGCGGGTAATTCATCAGGCTCGCCAGATTCTTGAGGTGTGGCAACGCCTGCAGCAAAGTGAATGGTCGGCAACGGACATGGCTGAACTCATCGAGGCCAACCGGCGGCTGTTGCGATTCGCCGAACGTTTCGAGCAAGCCGAACACACGCAACTGGCTACCGCGATCGACTTGGCATTGCTTGACGTCGAGGCCAACCGTGGACGGTTGAGCAGCGCCCTGATTACCGACCTCAATCGCCTGATGCAACGCCTGTCCCGCACCGGCCTCCGGCATGGCGACCGTCTGGAACAAACAGCCCTGCCGCCCCTGCGAAAGCCAATCTACCTCGCGCTGCAGGATCATGAACGCAGCGAGCGCCTGGCCAGGCAGCTGGAATTCTTCGGCTTGAGCGCGCAGTCCTTCGCAAGCATTGAGGCCTTCCACATGACCATGGCCGAACGCTTGCCCGCCGCCGTCGTCATGGATGTGGACTTCGGTGGCGCGGGCCAGGGCCTGAAGCTCGCTACCCGGATGCAGGAAGGACTGGAGCAAAAACTACCGCTGCTGTTTTTCAGCCATCACGAGACGGACACGCCCACGCGCCTTGCCGCCGTGCGCGCCGGTGGCGAAGAGTTCCTGACCGGCACGCTTGAGGCGTCCAGTCTGCTGGAGAAGATCGAAATTCTGACCCGGGTCGCGCAATACGCACCGTACAAGGTGCTGATCATCGACGACTCGCGCGCCCAGGCGACGCACACCGAGCGCTTGCTCAACGGCGCCGGCATCGTCACCCGCACCCTGCTCGACCCGATCAAGACCATGTCGGAGTTGGCCGACTTTCAGCCTGACCTGATCATCCTCGACATGTACATGCCAGCCTGCACCGGCACCGAGCTGGCCAAGGTGATCCGCCACAATGACCGCTACGTCAGTGTGCCGATCATTTACCTTTCGGCCGAAGACGATCTGGATAAACAGCTGGATGCGATGAGCGAGGGCGGCGACGACTTTCTCACAAAGCCGATCAAGGCTCGCCACCTGATCACCACCGTGCGCAATCGCGCGGCACGGGCGCGCAACCTTAAAGCGCGCATGGTCCGCGACAGCCTGACCGGCCTGTACAACCACACCCACATCCTGCAATTGCTCGAAGATTCCAGCTTCCGCGCGCGGCGTGAGAACAAGCCTCTGAGCTTTGCCATGCTGGACATCGACCACTTCAAGAGGGTCAACGACAGCCACGGCCATCCCATGGGCGACCGCGTCATCAAAAGCCTGGCGCTGTTCCTCAAGCAGCGTCTGCGCAAAACCGACTACATCGGTCGCTACGGTGGTGAGGAATTTGCCGTGGTCATGCCGGACACTGATCTGGCAGACGCCCACGGTTTGCTCGACGAAATCCGCCAGCGTTTCGCCGAAATTCATTACCCTGCGCAACCTGTGGATCTGTTCTGCACGTTCAGCGCCGGGGTCGTGGAGATCGCCGAAGACGACGACGCGCTGATGATGGCGTCGCAGGCAGACGAAGCGCTGTACCGCGCAAAAAAGGCAGGCCGCAATCAAGTGCATGGGCTGGCGGAGCGCGTTGCAGCGTCGCCATCAAGCAAATACCCCCAGCCGGACACTGTTTGACTGCTGCTTTCTACCTCATTTTCAGACTGAAGTTCAGACCGAAGAACGCTAGCCCTCCCTGCACGCCCGCAGCCACTCCGTTATCATGCGCGGACTTCTGTGATGCGAGACCGCCATGCGCCGCCTGCTTTGTCTGTTACTGCTGATCTGTGCCCTGCCCGCCGTCGGCGCGAGCTTTCTGGAGAACAGATCAAGTCCCACACTGGGCGGCGCATCAGTCGACAACAGCAAGGATTTTCTCCCGGTTCGCCAGGCGTTCCAGTTGAACCTCAGCGACACCACTTCGGAGTCCATCAAGCTGCAGTTCGTCGCCACCGAAGGCTACTACCTGTATCGCCATCGCTTTCAGTTCCGCACCGAACCCCCTGACATCGGCCTAGGCGCCGCGCAACTGCCGGATGGCGAAAAGAAACACGACGAGTATTTTGGCGACGTCGAGGTCTATCACGGCATCCTCGACGTCAACCTGCCGCGCAAAGCCGGGGACACCCGCCCTTTCACGCTTGTCGTCACCTACCAAGGCTGCGCAGACAAAGGGCTCTGCTACCCGCCCGAAACCGAGCGACTGAGCATTGGCGGCGCGAGCCCCGCAGCGTCCGATACCCCACTCGCGGGCGATGTCACCAACGTCGAATTCAGCTGGAAACAACTGGCCCTGTTTTTCCTCGCCGGCGTCGGTCTGACATTCACGCCGTGCGTGTTACCGATGCTGCCGATCCTGTCGGGTGTCGTCCTGCGTGGGCAGATCGGCGGGCTGCGCGGTTTCTCTTTGTCCCTGGCCTACGTGCTGCCGATGGCGATCTGCTTCGCCATCCTCGGCGCACTGATGGGCATCTTTGGCGCCAGCCTCAATCTGCAAGCACGTCTGCAATCGGCGTGGGTCCTCGTGCCGTTTTCCGGGTTCTTTGCGCTCTTCGCCGTCGCCATGTTCGGCGTGTTCGAGCTGCGCCTGCCCCGTGCCCTCAATGACCGGCTGGACCGCATCGCCGGCAATACCCAAGGCGGGTCTCTGTGGGGAGCGGCAGTTCTGGGCGTGGTGTCGAGCCTGTTGGTGTCGCCCTGTGTCTCGGCGCCACTGGCCGGTGCGCTGCTTTATATAAGCGCCAGCGGCGATGCCATTGGCGGGGCCTTAAAACTGTTCGTCCTGGGGCTGGGCATGGGCGCGCCGCTGGTGCTGGTGGCAACGGGCGGCGCGGCGTGGCTACCGAAAAGCGGTCCGTGGTTGGTCTCGGTGAAGAATGCGATCGGCGTGCTGTTGCTGGCGCTATCAATCGGCTTGCTCAGCCGGGTGATTCCGGGGCAAGCCACGCTGCTGTTGATCGGGCTGCAGGGGGCCGGCGTTGCGATCTTTCTAGGCGCGCTGGAGTTCGGCGAAAAGACCGCACGAGGTCGCCTCGCTCAATTGTTGGGCCTGTTAATGCTGGTGTACGCCCTCGCGTGCTGGTACGGGGCGCTGAGTGGTCAGACGGACCCGCTGCGACCGCTGGGTCAATCCCGGATCATTTCAGCTTCTGCTCCACCTGCGTCAGAAAGCCGCTGGCAGACCGTGACTCAGGCCAGCGAACTGGACCGAATCCTTGCGGAATCCAAAAGCGCTGGCCAACCCGTTCTGGTCGACTGGTACGCCGACTGGTGTATCAGTTGCAAGGTCATCGAGCACGAGGTTCTCCCTGATCCGAAAGTCGTCAGTCAGTTGGGCGGTTTCAGGCTGATTCGCTTCGACATGACCGACAGCGACGCCGAGCAACGCGCCTTGCTGGACCGCTACAAACTGTTTGGCCCTCCCGCACTGCTGTTCTTCGGAAAAAACGGCAACGAGCTCGGAAACGCGCGTGTCGTCGGCGAAATCGACGTCGAAGCGTTCGCAGAGCGGCTTTCTAGAGCAAATGACCAAATTTAGCGCCAGAGTCACAAATTTCGCGCGAACATCGGGCATCGTGCTGAATATTGTGGGTAACTGGACAGTCCATCGTACTTTCCGGCATAGTCGCTGCCCATCAGCGGCTCACTCTGTGCGTGAGCGTCGAAAACGCGAACAACAAGGAACACTCGATGGCGACTTTTCTGGTTCTTCACGGACCTAACCTGAACCTGCTGGGTACCCGCGAACCGGGGATCTATGGCTCGATCACGTTGGTCGACATCAACCAGGATCTGGAACAGCGTGCGCGCGAAGCCGGTCACCATCTGATGTACCTGCAGAGCAACGCTGAATACGAGTTGATCGACCGCATCCACGCTGCACGCGATGAAGGCGTGGACTTCATCCTGATCAATCCGGCTGCTTTTACGCACACAAGCGTTGCGATACGTGACGCGCTGCTGGGAGTGAGCATCCCATTCATCGAAGTGCACCTGTCAAACGTGCACAAGCGCGAACCTTTCCGCCATCACTCCTACTTTTCAGATGTTGCTGTAGGCGTGATCTGCGGCCTTGGCGCCAGCGGTTACCGACTGGCCCTGGAGGCCGCACTGGAACAATTGGCCAAGCGTTCGGAGGCGTGAACGGCACAGTCCCGTACTGAGCCAGACCGCCGGAACCGGCTACCAAATCCCCCTGACCGTCCCTTGGGAGTTGATGATTAATGGATATCCGTAAAGTCAAGAAACTGATCGAATTGCTGGAAGAGTCCGGCATCGACGAATTGGAAATCCGTGAAGGCGAAGAATCCGTACGGATCAGCCGTCACAGCAAGACTCCAGCACAGCAGTACTACGCGCCGGCTCCGGTCGCCGCTCCGGCTCCTGCCCCTGTTGCAGCGCCAGTGGCCGCCGCCGCTGAAGCACCTGCTGCTCCACAGCACGCCGGCAATGTCATCAAGTCGCCAATGGTCGGTACGTTCTACCGCACCCCGGCCCCTGGCTCGCCAGCGTTCGTTGAAGTCGGCAAGACCGTCAAGAAAGGCGACACCATCTGCATCGTTGAAGCGATGAAAATGATGAACCACATCGAAGCCGAAGTCAGCGGCACGATCGAATCCATCCTGGTAGAAAACGGTCAGCCGGTTGAGTATGACCAGCCGCTGTTCACCATCGTTTGAACCGGGGAGAGCCTGCGATGTTGGAAAAAGTCCTGATCGCCAACCGCGGCGAAATCGCCTTGCGCATCTTGCGTGCCTGTAAAGAACTGGGCATCAAGACCGTCGCGGTCCATTCCACGGCAGACCGTGAGCTGATGCACCTTGGCCTGGCAGACGAAACCGTCTGCATCGGACCGGCGCCAGCCAACCTGTCGTACCTGAACATTCCGGCCATCATTTCGGCTGCAGAGCTGACCGGCGCCACGGCGATTCACCCGGGCTACGGTTTCCTCGCGGAAAACGCAGACTTTGCCGAGCAGGTCGAGAAGTCCGGCTTCGCGTTCATCGGCCCGAAAGCCGAAACCATTCGCCTGATGGGCGACAAGGTCTCCGCCAAGGACGCCATGAAGCTTGCCAAGGTGCCGACCGTTCCCGGTTCCGACGGCCCGCTGCCGGAAGACGAAGAAACGGCATTGCGCATTGGCCGCGAAGTCGGCTATCCGGTGATCATCAAGGCCGCTGGCGGCGGCGGTGGTCGCGGCATGCGCGTGGTGCACAAGGAAGAAGACCTGATCGAAGCAGCCAAGCAGACCCGTGCTGAAGCGGCTGCCTGGTTCAGCAACCCGATGGTCTACCTCGAGAAATACCTGACCAACCCACGTCACGTGGAAGTGCAGGTGATTTCCGACGGCCAGGGCCAGGCGATACATCTGGGCGACCGCGACTGCTCCTTGCAGCGCCGTCACCAGAAGGTCCTGGAAGAAGCGCCCGCGCCATTCATCGACGAACAAGCCCGCAAGGACGTGTTCGCGGCCTGTGTCAAAGCATGCATCGACATCGGCTACCGTGGCGCCGGCACGTTCGAGTTCCTGTACGAGAACGGCCGCTTCTACTTCATCGAAATGAACACCCGTGTTCAGGTGGAGCACCCGGTTTCGGAAATGGTCACCGGTATCGACATCGTCAAGGAGATGCTCAGCATCGCCGCCGGCAACAAGCTGTCGTACACCCAGGATGACGTGGTCATCACCGGGCACGCGCTGGAATGCCGGATCAACGCCGAAGATCCGAAGACCTTCGTCCCGAGCCCGGGCCTGGTCAAGCATTTCCACGCGCCTGGCGGCAACGGCGTGCGTGTGGATTCGCACCTGTACAGCGGCTACAAGGTTCCGTCCAACTACGACTCGTTGATCGGCAAGCTGATCACCTGGGGCGCAACTCGCGATGAAGCCATGGCGCGCATGCGTAACGCCCTGGATGAAATCGTGGTCGACGGCATCAAGACCAACATCCCGCTGCACCGTGATCTGACCCGCGATGAAGGCTTCTGCGAAGGCGGCGTCAACATCCACTACCTGGAACACAAACTGGCTGCTGACAAGCATTGATCCGCCAGTAAGTGCTGCAGATCAACAAAGCCGCTCTCGAGCGGCTTTGTTGTTTAGTAGGACCGGCTTTAGCCGGGAACAGGTCGATGTGATCGCCATACCGTTTGCGGTGAGACGCCCGACGCCTTCCCGGCTGAAGCCGGTCCTACCGATTCACCACCCCACCTGAATCACAGGCACGCCACAGATCGCCACACCTCCTTTGTTGTTTCACCGCGAACCCCGTAAACTTGCCGGTCTTTCGTGGCCGTCGGCCGCTTCTCATTTTTCAACTCGAAGGTCATCCGCCATGCCTTGGCTGCAAGTCCGTCTCGCCATTAGCCCAGAACAAGCCGAAACCTACGAAGACGCCCTGCTCGAAGTCGGCGCCGTATCGGTGACGTTCATGGACGCTGAAGACCAGCCGATCTTCGAGCCAGAGCTGAACACCACGCCGCTGTGGTCGCACACGCACCTGCTGGCATTGTTCGAAGCCGATACAGATGCCGATCACGTGCTCGCTCACCTGCGGCTGCTCACCGACGCCGAGCTGCCGGAACACACCCATGAAGTGATCGAAGATCAGGACTGGGAACGCAGCTGGATGGACAACTTCAACCCGATGCGCTTCGGCCAGCGCCTGTGGATCGTACCGAGCTGGCACGCCGCGCCGGAACCCGAAGCGGTGAATCTGTTGCTCGATCCGGGCCTTGCGTTCGGCACCGGTACCCATCCGACCACCGCGCTGTGCCTTGAGTGGCTGGACGGCCAGGACCTCGCCGGCTGCAACGTGCTGGATTTCGGCTGCGGTTCCGGCATCCTCGCCATCGCCGCGCTGCTGTTGGGCGCCGAACAGGCGGTCGGCACCGACATCGACGTCCAGGCCCTCGAAGCCTCGCGCGACAACGCCGGTCGCAACAACGTCCCGGCCGAGAAATTCCCACTGTACTTGCCTGAAGACCTGCCCCAGGTACAGGCCGATGTGCTGGTGGCCAACATCCTGGCGGGCCCGCTGGTTTCTCTGGCGCCGCAGTTGGCAAGCCTGGTCAAACCCGGTGGCCGCCTGGCGCTGTCAGGCATTCTTGCCGAGCAAGGCGAAGAAGTCGCTGCTGCTTACGCCGACGCGTTCGAACTGGACCCGATTGCCAACCGCGAGGGCTGGGTACGGATCACCGGTCGTCGCCGCTGACAGCCAGTTGTCCTAAGATCCAACCATCAGGCGCTCTTTAACCCGGATACCCGCATGACCGACAGCTTCGTCACTCAGTGCCCGCATTGCCAGACCAGTTTCCGCGTCAGTCACGCTCAGTTGAGCGTGGCCCGAGGCATGGTGCGCTGTGGCTCATGCCTGCAGGTGTTCAACGCCGCGAAACAGTTGCTGGAACAACGCGGCGGGAAGACACCGGTAGCGCCGCTGACGTCGGGACCCAACCCCGAGAGCGCCGAGAAAAAACCTGAAATCCTGGCGCCGCAGTCACTCGTCGTGACCCAGCCAGCGCCGCTGCCGGTCAGGCGTGAAGAGCGTGATGTGGACCTGGACAGCCTGGATCTGGACGATCTTGACGTGGAACTGGCCCGTCTCGAACAGCGCGAGATTCAGCGGCCCGAGTCTTTCGGTCGGGTCAGCAAGACGCGTGATCACGACGAAGTCGAGTCCTTCAGCGCCCGACGCGACGAGCCTGACGTCGCGCAGGAGTCGTGGGCCCACGGCATGAGCCACGACGATGTCGACCGGCTGCCCGAACTGCGCGCCGAAGTCGTCGAGGAACACGAAGCGCATACCGACCACACGATAGACGAAGGCCCGCTGGAAGAGCCCGTCAATCAGCAGGACCGCCATCGTACCGAGCCGTCATTCTCGCGGACGCCGGACGATCTGGACGACCTGAATGACGAACCGGCTCGCCCCCACTCGTTCAAGCATCAAGCCGAACCCGACGATGAACCGTCGTCGGAACGCTTTTCCGCCCTGGATACCCACGACGATCAGGATCACCTCAGCGCCCGCCCCGATGATGAAGACGATGAGGCCCCGCGCGCTGCTGCCGACGGCAAGCGTGGCGGCCGAAACGAGCCGGGCCTGCGGGACAGAGCGCTGGTCGACATTACGGATGACCCGCTGCAGCTGTCCTGGCAAAAGCCCAAACCGCGCCGGGGTCGGCGTCTGCTGTGGGTGCTGTTCGTCCTGATTGCGCTGGGCGCACTGGCCGGGCAGTACGTTGCGTACCACTTTGAAGAACTGGCGCGGCAGGATCAGTACCGCCCCCTCTTCATGGAGCTGTGCCCGACCCTCGGCTGCAAGGTCCCGTCCAAGGTCGATATCAAACTGCTCAAGAGCAGCAACCTTGTCGTGCGTAGCCACCCCGAATTTCAGGGGGCTCTGGTCGTTGACGCGATCATCTATAACCGAGCGTCCTTTTCACAGCCCTTCCCGCTGCTGGAACTGCGCTTTGCCGATGCGACGGGTCAGTTGATTGCCAGCCGTCGATTCAAACCGGGTGAGTACCTGAGCGGAGAGCTCGCGGGCAAGGACGAGATGCCGCCGCAGACGCCGATTCACATCGCACTGGACATCCTCGACCCGGGCCCAAAGGCGGCGAACTACAGCCTCAGCTTCCGCTCGCCGGAGTAAAGACGCCACGCACACCGGTTTCTCCGCACCGAAATGCAGCACCCTGCGCGGGAGGAGATGCCCGAATTTCGACGACGCTTTTATGACAATTCCGTCCTAAACCTAAACGTTTGCGATAAGAACGGAGCTGTTCAGATTTTATCCAATTCAGCCTTTATCCAGTCATCGAGAGCGGGTATCATGCCCACCCTTTTTCATACTCTGGGTCCCGTCTGAATTGGCGCTGAAGCACTTTTCGGACCAGACCTCGTGATTCGGCCCCACAACAGGTCACCCTATGTCGGCGGTACGCATCGGCCCTTACACATTGCAAAACGGCTTGATTCTCGCCCCGATGGCGGGTGTCACCGACCAGCCCTTCCGACAACTCTGTCGCCATCTCGGCGCAGGCCTGGTGGTCTCGGAAATGGTCACCAGCGACATGAGCCTCTGGAACAGCCGCAAGTCGCGGTTGCGCATGATTCACGAAGGCGATCCCGAGCCCCGCTCGGTACAGATCGCTGGCGGGGACCCGCAGATGCTTGCGGACGCAGCACGCGCCAACGTCGAACTGGGCGCGCAGATCATCGACATCAACATGGGGTGCCCGGCAAAAAAGGTCTGCAACAAGGCCGCCGGCTCCGCGCTGTTGAAAGATGAACAGTTAGTGACCGAAATCCTGCACGCAGTGGTTGCGGCAGTCGAGGTACCGGTCACGCTGAAGATTCGCACCGGCTGGGACCGGGCGAACAAGAATGGTCTGACCGTCGCCAGAATCGCCGAGCAAGCCGGCATTCAGGCACTGGCGGTGCACGGGCGAACCCGTGCAGATCTCTACACCGGTGAAGCCGAGTACGACACCATCGCCGCCATCAAGCAGGCGGTGTCCATCCCGGTGTTTGCCAATGGCGACATTGATTCACCGGAAAAGGCCCGCTACGTCCTTGACGCGACCGGCGCCGACGGGCTGTTGATTGGCCGGGCTGCCCAGGGGCGCCCATGGATTTTTCGCGAGATAGAACACTACCTGCAGACCGGAGAGAAACTTCCGGGCCTGCCCGTCGGTGAAGTGGAACGCATTCTGCTAGAGCATCTGGCTACGCTTCACACGTTCTATGGCGACGTGATGGGCGTGAGAATCGCCCGCAAACACGTCGGCTGGTACCTCGCAACGTTGCCGGGCGCCAGGGAGTTTCGCGCCCTTTTCAACCGTTTGGACGATACAGAAGCACAGTGCGCCAACGTTCGGGAGTTCTTTTCCCAGCGCGATAGATCCCGCCCAGCAGGGAACGAAGAAGAGGTGGCCGCATGACGATGATGACTGAGACTTTAGTGAGTGGAACAACACCCGTGAGCGACAACGTCAATTTGAAACAACACCTCAATACGCCGAGCGAAGAGGGTCAGACCCTGCGCGGAAGCGTCGAGAAGGCGTTGCACAACTACTTCGCTCATCTGGAAGGTGCGGCCGTCACTGATGTCTACAACCTGGTGCTCTCGGAAGTCGAGGCGCCGTTGCTCGAGTGCGTGATGAACTACGTGAAGGGCAACCAGACCAAGGCCTCCGAGCTGCTGGGACTGAATCGCGGCACCCTGCGCAAGAAACTCAAGCAGTACGACCTGCTGTAAGCATCCGAAAAACAAGCGACCTCACTTCAATGCGGTCGTTTTTTTTGCAAAATTCTTTTGCTTTTGATGGAAGTTGAGATGACCGACCAGACGACCCGCCTGCCGATCCGCCGCGCCTTGATCAGCGTATCCGACAAGACCGGCATCCTTGAATTCGCGCGTGAACTCGAAGCCCTCGGTGTCGAGATCCTCTCCACTGGTGGTACGTTCAAGCTGCTCAAGGACAACGGCGTTGCTGCAGTAGAAGTCGCCGACTACACCGGCTTCGCTGAAATGATGGACGGCCGGGTCAAGACACTGCACCCGAAAATCCACGGCGGCATCCTGGGCCGTCGCGGCATCGACGACGCCATCATGAGCGAACACGGCATCAAGCCGATCGACCTGGTCGCCGTGAATCTCTATCCGTTCGAAGCGACAGTTTCCAAGCCGGGCTGCGACCTGCCGACCGCCATCGAAAATATCGATATCGGCGGCCCGACCATGGTGCGCTCCGCCGCTAAAAACCATAAAGACGTCGCCATTGTCGTCAACGCCAGCGATTACACCAACGTGCTGGAAAGCCTCAAGGCCGGCGGTCTGACCTACGCGCAGCGCTTTGACCTGATGCTCAAGGCTTTCGAGCACACCGCAGCCTACGACGGCATGATCGCCAACTACCTGGGCAGCGTTGACCAATCCGCTGAAACCCTGAGCACCGAAGGCCGCAGTGAATTTCCACGCACCTTCAACACTCAGTTCGTCAAGGCGCAGGAAATGCGCTACGGCGAGAACCCGCACCAGAGCGCGGCGTTCTACGTTGAAGCCAAGCCTGCCGAAGTGGGTATCGCCACCGCGACCCAACTGCAAGGCAAAGAGCTTTCCTACAACAACGTCGCCGATACCGACGCGGCACTTGAGTGCGTGAAGAGCTTCGTCAAACCCGCGTGCGTGATCGTCAAGCACGCCAACCCGTGCGGCGTTGCAGTAAGCCCGGACGCGGAAGGCGGCATTCGTCAGGCCTACGAGCTGGCCTATGCCACTGACAGCGAATCGGCGTTCGGCGGCATTATCGCCTTCAACCGTGAACTGGATGCCGAGACGGCCAAGGCCATCGTCGAGCGTCAGTTCGTCGAAGTGATCATCGCCCCGAGCGTCAGCGCCGAAGCCCAGGCCATCATTGCCAGCAAAGCCAACGTGCGCCTGTTGACCAGCGGCCAGTGGGACGCAGAACGCGCGCCGGCCTGGGATTACAAGCGGGTCAACGGTGGTCTGCTGGTGCAGAGCCGCGACATCGGCATGATCGGCGCCGACGACCTTAAAGTGGTCACCCAGCGCGCGCCGACCGAGCAGGAAGTCCACGACCTGATCTTCGCCTGGAAAGTCGCCAAGTACGTGAAATCCAACGCCATCGTCTATGCCAAGAATCGCCAGACCATCGGCGTCGGCGCGGGCCAGATGAGCCGCGTGAACTCCGCGCGCATTGCCGCGATCAAGGCCGAACACGCCGGTTTGCAGGTGCAGGGCGCTGTCATGGCTTCCGATGCGTTCTTCCCGTTCCGCGACGGCATCGACAACGCGGCCAAGGTCGGCATCACGGCAGTGATCCAGCCAGGCGGCTCGATGCGCGATGCTGAAGTGATCGCCGCAGCGGACGAAGCGGGTATCGCGATGGTCTTCACCGGCATGCGCCATTTCAGGCACTGAGTGCAGCGGCAAGCATCAAGCTGCAAGCGGTAAGTAAAAGCAGAGTCGCGTCGCTTTACTCGCCCTTGCAGCCCTATTAATTCAGAGCAATGAGCCGTGATTAAGAGTTGTGCTATCCGCTTTTACTTGCCGCTTGTAGCTTGCAGCTTCTCCGAAGGAGTCCTTCTTTGAATATTTTGATCATTGGCAGCGGTGGCCGTGAACACGCTCTGGCCTGGAAGGTCGCGCAGGACGCTCGTGTCGAGAAAGTCTTCGTCGCCCCGGGCAATGCTGGCACTGCCACTGAAGCCAAGTGCGAAAACGTTGCCATCGACGTACTGGCGCTGGAGCAACTGGCGGATTTCGCCGAGAAGAACGTCGCGCTGACCATCGTCGGTCCGGAAGTCCCGCTGGTGGCCGGTGTCGTTGATCTGTTCCGCGCCCGTGGCCTGAAGTGCTTTGGGCCGACCAAGGGCGCCGCGCAGCTGGAAGGCTCCAAGGCATTCACCAAGGATTTCCTGGCGCGCCACAGTATTCCCTCTGCCGATTACCAGAACTTCACCGAAATCGAGCCGGCTCTGGCGTACCTGCAAGAAAAGGGCGCGCCGATCGTTATCAAGGCCGACGGCCTTGCAGCGGGCAAAGGCGTCATCGTCGCAATGACCCTCGCGGAAGCGGAAGACGCCGTGCGTGACATGCTGGCCGGCAATGCCTTCGGCGACGCAGGTTCACGCGTGGTGATCGAAGAATTCCTCGATGGCGAAGAAGCCAGCTTCATCGTCATGGTCGACGGCAAGAACGTGCTGCCCATGGCCACCAGCCAGGACCACAAACGCGTCGGCGACGGCGACAGCGGCCCGAACACCGGCGGCATGGGTGCGTACTCCCCGGCCCCGGTGGTCACCGCCGAGGTTCACCAGCGCGTGATGGATCAGGTCATATGGCCGACCGTCAGGGGCATGGCGGCCGAGGGCAACATTTACACCGGTTTCCTCTATGCTGGTCTGATGATCGACAAGGCCGGCAACCCGAAAGTCATCGAGTTCAACTGCCGCTTTGGCGATCCTGAAACCCAGCCCGTGATGCTGCGTCTGCAATCGAGTCTGGTGGCGCTGGTCGAAGCCGCTCTGGCGCAAACGCTGGATACAGTGGATGCTCAGTGGGACCCGCGACCGAGTCTGGGGATTGTGCTGGCAGCTGGCGGTTATCCGGCTGATTACGCCAAGGGCGACGAGATTCACGGGCTGGACGCTGCGGCCGCGTTGCCCGGTAAAGTGTTTCACGCCGGCACGGCGTTGCAGGATGGCCGCATCGTGACCTCCGGGGGTCGGGTGTTGTGCGCGACAGCGCTGGGCGACACCGTTGGCGATGCCCAGAAACAAGCGTATGCACTGGCTGCAAAGATTGACTGGCAAGGTTGTTTTTACCGCAAGGACATTGGCTACCGCGCCATTGCCCGGGAACGCGGCGAAGATCTGGCGTGAATTTCGGCCCACTGGCGGCTCCTCTGGAGCAGCCATTGGGACCGGCTTTAGCCGGGTAGGCCCAGGATGAGCAATCAGCCAGTGCGCCAGAGTTAAACAGGCTTCATTCACGAAGGGATTTCGCCGTGCGCTGGCTCAGGATTGCCACTCGTTTGACCGCCACATTGCTGACCCTGCTCTGGATATCCTCGGCCACCGCCGAGGTCAGTGCAGGCTGGTCAACCCTTGTCGACGATCAGGCGAACCTGAACCTCAGCGACATCCGCTCCCCCCATTACGAATCCCAGTTCAGCCCGGTCGAACTCGACAAGGTGCGCGCGACCAACCGCGACGCCGCCCTGTGGCTGCACTATCGCCTGCCCCCGACCACCCATGAACAACTGGTGCGGATCTTCGCGCCGGACCTGGCAACCGTGGACATGTACGTGCTCGACGGCGACAGCCTGATCGATCACTCGCGCTCCGGTAACCGGGTGCCGCGAGAAGCACAACCCCTGCCGTCACTGGACTTTTTGCTGCCAGTGCCCCACAGCGACAAGCCGCTTGACCTGTATCTGCGCCTCAAGTCCGAGCAGGAACTGCGCCCGAACATCACCTTGCAGTCAGCGGTCTCCAGCGCTGCAGACGAGCGCCGACCGCTGCTGCTCGGTCTGTTCTTCGGCTCACTCGCCATGTTGATCGTGCAGAACATCACGCGGTTCGCCCAGTCCCGCTCGATCAGCAGCTTGTGGCTGGCAGCCTGCGAGGCGTTTCTGGGGTTGAGCGCGCTGCTGTTGCTCAACCTTCAGGCGCCGTGGCTGCCGCGCTGGCACCTGGCGCAGACGCCGAGCGCTCACCTCGCCCTGCTCCTCGCTGCCGCGACGGGGCTGATGTACACGTACTGTTTCTTCATTCAGCGCGGGGTCGAGATGCTCAACCGGCTGCTGATGGGCGTGCTACTGGTGGTCGGCTTTGGCGCGTTGCTGGTGCTGTTCGTCGAAACGCTGCCGCTGAACATCATGACGTTCCTGCTGGTGGCACTGACCACGGTCAGCATCACGCTGGTTTCGATCTACCACCTGCAGAAGGGTTACTCCCCTGCCCGGCCGTTCGTGATCGCCATGATCGCGTTCAATCTCGGCAACCTGGTGGTGCTGCCGGCCATGCTCTGGCTGACGAGCATTCCTGCGCAGACCCTGATCATCGGGGTGCTGGCGGTGTTTTGCCTGTGCGGCTTGCTGATGAGCATCGCCCTCAGCGAGCGTCATCGCAGCATCACCGAAGACAACTTCAGCATCAGCCGTGAGCTGGCGGCCAGCACGGCAGAAATCAATGCCAAGGCCGAGTTTCTGGCGAAGATCAGTCACGAAATTCGCACCCCCATGAACGGCGTTCTAGGGATGACCGAGCTGCTGCTGGGCACGCCGTTGTCGGTCAAACAGCGCGATTATGTGCAGACCATTCACAGCGCCGGCAATGAATTGCTGACCCTGATCAACGAAATCCTCGACATCACCAAACTGGAGTCCGGGCAGATCGAGCTGGACGACGTGCAGTTCGATCTCAACGCAATGATCGAAGACTGCCTGAGTATCTTCCGCGCCAAGGCGGAGCAGCAAAGTGTCGAGCTGATCAGCTTCATCCAGCCCCAGGTACCGCGCGTTATCAGCGGTGACCCGACGCGCCTGCGGCAGACGCTGCTCAGTTTGCTGGAGAACGCATTAAAGAAGACCGACGAGGGCGAGATCCTGTTGGTCGTCGCCCTCGACTCTCGCGGTGGCAAGCCACGACTGCGCATCGCCGTACAGGACAGCGGCACGCCGCTGACGCCCAAGGAACGGGACGCGCTGCTGCACGCCGAGCTGCATAGCAAGAACTTCCTGGCGGCCAGCAAGGTCGGCGGTCACTTGGGGCTGGTCATTGCCCGGCAACTGATCCTGTTGATGAACGGCGAGTTCGGCATCCAGAGCGGCACTAATCAGGGCAGCACGCTGTGGCTGAGTCTGCCTCTGGATGCGGAACGACTGGAGCAGCCGCCCGCTGATCTGGACAGCCCGCTCCAAGGGGCGCGGGTTCTGGTGGTCGACGACAACGACACCTGTCGCAAGGTACTGGTCCAGCAGTGCAGCGCCTGGGGGCTGAACGTCAGCGCAGTGCCATCCGGCAAGGAGGCCCTGGCGTTGCTGCGCACAAAAGCTCACTTGCGCGACTATTTCGATATTGTCCTGCTCGACCAGAACATGCCCGGCATGACCGGCATGCAACTGGCCGCCAAGATCAAGGAAGACCCGAGCCTGAACCACGACATTCTGCTGATCATGCTCACGGGCATCAGCAACGCGCCGAGCAAGATCATCGCGCGCAATGCAGGGGTCAAACGCATCCTCGCCAAACCGGTCGCCGGGTACACGCTAAAGACAACACTGGCGGACGAGCTCAATCAACGCAACAAAGGCAATGCGCCCTTCTCTGCCGTACCCGGGTTGATCAGCGATATTAACGTGCCCAGCGACTTCCGCATTCTGGTCGCCGAAGACAACAGCATTTCCACCAAGGTCATTCGGGGCATGCTCGGCAAGCTCAACCTGCAGCCGGACACCGCCAGCAACGGCGAAGAAGCGCTGCTGGCGATGAAGACCCAGCGCTATGACCTGGTGCTGATGGACTGCGAAATGCCGATCCTCGACGGCTTTTCGGCGACGCAGCAGTTCCGCGCCTGGGAAACCGGCAACCAACGCATCCGCACCCCTGTGGTGGCGTTGACCGCGCACATTCTGGCGGAGCACAAGGATCGCGCACGCCAGTCCGGCATGGATGGCCACATGTCCAAGCCGGTGGAGATGTCACAGCTACGCGATCTGGTCGAATACTGGGTGGAGCAACGCGCTCGGGATGAGGCCACCCGCGGCGAAGACCGTTATGAGCAAAACTGACCGCCAAGTCGCCGTGACGGGCTGATAGACTTGGCGCCGTCCCAGTCTGCTGCCATGAGCTCAAACCATGCTTCACGTGCTGTTCAGCGTTTACCTGAAGATGCTGGTGCTCTATAGCCCATTCTTCGTCCTGTCCTGTTTCATTTCCCTGGGCCGCGGTTATTCGCGCAAGGAACGTCGGCACCTGGCGTGGAAAATCGCCCTGGCGACTCTGGTTTCCAGCGTCTTGCTGTACCTGTTCGGACGGGTGATTTTCGGGGTCTTCGGCATCACCGCCGACGCCTTCAGAATAGGCGCCGGCAGCGTGCTGTTCATCTCAGCCCTGGCCATGGCCCAGGGCAAATCCGGCGTGCAGACCGACAACGTTCAGCAGGACGTCGCCATCGTGCCGCTGACCATCCCCATCACCGTCGGTCCGGGCACCATTGGCGCGCTGCTGGTCATGGGCATCAGTCAGCCGCACTGGGATGACAAACTCACCGCCATCGTCAGCATCGCGCTGGCCAGTCTGACCGTCGGCGTCATTCTTTATCTGTCCAACAGCATCGAGCGGATTTTGGGGGATCAGGGGCTACAGATTGTCAGCCGCCTGATGGGGTTATTTGTGTGCGCACTGGCTGCGCAGATCATTTTTACGGGCATCAAAGGCTATCTGCTGACCTGAGACGCGCTCAAAGCGCAAACGTCTGGATAGCCCGCGCGCCATTGGCATCCAGCTCCCTTGCCACCGCATCGCGATGCTTTGCATAGTCTCTACGATCAAAACGATAGGCCCCTCCCGTGATGCGCAATGTCAGCTCACTGCGTGAGTCAGACCAGAAGTCGAAATCCCGCGTCTCGACGATTCCTGTCATCTGGATGCCGCACAGCAGCACCATCACAGCACCTGTTGAATCCACTGCGCACGGTATGACCTGGAAACCTGCGATGACGCTGTGCCCGTTGATGCTTTCAAAAAAGTGCTCCGCGTAGTGGTGAATCTGCATGGCCTGAAGCGACGCCTTCGCCTGTCGCGCCAACCGAGCGGAGCCGCGTGATTCGATAACACTGAAGCTGATTTCCTCCAGTTCCGATGCGCTCCCGATCACCATCGGTTCATGAATGATCGGGCTCAGTTTCCTGAAGCTTCGCTGCTCCAGTGCCTTGCCATACCGGTATGCCCAGTAGGTGAAATGTTCATCCCGACTGACTTTACCCGCCACACGCTCGGCTCGCAGCAGGCAGTCAAATAGATCCGCGCGGTCCTGCTTCTTGATATCGGCGGACAACGACACCAGACCATTACCAACCACCGCGCCTGTAGCGCTCATGTGTCATCTCCTGCCAATGCACACACTAACGTGGGGCGACGATCTTCCAGTGCCTGGCTGACGTTTTTGCGCAGGGGCGTGTAAACCAGGTCCATCAGCCGCAGCGAATAGAAGCGCAGGTCGATATTGCCAACGATGTCGGCGGGATGCAGTGTTTCGAACAGAAAGTCATTCTTCAGTGCAGTCCGGTGAGCAAAACTGATGAGGGCAACGGACAGCGCTGCGTTCTCGTTCAGGAAAGCGATCTGCAGCACCACCTTCTGCCCAGGTTGCACATCGCCGGATTTCGGAACGATCGGTTCAAGCGCATGACCGGCAAGCAGTTCGACCGCTGGCTGAATGGGCTGGCTTGATAATGAGCGCTTCAGGACAGACTCTCCGTCAACCAACATGTCGTTGGGCATTAAAAGCGGCCAGTTGCTCTTCACCCATGTCCACACCGAACCCGGCCCGAGCTCCAGCGCTGTGCAACTCAGCGTTTCATGGGTGTTCAGCGCCCAGCCGAAGCGGATCAAGGCAGCCAGCCAGGTGTCGTTCCACGCGGAGGATGCTGCGAAGCGGGGGTGTCTTTTGGTCGCTGCAAGCTGTGCATAGAGTGCGCAATCAGCTGCGTCACTTTTCTGTAGATCAGTGCAGGCACGGTGCATGAACAACAAGCACCCTGCGCTGACCTGCGTTTCGATCATTCCCTGATGCATGGGACATCTCCTTGAGAAGGAGGCGACGAGCGCCTCCTGCCAACTGATCAAATCTCGAATTCCTCGATGGCGGCGGAGGCGCTCTTGTTCAAACGCTGCCGGATCTGTGTACGCAGTGACGCGTAGAGGCGTGTGTCCAGCACCAGATGGTTCTCACCCCGGAAAGCGGTGACTTCAGCACTGTTCCATTCCCAGAAGAGGACGTTGGTGACCGCCGAATCGGTGGAGAAACTGACCGCACCCATTGCCAGATTGACAGTGCCGTCGCTGGATTCGGAACAGGCGCCGATGCGGAAATTCGCGCCACGGTGGGTCTTGGTCTGACGCTCGAAAATTCGCAGCGGTTTTTCCTGAGCCTTCAGCGCGGCCACGGCATCACCCGCGACTTTCAACATGGCGACGGACGCGGGACCTGGCAGCGCCGCGGCTGCGATGGCGGAAGAGATGATCTCCAGCCCCGCTTGCTCCATGCTGAATCGACGGTGCGTCGAGTAATAGCGACTGTACCTCCAGTTGGTGGAAAACCAGCCCAGCGCCGTCAACACATCGTTGTACTGCTTGTACCACTGCTCGCTTTGCTTCTCCGGGTTGAACGCTTTGTTGGCGACCAGCGTCGCGAATAGAAGGGAGTCCATGACGTCTTCTTTGTTCTGCCGCGAAACGCCTTCTGCGAAGGCCAACAAGTTGCTGCCTACAACTGCAGCCTGGCTCGGTTCTTCCAGCAGGCGTGGCACCGGGTCATCCATTGCCGAGACGTGCTCGATCAACGAGTGGGTGCAGTTGGCCAACTCGCAATGGTTGATGAAAGCGCTACGTTGAGCGGAGGTCATGCTTGTTTCGTGTTTCATTCGTCAATCCTTTAACTGGTGGGTACGTCCGTCGTGGACACCTCCGAGATTAACGAACATTTCCCGGCGCGCCACCCGTGGTTCTGGAGACGGTTCGGCACATTCAGACAAGTGTTGATACGTAGCGGCTGCACCGTGCCCTAAGCCTTGGAGAAGCAAAATTCAATCAAAGCAAAGGGTTAGGAAAGGCGCCATGGGAAGCTGCAGAAGCGGGCGACGCGCACAGTCGCCTCCCGCCTGACGCTTCTGCAAGCGGCTGGATCGGTTTCGCCATCGACTGGCTGATTGGCCTGCGTCAGCTATGAGACAAATCCCACAGCGCCAACCGAACCGTCGCTCAGGTCGGCTTGGCGCCGTACCAACGCGGCGTGTAGACCCACGACTCACCATTGGCGCGCGGGAACACGCAGGTCAACGACGACCCCACCAGCACCATCGTGCGCATGTCGACGTGCTCCGGCGTCAGCTCGCCGAGGGTGATGACCCGCAACGTCTGCGCTGGCCGCCCCACGTCACGTCCCAGGGTCACCGGGGTTTCCGGGCCGCGATGCTGGCGCACGATTTCCAGGGCACGCCCCAACTGCCAGGGCCGGGCGCGCGAGATCGGGTTGTAGAACGCCAGGGCCAGATCGGCCTGACAGGCGAGATCCAGGCGCTTCTCGATGATCTCCCAGGGCTTGAGGTTGTCCGACAGGGACATGACGCAGAAGTCGTGGCCCAACGGGGCACCGGCCAGCGCCGCGGTTGCCAGCGATGCCGACACGCCCGGCAGTATGTGCAAGTCCACCCGGTGCCAGTCGGGATTATCCGATTCGTGCAGCGCTTCCAGCACCGCTGCAGCCATGGCGAACACGCCGGGGTCGCCCGATGAAACCACCACCACCGAACGGCCTTCAGCGGCCAGCTCGAAGGCATGCCGGGCGCGGAGCATTTCTTCGCGGTTGTCAGTGCAGTGCAGCACTTGGTCGGCGCGGAACGGCCCGGCCATGCGTACGTACGTCTCATAGCCGAGCACATCGTTGGCACGCGCCAGCTCGGCCTTTACGGCGGGAATCATGAAGTCGGTCGCGCCGGGGCCGAGGCCGATGACCGCCAGCCGCCCCCGTGCAAAGCCGATGTGTGAAATGTCCAAAGGTTGCGGCGCGACGGCAATGGCGATGCCCGCCGCCGGGGTGAGCGGTGGCAACAGCTGCGGCAATACCTGCTGGGTCATTTCCGCAGGAGTACCGCCGGCGGTGAAACGCAGCGCAACGCCCAGTGATTCGGCAGCCGCGTGCAGCGAAGGATTGGCCATTTCGGCCTTGCTGGCCAGCAGGCAGCCCAGCGCCTGCACGGCAATGCGCGAATCATGCAGCGCGGCTTTCACGGCATCGGCCACTGCCTCGCCGGAATCGGCCAGATCCCCGCTCAGCGCCACCAGCACGTTGCGTGGGTAGATCAACAATTCGTGGTCGCTGAGTTCTCGCTCGGCATAGCCGACGTGGATCGCCAACTGCGCCTGATCATCCTCAGGCAACTGCGCTTGCGCCAACCACGGCGCCGCGCCCTCGACGCGCACGCTTTCACCCGACAGCAAGTCGCTGACAAAGCGCTTGCCCAGCTCCAGATCCCCCAACGCATAGCCAGCAGGCGGATTGAGCAGGCAGGTGCCGAAACGCAACTCGCCGCTGGTGGTGATAGCCGCTGCAGTGTTCAGCGCGGCCGCGATTTTCCGGGCCATCACATTGACGCCCCCCAGTCCTCCCAGCAGCGGCACGACTGCGCTGCCATCTTCAGCGACGGCCAGGACCGGCGGCTCGACGCCCTTTTCCAGCAGCACCGGCGCCAGCGTGCGAATGACGATGCCCGCTGCGCACAACGCGATGATCGGCGTGTCTTGCTGATACAGCTGGCGCAGCGTCGCGCCAAATTCCGAGTAGCTGCGGTCGGCGTCTTCGACGCGTCCGGCCAGCCCGTAAATCAGCGCTTGGGGGTACATCTGCTGGATACGTTGCGCGGTCGCCAGCGCGCCTTTGCCCAGAATGACAATCGCCGGGGCCTTGATGTTGGTCGTGCCCATCAGCCTTGCCACCGTTCGCCGGGGACAATGATCAGAGAAAAATAGGGCGACGACATCGGGTCAACCTCGGCCAGCGGCACGATCTTCTGATTGGCCATGGTTGCGCGCTCGACGTACAACGCGCGATCCGCCAGGCCGGTTTCAATCAGCACCTGACGCACTTTCGGCAGGTTGCGCCCCAGTTTCATGATCACCGCAGCGTCGGCATCCTGAAGCTTGCGTTTCAGCTCGTCGGCAGACAACACACCGGACAGCACCGACAGGCTTTGATTGCGGTACACCAGCGGCGCGCCCAGCACCGACGCGCCGCCGAGCATCGAACAGACGCCCGGGATGACTTCGGCGTCGTAGTGATTGGCGAGACGATCGTGCAAATACATGTAGGACCCATAGAACATCGGGTCGCCTTCGCAGATCACAGCCACGTCGCGTCCGGCGTCCAGATGCGCCGCCACTTCGGCGCTGCTGCGGTCGTAGAAATCGCTGATCACTTGCTCGTAAGACATGTGAACCGGCAACGCCTCGGTGGTCACCGGGTACACCAGCGGCATCAGCGTCTGAGCCTGCTGCAAATGGCCTTCGATGATGCCGAACGCGTTGCCCTTCTTGCCCTTGGCGACGAAGTACGCGACCACCGGCGACTCTCGCAGCAGGCGCAGCGCCTTGACGGTAATGAGTTCCGGATCACCCGGCCCCACGCCCAAGCCAATCAGACGACCGCGTGGTGCCATCATTCGATCTCCGTGGCGAGTGAGTTGACCGCCGCGGCAGCCATGGCGCTGCCACCGCGACGGCCCTGCATGATCACGTAAGGCACGCCGCGACTGTCGGCAGCGAGCATGTCCTTGGATTCAGCGGCGCCGACGAAACCCACCGGGAAACCCAGGATCAGCGCAGGTTTCGGCGCGCCGGCGTCGAGCATTTCCAGCAGATAGAACAGCGCAGTCGGTGCGTTGCCGATCACCACAACCGCCCCTTCCAGGTGCGGGCGCCAGAGCTCCAGCGCCGCCGCCGAGCGGGTGTTGCCCAGCTCACGGGCCATCTCGGGCACGCGTTCGTTTTTCAGGGTGCAGATCACCTGGTTGTTGGCGGGCAGCCGCGTGCGCGTGACCCCTTCGGCCACCATGTGCGCATCACACAGAATCGGCGCACCGGCGGCCAGCGCGCGGCGGCCTGCCGTGCCTGCACCGGGCGAAAAGCGCAGGCCTTCCACTGCATCGACCATGCCGCAGGCATGAATCACCCGTACAGCGAGTTTTTCCAGGTCGGCCGGGATGGAGTCGAGCCGGGCTTCGGCACGAATGATCGCGAAGGAGTTGCGGTAGATCTCCTGGCCGTCGCGGATGTAATCAATCATGGGTGTTGCTCCGTGAGTCGGCGGTCAACAACGCGCCGACTGCTTCAATAGTGAGGTCACGTGCATGCAGATCGCCGAACCCGGACATTCCTGCATGACGAAAATAAAGGTCGTAACGACCGGGCGACGCTGCCAGCAGGGTCACCGGCATCACGTGCGCAGCAGCGCATGAACGCGCGCAGCCGGACAGATGTACCGCGCGGCTGATGGCGTTTTCTTGCAGCAACGTCGCCAGACGCAGCCCGTCGGCCTTGGTGTCGGCCAGCCCTTTAGCGCAGGCAGCGGAGCCGGTGCAGGCGACAATTTTTGTCAGCGACTGAGCAGCATCGACGAGCAAGCCCGCGTTGCTCAAGCCATCCATCACGGCTGCCGACTTGGCTGTCGGGACATTTCGCAGCATCAGGCTTTGCCACGGTGTCATGCACAACTGACCGTCGCCAAACGCAGTCGCCAATCGGGCGGCTTCACGCAACATGGAAGGCCGCAGACGCCCCAACGGCACGCCCGCGCCTACAGCCACGATGCCGGCTGATGCCTGGGAATAGGTGCCGATGTGCGCAAAAGACCGTGCAGGCGCGCGCCGCCAGTTGGTTACTTTTCGATCAATCACCAGTCGCTGCGGCAAATGCCCGGCAACGTGTTCGATGAATTGCGCAACGGTTACTTCTTTCAGCAAGTCCCGCATGCGTGCCTGATCGGGGCGAGCGAGAGCCAGGAATGTTTCCAGTACCGCAACGACCAACGCGTGCGCTGCATCCGGCGCCACCGCAGCCACCGGCGACTCGGTGGCCGAACAGCCCGCCAGCCCAAATCCCAGCAGCGTCTGGCCGTCGACCTGCAACGCGGACAGCCAGAGATCATGGGGATGCTCAAGCATCGCCAAGCCCTCGCCGCCGTCCAGCGACAGCGCGAACTTGGGCGACAGTTCATGGAAACGCGGGTGGTGCTCAAGAGAATGCAGGATTTGCCCGGCCAGCGGACGCACATCCAGCAGCTGCTGCGGATCGAGGCCTGCGGTGGGGCTGAGCATCAGGTTGCGCACGTCGTCACTGACGGGATTGCTCGGCCCCAGACCGGCATCGAGCAGGCTGGCAATCAGCCCGTCGTGGTCGGCGCCGATGCCGCGAATCTGCAGATTGCCGCGATTGGTCGCCTCGATCACGCCACCTGCGAACCCCTCGGCGGCACTTGCCACGGCCAGCGCCTGATCCGCTGAAAGCACCCCGCCCGGCAGCTTGATCCGGCAGATCCCGCCATCCAGCGCCGGGACGATACGCAGCAACCCCGGACAAGCCGAGGGGCGAAGGGGCGTAGCGGATAGGCGAGCGGACAACGGCTCGGTCAATGGGTCACCTGGTGCGAACGGGCGGACGCGTAGAGAAACGAAAAGTTACAGGGGCCGTATTATGCCTGCTTTGGCGGCGGGCATGAAAAGACGGTCTGTCGGATTCATAAAGCCATACGAACCGGGCCCGCCAGCGCGGTATCATGCCGGCCACTTTCACAGGCCGATATGACAGGCCTGTCGCACGTATTTGGTTGAGGGCAATTCATGTCACCGTGGCTGACAGTCGTGGGAATCGGTGAGGACGGCTATAAAGGTCTGGGCCGAAACGCTCGGCACGCGCTGTTGCAGGCGCGGCAGGTGTTCGGCGGCGCACGGCAGCTGGCCTTGCTGCCGCCGTGCATCCAGGCCGAGCAGCGCCAGTGGCCGAGCCCGTTTTCCCTGAGCCCGGTGCTGGAACAGCGCGGCGCCCCGGTCTGCGTGCTGGCCAGCGGCGATCCCATGTTGTTCGGCGTCGGCGCAAGCCTGTCGAAACACGTCCCCCTCGCTGAGATGCGGGTAATTCCCGCGCCCTCTTCCTATTCGTTGGCGGCGGCGCGCCTGGGTTGGGCGTTGCAGGACGTGGTGACGCTGTCGGTGGTCGCCCGCCCCGTCGCCGCGCTGAACGCCCACTTGCAGCATGGCCTGCGCCTGCTGGTGCTGAGCAACGACGGTTCGAGCCCGGCGGCCATCGCGGCGCAGCTCAAGGAACGCGGTTTTGGTCCGAGCCCCATGATCGTCCTCGAACACTTGGGCGGCAGCGCCGAGCGACAGATCGAGGGCAGTGCGGGTGAGTGGAACGCCACCGACATCGCGGCGCTGAATCTGGTCGCCATCGAGTGCCGCGCACAGCCTGATGCACTGCGCCTCTCTCCGCTGGGCGGTCTGCCGGACGAGGCGTTTCGGCATGACGGCCAGTTGACCAAGCGCGACGTGCGCGCGATTACCCTGGCCCGCCTCGCCCCCATTCCCGGTGAATTGCTGTGGGACGTGGGCGCAGGCTGCGGTTCCATCGGCATCGAGTGGATGCGCGCGCACCCGACCTGCCGCGCCATCGCTGTCGAGGCAGATGAGAGCCGGCAGCACTTGATCGAATTCAACCGGGATGCGCTGGGGGTGCCCGGCCTGCAATTAATTCGCGGACGTGCGCCGGATGCGCTTGAGGGCCTTGAGCAACCTGACGCGATCTTCATCGGCGGCGGCGTCACCCGCGAAGGTGTGCTGCGCGCCTGCTGGCAAAACCTGCGCTCGGGCGGTCGACTGGTGGCCAATGCCGTCACGCTGCAAAGCGAGGCGATGCTGGTGAACTGGCGCGAGCAATACGGCGGCGAACTGACCCGCATTCATCTGGCCCACGCCAAGCCGCTGGGCGAGTTCGACACCTGGCGTCAGGCGCTGCCGATCACCCTGCTCGAAGTGATCAAACCCTGATGCGCGACGAAACCGCCGAACAACCCGCGCCATTGCGCAGCGGCTTGACCACCGGCAGTTGCGCAACGGCGACGTCCCTCGCTGCTGCGCGCCTGTTGCTGGCCGGCGAAACCAACGATGCGATCGAAATCACGCTGCCCAAAGGCAAGTGCGTGCAGATGCGCCTGGAATTCTGCCGCCTGATTGCGGGCGGCGCCGAGGCCGGCACGCTCAAGGATGCCGGGGACGATCCGGACGTGACCCACGGCGCGCTGGTGTCTGCCCAGGTCAGGCTGATCCCGGAGCCCGGCGTGCGCTTTGTGGCGGGCGAAGGCGTCGGTACCGTCACCCGACCGGGTCTGGTGCTGGGTGTTGGCGAGCCGGCGATCAATCCGGTGCCGCGCAGGATGATGGCCGAACACCTCACGCAACTGGCGCAAGAGGTCGGCTACGGGGGCGGGTTTGAAGTGACGGTCTGCGTCGAAAACGGCAGCGAGCTGGCGCTGAAAACGATGAACCCGCGGCTGGGGATTCTCGGCGGCCTGTCGATTCTGGGCACCAGCGGCATCGTCCGGCCCTTCTCCTGCGCGGCGTACATCGCGTCCATCCACCAGGGCATCGATGTCGCGCGCACCAACGGTTACCAGCACATCGCCGCCTGCACCGGCAACGCCAGCGAAGACACGATGCGTCGGGTGTATCAAATCCCCGACATCGCACTGATCGAGATGGGGGATTTTGTCGGCGCCGTGCTCAAGCACCTGCGCAAAACCCCGGTGGAGCGGCTCAGCGTCTGCGGCGGCTTTGGCAAGATCAGCAAGCTGGCGGCGGGCCACATGGACCTGCACAGCCGCCATTCCAGTATCGATCTGGTTCAGCTCGCGCGATGGGCCGCCGATGTGGGCGCGGACGCCGAGCTGCAACAACGCATTTGCGGGGCCAATACCAGTCAGCAAGCGCTGGCCATGGCCTCGGCCGCCGGCATCGCGCTGGGTGATGCGGTGTGTCAGCACGCGCTGAATTTCGCCCGCAGCGTGGTGCCGACACAGGTTCAGGTCGAGGTCTTTGCCATCGACCGACAGGGCGGGATCGTCGGCCACGCGGGAGGCTTCATTTGAAACCACACACCATAAAACGCGTGTTGTTGCTCGGCGGCGTCACCGAAGCACTGGCGATCGCCCGCACACTTGGCCCTCAGCATATTTACAGCCTGGCAGGCGTGGGCCGCGTGCCCACCGACTTGCGCTGTGAAGTCCGTGTCGGCGGGTTCGGCGGCGCTCAGGGGTTGGCAAACTTCGTACAGCAGACAGGCATCGATCTGATCCTGGATGCGACTCACCCTTACGCTGCGCAGATCAGCCAGAACGCAGTGGCTGCTTCAAAGATGACCGGTGTCCCCTGCTGGGCATTGCGTCGCCCGGCGTGGCAGGCAGGGCCGGACGATGACTGGCGCGAAGTCGCTGACTGGGCAGAATTGATCGCCGCCCTCGCTCCCTTTCAGCGCCCCCTGTTCACCTTGGGCCGCGAACCTTTGCAGCATCTGCACGAGATTCCACCCCATCAGTTCTGGACGCTACGGGCCCTGGACATTTACCCCGGCAATGAACGCTGTGAAGTGATCGGCGCCCGCGGGCCTTTCCGCCTGGAGGATGAGCGCGAGCTGTTCGAGACTCGCAACATCGACGTCCTCATCAGCAAGAACAGCGGAAGCACCGCGACCGAGCCGAAGCTGGAAGTGGCGCGGGAGCGCGGGATGCCGGTGTTGGTATTGAAGCGGCCGGTGTTGCCGGAGGTGGATCGGGCGTTCTGGAGTGTGGGTGAGGTGCTGGATGCGTTGCGGGACGTGGGCTGACGCGGGTCGAAGATACCGTGAAAATCGTCTGGGTTTGCGGATCGGTCTGACTCTACCGCCTGAACCCTTCCTGAACCAAACCCGCCGCGCGACATAACGTCGCGGGCGGGGTTTTTACATCTGGCGGCCGATCAGGCTAAATGGCCGACATGAAAAAACAACAAGATCAAATCATCACGCAGAAGCGGCGCCGGGCCTTTGCCTGGGTGGCCTGTTTCACGTTGCTGTTCGGCGTGCTGGCGATGCCGATGACGCCCACCATGCCGCGCCCCGAGGGTGAGCGGCTGGTCTGGGGAAGCGCCTGCACTGGCGCTGCGTCGCGACTGGCCATTACGCCCGTTGAAGTCATCGACAGACAAACGCCCCATCACCCCGACATCGCATTCATGCAGCACTGCGCCTGCTGCACACACGCCACGCCACTGGTTGCAGTGCCGACTCGCATCGGTTTCGGACTGTTCGCCCTGGTCGAGCCGGTGCGTTTCCCTGTCGCGGTGCTGGTGCTGCGCGCGGCACCACGTCAGCACTGGCCTGACCGTAATCCTCACGCATCGCCCAAGGTCTGATGTCCCGATCGTGCCGTCGCGTACCTGAATGAACCCGGAGACCTGCGTAGATGCTGAACAAAATCTTCCTGCTGATCGCCCTTGCGCTGCCAGCCGCTTGCGTTGAAGCCCAGGATTACGCCAAGGGGCAACTGCGTGTTGCGCAACCATGGTCCATGGCATTGCCGCCCAACGCGCCCACCGTCGCGGCCTATTTTGTGATCACCAACAGCGGCCCTGACACCGATAGGCTGGAAGCGGTCGACAGCCCCATCGCCGGTGCCGCCCAGTTGCACGAGCACATCAATCAGAATGGACTGATGAAGATGCAGCACGTGGAGACGGTGGATGTCCCTGCCGGGGGCACCGTGACATTCGCGCCCATGGCCTATCACGTCATGTTGCTGGACCTAAAAGACCGCAGCCGACTTATCGACGGCCAGACCTTCCCGCTGACCCTGCATTTTCAAAAAGCGGGCGACCTCACCGTCGACGTTGTGGTACTGAAACAGCCACCCGATGCTGCCGCTCCGGCCCACGCCCACTGACCCGCCGAAGACCGACACCGCCCACCTTGAACCGCCTGCCCGCGATCCGCGCCAGATCCGCCCCCGCCCCTCGTCATCCGCAGGGCGCCTGGCTGAGCCTGTTCGCCATGCTGATGATCTTTATCGGCCCGCTGATCTCGCAATCCATGCCCATGGAGCATCACAGCGGCATGGCGATGCCTGCGTCGGCATCCATGTCGATGTCGATGCACGGCGAAATGGACATGTCGGCGTCGATGGACCTGGAGATGGGCGCGGGTGAGCACAGCGGCCATGCCAAGGTCGAGCAGAACGCAGGCGTCGATCACATCATCTGGGCAAAGTGCGGGTATTGCACGCTGCTGTTCAGCTGCCCGGCGCTGACCAAAACCGTGGCCGTCTTGGCGCCTGTCCCGCCGAGACCCGCCGAATTCTACAACGAGGCCACCCAACTCGGCCACGCCCGGCGCAGCGTCTTCCTTAACGCCCGCAGTCGCGCACCGCCCTTCTCGTCAGTCGCCTGAATACCAAATTTAATCGCACCCGCTGACGGCTTTATGGCCGTCCGCGGGTTGCGCCGTGTTTTCCCTGACGGGAGCGTTGCACCATGTCCAAACCGAATGTGTCTTTCTACAACCTGGCGTGGCGATGGCATTTCTATGCCGGCCTGTTCGTCGCGCCATTCATGATCCTGCTGGCGGTCACCGGGATCATCTACTTGTTCAAGCCGCAGCTTGACGCGCTGATGTACAGCGACCTGCTGACGGTCAAACCCGCTCACCACTCACTCAGTGCCGACGACCTGCAAAAGCGCGTGCTGACGGCTTATCCGCAGGCCCAGGTGAGCAAATACCTGCCGCCGCTGAATGCCGAGGGCAGCGCGCAGTTCGTGGTCAACAATGACGGCCGCGAGGTGAACGTGTTCATCGATCCGTACAGCGGCACGGTGCTTGGCACTCAGGACGCAAAGCAAAACCTGCAAGCCATCGCGCGCGAACTGCACGGCGAACTGATGATCGGCACGGTCGGCGATCGGCTGGTGGAACTGGCCGCCGGCTGGGGCATCGTGTTGGTGGTTTCAGGTGTGTATCTGTGGTGGCCGCGAGGTCGATCACCGGCCGGCGTGCTCTGGCCTCGCGTCAGCGCGCGAGGTCGCATTCTCTGGCGTGACCTGCACGCGGTGACCGGATTCTGGGGGTCGATGGCGCTGCTGTTCATGCTGCTGAGCGGCATGACCTGGACCGGCATGTGGGGAAAGGTCTACGCCGATGTCTGGAACACTTTTCCGCCGGCCATGTGGAATGACGTGCCCACGTCGGACAAACAGGCTGGCGCCTTGAACAGTGCCAGCGCGCAAACGGTTCCGTGGGCCGTGGAAAACACGCCGATGCCGGTGTCGTCGGGGGATCACGCCGAGCACATGAATCACGCGCACATGTCCAGCGCTCCTGCGGCGCCGGGCATTTCCCTTCAGCAAGTGGTGGACATCGCCAGGGCGCGCAATGTCGAACCGGGCTACAGCATCACCCAACCGAAAACGGCTGACGGCGTGTTCACCGTTTCCGTGTTCGCTGATGACCCGCGCAACGACGCCACGCTGCATGTGGATCAGTACACCGGCAAGGTGCTGGCAGATGTGCGTTACAGCGATTACAGCACGGTGTCCAAAGCCACCGAACTGGGCGTGATGCTGCACGAAGGCAAGATGTACGGCTGGGTAAACCAGCTGCTGATTCTGTTCATCTGCCTGATGGTGCTGTTGAGTTCGGTAAGCGGGATCGTGATCTGGTGGAAGCGTCGCCCGCAAAACGGCTTCGGCGTTCCGCCCCTGCGTCATGACCTGCCACGCTGGAAAACCGCAACAGTAGTGATGATCCTGCTGGGCCTCGCGTTTCCGCTGGTGGGCGTTTCAATGCTGGCGGTGTGGCTGCTCGATCGAATAGTGCGTTCGCGCTTTGCCAAAACAGCGACAACAGCTTAGATTGCGTCTCGCGGGGCCTGGAACCCTCTTTGGGTGGTTTAGTGATGAATTCCTCCTCATTTCGGGTTTCAGGTTCCGCACCTATTTTTTCTGTTCATTAGATGCCCACCTCCTCCGCGAAAAATCCTACCTGCCTGGTTGCGTTTCCTTCACGTCCAGAGCTGTCCCCACCTACAGACGCACGCCTCACGCCTTGACTACATGAAACGAGTCGCCGAACCCGTCGGTTCTGCGAGTCATCCCTCATGTATATGAACAGGCGCCATGAATTCCACGAACGTTACCGCTACACCCCTGCTCGACGTCGACAGCTCTGCCTTGACGATTTACACCCTTCCCGATTTCAACCAGGCCCTGGAGCAGACGCTCACTGACTGCCTTCGCCTGAGCCACCCCGAGCTCGCGTTTGATTACGCCAGTGCATGGCTTGTCTGCCAGGAGCGAAGCATCGAACCCGGCGTCACGGAAGTCACCACCCACAGCCCGCTGCTTGCCAGCCTGACAGCGCACTTCACCGGGTTCTTTCGATGGCAGAACATCGTGTCCGCCGGGCTCTACACCAGTGAGTTTCCTTCGCCTGAAACGTCCCCCATTGGCGGGCTGGACCGCGACGCACTGGCTGCTCTTTATGCCGCCGTCGCGCAAGATCTGCCCGATCGCTATAAACAAACACTCTCGGATCACTGGGCAGAGGTTCAGCCCTCCGGAAAAACGCGGCGTGAGGACTTCCTCGCGGACCGGGTCAAACTGCTCAGGCTGGAAGGCCAGATGCGGGTCGAAAAAGCCGAGTTTCGTCCGCATCTGTTCAGCATGCTCAATGCCACACTGGATTACGGCATGGACACCTCGGCTGATCCCCTGCAGAAACACGACGTGTTCAACCTGTGGCTGGGGACGAGCTCTACTGCGCTTTTTCCCCTGACCGGGGCATTTGTGATCACCGAGCAACGCACCGATCAGGTGCCGGCAACCGACGACGAGTCAGTCGGCGAGGTCGTTCTTTACACCCCTGCTGGCAGTCTGGAACGTTTCGATTCAGTGCATCAGCTCACCGACACCCTCACCCGTCGGCTTGCCGACACAACTCAACGCCGCCAATTGCTGGGCCATCTCAGGCTGGACGACGTTGTCGCAATGGCGCTTCCCAATCCTGACAGTGAGCAGCCCCCTATACGCTGGGGCTTGCAAAAGCTGGGCAATAATTTCATGAGCCTGCTGCTGACGTCGCAGGTCATCAAACAGAAGGCAGATTTCGATCACGCGGTGAACATCGCTCAGTCCCTGAGTCTCAATCCACCGTCCTTTCAGCGCCTCATTCTAGACTTGATGGCATCGGATCAACTGTTCGATAACCACCGCATCGAGCAACAGCTGGACTGTGATGTGGTCCGCGAACAGATGCCCGACTGGTGGGGAAAAATGAGTGAGGAGCAGCAGGTCGAATGGACCCGCGATGCGACGGCTTACGCTCAGTCTATCCAGTCCATTCGGCGCATCAGCCTGGACCACTTCAACACGCCGCAAGCTGACAGCGCCCACGTCATCACCGCATACGTCGATGCAACGGTCACCGCCGCACTGGCAGAGAAAAACATTCAACTGTCGCCCCGACAGATTCTGGTAAAGGCGATGTTCCACCAGCCCATCCCGGCGCGCTTTTACCCTATCACTGTGCTGGAAACCGAGACTCACTCGCAGACCTTCTCGCTGCACGCACTGGCCCACGACAACACGCTGCGGGCGACAGCTCAGGATGCCAGCGAGTTGCGGGTTGCAGACGAACACGGTGTAGCGATACCGGGACTCTCAGAGGCGTTCGTGAAAGAACTACTGGCGCGAATCGAGATTCCAAAGCGGCTGGATGACTACCTTGCCGAACACCTTGATCACTCCGAGTACGCTGTGCAGTTGAAGCAACAGCACCGCGAGTTGCTGTTGGCACGACTGGGCATGGCGTATAGGGAGAGTCAGCTCAACGGATTTCCCGAGAATCGTCTGCGCTGGATCAAAGCGGCACTGGACGGCCCCGATTCGGAGCAGCGTCAGAAGGTGGACGGGGTCAGCATCGAAGTACGATTACTGCACATCGGTGGGGTCAAGATCCCGGACGTCATGCTGATTGCCCCGGCCGGCAGATTCGACAAGGGGCCTCTGGCCCTTTGCACCCTCAATGCGCCAGATAACGTGGTGTTCCGCGCCTTCAATAGCATGTTCCACCTCACACAGACTTTTCTGGAACACGACACGTACAAATCCTACATGGCGAGGCTGCTGCCCCTGTCGGACAGGCGCCAGGCTCGGCAGATGCTCGATTATGAGGAGTGGCTCAAGCACTGGCGTCTCCCTGACGTACTGACGTCGCTGCCGGGGCCGGTTCCCGTTCCGTCCCACTTGACGCACCCCGTGGTGTTTGTGCCGCAGAAGGGCGATCTGTTGGACGAGTATTTCGCCGTCAGGATCCGCCAATTGAAAGAGCAGGCGAAATCGCTGCTGACCCCGCCCGGCGATGGCGGGTCCCGCTGGCAAAACTTCGACATGGCCGTGAGCGTGTCGCTGTTGCTGTTGCCCGCCCCGATCATGATTCCCCTCGCCCTCGGAATGGGACTGGCGAATGCCTGGAGCGGCTTTCAGAAAGTGAACGAAAATGACTGGGACGGTGCCGCACAGGAATTCCTCGACGCCGCCGGTTATTTGCTGACGGCGGGTCTCGGCAGGGCAGGTGGTGCGGCCTTGAAGGGCCGTCAACTGGGGATGATAAAACGTCCGCATTTGGTCCGTCGCACCGGACGCGGTGGACAGGTGCAGATCGGCTATCTGATGTCCCCCGCCGGAGCGCCCTACTTTGCCGAGTCCGGCATGATCACGCGGCTGGACCCGAATAAATTCACCGAGATTACCCTCGGTTCCGAAACGGGTTACGTGAGTCGACGCTTCAACCTGTTCGGACGGTCTCGCCTGTATCGCCTCCATCCTCGGGACCCCGCGCTGCTGATCCATGAAGACGAGTACGTCGTGCGATCAAGCGCCGGTAGCTGGAGGAAACTTTCGCAGCCGTTCGCTCGCCTGAGCCCGCAGGCCGATCGACAGGCCCGGCGTGAGCTGAGGCTGTTGCTCACCGGATGGCCGTTCCCGTCTGAAGGCATCACCCTCGTTGAGCCATCCCTTGATGAACCCCGGTTCCTGGCCCTGGCCGAGCGAGCGCGAGCAGAGCTGTACCCCGACTTGTTGGACTACATAGAAGGCGGTTCTGCTGAGATCAACCAACTCCTGAGAAGCGGAGCGCGAACGCCCAAGACGAAAGCGTTTCTCAACCAGTTCTACCGCCTGCGGTCCTGGAAAGGCGATGCGTTTCGTGCCGCGCGCATCACGGACGAGGGTCTGCAGCAGCTGCGCCGCGAGCTGGGTGCAGTATTTGTCGACGCAGGGGTGCAGTCGGCTTCCATCAGCCGGGGAAATGCCGTGCGATGGAGCCTCGACGCATTCGTGACGGACCAGGCACCGAGCAATACGCATCCAGTGTTTCTGATCTTTGCGCCGTCTGTACCGAAGAAGAACATGTTCTCGGGCTTTCTCGCCGACCACGTCGCTATCCCGCCCGGCACTCGCCTGCAACTCAGGGCATTACACGAAGTGAACGGACAGGCATTCGCCTACTTCACCGCGCCGGACACGATGGTGTACGAAACCTTTGATCTATTTACCGGGGAGCGCGAGCTGTTCGTGAGATAGCCGCGTTATCCGGGTGCCTCAACCCCCCACCCCGCGGCACCGAACGGTGTCGCACCACTTGAGCGCGCAGGACGCACCAGCCGCCGTACACCGATCCACGTTGGTGCGCGGCGCCCGTTGCAGGCGACGTTTTCATTCCATTTCGCGACGTAGGCAGCTTTGGCCCAGCGTTTGCTAAAGCCTAAGCAGACTCAACTCTGCACCGCCAACAGCCGTCATCTAAAAAAATCAAAGAATGGAGCTAGCCAATGAAGCGTCGTAGTTTGCTGAAAGCGTTCACTTTGTCTGCATCGATCGCAGCGATGGGTTTGACCTGGACCGCTCAGGCGGCCGAGACCATCAAGGTCGGCATTCTGCATTCTTTGTCCGGCACCATGGCCATCTCCGAGACCTCGCTCAAGGACATGGCGCTGATGACCATCGATGAAATCAACGCCAAGGGCGGCGTCAACGGCAAGATGCTTGAGCCTGTGGTGGTCGACCCGGCGTCGAACTGGCCGTTGTTTGCGGAGAAAGGGCGTCAGTTGCTGACTCAGGACAAGGTCGCCGTGGTGTTCGGCTGCTGGACCTCGGTGTCGCGCAAGTCGGTATTGCCGGTCTTTGAAGAGCTGAACGGCTTGCTGTTCTACCCGGTGCAGTACGAAGGCGAAGAGATGTCGCCGAACGTGTTCTACACCGGTGCTGCGCCTAACCAGCAGGCCATTCCTGCGGTTGAATACCTGATGAGCGAAGACGGCGGCGCGGCCAAGCGCTTCTTCCTGCTGGGCACCGACTACGTCTATCCACGCACCACCAACAAGATTCTGCGCTCGTTCCTGCACTCCAAAGGTGTCGCGGACAAGGACATCGAAGAGGTCTACACCCCGTTCGGTCACAGCGATTACCAGACCATCGTGTCGAACATCAAGAAGTTCGCGGCAGGCGGCAAGACGGCGGTGATCTCCACGGTCAACGGCGACTCCAACGTGCCGTTCTACAAAGAGCTGGGCAATCAGGGCCTGAAAGCCACCGACGTACCGGTGGTGGCGTTCTCGGTCGGCGAAGAAGAACTGCGCGGCGTCGACACCAAACCGCTGGTAGGCAACCTGGCGGCGTGGAACTACTTCGAATCGGTGAAGAACCCCGTCAACACCAAGTTCGTCGCCGACTGGAAGGCCTACGCCAAGGCGCACAACCTGCCGAACGCCGACAAGGCCGTGACGAACGACCCGATGGAAGCCACGTACGTGGGTATCCACATGTGGGCGCAAGCGGTCGAGAAAGCCAAGTCCACCGATGTGGATAAAGTCCGCGAAGCCATGGCCGGCCAGACCTTCGCCGCGCCGTCGGGCTTCACCCTGACCATGGACAAGACCAACCACCACCTGCACAAGCCGGTGATGATCGGCGAAATCAAGGCCGACGGTCAGTTCAACGTGGTCTGGCAGACCAAAGAGCCGATTCGCGCCCAGCCGTGGAGTCCGTTCATTCCGGGCAACGACAAGAAGCCTGACTATGCGGTGAAGAGCAACTAAGCGACACAGGGTAAACGGTCGGCTGAAATGTTCCGGCTGAACCTATCCCTGTAGGAGTGAGCTCGCTCGCGATTGCGATCAGCCTGTGACGATGATGTCCGCTGGCATACCGCCATCGCGAGCAAGCTCACTCCTACAGGTTCCCCGTCTGACGTTACGTCATGCGGGTGCTCCCAGGACTCGATATGCCCAGATACTTCCACCACCTCATTCTCGCGCTGTGCCTGTGGCTGCCCTTCGCCGCCCACTCCAGCGATGCCGGCGACTTTGTCGCGGCCGACTCCTCCGCGCGCGCCCAACTGCTGGAAAGCTGGGCCGCTAGGCCTGATCCGGCGCGCGTTGAATTACTGGTTGCCCTGCAGGATGGCCGCGTTGCTGCCGACAGCAGCAACCGGGCGTTCATCCAGAACGGCGACAGTTTCATCGCCGTCGACCCTGACGCCCCCGCGCTGGCCGATGCGCCCAACCCAGATACACCCCAGGCCATCAGCCTGAACAACCGTCTTCGCGGCCTGATCAACACTGCGCTCGCCAGCCATCAACTGCTCGCTGCCGACCCCAAGGTTCGCCTGGCGGCCGCGCAAGTCCTGCAGAAAAGCGCCCGCCCGGCACAGTTGCCCTTGCTGGTGCAACAAGTGGCGAGCGAGCAGGACGACAGCGTTCACTCGGCGCTGAACCTGGCGCTGGCCAATCTGCAGCTGGTCGACGTCAGCCCCACCGTGCGCCTCGCCGCGGTGCGCCTGCTCGGTGAAACCGGCGATCCGCTGGCCCGCACCCGTCTCGAAACCCTGCTCGAACCCAACGTCGAAACTGACCCCAGCGTGCGTCTGGCGGCGGAGACGAGTCTGGCTCAGGTCAAACGCAAATTGATGTTCGGCGAGATCCTCGGGCAAGCCTTCGCCGGCCTGTCGCTCGGGTCGATTCTGCTGCTGGCGGCGCTGGGACTGGCGATCACCTTCGGCCTGCTCGGCGTGATCAACATGGCCCACGGCGAGATGCTGATGCTTGGCGCCTACGCCACCTACGTCGTGCAGATGATGTTCCAGCGGTACGCCCCCGGCGCCCTTGAGTTTTATCCGCTGGTGGCGCTGCCGATCGCGTTTTTCGTCACCGCCTGCATCGGCATGGCACTGGAACGCACGGTCATTCGCCACTTGTACGGTCGCCCGCTGGAAACCCTGCTGGCGACGTGGGGCATCAGCCTGATGCTGATCCAGCTGATTCGCGTGGTGTTCGGCGCGCAGAACGTCGAAGTGGCGAACCCGGAATGGTTGTCGGGGGGCATTCAAGTGCTGCCCAATCTCGTGCTGCCCTGGAACCGCATCGTCATCATCGCCTTTGCGCTGTTCGTCGTTGTGCTGACCTGGCTGCTGCTGAACAAAACCCGCTTGGGCCTGAACGTGCGCGCCGTGACCCAGAACCGCAACATGGCCGCCTGCTGCGGCGTGCCCACCGGGCGTATCGACATGATGGCCTTCGGGCTCGGCTCTGGTATCGCCGGGCTGGGTGGCGTGGCGCTGAGCCAGATCGGTAACGTCGGTCCTGACCTGGGCCAGAGCTACATCATCGACTCCTTCCTGGTGGTCGTGCTCGGCGGCGTCGGTCAACTGGCCGGCAGCGTCACGGCGGCCTTCGGGCTGGGCATCGCCAACAAGATTCTCGAACCGCAGATCGGCGCCGTACTGGGCAAGATCCTGATCCTGGCGCTGATCATTCTGTTTATTCAGAAACGTCCGCAAGGCCTCTTCGCACTCAAAGGACGGGTGATCGACTGATGAATCAGCCACTGATGGTCACTGCCGCGCAACGCGCCGGCACCCACGTTACGGTCGCGGTCGGCGTGGTGATTCTCGCCCTGCTGATCGCTTTGCCGCTGCTTTCCCTGCTGCCTGAAAGCAACAGTCTGCAAGTCTCGGCTTACACGCTGACCCTGGTAGGCAAAATCCTCTGCTACGCGATCGTTGCGCTGGCACTGGACCTGGTCTGGGGTTACGCCGGTCTGCTGTCCCTGGGCCACGGACTGTTCTTCGCCCTGGGCGGCTACGCGATGGGCATGTACCTGATGCGTGAGGCGTCGGGCGATAGCCTGCCGGCGTTCATGACCTTTCTGTCGTGGACCGAACTGCCGTGGTACTGGGTCGGCACGCAGCATTTCCTCTGGGCCATGTGCCTGGTGGTGCTGGCGCCGGGGTTGCTGGCGCTGGTGTTCGGCTTCTTCGCCTTCCGCTCGCGGATCAAGGGCGTGTATTTCTCGATCATGACCCAGGCCCTGACCTTCGCCGGCATGCTGCTGTTCTTCCGCAACGAAACCGGCTTTGGCGGCAATAACGGTTTCACCAACTTTCGCAGCATTCTGGGTTTCAGCATCACCTCCCAGGGCACCCGCGCGGTGTTGTTTCTGCTCACGGTCGCGTTGCTCGCGGGCAGTCTGTTCGTCGGCTGGCGTCTGGCGTGCAGCAAGTTCGGTCGTGTGTTGACCGCCGTGCGCGATGCGGAAAACCGCCTGATGTTCTGCGGCTACGACCCGCGCGGCTTCAAGCTGTTCGTGTGGGTGTTGAGCGCGGTGTTGTGCGGCTTGGCCGGGGCGTTGTACGTGCCGCAGGTGGGCATCATCAACCCCAGCGAAATGTCGCCGACCAACTCCATTGAAGCGGCCGTCTGGGTCGCCCTGGGCGGTCGCGGCACGCTGATCGGCCCACTGCTCGGCGCCGGTGTGGTCAATGGCATGAAGAGCTGGTTCACCGTGGCCTTCCCTGAATACTGGCTGTTCTTCCTCGGCGCGCTGTTCATCGTAGTGACGCTGTACCTGCCCAAAGGCGTGATCGGCCTGATCAAGAAAAGGGGCGACCAATGAAAAGCACTCCGACGCCCGCATTCGATCCAGTGCTCGACCCGAACAGCGATGCCGGCACCAGCCGCGACGCCATCGGTCTCGGTCAGGTGGCTGGCAAAGGGCTGAACACGCTGCACGGCACGATCCTCACGCTGGAAGACATCAGCGTCAGTTTCGATGGCTTCAAGGCCCTCAACGATCTGAATCTGTACATCCGTGTCGGCGAGCTGCGTTGCATCATCGGCCCCAATGGCGCGGGCAAGACCACGCTGATGGACGTGATCACCGGCAAGACCCGCCCCAGTCACGGCAAGGCCTGGTTCGGCGAAACCCTCGACCTGACCAAGATGAGCGAAGTGCAGATCGCCCAGGCCGGGATCGGCCGCAAGTTTCAGAAGCCCACGGTGTTCGAAGCCCTGAGCGTGTTCGAGAATCTGGAGCTGGCGCAGAAGACCGACAAATCGGTATGGGCCAGCCTGCGGGCGAAGCTCAACGGCGAACAGCGCGACCGCATCGACGAGGTGCTGGAAACCATTCGCCTGACTTCATCGATGTCGCGCCCCGCCGGGCTGTTGTCCCACGGTCAGAAGCAGTTTCTGGAGATCGGCATGTTGCTGGTCCAGGACCCGCAACTGCTGCTGCTCGACGAGCCCGTCGCCGGCATGACCGACGCCGAAACCGAATTCACCGCCGAGCTGTTCAAGCGCCTGGCCGGCAAGCACTCGCTGATGGTGGTCGAGCACGACATGGGCTTCGTCGGCACCATCGCCGACCACGTCACCGTGCTGCACCAGGGCAGCGTGCTGGCGGAGGGATCACTGGAAGACGTGCAGGCGGATGAACGGGTGATTGAGGTGTATCTGGGGCGGTGAACCGCCCAGCGGCAAGCTTTTAGCGGCAAGCGACAAGCTAGAAGCGCGCACTCCGATCGGCTTTTTCTTACAGCTTGAAGCTTGGGGCTTACAGCTTGTGAGAAACGAACGCTTTTTCTTGCAGCTTGCAGCTGATGAATCCGAGGAAATCAAATTGTTAACCGTCACTCAGCTGCATCAATTCTACGGCGGCAGTCACATCCTCCGGGGTCTGTCGTTTGACGTGAAGATCGGCGAGGTCACCTGCCTGCTCGGTCGTAACGGCGTGGGCAAGACCACGCTGTTGAAAGTGCTGATGGGGCTGCTACCGGCCAAAGAAGGCGTTGTGCAGTGGGACGGCAAGCCGATCACCGGCTTCAAGCCTCACCAGCGCGTGCATTCCGGGATCGCCTACGTGCCCCAGGGCCGGGAAATTTTCGGCCGACTGACCGTTGAAGAAAACCTGTTGATGGGCCTGTCGCGGTTTCCGGGCGCGGAGGCCAAGGAAGTTCCGGCCTTCATTTACGAGCTGTTCCCGGTGTTGCTGCAGATGAAGCATCGGCGTGGCGGTGACTTGTCCGGCGGCCAGCAACAGCAACTGGCGATCGGTCGCGCTCTGGCCAGTCGCCCTCGCCTGCTGATTCTCGACGAGCCCACTGAAGGCATTCAGCCCTCGGTGATCAAGGAAATCGGCGCGGTGATCAAAAAGCTCGCCGCCCGCGGTGACATGGCGATCCTGCTGGTCGAGCAGTTCTACGACTTTGCCGCCGAGCTGGCGGATCAGTACATCGTCATGTCCCGCGGCGAGATCGTCCAGCAGGGCCGCGGCGAAAACATGGAGGCCGAAGGCGTTCGGGGTCTGGTCACCATTTAATTAATGCGCCGATCAGCTAAGGTACTGACCTTCGATAAAACGATAATCGACTTATGAATCTTCCTGCCCACACCGCCCTGTTCACCCCCAGCTGGCATGCCGAGCTGGAGCTGGCGTATGGGCGTTTCGGCGACAGTACGCGCCCGACCCAGCGACGCCACAAAGGTCCGTTGCGGGTGCAAAAGCATCTGTACGCCGAAGGCCCGCAGGTCTGCCAGCACATCATCGTTCACCCGCCGGGCGGCATTGCCGGCGGCGATCGGCTGGACATCAGCGCCAGCGTCGGCGCCAATGCCTGGGCGCAACTGACCAGCCCCGGCGCCGCGAAGTGGTACCGCGCGGCTGGGCCGGCTTATCAACAGCTGGACATCAAGGTCGCTGCAGGCGGCACGCTGGAGTGGCTGCCGCAGGAGAGCATCGTGTTCAGCGAGGCCAAGGCTGAACTGACCACGCGGATCGATCTGGAAGGCGACGCCCGGCTGTTCTACTGGGACGTGGTGGCGCTGGGCCGGCCGGCCAGTGGCGAGCGTTTCGATCAGGGGCATTTTCAGGCGCATCTGGACATTCGGCGTGACGGCAGCCTGCTGTGGCACGAGCGCCAGCGCATCGTCGGCAATGACGGTTTGCTGGATTCGCCCATCGGCCTGGGCGGCAAGCCAGTATTCGCGACGCTGATCGTGACCGGAGAAATCGACGCTGAATTGATGGAACGCTGCCGCGAGCTGGCGGAGCATTCATCCGTGCGCGGCGACCTGAGCCAGTTGCCCGGCCTGATCATCGCCCGTTGCCTGGCAGACGAAGCACTTCACGCGCGGGCCTGGCTGATCGAATTATGGAAACTTCTGCGCCCTGCCCTGTTGGGCCGGGAAGCGGTGGCGCCGAGGATTTGGAGCACTTGATGGGGCGTTCCCCAATTCGCTCCCTCGGGGCACGCATAGACATCCTGTAGGAGTGAGCTTGGTCTGGGCCGCATCCGGACGATTGCGATCCGTCAGATAGGAATATGTCTCTGACACACCGCAAATCGCGAGCAAGCTCACTCCTACAGATACATTGCAGCGCTGACTCATTCAGTTATTTAAGACGGACAAAACCCATGGACCTGACACCACGCGAAAAAGACAAGATGTTGATCTTCACCGCAGGCCTGGTGGCCGAGCGGCGGCTGGCACGCGGTGTGAAGCTCAATTACCCGGAAGCGATGGCCTTTATTTCCGCCGCCTTGCTGGAAGGTGCGCGGGACGGCCAGACCGTTGCCGACCTGATGCACTACGGCACCACCCTGCTGACCCGTGACCAAGTGATGGAAGGCATCCCGGAAATGATCCCGGAGATCCAGGTCGAGGCCACCTTTCCGGATGGCACCAAGCTGGTCACCGTGCATCAGCCCATCGCCTGAGCTGCCCATTGAACCTGAGATGTCCACTGAAACAGCCACACAGGAACCCGTGGAAACGAACATGACCTATTCGATTCGTGACGCTCTGCTGACTGACATGCCAGCCGTGCTGGCCATCTACAACGATGCCGTGCTCAACACCACGGCGATCTGGAACGAGCAACCGGTGGATCTCGCCAACCGCGAAACCTGGTTCGCTGCGCGCCAGGCCCAGGCGTACCCGATTCTGGTGGCGGTCGACGACCAGGATCAGGTGCTGGGCTATTCATCGTTTGGCGACTGGCGGCCGTTCGAAGGGTTTCGCCACACGGTCGAGCACTCGGTTTACGTGCGTGCCGATCAACGCGGCAACGGCCTGGGTCCGCTGCTGATGAAAGCGCTGATCGAACGCGCCCGCGCCTGCGACAAGCACATGATGGTCGCGGCCATCGAAAGCGGAAACGCAGCGTCGATCCACCTGCACGCGCGCGAGGGTTTTATCACCACCGGGCAAATGCCTCAGGTGGGCACCAAGTTCGGCCGCTGGCTGGACCTGACATTCATGCAGCTGGACCTGTCGCCCGGCGCCGCTGCTCCACCGTCGCAAGCGCCCGGCATCACGCCTGACGCCTGAATGTTCATTCTGAAAGGATTTCGCCCATGAATGCCGCCCACTTACGTCGTGTCACGCCAGAAAGTTTTGCCCACTACCGCCCCGGCCTGGTGGCGCTATTGCTCGACGCCGTGCGAGACGGCGCGTCGGTCGGGTTCATGGCGGATCTAGGCGCCGAGGAGGCTGCCGACTGGTGGGACGGCGTCAAAGCCGAGGTCAAGCAGGGCAACGTGCTGCTGTGGGTGGTGGCAGAAGAAGACCAGGTGCTGGCCACGGTGCAACTGGCGCTGTGCCAGAAGGCCAACGGCCTGAATCGCGCCGAGGTGCAGAAATTGCTGGTGCTCAGTCAGGCGCGTCGGCGCGGGCTGGCAACGCAGTTGATGACCGCCGTGGAACAGGCCGCGCAGCAGCATCAGCGCGGACTGTTGTTTCTGGACACGCTGGCAGGCTCCGATGCGGAAGATTTCTATCGCGCACTGGGTTACGAGCTGTCTGGCCTGCTGCCGGACTACGCCTGCAACCCCGACGGCGAATACAAGGCCACGGCCATTTACTACAAGTTACTGTCGAGGAAGAGCGCATGATTCCTGGTGAATACCAGATCCAGCCCGGCGACATCGAGCTCAACGCCGGTCGCCGTACCATCACCCTCAGCGTCGCCAACAGTGGTGACCGGCCGATTCAGGTCGGCTCGCACTTTCATTTTTTCGAAACCAACGACGCGCTGACCTTCGATCGCGCCGCCAGCCGTGGCATGCGCCTGAACATCCCGGCCGGCACCGCCGTGCGCTTCGAGCCGGGGCAGGCGCGGGAAGTGGAACTGGTGGACCTGGCCGGGTTGAGGCGGGTTTTCGGGTTTGCAGGAAGAGTCATGGGTGAACTGTAGAACGCGTTCACTTTACAGCCAGGTCAAGCTGCAAGCGCCAAGCCACAAGCGCCAAGCACAGCAGTCCGCGGCGTACACAACATTCGCTTTTACTTGCCGCTTGCCGCTTGAGGCTTGCCGCTTTGATTCGAGGAACGAAGTATGAAGATCAGCCGACAAGCCTACGCCGACATGTTCGGCCCCACTGTCGGCGACCGTGTGCGTCTGGCCGACACCGAGCTGTGGATCGAGGTCGAGCAGGATTTCACCGTCTATGGCGAGGAAGTGAAGTTCGGCGGCGGCAAGGTCATTCGTGACGGCATGGGCCAGGGCCAGGGCGTGGCCGCGGAAGTGGTCGACACGCTGATCACCAACGCGCTGATCATCGATCACTGGGGCATCGTCAAAGCCGACGTCGGCCTCAAGGACGGGCGCATCGCGGCGATCGGCAAGGCCGGCAACCCGGACATCCAGCCCGGTGTGACCATCGCCATCGGTGCTGCGACCGAAGTCATCGCTGGCGAAGGCATGATCCTCACCGCCGGCGGCGTCGACACGCACATCCATTTCATCTGCCCGCAGCAGATCGAAGAAGCGCTGATGAGTGGCGTCACCACCATGATCGGCGGCGGCACCGGCCCGGCGACGGGCACTAACGCGACCACGGTCACGCCCGGCAAGTGGCACATGATGCGCATGCTGCAGGCCGCCGAAGCGTTTCCCATGAACATCGGCTTTACCGGCAAGGGCAACGTCAGCCTGCCAGAGCCGCTGATCGAGCAGGTCAAGGCCGGCGCCATCGGTCTCAAACTGCACGAAGACTGGGGCACCACGCCCGCGGCCATCGACAACTGCCTGAGCGTCGCCGATCAGTACGACGTGCAGGTGGCGATCCATACCGACACCCTGAACGAATCCGGCTTCGTCGAAACCACCCTGGCGGCTTTCAAGAACCGCACGATCCACACCTACCACACCGAAGGCGCCGGTGGCGGTCATGCGCCGGACATCATCAAGGCGTGTGGCTTCCCCAACGTCCTGCCAAGTTCGACCAACCCGACCCGGCCGTTCACCCGCAACACCATCGACGAGCACCTCGACATGCTGATGGTCTGCCATCACCTGGACCCGAGCATCGCCGAAGACGTCGCGTTCGCCGAAAGCCGCATCCGACGCGAAACGATCGCCGCCGAGGACATCCTTCACGATCTGGGGGCGTTCTCGATGCTCAGCTCCGACAGCCAGGCCATGGGCCGCGTCGGCGAAGTGATCATGCGCACCTGGCAGACCGCCGACAAAATGAAACGTCAGCGCGGGCCATTGCCGGGTGACGGCGAAGGCAACGATAACTTCCGCGCCAAACGCTACATCGCCAAATACACCATCAACCCGGCGATCACCCACGGCATCAGCCATGAAGTGGGGTCTGTGGAGGTGGGCAAATGGGCCGACCTGGTGCTCTGGCGCCCGGCCTTTTTCGGCGTGAAACCGACCCTGATCCTCAAGGGTGGCTCGATTGCCGCCAGCCTGATGGGCGACGCAAACGCCTCGATTCCGACCCCGCAACCGGTTCACTACCGCCCGATGTTCGCCAGCTACGGCAGCTCACTGCATGCCAGCAGCCTGACTTTCATCAGTCAGGCGGCATTCGATGCGGGCGTTCCGGAGCAGCTGGGCCTGAAGAAACAGATCGGCGTGGTCAAGGGCTGCCGCAACGTGACCAAGGCCGACCTTATCCACAACGACTACCTGCCGAACATCGACGTTGACCCGCAGACGTATCAGGTCAAGGCCGACGGCGTGCTGTTGTGGTGCGAACCGGCCGAGGTCTTGCCGATGGCGCAGCGGTATTTTCTGTTTTAAGCGAAGAACTCAATGTCTTGTGGAAGCGAGCTTGCTCGCGAAGGGGCCGGCGCATCCGCCCTCTCTCTCAGCGGCTGAAAAGGCGTCTTCTTGAGCACACTCACTCCACATGGCTGGTTTCCTGCCCGACACTGCTCCAAATGGACGGCACGCCGACGCTCAGGGGAAGCGCACGCAAATGCGTGGTGCTTCCTGCAACAACATGGCGGTACTATGCGCGCTCTCATTCAGCGCCACGCCAGCAAGGTAGTTCCCCATGCGTCTTTCGGACTTCATCGTTCAGAATGTGGATCGCATCGTCGATGAGTGGGAACGGTTTGCGGCCACGCTGACGCCCGCAGCCGCCCAGATGAGTTCAATGGAGCTGCGCGACCATGCCGAGGCAATCCTCCTCGCTGCGGCCCGTGACATGAACACCGCCCAGACCAAAGCCGAACGCATCGCCAAAGCGCAGGGCGAAACCATCGGCAAAACCCCGACACTCGATCAGGCTGCCTCCAGTCATGGCGAGTTACGGCATATCGTCGGGTTTGATCTGGTGCAGATGACTTCAGAGTTCCGCCACCTCCGGGCAACGGTGGTGCGCTTTTGGGCAGAAAGCCATATGGAGCCGAAGACCAGTCACATCACCGATATGATCCGCTTCAACGAGGCCATCGATGAAGCCCTGGCCGAATCGACTGCGGCCTACGCTGATCGCGTGACACGGTCGCGGGACATCTTTCTCGCCATTCTAGGTCACGACCTGCGCGCCCCCTTGCAGGCCATCGGCATGTCGTCCGAAGTGCTGATGCGCAAGACCACGCTGGCAGAGGCCGATCTTGCTTACATCAAGCGCATCAAGAGCAGCAGCCTGTTGATGGGGACGATGATCAGCGATTTGCTGGAATTCGTGCGCAGTCGCCTTGGTGTCACCTTGCCGGTCGAGCGCAAGCCGATGGAGATGACCCTCGCCTGCCGCGAAGCCATTGATGCAGCCACGGCGGGGCAACCCGACTGCAACGCGGTGTTCACCAGCACCGGTGACACCCGGGGCGAATGGGATCAGGCACGTATCGCGCAGTTACTGCAGAACCTGATTGGCAACGCCTTGCAGCATGGCGCGGCAACGCGTCGGGTGAACGTGACACTCACCGGCAGCGAAAACCACGTCAGTCTTTCGGTGCAAAACGACGGCGAGCCGATTGCAGAAGAAGCCATCGGCAGTATCTTCGATCCGCTGGTGCGCTCGGCCAACGAAAAAGCCGGCATTCACAACCCGTCCACCAGCCTGGGCCTGGGGCTGTTCATCGTGAAGGAAGTGGTGAACGCCCATGATGGCAGCATCACCGTTGTATCGAATGTCGGAGACGGCACGACGTTTACCGTGGAATTGCCGAAGAAAGCCTAAACAGCGGTGGGGCAGCAAACACAGCCCATGTGGGAGTGACCGGGGCGGCGCTCCACCTTGCTCACGAAGACGGCATTTCAGCCACCGGAGATGTAGCGACTGCACCGGCATCTTCGCGAGCAAGCTCGCTCCCACAGGTTCGTGATCAGCAGGAAGATCAGCAAGTCGATTCGATCCCTGATAGTACGCACCAGGCCGGCTCCTTCAACTCGCTAAGGCGGCCCTTCACTCGAGAAATCGCCTCAACCGCTGCCTGAGCATGCGGTTTTCCGCCCTCACGCGTTCAAGCTCTTCGAGCAGGTTGAGCGCCAGGGCGACGCCGTCCCACTCCAGCTGCAATTCGTGATGCAATTTAACCGCACGCCTGGCGATCGACAGCGCTGCACTGTCGAACAGCCATTCCTCCGGCTGCCGTCCCTGGGGTTCGAGAATGCCGTGCTCGACAATCTCGATGACGTAGGCGGCCGGTAGATCGACCACCTCACAGAACTCCTGCATGTCGATGACCAGGGTGTTGCTCATGATCAGTTACTCCATTGAGCCCTCGGATCGAACGCGGCCTGCGCGGCCAGCTTCTCCCACAGCGCTTTGGTCGCCTCATCGGTGGATTTGGGCATGACGATTTTGAGCTGCGCGTACAGATCGCCGCGCTGGCCCTGCTTGTTCAAAAGACCGTTGCCTTTGACCCGCAGCCGCTGCCCGTTCTGACTGTCTGGACGGATGGTCAGGTTGATCTTGCCGGTCAGCGTCGGTACGGCCACCTTGGTGCCGAGCGCCGCTTCCCACGGCGCGATCGGCACCGTGATGATCAGGTCATGGCCCTCGACGTCGAACATCGGGTGCGGCGCCAGACGGATGATCAGATACAGATCGCCCTTCTCGCCGCCGGCCACGCCGGGAGCGCCCTGCCCCTTGAGGCGAATGCGCTCGCCATCGGTGACGCCTGCCGGGATCTTCACGTTCAGCGTCTTGGTGATGTCCGCCATGCGCTGTCCGTTGGCGCTGTGCTGCGGCACCTTGAAGCTGATCTGCTTGGACTCGGTGGAGAGCGTCTCCTCCAGAAACACCGCCAGTTCCATCTCCACATCCTGCCCTCGACGCCCCGGGCTCTGGGCCCGACCGCCTTGCTGACCCCCGCGATTGCCGAAGATGGAACTGAAGAAGTCGGAGAAATCGCCGTCCTCGAAGCCACCGCCACCAAAGCCCGGACCCGCACCCGCGCCACCGCGGCCCTGCCAGCCAGGCGGCGGTTGGAACCGGCCCTGACTGCCGTATTTGCGAATCTCGTCATATTCAGCGCGTTTTTCAGGATCGCTGAGCGCTTCATACGCTTCGGAGGCTTCTTTGAATTTGTCTTCCGCGCCAGGCTCTTTGCTGACGTCGGGGTGATACTTGCGCGCGAGCTTGCGATAGGCGGTCTTGATTGTCTTCTCGTCCGCCGTCGGCTCGACGCCAAGGATCTTGTAATAGTCTTTGAAGTCCATCTGACGGTCACCCAATTCTGGAATATCCAGCCCAGTTCGCACCGCGTTTCACAGGTGAACGCTGGCTGCGTTGAACGTTGCAAGGTTATCGGCACGCAGTCGCGCGAAATGAAACGCTGTCCAGACCGGCCAAAAGCATTAAGAGTTGCCTGCTAGATTGGGGCTAGACGCCGCAGTTCAAGACACGCACGCGAAATAGATGCCGGGCGGGCGATAAACCGACGTTTCGCGCTACGCATCCGGCGCGCACTCGCATACACTGCGCGGCCGTTTTTTGACTGGTATGCAAAGCAGATGAGCACTCCATCCCCGGCCCGTGCCCGTGCCCTTGGCATCGACTTCGGCACGTCCAACTCCACGGTCGGCTGGCTACGCCCTGGAGTGGAAACGCTGATCGCCCTGGAAGACGACAAGATCACGCTGCCTTCGGTGGTGTTTTTCAACATTGAAGAGCGCCGCCCGGTCTACGGTCGCCTCGCCCTTCACGAATACCTCGAGGGCTACGAAGGCCGCCTGATGCGCTCGCTCAAGAGCCTGCTGGGTTCCAAGCTGATCAAGCACGACACCAGCGTGCTGGGTACGGCGATGCCGTTCAAGGACTTGCTCGGGCTGTTCATCGGCGAACTGAAAAAGCGCGCCGAAGCCGCTGCCGGCCACTCCTTCGAGCAAGTCGTGCTGGGCCGCCCGGTGCATTTCGTCGATGACGACGCTGCCGCCGATCAGGAAGCCGAAGACACACTGGCCGACGTCGCGCGCAAGATCGGTTTCAAGGACGTTTCTTTTCAGTTCGAGCCGATTGCAGCGGCGTTTGACTACGAGTCGACGCTGGACCGTGAAGAGCTGGTGCTGATTGTCGACATCGGCGGCGGTACGTCGGACTTTTCGCTGGTGCGTCTGTCGCCGGAACGTCGTCTGATCGATGACCGTCATAGCGACATCCTCGCCACCGGTGGCGTGCACATTGGCGGTACCGACTTTGACAAGCAACTGAGCCTGCAGGGCGTGATGCCGCTGTTTGGTTATGGCAGCCGGATGAAAAGCGGCGCGTACATGCCGACCAGCACGCACATGAACCTGGCGACCTGGCACACGATCAACTCGGTGTATTCGCAAAAGTCGCAACTGGCGCTGGGCAGCATGCGTTATGACATCGAAGACACTCAGGGCATCGACCGGTTGTTCAAGCTGATCGAGCAACGCGCCGGTCACTGGCTGGCGATGGAAGTGGAAGAGACGAAGATCCAGCTGACCGAAGCGGACCGCCGTCTGGTGCCAATGGACCGCGTGGAGCCTGGCCTGAGCGTCGACCTCACTCGTCAGTTATTCGAATCGTCCATCGATGCATTGCTCGAACGCGTGCGCGGCAGCGTGACGAACCTGCTGAATCAGGCAGGGGTTGGCGTCACCGATGTCGACACCGTGTTCTTCACCGGCGGTTCCAGCGGCATCCCGGCCCTGCGCAACAGCGTTGCCGCGATGCTGCCCAAGGCCCGCCACGTTGAAGGCAACATCTTCGGCAGCATCGGCAGCGGCCTGGCGATCGAAGCGAAGAAGCGCTACGGCTGATTCGCGGCTGTCCCGCTTTTTTAGTGGGACCGGCTTTAGCCGGGAAGGCGCCGGGCGTCACGCCGCAAATCTTATGCTGTCCTATCTGGCCTCTTCCCGGCTGAAGCCGGTCCTACTGACTGACCGCGTGCACTCAGTGGGACCGGCTTTAGCCGGGAAGGCGTCAGGTGTCACGCCGCAAATCTTGGGGTATTCAAACCGGCCTCTTCCCGGCTGAAGCCGGTCCCACTAATCACCGCGTGCACTTAGTGGGACCGGCTTTAGCCGGGAATGCGTCAGATGTCACGCCGCAAATCTTGGGGTATTCAAACCGGCCTCTTCCCGGCTGAAGCCGGTCCCACAAAAACACCGCGTGCCGCCGTGAAACGGGGTGCACATCTTTTGAGCACCAATCGCTAAACCAACTCCGCCCGGCGCAGTTCGCTCTTCAGGTACGCGTAATAAATCGGTCCAGCCACCACCCCCGGCAGGCCGAACGCGGCTTCGAAGATCAGCATCGCCAGCAGCAATTCCCACGATTTGGCGCTGATCTGCCCGCCGACAATCCGTGCGTTGAGGAAATACTCGACCTTGTGGATCACGATCAGATACCCCAGCGCCGCCACCGCCACCCAGATCGACAACGACATGCCGACGATAAAGATCAGCGTGTTGGACATCAGATTCCCGACCACCGGAAGCAGGCCCAGCAGGAAGGTCAGCACGATCAGGGTTTTGGTCAGCGGCAAGTGGACGCCACACAGCGGCAGGATCACCGCCAGAAAGATCGAGGTGAACGCCGTGTTCAGGAGCGAGATCTTGATCTGCGCGAAGACGATATTACGGAAGGCCTGACTCAGCAGGTGCAGACGCTCGAACAGCGCCGCCGCCAATGGCTTGCGCTTGGTGACATCGGGGATGCGCTGCAGGGCGATGATCGCGCCCAGCACCATGCCGATCAGCAGGGTGACGAACATGTGCGCCGCGCCTTTGCCGAGCAACTGGAGCTCACCGAGGTGCTTGGTCAGCCAGGCGCTGAGCGACACTTGAAACTCGGTGGCGCTGGCCGGCAGGTAGTTGTCGATAAAGGGCGGCAGCTGACCGCGGGCGCGGTCCACCAGAATCATGAATTTATCCAGCGACGCGCCGGGGTTTTCCGCTTCGTGCAGCAAAAAACTGATCGCGCCGGCAAACAGCAACGCCAATACGGTCACCACCAGAGTGCCCAGCAACGCCACCGCCAGCCACCGCGCGCGTTCGCCGGCAATCAGCCGTTGCAGCTGCGGCGTGAGCATGTCGACCAGTTCGTACACCAGCAAACCCGCCAGCAGACTGGGCAAAAGATTGAGCGGCAGCACCAGCAGCAGCCCGCCGAACACGAGAATACAACTGGCCAGATAGACTTGACGGGGCGTAAACGTTGGCATACAGCCTCAAAACGAGCGGCGTGAAGGATGGGCAGTCTGCCAGCGTTCTGAGTGGAGAACCAGCGACGCGAAAGCCCTTGAGAGCTCAAGCGTTGGGAGGCTGCGATTGCAGGCCAGATCATCGGCCGCAATCGCTGAAAGTGCAGGGGCTGGCGCCGGAAGTCGACGCCCGCCATTGGCTCGGAAAATTATTTCTTTTTAAGACAATCGCTCATGAAAGCCTTGCGTGCATCGCCCTTGAGCGCCTGAGTGCTGGCCGTGGCGTTGCAGGTTTTCATCTTCTCCTGCTGGGTCGCGGCAGGCGCAGGCGCGGCCTTTAAACAGGTGCTCATGAATGCCTTGCGCTCATCGCCCTTCAGCGATTTGGCCGAGGCATCGGCGTTACAGGTGGTCATCTTGTTTTGTTGCGCGGTAGCGGCAAAACCCTGGGCGCTCAACAGCAAGCCCATCACCAGCAGAGGAATACGCAGCATCGTCATCGGTTTTCTCCGGAAGCGCCACGCACCGGCATGGCTCTAAAGCCAGTGTAGCCAAAGAATGTTGCTGCATATTTCTGCAAATGCGCAGTGTGCGCTGGACGTGCGGACTGGCAGGCCGATAATGGCGCCTCATTTAACAGCCGGTCCGCTCATGCAATACCTCTATCCACTGCTCACCGTCATGATCTGGGCGGGCAACAACGTCATCACCAAAGCCGCCGCCGGGCGTATTTTCCCGGCCGAGATCGGCTTTTATCGCTGGCTGTTGGCGGGCTTGCTGTTCACACCGTTTCTGCTCGGCCCCGTGCTGCGCAATCGAGCGAAAATCAGGCCGATTATTGGCAAAGTCGTGGTGCTTGGCGTGCTGGGCATGGCGATTTATCAGAGCCTGGCGTATTACGCGGCGAACATCACCACAGCCACGAACATGGGCATCATTCTGTCGCTGGTGCCAGTGATGACCCTGGGCATGTCGATCGCCAGCCTTGGCACACGGCTGACAGCCGGCGCGCTGGTCGGCGCATTCGTGTCATTTGCCGGTGTGTTGTGGGTGGTGTCGCAGGGGAGCTGGAGCTTGCTGGTTGCCCATGGCATCAACGTGGGCGATGTCATGATGCTTGTCGCGACGCTGGCGTATGCGACCTACAGCACGCTGCTGAAGAAATGGCAGTTGCGCATGCCGCCGTTGCAGCTGCTTTATCTGCAGATTCTGGTGGCGATCATTGCGCTGTTCCCGCTGTTCCTGATTTCACCGAAAACCGGTTTGAACGCGAGCAACATTCCGTTGGTGCTCTATGCGTGTATTCCGACTTCAATGCTCGCGCCGTTGCTGTGGATGAAAGCGATTTCCATCCTCGGGCCAAGTCGTACCACGTTGTTTTTCAACCTGGTGCCGATCTTGACGGCGCTGGTTGCCGCACTCGCGCTGGGCGAGCAGCTGGCGTCGTATCACTTCATCGGCGGTGCCCTGACGCTGGGCGGAGTGATCCTGGCAGAACGCTGGACCACACCGCTGCGCAAGGCCGCGATCCGTTAAACCTGCCCGTCGGATGAACCCGACCGTCAGGCCTTGTCGTGACCCTCGGCAGCGTGAATCGACACATCGGTAATGCCCAGCACGTGGGGCAGACCGATGGTGTCTTCACCGGTATCGAACGGGTCATCTTCAACGGCTACGTTGTGCTTGAGCGCCAGCTCGTGCACGACCTCGATGATTGGCACGTCGAGGTTTTCAATCAGATCGACATGGTGCTCACCGGCCAGCGTGTACTCGATTTCATAAAGCTCTTTATCGCTCATCGCATCACTTCCTACGCGACCTCACGGGTCGACAGATCACGAACTACGGCCAAATAAGTCAAAGACCGGCGGCTTTGAGGCGCACGGCATGTTCAAGGAACAACCCCACGGGATCGGCTCCCTTGCCCACCAGACCGAAGTGCTGGTTGACGATGTCGAAATGGTCGAGGGGGTAGTCGTCACCGATGACTTTGCCCAGGTGAGAACTGAATCTCCCGACCATGCCATCAGATTGACCTCGCTCTTTCGTGAACGTGCGAGCAAATATTCGGCAGGTGAGATTTGACGTATCGAAGAGGTTTTTACCCCGGTTGGTGCGTCCTGATTGCAGCGTCCCGGACCACGAGTAATAGCGCACGCCGTTGACCTCTTCGTCACCCTCCGCGCCCCAGTGTTCAGGCAGTCCTTGCGGGAACAGCCGGTTGAATCGCGCTGCGCCGCTGGTGGTCAGCGAATGGTGCGCGGCGTTGACATCCACCGGCAGGCGCGAGCCGCGATAACCGGTGTCGAGCAGGCTGGTGATGAGGGTCGTGAGACGAATGGCAGCGTTGACCGCACGCCCTTTCATGGTATGAGGCCGGTAATGCTCCTCGAAGTAATCGGCCAGTTCGGAACCATGATTGGGCCCGGCGATTGAGGTAACTGAGGCGACCAGGTCCGGACGAACGCCCGCGACATACCGAATGGTCAGCGCACCCTGACTGTGACCGATCAGGTTGACCTTGGCCGCGCCGGTTTGCGCGAGGATTTCTTCAACGCGGGCCAGCAGTTGCTCTCCGCGTATCTCGGTGGAATTCACCGCCGAGACCCTGACCGGAATCACCTGCGCGCCGCCCCGACGCAGGGCCGGTACGATGCCAAACCAATAGGGATAGATCACCAACTTCACGAAACCCATTAATCCCGGCACCAGGACGATCGGGTAACGCGTGGCCTGTTCTTGCGGCATATGAGAGGCGATTCCTGAGGGGCGTCGTTGATCAAGGCAGTCGGGTGACGGTAGCCGGGAAACATTCATGAAACATGACAATCAACGGTAATGCCCCATCGCCATCAATTTGATCGAACTCTTTTGCCACTTCAACGCTCCTAACAGCAACGGGCCAACAATGGCCTTTTCGCGGAGCGATTCGAATGTTCAAGCAATCCCTGGCAGTAGTGATTTCCATGGCCGCATTGGCTGGTTGTGCATCGACCACCCTGCCGAACCCGGTTGATTACGCGACCTATCGCAATGAGCCGCTGGTCAAGCAAGTTGAAGAAGGCATGACCAAGGAACAGGTTCTAACCATCGGCGGTACGCCATCGACGACTATTCAACGTCGCGCCCACCCAGGCACCTGCAACAACTATGTGCTGAACCGCGAAGGCCATCAGCAGGCTTACTACGTTACCTTCGACAACAATGGCCGCGTCAACAGCAAGGGTTTCATGACCTGCGAGCAGCGTGACACCAACGAACGCGCCATGTGATCTGACGCCATTCGTTTGAATGGTTGATCCCGCCCGCGATCACGAGCGCAGGGGCATCGCAAGGATGCCCCGTATCGCTACGAACGCGGGCGGTCCGCTGTAAGGGACCCTTCCCCGGCTCCAGCGACAACCTGCCCCCCGCGTCAAAAAGTCCCCGAACAAAAATCAAACTTTTGCCAGTTCCCACCACTCACACCTTAAGACCCGATCCTGCCGGGCGCCTGCTTTACGCATGGCGCGACAGAGCGCGACGGAAAAAACCGTAAAAGCCCTGGAGAAATCTGATGATCAATCTGCACCCAATGACCGACGTCGCTACGCTGCGAGAGCGCGCGCGCAAAAACGTGGAAGACGGCGCCGTCACTGAAAGCTATAACGCTGACCGTGAAGAGGTCCTGCGTTTGCTGAACTCTTCGCTCGCGACTGAACTGGTCTGCACCCTGCGTTACAAGCGTCACTACTTCATGGCCAAGGGCATCAAGTCCCACGCTGCGGCGGATGAGTTTCTGGAACACGCCAATCAAGAGCTCGAACACGCGGACAAGCTGGCCGAGCGCATCGTGCAGCTGGGCGGCGAGCCGGAATTCAACCCGGACCTGCTGAGCCAGAATTCCCACGCGCAGTACGTGGCTGGTAACACGCTGAAAGAGATGATCACTGAAGACCTGGTGGCCGAGCGCATCGCAATCGACAGCTACCGCGAAATCATTCAGTACATTGGCGACCAAGACCCGACCACCCGCCGCATCTTCGAAGAAATCCTGGCGCAGGAAGAAGAGCACGCCGACGACATGGCCGACTTGCTCGACGGCCTCTGATACGCACCACGCAATGCAAAAAGCCAGGGCTCATGCCCTGGCTTTTTTGTGGGTAACTTTCAGGCGGGATGTTTAGCGGATACCGAGCTCTTCGCGAGCAAACTCGCTCACACAAGGGCCAGATCAACCTGACGCTGAATCAGGCACCGAACGCGGTTCTGTGGGAGCGAGCTTGCTCGCGAAGAGGCCCGCACATCCGACGCATGTCATTCGGCCGTGATGCCGCCTTCGTGAGCAAGCTCACTCCCACAGGACCGGGTACCACGCAAGCCTGCGCCGAACCCGGGAATATTGTGTGAGTGAAGACGGCACAGAATCCTGTGCCGACCTCACTTCACAGTCTTCGGCGCCTTGCCCGAGCGCATCTGCTCCAGCAATGCGGTGCACTGGTTAGGCGCATCCCCGCTGCTGGGCGCTACGAGTGCAAGCAATCCCGCCGCCGGTCCGACGGCCGCGCCCAACAGCACCATGCCTGCGCCACGCAGCAACAGCGGACCTGACTCGACACCCGCATTGGGCTTGCTGAACGGCCCGCGCACATACAGCGGCGAACGCAGGGAGAAGACCCGGAAGCCTTTGGACTCGGGCGTGATCTTCATGTCCAACTGCTCGCTCTTCAGGTTCGCCGTACCATCGACATAAATGATCGCGTTCTCGGTATCGAACACAAACACCTTGGTGCTCGCCAAGCCGTCCTTGAAGCCGACATCGGTGGCCGCACAGTTGATCTTCACGTCCTTGTCGCCAAACAGCTTGCCGACCACGTAATTGCCCACGTTAAGCCCGGCGATCTCCATCAGGCCGCGGCTGACAGCGCCGTCATTGACCAGCATTTTCAACTCGCCATTTGAGGTGCCCAACAACGCCGCGACCGAATTGCCACGACCGCTGAGGTCCGCGTCACCGTTAAGCTCGCCAAAGCTGGTCTTCATCGGTTCGAAGGTCGGGAACAATTGCTTGAGCTTGAAGCCGCGTGCCGACAGCTTTGCGCGTCCTTCCAGTGGCTGAGTGTGACCATTGAGCTTGATGTCCGCGTCGAGCTTGCCGCCCGCCACACCGAAACGCAGAGGCTCCAGACTCAACACGCCGTCGTTTAGCACCACATGGGTATAAAGGTCGGTGAATGGCAGGTCGGCGCTCTGCACGATGCGCTTGCCAGTGAACTCTACATCGGCGTCCATGGCCGCCCAGCGATCGGTCTTGAACTCCTCGACCGGCAGCACTTTGTCTGTGGGTTGCTTGCTCTCGCCGCCCCGGGTTTTCTGCTCGGCGTTGGAGTCGGCGCCGATCAGCGGCTTGAGGTCCGCCATCAGCAACTGATTGGACACCAGCGCGCCGGTGAGCTTGGGACGGGGTTCGCTGGCGACAAAGCCCAGGTCGCCATGGATATCGCTGTCGCCGATCTTGCCGTTGAAGCCCTTGTACTGGAACGACGCACCTGAGGGGTCGTGCAGTTTGGCGATCAGACGGCCATCAGTGGAGTACGGCGGGGAATCCGGCAAGGTGACCCCCGTCAGCGGATACAGATTGCTGAGGCTGTCGCCGGAGAGTTTCAGGCGCAGGTCCAGTTCTCCCAGGTTCTGCGGATCGGTCACGGTGCCCGCGACGGCAACACGCAAGGCCCCTGCGCTGACGTCCGCCTGCACCGGGAATGGCAGCGCGGCGTCTTTCAGCGCCAACAGCCCGCCTACCTTGCCGCTGCCGTTGAGTTTCTGGCCGTGGTACTGGCCTTTGGCGGTGAAGCCGAAGGCGTAGTCCTGCGCCGAAGCGCCCTTGTCCTGGACTTTCTTCGCCTCGCTACTGCCGACGATGTCGCTATACGGAATCGGCTTGCCCAGCATATCGATGACGACATCGACGGCCGTATTGATCTTCTGGTCGTTGTAGCTCACGAAGCCTTTATCGAAGCCGATCGAGCCGATGTCGATCACCCAGCTCGATGGCTTGGCGTTCGGGTCGCTCTTGGGCAGATCAAACACCCAGTTGGCACGGCCATCGGCCAGACGCTCGATTTTCGCGTTCGGCTCGGTCAGGTTGATGCGCGGAATGACGACGCGCTGGGCGAGCAACGGCAAGGGAGACAAGCGTAGATCGACGCGTTTGAGCGTGACCATCTGCGGCGTCTTCGACCATTCCGGGTTGCCCAGTGCGATGTCTTCCGCCGACATGTGCGGCCACGGCACCCAGGCGCGCCAGCCGCCTTCATCCGGCTCACGGTGCCAGCTCACGGCCAGATTGCCGTTGATGGCAAAGGGGCGATGCAGTTCGGCAGACACCTTCTCATTGATGGTCGGCTTGAGCCGGTTCCAGTCGAAAGTCGCGATCACAATGATCAGAATCACCAGCAACAGCAGCAGGATTGCGGCTGTCCAGGCAAAGATTTTACGGCCTCGCGTCATTGCGTTGTCTCCCCAAAAACCGACGCGCCGTCCAGGGCGCGTCTCGTACGTCGTAACGGTTCGACTAAGAAAACCCGCGTCGGTTTGATGAAATCTGTATTCAGGGTCAGAAAAGTTCCGCCCCCTGCCTATACCGTACGTCCAGAGGGGCTCGGCGATCGACCTGAAACACGTTGAAAGGCCCGCCGTGCAAGGGGTCGTAATTCGCATCATTTCTGTCGATGGTCACCATCAGCCCGCTGAACTTCTTTATCGAGGGGGCAGGGGTAAAATCGCCAGCACGTTCACACAACCCTTTACACCCGAGCATCCTTCCATGAAACGCCAATTGATTGCCCTGACCCTTTCCCTACTTGCCTCGAGTGCGTTCGCGATGCCTGCCAGCGAACAAGCGATCCTCGGCGAAGCGAAGGCGACGCAGCATTCCGGTTTGCCGACCGTTGCGCAGGACGGCCCGGATCGCTTGATCAATCAATACCAGCGCGTCGCCGACAACGGCCCGGATCGGCTGATTCAGCAGTATCAGCGGGTCTCCTGAGCGACACGCGCTGGGATCAAAAGCTTCCCGGCTAAAGCCAGTCCTACGGAAACAATGCGGCGCTTGATTAGTGGGACGGTTTTAGCCGGGAAGAGCCGGTTTGAGCGACCTCAATCTGCCGGCATGAGCATGAGAACAGCCCGGCCCTGATCGCCGGGCTTTTTATTGCCCGACGCAAAACCGGGTTCGACGTCACGCAAACGCATTTGCTAAAGTTGCGACCCATGCCTTCATCAGATACACGCCCCATGCTGCCCCGTGCCGAACAGAAACAGCAGACCCGCCACGCCCTGCTTGATGCAGCCCGGGGCCTGATGGAGAGCGGGCGGGGTTTCGGCAGTCTGAGCCTGCGCGAAGTGGCGAAAACCGCCGGCATCGTGCCCACCGGTTTTTATCGGCATTTCGATGACATGGACCACCTGGGCCTGGCGCTGGTCAGTGAAGTTGGCCAAACCTTCCGCGAAACCATCCGCCGCGTGCGCCACAACCACAACATCGACAGCGGCATCATCGACGCGTCTATCCGCATCTTTCTGGATGTGGTCGCTGCCAACCGCTCGCAGTTTCTGTTTCTGGCGCGCGAGCAATACGGCGGCTCGCTCAAAGTCCGCCAGGCACTCGGCGCGCTGCGCGAAGGCATCATCGCCGACCTCGCGACCGACCTGGCATCGATGCCCAAATTCCAGCACCTGAACACCGACGACCTCTCGGTCATGGCCGACCTGGTGGTGAAGAGCGTGTTCGCCATGCTTCCGGAACTGATCGACCCGCCGCCCCCGGCCTTGGCCAAGCACCTCACTCCCCGGGCGAAAATAACCCAGCAGCTTCGCTTCATTTTCATTGGCGCCAAGCGCTGGCAGGGCTTGGGCAGTACCGAGTGAATCGCGAAGCTTCGACGCGCTGCTTCAGTCTCTGATCAGCGCATCCCCGCACCACGGCGGTGCATCGCCACAACCGGCGCACCGATAAATCGCACCTTCGTGATCAGCCCTCCCCTGACTGCACCGTATTCTGGCAATTTCTGTACTGCGCGCCTGTTGGCAAGCCACTTGCTCTAGCACCTTGCATCGCACATTGCTGGAAGCTTTCTGATGCTGGTGATTCATCAACGGACCGAACCTCAGGCTGAATGGGCCGCAGAGCTGCATTTGATATTTGAGGCGCGCAGCAAAAGCCGACTGCGCTGTTTCAGTGCCGAGGGCGAAGACGTGGGGCTTTTCCTCGATCGGGGTCAGCCGCCGTTGCGTGACGGCGACTTTCTCAAGGCTGAAGACGGCCGAATCGTCCGCGTCTGCGCACGCCCTGAGCAGTTGATGCACGTGACATGCAGCAGCCCGTTCGAGCTCACTCGCGCGGCGTATCACCTGGGCAACCGCCATGTGGCGCTGCAAGTGGGTGATGGCTGGCTGAGACTGCTCGACGACTACGTGCTCAAAGCCATGCTTGATCAACTGGGCGCCACCACCGAATCCCTCGAAGCGCCCTTCCAACCCGAGCACGGCGCCTACGGTGGCGGCCATCACCACTCCCGCGCCGGGGAAGAAGACTTCAATTACGCGCCACGCATTCATCAATTCGGCGTCCGCACGTGAACGCGGCCTGGGCGCTGCTGCGTCTGGCGAGCCCCCAGCTGCCAATCGGCGGCTACAGCTATTCCCAAGGCCTGGAAATGGCGGTCGAGCAATCAACTGTCCACGATTCGGCCAGCGCCGCCCGCTGGATCGGCGATCAATTGCTGCTCAACCTCGCGCGATTCGAAGCGCCGCTTTTACTGGCGCACTGCACCGCGGCTGCCCAAAACGACTGGGTGGCCTTGCTGCAATTGAGCGAGGCACACCGCGCCAGCCGCGAGACCCGTGAGTTGCACCTGGAAAGCCGACAGATGGGCTATTCGCTGCAGCAACTGCTCAACGGCCTGCCGGAAATGGATCAGCCCGCGCGGGACTTCCTGCAGCGTGTGGGCGAGCCACATCTGGCGCTGGGTTGGGCACTGGCTGCGCGCGCCTGGCAGATCGGTCCTCAGGACGCCCTCGCCGCCTGGCTATGGAACTGGCTGGAAAATCAGTTGGCAGTGCTGATGAAGACCCTCCCGCTGGGACAGCAAGCCGCCCAGCGCCTGACCAGCGAATTATTGCCGCTGCTGCAAAACGCCCAGCAACACGCGACCGCGCTGAACCCTGACCACATCGGCAGCGCGCCATTTGGTCTGGCGCTGGCGAGCATGAACCATGAGCGGCAGTACAGTCGCCTGTTCCGATCATGAGGTGGCCGCCATCGGCGCAGCACCTCGAACCGCACAACATGCTTAACGGAGAGAACGAATGAACAGCCAACCTTTACGCGTCGGCATCGGCGGTCCGGTCGGTTCCGGCAAAACCGCGCTGACCCTCGCGTTGTGCCTGGCCCTGCGCGATCGCTACAACCTGGCGGTGGTCACCAACGATATCTACACCCGTGAAGATGCCGACTTTCTGGTGCGCAACGAAGCCCTGGCTCCAGAGCGCATCATCGGCGTGGAAACCGGCGGTTGCCCGCACACGGCGATTCGCGAAGACGCTTCGATCAATCTGGAAGCCGTTGACCAGCTCAATCGTCGCTTCGAGGGGCTGGACCTGATCATCGTCGAGTCGGGCGGCGACAATTTGTCTGCGACGTTCAGTCCGGAGCTGTCGGACCTCACCATTTATGTGATCGACGTGTCGGCGGGCGACAAGCTGCCGCGCAAGGGCGGCCCCGGCATTTGCAAATCCGATCTGCTGGTGATCAACAAGATCGACCTCGCGCCGCTGGTGGGGGCATCGCTGGAGATGATGGACCGCGACACGAAGAAGATGCGCGGCGACAAGCCGTTCGTGTTCAGCAACCAGAAAACCGGTCAGGGCCTGGAGCAGATTATTGCGTTCATCGAGCGTCAGGGCCTGCTGACTGCTGCCTGATTCGTACATCCACAGGACTCAAGGAATTCATTTATGAACGGCAAAAAAGTATTCGGCGCGTTGGCGCTGCTCCTCGTACCGGCAATCGCCTTCGCTCACCCCGGCCACGATGAAAGCGGTCTTGTGGCCGGCATCAGCCATCCATTGGGCGGCATCGATCACCTGCTGGCGATGATCGCTGTCGGGCTGTGGGCTGCACAGCAAAAAGGCGCCGCGCGCTGGGCGCTGCCGTGCACATTCGTCGGCACCATGCTGATTGGCGGCTTGCTCGGATTTGAAGGCCTGGAACTGCCTGCACTGGAAAGCGGGATTGCGGCATCGGTGTTTGCGTTGGGCCTGGCGGTGGCACTGGCGGTGCGTCCGCCACTGTTCGTGGCCGTGGCGGCGACTGCACTGTTTGCGATGTTCCACGGCGTGGCCCACGGTCTGGAACTGCCGGAGATGTCGAGCCCGTGGGGTTACGCCCTCGGTTTCGTCGGCGCGACCGCTGCGCTGCATGCGGCGGGTTATGCCGTGGTGCGGTTTCTGCCGACAGCGGCGGCGCCGGTTGTTCGGATCGCAGGCGCACTGTCGGCCGCCACCGGCGTCTGGTTGTTCGCGGGGTAAATGACGCTGCGATAAAAACACATCGCAGTTATATCTACCGATAGGCCAATTGTGGGAGCGAGCTTGCTCGCGAAGAGGTCCGAATATCCGCTAAATCTCCAGCGGTTGAAATGCCGTCTTCGCGAGCAAGCTCACTCCTACAGGGATCGCGTTGCGCGTTGGACGGCAGGCAGTTTCCGAACGGGTTCGGCGGGGATCAATCGATCCCCGCTGCCCCGCCTGCCTCACCTCCTGCTACCATGTCGCGCAATTTGCCACTGCCGTGACGCCATCCAATGCCTGACGCTTCCCTTCCCACCGCCAAGTCTGAACTGTCCGCCCTGTTCACTGAGCTGCAGCAGCACTTCATGCGTGTGGTCGTGCCGTTGTGGCAGGGCCCAGGATGGAATGCCGAGATGGCGCTGCCGTTCGAGGCGGTCGACGCTCAGCATCGGCCTCTGCCGCCCCAGCGCTACCGGGCCATGGCCTGTGCGCGTCAGCTGTTCCTGTTTTCAAGCCTGATCGATCACCCCGACGTGCCCGACGCCGCCACCCGCGCGGCTGCGCTGTTTCGTTCGCTGCAACAGCATTTTCACGATGCCGAGCACGGCGGCTGGTTCTACAGCATCGATCCACAGGGCTCGCCGCTGGACCGTCGCAAGGATCTCTACACCCACGCGTTCATCGTTTTTGCCTGCGCGCATTACTGGGGCAAGGTCCGCGAGCCGTTGGTGGAATCAGTGCTCAACGCCGCGCTGAACGTGGTCGCCGAACGCTTCGCCGATGGCGATGGCCTGTATGAGTCCGTGCTGGCCGAGGATTGGACTTCGCTGAACGCCGGCCCGCTGCAAAACCCGCTGATGCACCTGGCCGAAGCATTTCTCGGCACGCTGGCCGTACGTGATGACGCTGACACGCAGGCGGCGCTGGATGCGCTGGTGGAAGGCATGCAGCGACGTTTTGTGGATGTCGAACACGGGGTAATGCTGGAGAAACCGCTGGACGCTGTGGATAACTGGTCCGAGCCGGGTCATCAGTTTGAATGGTTCTACTTGCTGGCGTCGTCCGCGCGGCTGCGGGGCACGCCGCTGTACCGTTCGCTGGAGACTGCGTTCGCCCACGCCGAGGCACAGGGCGTCGGTCAAACGACCGGCGCGGTTGCGGCGATGCTGGAAGTGGACGGTTCGGTGAAAGACGGCACGCAGCGCATCTGGGCCCAGGCCGAATACCTGCGCGCGTTGACCTTGCGGCCTGATAGCGAGCACCTGCTGGCGCGCCAATTGAAGGCGCTGCAAGCACAATTCCTGCACTCCACCGGCTGGAACGAGTGCCTCAACAGCCAGGGGCAGATCAGCCGCAGCGACATGCCGTCGACGACGCCGTACCACTTGGCGACCTGCTACATCGGGCTGGCCGAGTATTTCAGCGGCTGATCTGATTTGCCTGGAATGTCTACTCACTGGCAGCCGCCAAAATGTGGCCACTCCGATCTTCCCGCAGATAAACGAACTGTGGGAGCGAGCTTGCTCGCGAATGGGCAGGTACATCCGCTAAAGATTCAGCGGTTGAAATGCCGTCTTCGTGAGCAAGCTCACTCCCACAATTTGATCGCGTTCGGCACCTGATTCTGCGCCTTACTCAGCCCGGCAATGACCGTCCCCACGCGGAGCGTGGGAACGATCAACACCAGTGAAACTATTTACTTCTCACCACGACTGCGATCAATCGCGAACCCGGCCCAGGTCTGGCTCACGGGCATCAGTTCCAGGCTGTTGACGTTGACGTGGGCCGGCGTGTTCATGATCCAGAAAATGGTGTCGGCAATGTCCTGAGGCTGGATAGGTTCTGCACCTGCATAGGTCGCATCGTACTTGGCCTGATCGCCACCGAAACGCACCAGCGAGAACTCGCTCTCGCACAACCCCGGTTCAAGGTTGGTCACGCGCACGCCGGTGCCGACCAGGTCATTGCGCAGGTTCAGCGAGAACTGTCCGACGAATGCTTTGGTGCCGCCGTAAACGTTACCGCCCGGGTACGGATAATTCCCCGCGACCGAGCCGAGGTTGACGATGCTGGCACCGCGGCCGTAAGCGATCAGACGCGAAAGCAGCGTGCGCGTCGTGTACACCAGCCCTTTGATGTTGGTGTCGATCATGGTGTCCCAGTCATCCAGATCGCACTTGGGTGCAGGATCGATCCCCAGCGCCAGACCCGCGTTGTTGATCAGGCCGCGGATCTTCGCGAACTCTGCCGGCAGGCTTTCCACAGCGCGCTCCACGCCCGCGCGATCGCGCACGTCCAGTGTCAGCGTGTGCACCTTGGTCTGCTTCGACAATTCGGCGCTCAGCGCCTGCAAGCGGTCTTCACGGCGACCGGTCAGCACCAGCGACCAGCCCGCCTCTGCAAAACGACGGGCGCAGGCTTCGCCAAACCCGGAAGTGGCCCCGGTAATGAATACGGTAGAGGTCATTTCTTTCTCCTGACTAACGATGCGGGCTTATCAAGCCAAGCGGGAATGTCACGCAAGCAGCGTTGCGTGTAGGAAGGTTCTGGAGAATGCCCGCGCAGACAGGCCGGGATCAAGCACCATCAGCAACATCGTCATACAACTGCTTTTCTGTATAAAAAACAACCAACTGCTCCAAAGCCTTATACCGTCTGGCCTACAGACACTTTTGCCCACCTTATCCACAGTCAGGCAACCTTTTTCTGGGGGCAACTCAAAACGCCAAGAGTCCCGGCATACGGGACGTGTGGGCAACTTGAACGATGTTTTTACTTGACCGGCCATGGGCCATCCGCCGTCGACTTCGCCCAGGACTTGGGCGCATGGACAGGAATACGCGGGCGAGGCCACAGATTGCGCTACCTGCGGCGGTCTTTCCAACGGTTGCGCACAGACTTATCCACAGGCAGGCGCCGAATAAAGACTGTATAAAAAAACAGCCACAAGAACGTTGACAAACCCCATTAAAATACCGGCCGAAATAACTGGTCAAATATTGATCAACAGGCTGTAAGCCCCGTAAATAAAGGCCTCCAGCTAGCTGCTCCCAACTTATTCACAGTCACTTCCACAGTAAAACTGAACAAGTCAAAAGCGTGACAAAACAGCGATTTGCAGCGGCTATATGTCGCGTTTTCACTGCTCTTCAAAATTGTTTTCCACAATTCGGGTATGCCATAAAAAAGCCCCGGAAGTTATCCACCCGGGGCTTGTTTTTACAGCAGTGATCAGGAATCAGTGCCCGCCAAGATAGGCGTTCCTGACCTCCTCATTGGTGAGCAATTCCTTACCCGTGCCCGTCAGCCGAATCTCGCCGTTGACCATCACGTAAGCACGGTCCGACAGCTTCAGCGCATGGTTGGCATTCTGCTCGACCAGGAAGATCGTCATGCCGGTCTGCGCCAATTCACGCAGTGTCGCGAAGATCTGTTTGACGATGATCGGCGCCAGACCCAGGCTCGGCTCGTCCAGCAGCAGCAACTTGGGACGGCTCATCAGCGCGCGAGCGATGGCGAGCATTTGCTGCTCGCCGCCGGACATGGTCATCGCCCGCTGATTGCGACGCTCCTTAAGGCGCGGGAACATCTCGAACATGCGCTGCATGTCTTCGCTGGCATGTTTGTCGCCAATGGGGATGGTGCCCATCATCAGGTTTTCTTCCACTGACATGTCCGGGAACACGCGGCGGCCTTCCGGCGACTGCGCGATACCGTTGGACGCAATGTAGTGCGACGACTTGTGGGTGATGTCAGTGCCCTGATAGATGATCTGGCCACTGGCCGCGCGCGGCTGGCCGAAGATCGACATCAGCAGCGTGGACTTGCCCGCGCCGTTGGAGCCGATCAGGCTGACCGTCTCGCCCTCATCAATGTGCATCGAGACTTTCTTGAGAGCCTGGATCGGCCCGTAATACACATCGATCTCTTTCAGTTCGAGGATCGGCTTGCTCATACCAACTCCTCTTCATCAGCGCCCAGATACGCCGCGATCACTTTCGGATCGTTGCGAATCTGCTCCGGTTTGCCCTTGGCGATCACGTTGCCATGGTCGAGCACGACGATGTCGTCGGAGATGCCCATGACCATGCCCATATCGTGCTCGATCAGGACGATGGTCATGTCGTGATCGTCGCGCAGGTGGCGAATCATGCCGCTCAGCGCCTCGGTTTCCTGAGGGTTCAGGCCAGCGGCGGGTTCATCCAGGCAGATCACCTGAGGGCGCGTGCACATGGCGCGGGCAATCTCAAGACGACGTTGCTGGCCGTAGGAAAGCTCACCGGCCAGACGGTTGGCGCAGTCCACCAGATCCACCACTTCGAGCCAGTAGAACGCCGTGTTCATCGCGTCCTCTTCGGCCTTGCGATAGGCCTTGGTGTTGAGGATGCCGGCCAGCATGTTGCGGTTGACCCACATGTGCTGTGCGACCAGCAGGTTCTCGACGACGGACATTTCCTTGAACAGGCGAATGTTCTGGAAGGTACGCGCCAGCCCTGCACGGTTTACCAGGTGCGTGCCGCCAAACATCTTGTAGTACAGCCGGCTGCCGAAGCGCTTCGGCGACGCGAAGTCCGCGGCGCGAAATTGCTCTCCGAGCAACTGAATGACGTTGGTTTTCTTGCCTCGCGCATGGAGCTCGATACGCCCGCCGGTGGCTTTGTAGAAGCCGGTCAGGCAGTTGAACACGGTGGTCTTGCCGGCGCCGTTCGGGCCGATCAGGGCGAAGATCGAGTTGCGCCGCACTTGCAGGCTGACGTCGCTGAGGGCCTTGATGCCGCCGAAGTGCATCATCAGGTTTTCGACGGACAGAACGATTTCTTCGCTCATTACGCGCCCTCCACTTTGGCCAGCACGCCTTTGCGTGGCTGCACGCCGGTACGGCTGATGCGGATCAGGCCACGGGGACGCCAGATCATCATCAGCACCATGAGGATGCCGAACAGCAAGACGCGGTATTCCGCGAAGCTGCGCAAGAGTTCCGGTGCGACGGTCAGCACGAATGCCGCGATGACCACGCCGACTGTCGAGCCCATGCCGCCGAGCACGACGATGGCGAGAATCAACGCCGACTCGAAGAAGGTGAACGAGGTCGGGTTGACGAAGCCTTGATAGCTGGCGAAGAACACGCCCGCCAGACCGGCCGTCGACGCGCCGATGGTGAAGGCCGACAGCTTGACCAGCACGTGATTCAGGCCCATGGAGCGGCAGGCGATTTCGTCTTCACGCAGGGCTTCCCACGCGCGGCCGACCGGCATGCGCGTCAGGCGGTGCTTGACGTACAGCACAGCCAGCACGACCAGGAACAGCACGGTGTAGATGAAGATGAATTTCAGGTCCGGGTTGTATTCGAAGCCGAAATACTCGTGGATCGGGATGCCGCCGTCTTTGGCGCGACGCCCGAACTCCAGACCGAAGAAGGTCGGCGCAGGCACCGGCACGCCGTTCGGTCCGCCGGTGAACGACAGCCAGTTGTTGAGCACCAGACGAATGATCTCGCCGAAGCCCAGGGTCACGATCGCCAGGTAATCCCCATGCATGCGCAGCACTGGAAAGCCGAGGATGCACCCGGCAAGCGCCGCCGCAATCGCTGCCAGCGGCAGCGCCGACCAGAACCCCAGGCCCAGATACTGATAGCCGAGCGCCAGGCCGTATGCGCCGATTGCATAGAAGGCCACATAACCCAGGTCGAGCAGACCGGCGAGGCCCACCACGATATTAAGGCCCAGGCCCAGCAGCACGTAGATCAGACCGAGAATGACCACGGTCAGCACGTACTTGTCGGCGAAGATCGGGAAGATCACCGCGATCAGGATCATCAGCGGAATGATGAAGCGCAGCCGCGTCTTGTAGCCCGGCGGCAGCACGTGCACGCCGGAGCCCGAACTTTCAAAGCTCTGCGCGATGGCCACGCCCTTCGGCGTCTGCAGGAACAGGCTCATGAAGAAACGACCGACGACGACCACGCCAACGAGCACGGCCACGCGTCCTGGTTGCAGGTTGAAGCCGTAGCCGTCCAGTACGATGCCGACGATCGGACCGAACACGATCAGCGCCAGCAAGCCGGCGATCACCGCGTCGATCAGGCTTTGTTTGATATCAATGGGTTTAGTAGGTGCAGACATGGTTATACCTTCGCCACGAGTGGGCGACCCAGCAGGCCTTGGGGACGGAAGATCAGAATCACTACCAGCAGGCCGAAACTGAACACATCTTTGTAGTCGGAGTTGATTAGACCGGAGAATTGCGACTCGGCAACCCCCAGGATCAGGCCGCCAAGCATGGCCCCCGGCAACGAACCAATGCCGCCGAGTACCGCTGCGGTAAACGCCTTGATGCCGATGACGAAGCCGGCGAAGAAGTCGAAGGTGCCGTAGTTCATGGTAATCAGCACGCCAGCCAATGCCGCCATGGCCGCACCAATGACGAATACGTAGGAAATCACCCGGTCGGTGTTGATGCCCAGAATCGAGGCCATCTTGCGATCCTGTTGCGTGGCGCGGCACATCCGGCCCAGCTTGGTGTACTTGATGATGTAGGTCAGTACGCCCATGCCGACGAAAGCGGCGATCAGGATGAAGATCTTGGTGTAAGTGATCTGTACGAAACCGCTGCCGACATCGAAGCGCATGGCGCCTTCGAGCAGGGTCGGTACGCCTTGCTGGCGTGGGCCCTGAGCGATCTGCGCGTAGTTCTGCAGAATCAGGGAGATGCCAATCGCACTGATCAGCGGCGCCAGACGGGTCGAGTTACGCAGCGGTTTGTACGCCACTCGCTCGATGACGAAACCGTACACACCGGTCACCACAATGGTGAAGATCAGTGTGCCGAGAATCAGAAAGGGGAATGACTCAACGCCGAAGAACGACAGCACGGCGAGACCGATGGCTGCGAGGTAGGCGGAGATCATGTAAACGTCGCCGTGGGCGAAGTTGATCATGCCGATGATGCCGTAGACCATCGTGTAACCGATGGCGATCAGGCCATAGACCGAGCCCAGTGTCAGGCCGTTGACCATTTGCTGCAGGAAAATACCGTCCATCACGCACGCTCACGAACTTGAAAGGCCAACCTGGCGCGCGCGACCATTCCCTCGTGAGGAATAGAGCGGCGCACACAGTGGCAACAGAAGAAATCCGGCGCCGCCGTCAGACAGCGCCGATTACCGGATCAGGCTGTTTCCCGGCTCACCCCCGGGAAACAGCCGATCCGACTAAGCGCTTAACTCACTTCTGCTTTTCGAGCTGGTGGTATTTGCCGTCCTTGTCCCACTGGTACACCACGTAGTCGGAGACTTTCAGGTCGCCCTTGGTGTCCCAGGCTTTCTCGCCCATGACGGTTTTGACCGGGTGAGCCTTGAGGAACTTGGCAGCGTCTTCGCCTTTGTTCGACTTGGCGCCATTGAAGCCAGCGGCCAGGGCCTGAACCGAAGCGTAAGCGTAGAGGGTGTAGCCTTCTGGCTCGTAGCCGGATTTGCGGAACTGCTCAACCACGGCCTTGCTGTCTGGCAGCATGCGCGGGTCGGCGCCGAAGGTCATGTACACGCCATCGACGTATTGCGCGCCGCCAGCGGTGGTCACCAGTTCGTCAGTGACAACGCCGTCGTCAGACATGAACTTGACGTCTTTCAGGCCTTGCTCACGCAGTTGACGAACCAGTGGACCGGCTTCCGGGTGCAGGCCGCCGAAGTAAACGACGTCAGCGCCAACCGAACGGATCTTGGTGACCAGGGCGCTGAAGTCTTTCTCGCCACGGGTCAGACCTTCTTCCAGCACCGGCTTCACGCCGCGGGCGGTCAGCTGCTTGGCGGTGGCGTCTGCCAGGCCTTTGCCGTAGGTGTCTTTGTCGTTGATGACGGCAATTTTCTTGCCCTTGAGCACGTCGACGATGTAGTCGCCGGCCACGATGCCTTGCTGATCGTCACGGCCGCACATACGGAACATGGCGCTCAGGCCGCGCTCGGTCACGGTCGGGTTGGTGGAGCCAGGGGTGATCGCGATGATGCCGGCTTCGTCATAGACTTCCGACGCAGGAATGGTCGAGGAGGAGCAGAAGTGACCGACAACGCCGGCAACTTTGTCGGACGCGGCCTTGTTGGCAACGGCAACGGCCTGTTTCGGTTCGCACGCATCGTCGTAGGCGGTCAGGACGATCTTATCGCCGTTGACGCCGCCCGCAGCGTTGATGGCATCGGCAGCTGCTTGAGCGCCCTTCATGTATTGCTCGCCAAACGAGGCGTTGGCGCCCGTCATCGGACCTGCAACGCCGATCTTGATGTCGGCTGCCTGCGCAAATGAAGCCGCACCCATGGCAGTAGCCACTGCGAGTGCGAGAAAGCCTTTTCTGTAGAACGTCTGCGACATGAGTTGGTGCTCCTGGGTTTTTTAATTAGCACTGCGACCACAGAGCTGCTGCGAGCAAGTGGCGTGCCATCGGTTTTTTATTCTTGAGAAACTGGTCGTTTTGTTGCTATCCGACTGATTTCTGCCCTTTTTCATAAGGCGTGCAACCGTCTAAACCGCGCAAGGTGCAACCTCACGACTTTAAAAGAGCAACCCTGGCGACACGGGCGCGCAACCGCTTCATCCGCACCTGTACAACCCTGTTGTAACAACACGCGTCACCGAACTGCACACCGTCGGTGCGGTTCCGCTACGGGCCGCACCATTTGAGGGTAGTGGATGTAGGAGAAAGCGTTGTTTTGGAGAGAGAATTCTTCTCAGATCACGATTCTGAGGCATTGGCCCGCATGGTATAGCGAGAAGCCAGCCTCGTACAAAGAGCTGCGCAGTCCGACGGCCGCTAGCGGCTGCATTCGCGCAAAGGGGATGGGTAGGACACTGGCGTTGCCGCTGCACAGATAATCGGCGAAAGCTTTGCCGACGACTGTCCCTGTGGTATTGCCCCGGCCGTTGTAACCGGTGACAGCGACCAGTCCTGGTGCAGGCTCGAACATACGCAGGAGGTGATCGGGCGTGAACGCGATGCAGCCGGTCCACGTGCATTCCCACTCAACCGGTTTGAGGTACGGGAAATAATGCTGCTGCACCCGATCGGCCCACGCCTTGAGAAACCAGCCGGGCTTCTGATTGCCATTGCCCAGACTGCCCAGCAACAGACGGCCATCGGCATCGCGACGAATGCTGCTGAGCACTTGCCGCGTGTCCCAGGAGCCCTGCCCGCCCGGCAAAATCTGCCGGGCAGCGTCTTCGGCCAGGGGCGCCGAGGCCACTTGATAGTAGTAGCCGGGGAAGAAGTTACGCCGAAGCTCGGTCCACTCGCCCTCGGTGTAGGCGTTGGAGGCGATGACGACTTGCTCGGCAAGCACCGCGCCGTTTTCGGTGACCACGCACCAGCGCGCACCTTGTCGCTCAAGGCGTTTGACCGGCGAGTGATCGAAACGCTGGCCACCCAATTGCGTGACGGCCGCCGCCAGCCCGCTGGTGTAGGCCATCGGGTTGATGGTGCCCGCGCGGTGATCGAGTAAAGCGGAGGTAATCTCGGTGGTGCCGGTCGCTTCCTGGCAGGCTTTGCCGGTGAGCAATTCCACAGGCGCGCCGCGACGTTTCCATTGTTCTTCACGGCTGCGCAGGTCCTGCTCGCCCTTGGCGTTGTGGGCCATGTGCAGTGTGCCTTTACGCGTCGCCTGGCAGTCGATGGCGTATTTTTCGATCAGGCTGAACACCAGTGACGGCGCATTTCCGAGCATGGTGTTGAGCTGGCTGCCGACTTTTTCGCCGAAGCCGACTTCGATTTCGTCAGGCGGAATCCACAGGCCCGCGTTGACCAGTCCTACGTTCCGTCCCGACCCGCCCTGCCCGGTGCGATGGGCTTCAACAACCGCGACCGTCTTGCCCTGTTCAAGCAGATGAATGGCCGCCGACAAACCCGTGATGCCTGCGCCGATGACGCACACATCGACCGTCACTTCCCCGCTCAACGCAGGCGCTTCCGGCCTTTGCGGCGTCAGCGTTTCCCACAGACATTCTTCGCGTAACGGCATCGCAAAACCTCGGAAAGAGACAGCCAGACCTGATCGTTCCCACGCTCCGCGTGGTAATGCAGCCGATGACGCTCCGCGTCACAGAAACCGGGCGCAGAGCGCCTGGGATGCGTACCCACGCAGAGCGTGGGCACGATCATCTGTCAGAACGCGCTCGACCAGATGGCATCAATCAAACGTAATCCCTTGCGCCAGCGGCAGTTCGCGAGAGTAGTTCACGGTGGCAGTCTGGCGACGCATGTAGCCTTTCCACGAGTCCGAGCCGGATTCGCGGCCACCGCCGGTTTCTTTCTCGCCACCGAACGCACCACCAATCTCTGCACCACTCGGGCCAATATTGACGTTGGCAATGCCGCAATCGCTGCCCAACGCCGAAATGAACTGCTCGGCCTCGCGCACGTCGGTGGTAAAGATGCAGGACGACAAACCCTGGGGCACATCGTTATTCAGGCGCACCGCCTCGCTGAATTCCTCGTAGCCCACCACGTACAGAATCGGCGCGAAGGTTTCGCTGCGCACCACATCGCTCTGCTCCGGCATCTCGACGATGGCCGGCGAAACGTAATAAGCGTTCGGGAATTTCTCCTGCAGCTGGCGCTTGCCACCAAACACCTTGCCGCCTTCGCTCAGCGCCTGCTCCAGCGCTTCCTGCATGTTTTCGTAGCTTTGCTTGTCGATCAGCGGACCGACCAGATTGCCTTCCAGCGGATGCCCGATGCGCACTTTGGCGTAGGCCGCTTTCAGGCGCTCGACGAACTCGGCCTTCACCGACGAATGCGCGATCAAACGGCGCAGGGTGGTGCAACGCTGACCGGCCGTGCCGACGGCACTAAACAGCACCGCGCGCACGGCCAAATCCAGATCGGCACTTGGGGTCAGAATCATCGCGTTGTTGCCGCCCAGCTCCAGAATGCTGCGGGCGAAGCGTGCAGCGAGTTTTGGCGCCACTTCGCGACCCATGCGCGTACTGCCCGTGGCGCTGATCAACGCGACGCGGGCGTCCTCGACCAACGCCTCGCCGGCTTCGCGGCCGCCGACGATGCATTGGGTGAGGTACTGAGGCGCGTCGGAAAATTCAGCGGAGACTTTATCGAACAATGCCTGGCAGGCCAGCGCCGTCAGCGGGGTCTTTTCCGACGGTTTCCAGATCACCGAGTTACCGCAGACCAGCGCCAACGCGGTGTTCCACGACCAGACCGCGACCGGGAAGTTGAACGCGCTGATGACGCCGACGACGCCCAGCGGATGCCAGGTTTCACGCATGTGGTGGCCCGGGCGCTCGGACGCGATGGTCAGGCCATACATCTGCCGCGACAGGCCGACGGCGAAGTCGCAGATGTCGATCATTTCCTGCACTTCACCCAGCCCTTCCTGAGTGATCTTGCCGGCTTCCCACGACACCAGCTCACCGAGATCGGCCTTGTGCTTGCGCAGGGCTTCGCCAAACAGGCGGATCAGCTCGCCGCGACGGGGCGCAGGCACTTTACGCCATGCCTCGAATGCGTGGTCGGCGCGAGTAATGCGCTGCTCGACTTCGGCGGCGCTTTCCCAATCCACCGACGCAACCTGGCTGCCATCGATCGGCGTGTGAACAGGCTTGTCGCCCTGTTGATAAAGCGCGGCATCGACACCGAGTCGGGTAAGCAGGTCGTTGAGCATGGTTTCTCCTGAAACTGATCGTAAGCGCGAAAGCGGAATGCCAAATACTGGTTATTTCGTCAGCCTCTAGTAATAGCTGGCCTGCGACACTGCAACAAACGACGATTAAGCGAGATATCATTCCGTTTTTTCATGCTGATGCTGAACGAGCCGATTATGCTGAGCAAACGCCATCTCCCGTCGGTCACCGCGCTGCAATGTTTTGAAGCGGTGACCCGTCACCTGAGTTTCACCCGCGCGGCCGAGGAACTGAACCTCACCCAGAGCGCCGTCAGCAAGCAGGTCGCCCAGCTGGAAGAATTGGTGCAGCACCTGTTGTTCCGCAGGGTTCGTCGGCGCCTGCAACTGACGCCAGCGGGCGCGCTGTACTTGGGCGAGGTGCGCAAAGTGCTCACGCAGATGGAAATGTCGACGCACTTCCTGCGTTCCTACGGCGGCGAAACCGAAGTCCTGCGCGTGTCGACGCCTTCGACCTTCGGCGCCCGCTGGCTGGTACCGCGACTCAAAGGCTGGCGGTTGCGCCATCCGCATATTCATCTGGATTTGGTCAACGAACAGGAAAGCGATGACCTGGCCCAGAGCCGTTGCGACCTGTCGTTCTATTTCGGCGGTGGCGCCCGGCCCGGTGCCGAAAGTGTGAAGCTGTTCAGTGAAGAGCTAGTGCCGGTATGCGCACCCGGCAGCGTGCCAAAAGAGCCCTTCACCGACCCTACGCAACTGACCGATCTGGTCCTGCTGCAAAACGCGCATCGTCCCCAGGCCTGGCATGACTGGTTCGAAAGTCAGGGCTACCAGACCGAACACAGCTATCACGGCCCCCGCTTCGAGACGATCTATATGTGTATTCGTGCGGCGCAAGTGGGTTGCGGCGTCGCGCTGTTGCCCCGGTTTCTGGTGGAAGAAGAGCTGGCGGACGGCAAACTGATCATCCCCTGGCCCCACGCATTGCCGAGTCAGGACGCCTATTACCTCGCCTACCCGGAGCACGCGGCCGAAGTGCCGAAAATTCGCGTGTTTGTGGAATGGATGCTCGAACAGCTCAACGAACCAACGCCGCAGTAAAAACATTCCCGGCTAAGACCGGCCCCACCAGTTGGGACCCAGTCAGTCCCTTTGGATGCACGCGATGTTCGTAGGACCGGCTTCAGCAGGGCAGAGGCCCATTTGCTCACCATCAAATCTGCGGCGTGACCACCGACGCCTTCCCGGCTAAAGCCGGTCCTACAAGTGAACGCGATCCCACAGTTGGGACCCATCCAGTCCCGTTGGATGCACGCGATGTTCGTAGGACCGGCTTCAGCCGGGAAGAGGCCCTGTTGCTCACCATCAAATCTGCGGCGTGACCACCGACGCCTTCCCGGCTAAAGCCGGTCCTACAAGTGAACGCGATCCCACAGTTGGGACCCATCCA